>JAFGNN010000071.1 GCA_016926955.1 Spirochaetales bacterium | reverse complement strand
GCATTGAACCACGGAGGCACGGAGCCACGGAGGAGGAGAGGGAGGAAGAGGAACCAAGACAGGGAGAGGAAGGGAAAAGGGATTCGGAATCGGATTCGAAATCCGAGTCCTTAGCCCCGAATTCCTCCCTCTTTCCTCCCGAACTCCGTGCCTCCGTGGTCTTCTTTGTACTCACGGCCTGACGCGGCGGTCCAGGACGCCCAGGTTGTTGACGGCGTTGCGGCCGAGCACGGCGGAGTTCTGCAAATCGGGCGTCCGGTCGCGGCGCTCGAGGTCGCAGCGCTTCACGAGGTACCCGGTGATGCGCACCACGTCCGCGTCGGCCGCGTACGCGGAGAAATAGCGCAGTCCCGAGGCCAGGGCGCCCTTCGCGATGTCGAGAAGGTGGCGCGGATTTCGCCGCGCGGTGGGCTCGAAGGCGAACACGTCGCCGATGCCGCTCGCGAAGTACTTGTGGAAAGGCGCCGAGCGGAGGATGTGCTCGGTCAGCTCGGGCTCGCGTCCCACGGGGATGCGGCAACCGGGGCTCACGCCCTTGTCGTCGTCGATGCCCACTTGCGCGTGCAACAGGTAGCGCCCGCCGGCCGCCTCGAGGCAGGGCGCGCGGTGCGCCGCCACCTGCTCCGAAATGCGCTTCACGATCTCGAGGCCGAAGGCGTCGGCTTCGTCGTCCCTGCCGTAGAGCCGGCCACCCGAGTGCGCGTCGACGCACTCGGCCAGGCCCACGAGGCCGAACATCGCCGTGAAGCGCTCGAAGCGCACCAGGCCTTCCTTGACGAGGAAGTCCGTCTCGAAGAAGCCGGACTCCTCCACGAGGAAGCGCACGCGCGCATCCATGTACTCGAGCTGGAGCCGCACGGCTTCCGGCAGGACGCGCTCGAGCAGGTCAGCGCGGTCCCGCGCGCGGGGCGCGAGCCTGGCCAGGTTGAGGCGCACCAGAGTGCACGAGCCGCCGCCCTTCGGCAGGCCGTTGTAGCACGAGACCACGGCGTAGTCGTCGAAACCCAGCGCGCGAAAATCCTCCGAGAATATCCGGTGGTTCGCGAACGAAGGCTTCGCCACGTCCAGCGCGCACCCGGCGGCCAGCAGGGCGAAGCCGTCCGGGGTCAGCTCCGGGTCGTACTTGAGCGAGAGGTTCGGCACGGCGCACTTGAGCTTCCGGCTTTCCTCGATAACGAGGCGCCCCGCCCGCGTTTCGCGCGGCCCGAGGTCGCCGTGCACGAAGCTGTCGGTCAGGGTGCGGTCCATCTGCAGAAGGAAGAGCCGGACGGCCTTCCGCGCGCGCTCCTCGTCCACCCCGTCCAGGAAGGGCTGGATCAGCGCGTCCAGGTCGCCCACGTAGACCGGGAAGCCCGTGATGCTCGGCACGTGGCGGTAGAGCACGAGGAGCGAGGCGAGCGCCTCGTCGAGGTCCGCTGGCGTTTCGAGGCCGAGGAAGGCCGAGCCCCGCTTCATGAAGCGTTCGTAGTCGGGCACCACGTAGCGCGGGCGGAAGGGAGCGGCGCCTTCGTAGAGGTCGCAGATGACGCCCTCGTCCCGCAAGCCTTGCACGGCGTCGGAAACCGGCAGGGCTTTGACGGTGGACTCGGCCACGCGGGCCAGGGCCATGTATTTCTGGGAAACGGTGAGGGACCGGTCGCGGACCGCGTCGAGCGCTGCGCGCATGGTGAACTCCGTTGACGCCCGTCATGAAGAAACCACGGAGACACGGAGACACGGAGGGGAGCAGGGAGCCGGGCGAAAAAGGAAAATCCTTTCGCGCACTCCTGCTTCCGATCCGGGCCGCTGGATCTCGCGGGTCGTCCTGCGGGCGAAATGACCGCCCGAAAAGGGCGGGGAGTTAACCGTGCGGGTCTTGACGCCGCGCCGCGTTCGGGCGGCGGGGCGCTCATGTATCTGCGCCGAAAAATGGCGCGCGTGCTGACCCGGGTTCTTTATCGCGCAACGCGCGGTGTTGGCTACCATTTTAGCGCGGCTTTCCGGGCAAGGCAATCGGGAAGGGGGCGAGGGCCACGCGCGGCCTTGAAGGCAGATACCGCGGCCCCGGTTCGGACGCCACGGCCTGCCAGCCCGGCGCATGGCCCGCCCGAAGCGATCCACCGACGCGAGGGGCCTGAGCTCGACACGGCGAGGCCTGTCCCTCAGAACAGCTCGCCCTGCTCCCCCGCCACGCGCGTCAGGTCCGGCTCCCACCCGGCGGCCTCGGCGATGGACTCCCAGATGGGCGCGAGCTGCCGCTCGAGGTACCACTGGTGGTCGATGCCCGAGGAGAGCGCGCCTACGGGCTCGGGGCCCGCGAGGGTCTGGACGTATTCGACCGTGTCGCCGCGGGCCGACGCGCCCGAGAGCCGGGCGGCTTTGACGTGCGGGGAATCGGCGGCGTAGAGCTCGAGGTCGCGGCGGAGCGTCCGCCTGAATGCCAGCTCGCCGTCGAGCCTGCCCGAGCGCAGCTCCGCGGCCAAGCCGCGCGAGTAGTCCTTGGCCGCGGCCTCGCCCGACGCGTCGAACGCCAGCGCGAGCAGCTCCACCTGGAAGCGCCGCGCCAGCGGCGTCCAGTCGCCGCGCGCGGCCTCGAGCCCCTTCACGTCCACCTTCGTCGTTCCGTCGGAGGCCACGAGCAGGCCCGCGTAGCCCTTGGCCCGGCCGCGCGGCGAAGGCGCCCCGTCGAGCAGGTCGAGCGAGCCGGCGCGCTCGAGCTCCTCGCGGACGCGCGCGGCGCGGTCGCCCCGGATCCGGGGTATCAGGAAGCGAACGTAGAGCTTGTCGAAACGCAGGTCGAGCCGGCTTTCCACGCCCCAGCGCCCGCGCACCATGCCCGAAAGGTGCCCGACCGCCTCCGCGGCCAGTTCCCCCGCGAGCGCGCGGAGGGCTGCCGGATCGCGCGCGGCTTCCGCGCCGAAGCGGACGAACACCGAATCCGTGTCGCCGTAGAGCACCTCGTAGCCGCGCTCGCGGAACCAGTCGCGCGTCGCCTTGAGTATCTCGTGGCCGTAGCCGGTGATGGCGCCCGCCAGCTCGTCGTGCGCCCAGACGCAGTTCGGCGTGCCGAGCACCCCGTAGAAGGAGTTCTGGAGGATCTTGAGCGCGTAGGCGCGCGGGGCGTCGCCGGACTCGAGGGCCTCGGCGCGCAGGGCCGTCCAGCCGTCCACGACCTCGGGCAGGACCCCGCGCTCGCGGCTGAAGCGCGCCCCGTTCGGCGCCACCAGGTCGTCGGGACCGCCCGAGGCCCTGAGCCGCGCGACGGGATCCACGTTGAAGGTCCGGATGATGGAAGGATAGAGCGAGCGGAAATCGAAGACCACCACGCCCTCGAAAAGCCCCGGACGCGGCTCCAGGATGAGCCCGCCGGCCGCGTTCCCGACCTCCGGCGGCTCGGGCGGGGCCGCGGCGATGCCCCGTTCCAGGAGCGCGCGCGCGTAGACCCGCTCGAAGGCCGGCACGCTCGTCCAGGCGCGCTCGAGCTCGAGGCCGGTCAAACTTGAGCGGAGCACGGTCAGCGCGCCCATGCCGGTCTTTTGCAGGATGGCGAGCGGCAGCTCAGCGTCGCGGAGGCAGTAGGCCGCGTAGCGCGCGCTGTCGGCGACGCGCAGGGCTTCGAGCTCGTCGAGCTTTTCCGGGCCGCTCGACGCCAGCAGCTTGCCCTCGCCGAGCACGCCGCGCGCCACGGTCTCGAGGCGTTGGTCCTCGAAACGCTCGGGCGAGGAGCGCAGCACCTTCATGGCGTCGACGCAGCGCCGCCCCTCGATGACGGCGAGGGTCCGCTGCCCGGGGCTCTCCACGATCCGGAGCGGCGCCTCGGTGCGGCCCGCGTCGAAGGGCAGGCCCAGCGCGGCGGCCCGCTCCCCGATGACGCGCAGGTCGAAGTCCACCACGTTCCAGCCGGTGATGACGTCGGGGTCAAGCTCGACGATGCGGTCGCGGATCGCGAGAAGGAGCGCGCGCTCGTCCGCCACCGCGAAGGCGCCTGCCACCGGCCCCGGGGCCACGACGAAGACGGTCCGCTCCTCCCCCTGGACGAGGCCGCAGGCGCTCACCCGGCCTTCGCGCGTCGTCTCGATGTCGAGCGAGAGCCAGCGGAGCGCCGCGGACTCGCCCGTGTCCGAAGGCGCGAGGACGGGGTCGGGAAACACGAGCGCCACACGACGGCCCGGCCGCGCTTCGCCCTCGAGGCTCAGGCCCGCGCGAATACCGTGTTCGAGGAGGAACTGGTCCGCGGCCCGGTCGGCCGCTCCCCAGTTCTGGACGCCCGCGCGGGTGAGCCGCTCGGCGTAAGCCTTTCGCTCGCGGTCGGCCAGGCGCAGCGTCGCGAGGCTCTCGCCGCGCGGCGCCGCGAGGGGACAGGGCTCGGGGGCGACACGGAAGCCCCCCTCGCGGGCGAGCTCCAGGGCGCGCTCCGTGTCGCCCTCGGGCACCTGGAGGCCGGGCAGCCAATGGTCGAAGGCCGCCGCCGCCGAGCGCCCGTCCACAAGGCGCGCGGCCAGCAGCACGCGCCCCGTGCGAAAGTCGGTCCACGCGTGCACGACAAAGCCTTCGACCCGTTCCATGCCGACATGATAGCGCCGCCCGGCGCCTTCGGGCCACCGGGCGGCGCGCATCGCGGGAATCTTCGCTAGCGCCCGAACTCGATCCAGTCGATCCAGCTGCGCCGCGAGTAGGAACCGAGCCCGCGGAGGCCCGCGGCGTACACCGATCCTTCGACGGGCACGGCCGAGAAGGAAGCGCTCGCGCCGTTCAAGGTGTAGCGGCCTTTCCCGCTCGACGGCGTCCATTCGAGCGACTCGATGACCCAGGCGCCGAGCGGCAGCGAGCGCGATACCAGAGCGGCCTCGGTCTCCGTCGCTTCGACCCACACGTAGGCGAAGCCCTTCGCGCCCGCGAGCGCCGCGCTGAAAGGATCGTGCCGCAAGACAAGGGCGGGATCGAGTCCGTCGAAGCGGGGCCGCGTCCGCTCGTTCGCGCCCACGTAGAGTTCCAGCTCCCCGTAGTGGTCCGCGTCCAGGTCCTGGATCCGGGCGCGGCGTTCCACGCGGATGGTCCCGTCGGCCGGTATCGGCAGCCAGGGGCCGATCAGGAACTTCCCGTCCTCGCCCCGGAGCGCCAGGGTTCCATCGACGAGTTCCGGCGCTTCGTCGAGGAAGGTTTCCGACGAGGCGTCGTAGATCCGCCAGAAGCCGTCCGCGCTCCCGTCGAAGTCGTCGCGCCGCCCGTTCGCGTCGAGCGCTTCGAGCCGCGAGGCGTCGAGCGGCGCCGCGCGCCATTCCCGGAAGCGCGCCTGGGTCAGGGCATACGCGTCCCAGCCGAGCCAGAGCACCAGGGCTATCGAAACGAGGGCGCCGAGCGTCTTGAACGGCGGACGCACGGCGAGGATGAGGCGCAGCGGCAGCGGGCCGAACAGGGCAAGGCCGAGCATGGCGACCTGGGGCCGGAAATTGATGTCGTTCGCCATCGAGGCGGGCACGTAGAGGTCGAGTATGGCGCGGAGCCAGAGGTACAGGGTCAGCGACACCAGCAGGGGATAGGCATGGCGATCCCAGACGCCGAGGAAGCGGCCCGCGGCCGGTCCTTTCGCGCGCGCAAGGGCACGGACCGCGATCCGGACCAGGAGGGGGATGCCGAGCGCCACCACGACCCGCGCGGCGATGCCGAGCGCCGCAGCGGACCGGCCGTCACCGTCGGCTTCGACCAGTCCCAGGGCTTCGAGCGGCGAGCGGGCGGTGAAGAGGACGGGCAGGGTCAGCGCCGCGACGAGCGGCCAAACCCAGTCGATCAAATCGGCCGGTTTCGGTTGCCGGTTCCGCGAAAGCCAACCGGCCAGCGCCGCGAGCGACGGCACCAGGAAGGACGCGACCTTGAACGCCGTCGGCGCCCAGGGAAAGCCCAGGCCCGCGCCGGCGAGCAAAGGCTCGATGATCTGGAAGACGAAGAAACCCTGCCCGATGAAGAAGAGCGAGTAGAAGACCAGGAAGACCTCGAGCGCCTTGAGCGCGGCCTTCTCGCCCCGCGTCGCGTCCGGCCGCTTGTAGGCTTCGAACTCGAAGGCCATGCGCCCGATGTAATGCCAGACGAGCCATGACATGAAGCCCGCCAGCACGAGGAAAAGCAATGGATGCAGGCCGCCTGCAACCCCCGCGAAGGCGCTTCCCGCGGCCCCGACCAGCCAGACCAGGGCCAGGAAGGCCAGATCCTGTAGGATGTGGCCGATGAGGCTCCCGGCCGTTTCCGGCGCCCGCGCGCCTTCGTTATTGTCCATCCTCCACACTCCTTACGGATCGACGCGCACGGTGGTCTTGTGGACGCCAGTGCCCGACGGCGACTGGATCCAAAGGTAGAGGTAGACGCTGCCATCCTTCGGGCGCTTCACCTTGAAGCGGACCTCCTCGACGATGGTCCACCGGTCGTAGCCGTAGGCGTTCTGTCCGGCGGCTTCCTTCTTGACGCGCGCATACCCTGTGAACGTGGCGCCTTCGTAGCGCAAGTCGCCGTCGTAGAAATCGGGGCTGAGCCAGAAGTTTTTGTCGGTGCCTGAGTCGACCGTGGTGGTCTCGGTCAGCGTGACGAGAAGGTCCTCGCCGCGGAGCTCCCAGCGAAGGGCGTCCGAGCCGCCCGTCGTCACCGCGTCCTTGCCGGAAGCCCCGGGCGCGGCGTCGGAGCGGCCGCCGGACTTGTCGGCGGCGATTTCCTTGCCCGCGGCCGACTTGTCGGCGGCGATCTCCTTGCCCGCGGCAGATTTGTCCGCCGCCACGTCCGCGCCGGCTGCCTTTTCGTCCGGCTTGCCCTTGCCGTCGTCCGCGGCCTTTTTCGAAGGATCGAATTCCTCCGGCGGATTCCCGAGCCTGAAGGAGAGCTCCGACACGAGCGACCCGATGCGGAATTCCTCCGAGAAATACTCGCTGCTCCGCTTGCCGCCCTTCTCGGTGCCCACCCAGTAGACGATGCGGTCGGGCGCGCCCTTCTTGAGGAAGAAGTCGAGCGGCGCCGCGATGAGCAGTTCGCCGTCCGACAGGATGGCCCGGGACTGGAGGAGCTTGTCGTCGCCGCGGTAGAGCGCGGCGCGAACGCGCTGGCCCTCGCCCATGCCCGAGACAGCGACGCGGATCGTCGCCTCGTTCCGGAGGTAGCGCTCGGCGTCGCGCTGGTAGCCGTACTGGTACTTGACGAGCTTCGTGCGCACGTTCTCCGCCGCGCGCGCGATGACCGCGGTCAGGCGCTGGGCCAGCACGGCCTTGTAG
>JAFGNN010000070.1 GCA_016926955.1 Spirochaetales bacterium | reverse complement strand
GTCCCCCCCCCCGGGGCCCCCCCCCCCCCCGCCCTCGCCCCGGTTCAGTCGACGCGGGCCGGAAGCCGGAGCGCTTCCCTGAGCGCCGCGACGGACACCGTACCGTCGGCGAGGGTCCATCCGTCCTCCAGCTCCAGCGCGAAGGACCTCCGGCCCACCTGCCCGGGTTCGTGCGCGTCCGAACCCGTGACGACCCGGCGCCCTCGCGCCTGCCCGGGCTCCAGGATTCCCAGCGCCTCCACCGCGTCGTAGCTTGCCTCGGGCAGGAAGCCGAGCTGGGCGATGGCCCCGTAGGCGGCGCGGTCGACATGGGCGGGGATGACCAGGGCTCCGCGCGCCGAGGCCGCCGAGCAGAGTTCGGCGAACCCGAGACCGAGTGCGGCCACGAGCCAACGGTCCTCGACCAGGTCGAGCACGTTCTCGTCCGCGTCCACCACGGCCTGGTCTCCGAACAGGCGCGCGTCATGGGGAAAGGGCGGCGCGTTTTCCGCGAGGAAGCGTCCGAAGTCCAGCGCCTCGTCGACGCGGCCGAAGAGGCAGAGAACGTGGACCTCCTCGGACGTAGTGGCCTCCATGCCGTACAGGGCGGCGAGGCCCGCGCGCCGCGCGTTCTCCTCGAAGGCCGGGCAGTTCAGGGCGGAGTTGTGGTCGGTGAGGGCGACGATGCCGAGGCCCCGGGCCGCCGCCAGTTCCGCGAGCACTTTCGGCGAAAGCTCGAGACTGCCGCAGGGCGAGAGGCAGGAATGGTTGTGGAAATCGCAAAGGACGCGCACCGCGAGCGTCCGCCCCTCACCCCTGGCCGTTCAGGGCGACCCAGAGGCGGCCCGAAGCCTCGAAGGGATCGAGGCCCGTGACGAAAACGGCGACTCCCTCGTCGCGGGCGGCCGCGACCATGTCCTCGGGCACCGGCCTGTCGTGGCACACGACGATGGCGGCGAGCCCCGCCAGACTCGCCACGGCGATGGTGTTGCGGTGAGCCTGCACGGTGACCAGCACCGCGTCGGCCTTCGCCTTGCCCATGACGTCGGACAGGAGATCGCCGGCGAAGCCCCCCGAAAGGTGCCGGTCCTCGTAGACGTCCTGTGCGCACGAGCAGGGCAAGACCGAAGGAATGTCTCCGATGTTCACGCGTCGCCTCCGTTGGATTCCGCGCCGCCCCGCGTCCGGTTCGCGTCGGGCGACGCGTCCAGCCGTATGGTGACCTGCACCGTGGTGCCGCGGCCGGGAGTGGAATCGATGAAGAAGTCGTCGGCCGAGCGGCGGACGTTCGGCAGGCCCATGCCCGCCCCGAAGCCGAGCGAGCGTATCCACTCGTCGGCGGTGCTGAAGCCTTCGCGCAGCGCCGCCTCGAGGTCGGCGATGCCCGGCCCCCCGTCGCGCGCCGCGATCTCGAGGCGGTCGCCCAGGATGCGGCACTCGATGGTGCCGCCCCACGAGTGGATGACCTGGTTCATCTCGAGCTCGTAGCTCGCGATGGCGGCGCGCCTGACGATGGCGGGATCGATGCCGGCGTCCTTGAGCGCCTTCTTGATCCCGGCGCTGGCCTTGCCCGCGGTTTCGAAGTCCCAGCGCAGGGTGGAACGACACAGGGACACGGTTCCGTCGGGCGAGGCGGTTTCCGCTTCGCCATGGCCCGAGCGGATCTCGTTCTCGAGACGCTCGACCTCGCCGTTCATTTCGAGCAGCAAGGCCCGGATGATATCCTTGGAGGTGATGATGCCTACCAGGAGCCCGTCGCGGTCGACCACCGGGAAGCGGCCGAAGCGGTAGCGATTGAGCCAGGAAATCGCGAACGACAGCGGCATTCCCGCTTCGAGCGAAAGCACCTGCCGGGTCATGCGCTCGCCCGCCCTGTCCTCGATGTAGCCCGAGTCGAGCGCTTCGATGATGTCGCCGATCGAGACCATCCCGGCCACGCCGCCCCGTTTGTTGACGATGGGCACGCCGGTGATGCGCCGCTCGCGCATGAGGGTCTGGATCTCCCGGAGCGTCCGGTCCTCGGTGGCGGCCACGGGGGCCGGCGTCATGACGTCGGAGACCTTGAGTCGGTATATGAGCTCGAGGACGACCTTGGCCCCCGTGTCCGTGTCGATCGGCACCCTGTCCATGATCTCTCCATTCTTGCACGGAGGGCGCCGCTTCTGGAAGCGCGAAAGCGCACCCGGAGCGCCGCCGGACCCGCGGACTTGACGGCGGCCCGCCCCGCTCCGACAGTTGATCCCATGATGACAAGTCGATCGCGCGTTGCTCCCGGTCCGCGGCGACCGCCGTCGGTGCGGACCGTCGTCGCGGCGCTCGCTCTGGCCCTCTCCTGCGGACTCGGCTCGGGCCAATCCGTCCCGGCCCCGGAGGAGGCCATCCGGCTCGGCATCTTTCCGGTGTATGATTCCAGGACCACCATCCGCATCTTCCAGCCCCTCGCCGCCTACCTCGAAGCAGAAACCGGCCACCCCGTGCGCCTCGTGTCCGCGCCCGACCGGGAAACCTTCATGGCCCGGGCGAGGAGCGGGGCCTTCGACCTCATGTGGCTGAACAATGCCGGCTATCTCTCCCTGTCCTCCGCCGGAATGGCTTACGCGGTCGCCCGCGGCGAGCCTTCGTTCCGGGGAGTCGCGGTCGTCGCGGCCGATTCCCCGATCAGGACCGTGGCCGAGCTCCGCGGCAAGCGCCTGGCCTGCGTCTCTCCGGATTCGGTCGCGGGCTACCTGTTCATGAGGATCGCCTTCGCCGAAGCAGGCATGGACATCGAGAAGGACGCGTTCGTGGACTTCCCGGCCCGCGTGGAGGCCATCCCCTTCCTGGTCATCGAAGGCAAGGCCGACGCGGGCGTCTTCGCCGACGACACCTACGCGCGCTCGCCCGTCTACGAGGCCACCAAGGACCGGCTGCGCGTCATCGCCAGCTCGCCCGAGCTTCCCCAATTCCCCTTCTGCGCTCGCGCCGGGCTGGACGCTTCGCTCGCCGGCGCGATCCGCGAGGCGCTCGACGCCATCGACGGCGATACCGCGCTCGAGCGCAGCTTCCTGGTGGAGCTGAAACTCGGGCGGATACGCTCGGCCACCGACTCCGATTACGACGCTTTCCGTCTGTTCTACGCAAAACTGGGCGTCAAGTGAGCAAGGCCGGGCGCGGCATCCCGATCCGGCTCGCCATGATCGGCGTCGCCCTCGTGGCAAGCCTGTTCACCGCAGTCATGGTCATGGTCATGAGCTTCGCGCTGGTGCTCGACGTGTCCGTGGGCAAGACGCGCGACTACGCCGAATCGCTGGCCGAGGCGATTGCCGACTCCGCCATCGACCATCTGCTGCTCGAGATGCACATCTCGCTCGAGGGGATCGTGGAAGCCGCGATCGGCCGCCACGACGTGACGGACGTGCTGGTCGCGAACGCGTCGGGCGTCATCGTCGCCTGCTGGCACACGGGGCACCTCGGGCAGCCCATCGAGGCGGTCGCCGGAGCGAGCCTGTTCACTTCGAGCCGGGGAAGCCCGGCGCCCTACGAGAGCCCCGGATTTTTCGGGAACCTGCGCGACAAGCTCGCGCTCCTCCGTATCGGAAGGGTCGGCTGGGGGACCACGGTCGAATACGGCGGCGCCGAGCTCGGCTTCGTCGCGGTCCTCGTGTCGCTCGACCAGACCAGGCTCGAGCTCGCGAGGCTCGGCACGGCGACCCTCGGCATGCTCTCCCTGCTCTCGCTGGTATCCGGGTGGGCCTCGAGCCGACTCGCGCGCAGGATAGCGATACCGGTGGAAGCAATGGCGGCGAACGCGCGTCGCATCGCGGGGGCCGACGCTCCGGAACCCGCGCCACCCACCCGGATCCGCGAACTGGCAGAACTCGGATCCGACCTCGACGCGATGTCGAGGATACTGGCGGCCCGGGAAGCGGAGCTCGAATCCGCGCGCGACAAGGCGCTCGCGGCGGAGGCGGTCGCAGAATCGGCCTCCGCGGCCAGGACAGCCTTCCTGGAGAACGCGAGCCACGAGCTCCGGACCCCGCTCAACGGCATCGTCGGCCTCCTGTCCATGCTGGAGTCGGAGAGGCCTTCGGAACCCGGGCGCTGCCTGGACGAGCTCAGGGCCCGCGCGCGCGTGCTCTCCTCGATCGTGGACGGCATGATCGAGGCCGCCCAGGTGGACGGCGAGGCGCCGACGCTCGCGGACGCGCCCTTCCCGACCGCCGAGCTCGTGGAGGAGACGAGCCGCTGCGGCCGCGAGTTCCTTTCGGGTTCCGCCCGAGAGCTCGCGGTGGACGTCGGGAAGCTGCCCGCGATGGTCCTCGGGGATATCCGCAAAATCGCGCAGGCGGTACGCCAGCTCCTTTCCAACGCTTCGCGCCACGCGGAAGCGGGCCCGGTGGGGCTCCGCTTCGAGTGGCGGGACGCGTGCCTCGTGGTCGAGGTGTCAGACCGGGGACCGGGCATACCGCCGGAGCGCCGCGACGAACTGTTCATTCCGTTCGCCAGGCTCGAGGATCCGAAGCGGCGCCGGATCGGGGGCGCGGGCCTTGGCCTGGCCATCGCCCGCCGCATCGCCCGGGCCTACGGCGGAGACGCCGCCATCGAGGACGCGCCGGAAGGCGGCGCCCTGATCCGCCTGCGCTTCCGGCTCCGGGTCGTGGAGGCCGCGGCAGGGCCGGTGAATCCGGGAACCGCGCGGAGCCGGGACAAGGCGCGGATACTCCTCGTTGAGGACGAGTCCATCAACCGCCTCTACGAGCGCAGCCTGCTCGCGGCGGAAGGCTACGAGGTGGACGAGGCCCGGGACGGCGCCGCGGCGCTCGAGCTCGCCGGCCGCGCGCGCTACGACGTCGTGCTCATGGACATCGGGCTGCCCGACATGAGCGGCATCGAGGTCGCGGCGGCGATACGCCGTGGCGGCGCCCCGAACGCCGACACCCCGATCATCGCCGTAAGCGCCCACGACCTGGACGCCGACCGCCGGCTCTGCGCCGAGTCCGGCATGAACGCCTTCGTGGCCAAGCCGATCCGCGAACGGGAGCTGCTTGAACGCATCGCATCCTTCGCAGGAGCCTGACCCCGCCGCGCGTCGCTTCCCCCGTTCTCGACGTAACCCGCGCCTGTCCCCGGGGCTTTCCTTGCCGTGCGCGCCCTGGCCGCGCCGATAATCCAGGAAAGGCCAGGAAGCTGAAAGCGCCGCGGCCGCGGAGCTTCGAGGAGGGGCGGATGAACAGGCTTACCCGGACGGCGGTGACGCTCGCCGCGACGCTCCTTTTCGCGCGGGCGGAAGCGGAAACCTTCGTCCACCGCTTCGAGGCGGGCTCGATGTTCCGGGCGCTTACCGTGGTCGACGAGACGGTCTACATCAACCGCCGCCTCTCGCATCGGGCCACCATCCTCAACCGGATCACCTACAAGGTGCTCGAGGAACGCGCCGACGGGTCGGGGCTGCTCTCAGGCGAATTCCGCGTCTCGAGCAAGGCCGATGCCGGCGCCGGCGCGGCCTGGGTGACCGAGCAGCTCTATGACTCGGAATACTGGGAGACGCCCGCGGGCCGCTTCGAGATCGGGGCCGAATATTTCATGCCGGTGGTCAGGCACGTGCCGACCTTCCCCGCGCGCGAGCTCGATCCCGGCGACACCTGGACTGCCCCGGGCGAGGAGCGCCACGATTTCCGCGAGGACTTCGGCATCCCCGAGCCCTATGTCATCCCCTTCGACGTCTCCTACACCTATGTCGGCCCGGCGGAGCTCGACGGGAAGGAAGTCCACCTGATCGAGGGAAGCTACGCCGTCTTCCATGAACCCGGACCGCCCCGTTCGTGGGAAGTCGCGTACCCCGTGCGCATCGCCGGATTCTCCGAGCTGCGTATCTACTGGAACGCCGCCGAGGGCAGGCCCGAGCGCTACGACGAATCATTCCGCTTCGTGTTCGACCTGTCGACGGGCGATTCGGTGGAGTACCGCGGCGTCGCGGAGGGCACCTATTCCGAAGCGACTCCCCTCGACCGGAAAGCCGTGGCGGATGAGCTCCGGGAAGCGCTCGGCGACATCGAAGGCGCGAGCGTCGCGGAGGACGAGCGGGGCGTGTCGGTCACCCTCGAGAACCTGCGCTTTGTCGCGGACTCTACCCGCCTGCTGCCGGGCGAGGAAGCCAAGCTCGCCCTGATCGCCGAGGTGCTCTCCCGCTTCCCGGAGCGCGACGTGCTCGTGGCCGGACACACGGCGCTGGCGGGCACGGAGGAGCAGCGCATGTCGCTTTCGCTCGCGCGCGCGAGGACGGTGGCCGAGCTGCTTGCCGAGCTGGGCGCCCGCACGCCGGACCGGATCGTCGTGGAAGGCTACGGCGCCGAGCGCCCCGTCGCCCCGAACGACACCGAGGCGAACATGGCGCGCAACCGCCGCGTCGAGATCGTCATCCTGGAAAACTAGCCGCGGCGCGCGCCTGCGTCACTACGTGCCGCTTTCGGGGTGGAAAGGATGATCGTGCCCGCCTTCGGCGGGCGACCTCATCCTTGGCCTCGTTCCTCAACGCTGGATGGCGGCGAACGGTCAGAGGCCGGAGCGTACGGCGTCGGCGACGAGGAGGGCGGCGGCGGCGATGGAGTCGGTGTACCCCTCCGCATTCTCGGCGTCGTCCTCGAGGCGGTGGTAGTCCCGGGGCTTCTCCATGCCGGTGCGCTCGGGCGCCGAAAAGGTGAGGATCCGAAGGCGCTTCCGGAACGCCCGCGGCGCCGTGAAGCCGGTGAGGTCGGTGCAGGCGGCCATCGGCTCGAAGCAGACCTCGAGCGGCATGGCCCAGGTTCCATCGAGCGTCGGCGCTCCGGCGTAGAGCGGAGCCGTTCCGGCCGCGGGCGCGCCGGCCGACGGGAGGCTTGCCGCGTATTCCCTGGCGAATTCCGGGTCGCCCGAGCGGACAAAACCCGAAAAGGTGCGCTCCGCGCATGTGGCGCGGAGGCGCGCGCCCGATACGCTCTCGAAATTCCACACCGATACGTTCTCGGCGCCGAACTCCGCGACAGCGTGCCGGAGCGTCCGGCGGGCGAAGGCGATGGAGCCGTGAAGGCCGTTTTCCTCGGAACCGGTGAGCGCGAGCATGAAGGCGGGGTTCCCTGGAAGCGGCGGACCGGAGGCGAGGTCCTCGAGGCAGGCGAGCGCCGCGGCGACGCCGGAAAGATTGTCGTTGTAGCCCTGCACGTAGGGCAGGTTCGACGACTTCATGGCCATCGCCATCTCGAGGCCGGAAAAACCGAGGCCGAAGGCGAGCAGTCCGATGGCGGCCCAGCCCGGCCACGATACTGCCCACGACGCGAGGGACGAGTCGGGAGCCAGGGCGGCGAGCGCGAAGAAGCCGAGGACGAGGACGCAGGCGAAATAAGCCAGCGCCGGCACCACCGCGAAACCGGTCTTGAGGATGGCGGCGAAAAATCGGCGCTTGGTCAGGAAGCCGTCTCCGGGCAAGGCCCGCGCGGAGTCGTAGTGCGCCGCGAGCACCACGAGACGTCCGTGCGGAGCCGTTTCCTCCGCGCCGGCGCGGGCTGCGGCGAAGCGGTCCTTCCAGCGGCGCACCTCGACGTCGAAGGTTCCGCCTTTGGTCTCCGCGACGGGGACGCGCGGAACGACAGGCAGGTCGTCGACGATGACGTTGCCCGACTCGAGGTTGGGCACCAGGAACGAGAAGATGCTCCAGCCGAAGGCGCCCGGAAGGAAGCGCGCGACAAAGAGGAGAAGGGCTCCGGCGGCGGCGAACGCGAGCGAACTCGCGGGCAGCGCGAAGAGCGGGCCGAAGCGCGCGAGCGACTCCGGCCCGAGCTCGCCGAAGGCTGCCCTGAGCGCGCCTGAGAGCAGCGGAAAGACCGTCAAGGCCAGAAGCAGAGCGCCGTGGGCCGCCACGTTCATGGCGCCGCTCGAGAGGTCGACGGCGAAGCCCTGGTGGCCGAGGCGGAAGCGGCGCGCGGCGCCGTCCGGAGACGCGTCGCCGGGCGAGGCCCCTCCCGGGGCCGCGCCATTGAGGCGCGCGTCGGCCAGCTCCGAGAGGAGGCGGGCCGCGCGGCGCTCGTGGTAGGTTCCGGATGCCCGGTCGGGCAAGCGCTCGAGGGCCCCGAACACCGCGTGGATGGCCTCGAGGGCGCGGGCGGCGCGGCCGCCCGTCGGCGCGCCCGCGGGGAGCGCCGGGCGCCTCACGGGGCCGGGTCCGGGGCGGCGGCGATGGCGTAGACCTTCACGGCCCCGCTCTTTCCCTTGAGACGCGCCAGGAAGGGGCCTTCCCGGATGAATTCGGCCGGGCACGACCGGGCGCAGTCCTCGCCCACCAGGATGGGCTTGCCCACCTGGCGGGTCAGGTTTTCGAGGCGGCTCGCGATGTTGACCGCGTCGCCCATGGCCGTGTACTCCATGCGCCGGTCCGTGCCGACGTTGCCGAGGATGACCTCGCCCGAGTTGACGCCGATGCCGTAACCGAATTCCCAGTCGACGCCGAGCGACTTGACCCAGGCGTCCATAGTGGCCAGCGCGCGCTCGAGGGCCACGGCGCAGCGGATGGCGTTTTCGCGGTGCTTCTCGTCGCGGGCCGGCGCCCCGAAAACGACCATGATGGCGTCGCCGATGAACTTGTCGATGAAACCGCCGTGGACCGTGATGGTGTTGATGCAGACGTCGAAGAAGTTGTTGAGCACCAGGATGAGGGTGCGCGGGTCCACCTTCTCCGCCAGCGGCGTGAAGTTGCGGATGTCGATGAACATGATGGTCGCCTCGCGGCGCTCGCCCTCGAGGGCGATCTCCCGCGAGAGGATGCGCTCCACGAGCTCCTCGGACACGTAGCGGCCGAACATGCTCTTGATGTGCTCCTTCTCCGCCAGCTGGCGCATGGAGTCCTCGAAGAGCCGGTCGAAGTGCCGCGACGCCGCGGCGCCGATCCAGCCGGAGCCGGCCAGGAACACGGCCTTGATGGCCTCGTTGACCAAATCGTTGCGGATCGAGAGGGCGCCGGCCTTCATCGTGACGCCGAAAGAACCCTCGAATTCCATGACCAGGATCATGACCGCGTAGGCGGCGGCCGCGAGGATGCCCGTATAGAGCGAATTGGCCGGATCGTGCCGTCGTATGGTGAAGAGTATGATGGGGAAGTACACCGCGAAGGCGCTGGTCGACACGAGGCTGGCCACCGACGACTCCGGCGCGAAGCGTGTCAGGTAGATGCTCGCCGAGATCATCAGCACGTCCACGGTCGAGGAAAGGAAGCCCCAGACGCGCCGGTAGCCCGAGCGCCTGACCGCGACAAGCATCGCGACCGTGTAGATGGTAGCGATGCCGACGGCGATCATGTTGGCGATGTCGGAGATGCTCCAGTAGCCAGCCTGGACCACGAAGGGGATGACCATGAGGGTGGTCAGGGCAAGGAGGACGCCGCGGAAGACGGCGATCTCGCGCTCGCCCTTGATCCGGTCGGCGATCAGGAGTTCATGCATGGTTCGGCTCCGGTCCGGGATGGTCGGAGTATAGCCCGGCGTTTCAAACTGCGGATAGTCCACGAATTGCATTATCGGTAAAGATGGGACGAAAATGGATGCCCATCGCTTCACGGACGCGCGGCGCCGGCATTATCCTATTCAACAGCGCGCGCGGGCCTCGCGCCTCGGGGGCGGACTCCGCGCGGCGAAAGGAGTTCCCATGATCAAGCTCTCCGACGTGAGCAAGTCCTACGCCCGGAGCGGCGTCAAGGCGATCGACGGCCTCTCGCTCGAGGCGAGGAACGGCGAGATATTCGGCTTCCTCGGACCGAACGGCGCCGGCAAGACGACCACCATCAAGATCGTGACGGGCGTCCTGGCGCCGGATTCCGGCCGCGCCTCGCTCGACGGCATCGACGTGGTCTCCGAGCCGATGGAAGCCAAGCGCCGGCTCGGCTACGTCTCCGACAATCCCGAGGTCTTCTCCAAGCTCCGCGCCTGGGAATACCTCAACTTCGTCGCCGACGTGTACGGCGTCCCGACCGCGCTCAGGCAGGAACGCGTGGCGCGCTACGCCGGCATGCTCGAGATCAAGGACGCGCTCGACGCGCAGATAGGCAGCTTCTCGCACGGCATGAAGCAGAAGCTCCAGGTGACGGCGAGCCTGATCCACGACCCCTCCAACTGGATACTCGACGAGCCGATGGTCGGGCTCGACCCGATGGCGGCCTTCCGCCTCAAGGAGCTGATGCGCGCGCGGGCGGACGAGGGCAAGACCGTCTTCTTCTCCACCCATGTGATGGAAGTCGCCGAGCGGGTCTGCGACCGCCTGGCCATCATCAGCAAGGGCCGCATCATATTCCAGGGCACCCTGGAGGAGCTCCGCTCCACCCGCGGTTCCGACGGCACGCTCGAGAACCTCTTCCTCCAGCTGGTGGACGATGAAGGCGCCGACGGCGCCGAGGCCGTTCCGAACGGAGGGGGCGCCAAGTGAAGGCCTTCCTCAGCCTGACCCGCCTCTACCTGGGCTCGGTCTACGGCCTTTCGTTCCCCAAGGGGAAGACCAAGCCAAGCCTCAAGCAGGTGGCCAAGACGGTCGGCATCATCCTGCTGGCCGTCTACATGGCGGCCGCGTTCGGGACCATGTTCGTCATGATGAACATGGCGCAGTACGACGCGCTCGCGCCGCTGGGGCTCCAGGGCATGCTGATCCTCAACGCCGTGGTCACCGCCACAATGATGACCCTGGTGTTCGGCTTCATGATGGCCCTGTCCACCTACTGGCTCAACGAGGCGGAGGACCACCTGCACGCCCTGCCCATCGGCTCGCGGTCCCTGCTCGGGGCGAAGTTCGTCATGGTGTGGGTGTCGGAGGCCGCTGTCTCGCTCTTCGTGCTCGGCATCGCGATGGTCGTCTACGGCCTCCGGGCCGCTCCGCCCGCGGCGTTCTACGTCCACGGCGTCCTGGCGGCCCTCGCGGTGCCGCTGGCGCCGCTGGCAATATCGTACCTCGTCATCATCCTGTTGATGCGGGTCGGACGCTTCCTCAGGAACAAGAACACCCTCATGCTGATCGGTGGCGTCTTCGGGCTGGTCATGGCCCTGGGCCTCAACATCGGCTACCAGTCGATGATCGTGAACCTGCAGGACCCGGCCTGGGTCATGGCGAACCTCGGGAATCCGGACGCCATACTGGCCCGGCTCGGCACCGCGTGGCCC
>JAFGNN010000069.1 GCA_016926955.1 Spirochaetales bacterium | reverse complement strand
AGTTCGCCCTCGAGGCCCGGCGAGCCGCCCGAGGTGACGGTCTCGCCCTGGACGAGGCGGTAGTAGGCGTAGCGGCCGGACAGGGCCGCCCGCGCCGACAGCGCCTGCGCGAGCGGGAAGGAGGCGCCGAGCCCCGCGCGTGCTTCGAACGAGGCGAGCGCCGTGCCGTCGGCGACGAGGTCGGTCAAGGCGTAGCCGAGCCCGAGCTCGGGCGCGAGGGCCCCGACGCCGAGGAAGCCGCCTCCGAACGAGAACCCGAGCCTGGCCCCGAGGCTGAGCGGGCCCTGGATGCCGCCCTCGAGCCCGAGGGGGATGCCGTAGGAGGGCGCGAGGCGCAGGGTCGGCCCCTGCTGGGCGGCGAGGGAAAACGCGCCGAGGGTTACGGACAGGGCCGCGACGAGGGCAATCGCGCGGCCCGTGACGCCAAGCGCGGAAGCAGTACGGCGCTCGGATGAGGATTCGACCATCGGGAACCTCCGGGAGGCCGGCCGGAGGGACCGATCGATGATCGGGTCGGCGGCGGCTGGCTGACACGGAGAACTATACGCCACCGGCGATGGAAATCAACGGTCAACCGAAAACCGGGACGGCGCCGCCCCGGAGGGCGAAGGCGCCCCCCGCCGCCTCGGGGCGGGTAAGGCGAGCTACCGGCCCCGGCGCCTGTTCCGCCGTTCCTCCCGGAGGGGGAACGGCGGCCCCCATGCCCATGAAACGGCGTCGCCGTTAAGGACGCGGAGAGTCCTTAACGCTGGATTCTGGCCGAGCCGCCCTTGGCGAAGGATTCCACCTGGGCGAGCGTGGCCATGCTGGTGTCGCCGGGGAAGGTGGTGACGAGGGCGCCGTGGGCCCAACCGAGGCGAAGGGCTTCCTCGGGTTCGCGCCCTGCGAGCAGGCCGTACACGAGGCCGGCCGCGAAGCCGTCGCCGCCTCCCACGCGGTCGTAGACGTCGAGCTCGGCGGTCGGGCTGGTCCAGGATTCGCCGCCCATCCAGAGCACGGCGCCCCAGGAGTGGCGGTTGGTCGAGTGGACTTCGCGCAAGGTGGTGGCCACGGCCTTGACGCCGGGGAAGTCGCGCGCGACGGACTCCATCATGCCGAAGAAGGCTGCCGGGTCGAGCTTGGAGCCCTTGTGCCCGACCTCGGGGCCCTTGAGGCCGAGGCCCTTCTGGAGGTCCTCCTCGTTGCCCACCAGGACGTCGACGTGGCGGACGATCTCGCGGAGGGTTTCCACGGCCTTGCCCTCGCCGCCGGCGGCGGCCCAGAGCTTGGCGCGGAAGTTGAGGTCGAAGCTGGTGACGGCGCCCGCGGCCTTGGCGGCCTTCATGGCCTCGATGACCAGGGCGGGCGTGGTGGGCGAGAGGGCGGCGAAAATGCCGCCGGAATGGAACCAGCGGACGCCGCGCGCGAAGATTTCCTTCCAGTCGAAGGCACCGGGGCCGAGCAGGGCGGCGGCCTCGTTGGCGCGGTTGTAGAAGACCACCGGCGCGCGCACGCCCTGTCCCCGGTCGCTCCAGACCGTGGCCATGTTGGGGCCGCGCACGCCGTCGTGGGCGAAGCGTTTGTAGTAGGAGTCGACGCCGACCGCGCGCACCGCGTTCTCGACGCGGGCTCCGATGGGGTAGTCGACCATGGCGCTCGCGATGGCGGCGCGGCGGCCGAAGCAGGAGGCGAGATTCGCGGCGACGTTGTACTCGCCGCCCGAGACGTGCAGGTCGTACCGGTCAGCGCGCTCGAAGGGCACTATGCCCGGGTCGAGGCGGGTGACGAGGGCGCCGAGGGCGAGGAAGTCGTGGGCGGCGCGGTCGGCGGGCGGGATCTCGAGTCTGGCCATGGCGGTCTCCTCAGGTTTGGGGTCGGGCTATTATTGCCTGGCGGAAGCCGGCGCCGGCGCCGAGGCGCGCGGGACGGGTTCCGTGATGAAGATTCGCGACACGAAAGGGGCTCCATCGGAGAGTCGGGCGTTGACGGCTTCGAACAGGGCCTCGCCGAGGTCCTGGCCAGCCTGTCGGATGCTCGAAAGCGGCGGGTCGAGGAAGGGCGCCCAGGGCTCGTCGTCGAAACCGACCAGCGCGAGGTCGCGGGGCGCGCGGATGTCGAAGGCCGGCAGGGCGGCCAGGAGGCCCGCGGCCATGCGGTCGTTGTGGCAGAGCACCGCGTCGGGACGCTCCGAGGCGCGGGCGAAAAGCGCGTCGGCAGCGTCACGGCCGCCCTCGAAACCCTTGCCGGTGCGGAACACCAGGGACGGGTCCGGCGGCATGCCCGCGTCTGCGAGGCCTTGCTTCCAGCCCGCGATCCTTTCGTCGGCGCGGAAGTCTTCGACCAGCAGGGCGATCCGGCGCCGGCCCGAGGCGGCAAGCGCGGCCGTGGCGGCGCGGTAGCCCGCGGAGCGGTCGACATAGAACGCGGGGTAGGCGACCTTTCCCGGCGGGTCGACGAGCAGGAAGGGGAAGCCCTCGGCGTCGAGACGGTCGAGCGCGGCGGCGCGCGGGCCGGGACGGTTTGAAAAAAGGACGAGGGCATCGCTGCGCATGGAAAGCTCGCGGATCTCGCGCTCCTCGGCGTCCAGGCCGTCGGCCCAAGCCACCATTACCGCGTAACCCAAGGGGCCGAAACGGCGCGCGACGGTCTCGACGCGGCGCATGGTGGTGTCGCTGGCAACCGCGTTCACGACGAAGCCGACGACGCGCCGGCGCTTGGTCTTGAGGGATCGGGCGCCCGGATCGGGGCGGTAGTCGAGTCGCGCCATGACGGCCAGAACGCGCTCGCGCGTCCCTGTCTCGACGGCGTCGGATCCGTTCAGCACCCGCGAAACGGTGCGAACCGAGACTCCGGACTCGCGCGCGATGTCATGGATGGTTGGCATGGCGCTCTCCTGCGTTCATCGCCGACGCGCGCCGGCGTGGATCCAGCGGCTTCCGATGCCTGATGGTGCCATCGGTGGCATATCTCAACCATAGCGATTCGGCGCCGAGGGGGCAAGGGGAGCCCGGACGCGAATCAGGACGGGAACGAGCGGACAGCGAGGGCCGCCCGGTCCAGGACGAGCCCCGGGCCCGGCTTTTCCAGGTCGACCCAATCCATGAGGGTGCCTGGTAGGCCGGCACCCGATCCGGGCGCCGGCCAGGGGGGCGGCGGAGCCTTCCATGACCCGTCGCCGTTTCGCATGTGGGAGCGGTCGGAGACGAGACCCGCGAGATAGTCCGCGGCGGGAAACAGGCGGAAGCGCGGCCGGAGGCGCGGCTCGAGTTCAAGCGGAAACGAGGCGGCGAGCCACGCCTTCAGCGGCAGGGGAAAACGGAGCGTCGTGTCGAGGTCGAGGACGAGCGCCTCGTCAGCCCCGTCCGAAACGAGGGCCACGACGTGGTAGTCCCAGACGACGAGCCCGTCGGGCGGCGGCCCGGCGAGCTGGGCTGCCATAGCGACGGAGCGGCTCGCATTCGAGACGAGGAGCGCCCACGAGCGGCGTGCTTCCAGCTCCGGCCGCCCGAGCAAACGGTGGACGTTCTCCTCGCAGTAGAAGGCGGCGCGTTCGCAAGCCCCGCGCGGCGGCAAGGCGCGCAGGCCGCGCCGGCGCGGGACGGCGGGCTCTCCGGGCCGGCTCACCAGGCGAAAGCCGCGGCGAGCCCCCCCGCGAAGTACCAGGAGTTGAAGCCGCGCCATTCCCCCGCGCCGAGCGCCGAGATGACGACGGGCGAATCCGGCACGTACCAGGCAAGCTCCGCGGCCACCGAGAGCGGGTCGCGGAAGCCCGCGCCGCCGCCCAGGGGTTCGGTCCGTACGGCCGCGCTCGCGGCGAGGGTCAGATCGCCCGCCGCGCCGAGAGGCACCAGGGCTTCCGCGCCGGCGCGGAGGTAGGCCCAGGCGAAGAAGCCGGGCACGTCCCACGCCATGTCGTCGTAGCCGGGATAGAAGGTGGAGGCATGCCCCTCGGCCGACGCGAACAGGCGGCTGCGGCCCGCGCGGGCTTCCGCGACGAAGGTCGCGCCGAGACCGGGGAAGCGCGCGGGGCCGTCCCACGCGGCGGGCCAGCCGGCGGCGTCCGGGTCGGTGAAGCTGCCCCAGGCGCCGGAGACGAGCAGGGCCGCCGCGAAGGCGCCCGTATCGACGAGGCCGGTCTTGAAGGAGCCGGCGACGGAAACGCTCGAAGGCGATACGGTGGCCGTTGAACCGAAGTACGGCACGCCCATGACCGACAGCGCGAGCTCGGCCAGGCCGCCGAACAGCCCGCCCGCGCGGAAGCCCGCC
Organism: Spirochaetales bacterium; assembly: GCA_016926955.1. Classification (GTDB taxonomy): domain Bacteria; phylum Spirochaetota; class Spirochaetia; order Treponematales; family UBA12059; genus JAFGNN01. The sequence continues at coordinate 84,572 of JAFGNN010000069.1, read as the reverse complement.
CAGGCGGGCGCGCGGGTGGCGAAATCCTCCCCTGACGAAAGGTCGGAGTCGACAAAGGCGTAGAGGCCGGCCGCGGTCTGGAAACGCAGATCGGGCAACACGGTGGCGTCCGGGGCGAGCATGGCGCCGCCGAAGCCCCCGTGCAAGGTGGACGCGCGTACGGGAACGCCGGCGCGCTCGATCCGCACCGGCAGCTCGATGCTCGAATGGCGGCCGTCCTGGCCCTCTCCCTCGACGAGCGCGACATAGCGGCCCTCGGCAAGCTGATTTCCGGAATCGTCGCGACCGTCCCATGAGAGCGTCACGGGCCATTCGCCGACGGCCCCGGTCCCGAGCAGACGAACGACGTCGCCGTCCTCGTCGCGGACGCTGGCCCGCCACGAACCGCGCGCGGAGGCTTCGAAGACGATCCGCGCAGTTCCGCCGAGCCCGGGCTGTCCGGGGTCGAAGCGCGGCGCGGCCGCCAGGCGCGGGGCGAGCCCGAAGGGCCGGGCGGGCATGTACGCCTGGAGCGTCACGCTGCCCCAGGAGGGGAGCTCGACGACAGCGTCCCAATCCTCGTGGCCGAACAGGCTCGCCTCGACTCGCGCGAGACCGGCTTCGGTCTTCCCGGAAGCGAAGCCCGCGGAATCCGCCTTGCCGAGCCACGAACCATTGACGAAAACGCCGGCGCCCGGCGCGAGCCCGGTGACGTACACCGTGCAGCTGGGTTTCGGCGCCTCGATGACGATGACGGTCGATGAGTCCGAGTCGTCGGAATCGTCGGAGTCCCAGGACCAGCCACCGGAATCGTCGTCGTCGTCGTCATCGGCCCGGTTCGCCGCGGCCGCCCGCGCGGCCGCGGATTCGTCCCCCGAAACCGAGGACGAGTAGGCTGAGCCCGAACCCGTGGCGCAGGAGACGAGGACGAAGCCGAGCAGGAGGAACAGGGCGAGCTGGACGACGGGTGTCGTCTGCCGGAACGTTTTGGTGCGCATGAGCAGAGTGTAGCGCATGTCGAGCGGCGGAACGGGACAGCGCTCGCGGCGCGGCGCGGTACGCATATACTTTCGACATGGGCACGATCCGTCTCGGCACCTGCTCGTGGAAATATCCTTCATGGGAAGGCCTCGTGTATTCCTCGCGGGAACCCGCCGACTTCCTGGCCGAGTACGCGGAGAAATTCGACGCGGTCGAGGTCGACCAGTGGTTCTGGTCGCTCGGAAAGGACGGGGCGGCGTCCCTGCCCCGGGCCGGGACGGTACGCGACTACGACGAGGCCACGCCTTCCGCGTTCCGCTTCGCGGTGAAGTGCCCGAACGCGCTCACGCTGACGCACCCTTACGCGCGCGGAGCCGCGAAGGGTGGAGCGGTCGCGCACAACCCGCGCTTCCTCGATGCCTCGCTCGCCGTCGATTTCGTCGCCGCGCTCGGTCCCCTCGTCCCGAAGGTGGGTCTGTTCATCCTGCAGTTCGAATACCTGAACAAGGAGAAAATGCCCGGCGGCAAGGCCGGGTTCCTCGAACGCCTCGGGCCCTTCCTCGAAGCCCTGCCCGCGGACCTGCCCTGGGCGGTCGAGATCCGCAACCCGCGCTGGTTCGACGATGCCTGGCTCGACTTCCTGCGGGAGCGCCGCGTCGCGCCCGTGTTCCTCCAGGGCTACTGGATGGACGACGCGGCCGGCCTGTTGCGGAGCGCCATCGGCCGCCTCGATCCCGCAGGCCCGCCCGCCTGCCTCCGCCTCCACGGCGAGGACCGCGAAGGCATGGAGGAGCGCACCGGCGAGGACTGGTCGCGGATAGTCCGGGCCAAGGACGACGAGCTCGGTCGCCTCGTACCCGCCGCGCGCGCCCTTGCGGAAACGGTCGCGTCCGGCATCGCCGCCGCGGAGGGCATAGGGCTCTTCCTCAACGCCAACAACCACTATGAAGGCTCGGCGCCGATAACCCTGGGGAAGGTCGGGGGCCTGCTGGCAGCCGATCGCTGAGGCGACGCCCCGGCTCAGGTAGAGCCAGGATGACGAGCCGCAACCACGGCCGAAGCGCCTTTCTGCCTAGTAATGCGGCGGCCGCTCGTCCTCGGGCGGCGGCAGCTCGAGGCCGCCGGAGTCCCGCAGGCGCTCGGAGAGCTTGCGCACTGTCGCCTCGAGGCGGTCGATGCGTTTCTCGCGCTCGAAAGCCTGGCGTGACAGCTCCGCGACGGCGTCTTCCTGCCAGGCAAGCCGGGTCTCGAGACGCTCGAGGCGGGCTTCGAACTCAGTTGCCATCGCGTCCTCCGCCAGTCTCCCGGCCCGGCTCGCGCGCGGCCAGGGCGGCGGGTACCCAGGTCGGGTACCCGGCTGCAAGACACGCCAGGACCGTCGCGGCGCGCGCCCGCCGGCCGAACGGCGCTCCGGAAGCTTCCGCGACCGCGCGTTTCGCCGCCAGGGCGGCGGGAAGCTGGAGGGCGTGGACGGCCAGCACCGCGCCCCACAGCGCGAGCCAGGCCCAAGCCGGCAACGGAAGCCGGGCGCCGAGCGCCGACGCGAGGGCAAGCAACGGAAGCAGGTTGGTCGCGAGCGCCGCCAGGATCAGGCGAATGCGCCATCCGCGGGGATCGTTCGCGTACAGACCGGGAATCCTCATCGCACCCGCCCCACGCCGTAATCAACGGGCACCTCGACGCCGAGCGCCGCGACGGTCTTCTCGGAGGGCTTGCCCGTCGTCTCGTCCCAGCCGAGCGCCTTCCAGTAATTCGAGGCCATCGCCTTGAGCGGCACGACCCTGCCCTTGAGCGGCCCCTTTTCGAGAGGCGGCTCGCCCCGGAGCCGCGGATGACCGAGGTTCGAGCGGGGCTCGACACCCTCGCGCACAGAGAAGGCCTGGCGCAGGGTCTGGATGCGCTTGCCGAGCTCCAGGTACTCGTCCCCCGTGCGCTTCACGCCCGTAGCCGCGTCCAGGTAGCCGAAGAGGTTCCAGTGCTGGAGTCCCGCGGTCAGGGCGAAGAGGCAGCCCCCGGCGGCGTCCAGCACCTGCTTCAAGGCCGCGCCGGCCACGCTCTTCAGCGCCTCCTCCTCGGTGGCGACGTATTCGGAGGCCTTCGGGTAGGGACGCGTCACCCTGGGCACCCAGCTCGAATACTCCCACAGGTGCGAGACGTTGAAGTAGACGCCGGCCGAGACCGTATGGCGGCCCGGGGTAGGATCGCAGGCGAAGCTGACGCCCATCATCGGGTCCATGCGCGAATCATGCATGCCCGGCTCCTGACCGCCCGCGTGCACCGCGAAGCGCTCGGCGCCCTTCCCGATGCGCTCGGCGGCGCGCTTCACGCCGTCAGCGAGCACATCGCCGAGGCCTTCTCGCGCGGCCATCATCCGAAGCAGGGATTCCACGGCCTTCGCGTTCCCCCAGCGGAGCTCGAGGCCGCCCGTATCGCCTGGATCGAGCACGCCGTTCTCGAAACACTCGATGGCGAAGGCGGCGGTGTTGCCGGCGGAAATGGTGTCGAGGCCGGAGCGGTTGCAGAAATCGTTGATGCGGAAGATGGCGTCCAGGTCGTCGGAGCCGATGAGGGCGCCGAAGGCGCAGCAGGTCTCGTACTCGGGCTTGTGCTGGTGGTCGTTCGCGAGGCCGAGGCCTTCGGTCGAACAGATGCCGCCGCAGCCTATGACGCAGCTGTAGCAGTGGTACTTCTTCGTCTCTCGCGCGATGATGCGGTCGGGGTCGAGCCGCATGTAGCGGCGGTGGGGAAAGTCCTTGACCGAGCCGCCCCAGTTCAGCACGGGCGAGTCGCCGTTCGGCATGCCTGCCACGTTGTTGTAGATGGTGCCCCATTTCTTGAAGATGGCCGCGGAGAGCAGGCCGTCGACCGGCGCCACGATCGGCGCCCCGAGGGCCTTGCCGACGACGGGCAGGAGCCAGCCTTTGAATATGCCCGGCAGCTTCATGCGGCCGAGCTTCTCGGTGAAGGCTTTGGAAATGGCCTTGACGGCGGCGGGGTCCGCGCAGGAAACGCTCTTCGTTCCCGACAGGACGAGAGCCTTGAGCCTCTTCGAGCCCATGACGGCGCCGACGCCCGAGCGCGCGGCGTAGCGGCCCCCGTCGTTTGAAATGCCCGAGATGAGCGAGAGCTTTTCCGCGGCCGGCCCGATGCATGCCACCGCGGGCTTCCGCGCTCCGGACGCGGCCGCGAGCGCGAGGATGCGCTCCTCGGTCTCGATGGCGTCGAGCCCCCAGAGCTCCGAAGCGTCCTCGAGGCGGGGGCCCTTCTCGTCCGCGACAAAGCGCACCGGCTTTTCCGAAACGCCCGTGAAGATGACGCCGTCCCAGCCGCACTTCTTGAGGGCCGGGGCGAGGTTGCCGCCGCAGTTCGCGTCGCCCCAGCCTCCCGTGAGCGGGCTCTTCGTCGCGACCATCCAGCGGCCGGTCATGACCGAGCCCGTGCCGCAGAGGAGGCCCGTCATGAAGGCGAGCGCGTTGTCGGGCCCGAGCGGATCCGCGCCCTCGGGAATCAGGTCCCAGAGAAGCCGCGCGGCCAGTCCTATGCCGCCGAGCCAGTCCCGGTAGAGCTCCTCGGGAATTACGCGCTCGTCCATCGTCCCGGATCCGAGGTCCACGACCAGCACCTTGCCCATGCACGCCTTCATCGAGGCCTCCTGTGATTCTCCAATCAACCGCCCGGCAGGAGCCCGACGAAGCCGACCGAGTCTCCGTCGCGGAGCGTCGTCCGGAGCGAAGCCCGCCGCCAGTTCACCATGCAGAGCAGGGCCGCGAGCGGCCTGAGCGGCACCCGGAGCAGCGCGAGAAGCTCGCCCAGGGTGGCGCCGTCCGGCAGTTCGACCATACCGTCCGCGTCGATGGCGGACGGATCGGCGAGCGGCGGCGCGTACACGCGGACCTTCATGCGCCGGCGTCCTCCGTACAGCGAACAGTAGAGCAGGATGGAGGGGATTTCAATCGGTATCGCCGGCCGCGGGGACGAGCGACGGAACTGATGCTCCCGAGGGTGATTCAAGGCGGGAGAGGCCGCGGCCGAGAGCCTCGAGGGTGAGCCGGTTCGCTTCGCCGGCCTCGCGGACCCGGTCGGCCTCGGCGGCCAGGCCCGCCAGAAGCTCCGACATCGAACGGATCGATTCCTCGATCGCGCCCGAGGCGGCAGCCTGCGAGGCGAGCCCTGCCTCCACCTCGCCCACGCGGCCGCCGACGACGGCCACCGCCTCGCGCGCGGTCTGCGAGGAACCCACGGAGCGGGTCGCGCCGCGGTTGATCTCCTCGGTGCCGCCCGCGAGCTCCACCGCGCCGCGGGCGATCTCGACGACAGCGGCCGTCACCTTGCCCGCCTCGCCCCGCACCACCGCGTACGCGACGGAAGCCTCGGCGTTCAGTTCCGCCACCTCGGTTATGGCCTTGCCGACCGACGCGAGCGTCTCGGCCACCAGCTTGGCGTTCCGCGCGGTCTCGTCGGCGAGCGCGCGGATTTCCTCTGCCACGACCGCGAAACCGCCGCCGGAATCGCCGGCGTGCGCGGCCTCGATCGAGGCGTTCATCGCCAGCAGTCCCGTCTGGCTGGCCACCTTCTTGATGACCTTGACGATCTCGCCCGTGCCGGCCACGCGGAGGCGGAGCTCGTCCATCCCTTTCTCGACGCGCTGCATGGCCTCCGCCCCGCGCGCCGCATCGCGCTCGAGGGATTCGGCGGCCTGCTCCCGCTCCCGCGCGATGCGGGAGATTGAGTCGATGGAGCCGGTCATCTGGACAACGGCCGCTCCGGCTTCTTCGACGACCTCGACCTGCTCGTCAACCGAGGCTCCGGCGCGAGCCGCCGCCTCGGCCATGGCGCGGCGCGCTTCGTCGAGCTTGCGCCCCTCCGCCAGCAAGGCTTCGAGCCGCGATTCCGCCAGTTCGGCTCGCTGAACGATCTCCGCCACCAGGCCCGCGGTGCGCTCGGCGCTTTCGGTAAGCCCCTTGCCCGCGTCGAGTCCCGAGCGCGCGTCCGCGAGCACTTCCGAATATACGAGGGAGCGCCTGCGCTCGGCATCGGCCGCCCGGCGGGATTCCTCCAGGTGCTCGCGGTTCCGCGCGGCCACGCCCCGGACGATGAGGCCGCCGATCAGCACCGAGGCGGCGGCCACCACGTAATCAGAGGGCTTGCCGTAGCCGAACTCCGCGAAGTTCGGGGCGCGCCTGAGGAAGAGGTGGAGGCCGACGGCGACCCCGCCGGTCGCGGCCGCGAGGAGCGGCGGCAGTCCGTTCCTCGATACCAAGCTCGAGACGATCAGGGTAAAAAGGTTGAACGTGGCGAGCATGTAGATCTCGTTGTCCTCGAACGTTTGCGAGAACACGATGGCGTTGGTGAGGGCGGAGAACGAGAGCACGGCGAAGAGGGCCGCCGCGTCGGGCTTCCCGAAGCGGAGCAGGGCGAGCGCGGTCAGGTTCGCCGCGGCGAGCACGGCTACCAGGGCGGCCAGGGTCGGGTTGCCCAGGATGGGCAGCAGCAAGACCGAGACGCCGGTCAACGCAAGGGATATCCAGCCCAGGGCGCGCGTGCGGACGCGATCCGCGGCCGAACCGAATCGGTCGAGCCTGAACATGAACCGCTCGAACCTCGTCACCATGAACGCACCTCCGCCCGATCGAACCGGAGCGGGAAGCCTAAACCTTCGCACCACGTCGGACAAGCCGTAATTTCCCTTAGCGTCGGCTTGCGCCCGCCCGAACCCGCGGCTACCATGGCGTCGCGGGGAGGCCCAAATGGAAGAACTGAAGCCCGGGCTCACGGGCGAGCGCAGCCTGGTCGTCGCGAAGGAGCACACCGCGAGCCACCTGGGTTCCGGCGGCGTGGCGGTTTACGCGACACCGATGATGATACTGCACATGGAGGAGGCGGCTCTCTTCGCCGTCGATCCGCTCCTGCCGCCCGGCAAGGCCACCGTGGGCTTCCATCTTGACGTGAAGCACCTTGCCGCCACCCCCGTCGGCATGCGCGTCACGGCCAAGGCGACCCTGGTCGCGGTGGACGGGAAGATGCTGAGCTTCACGGTCGAGTGCTTCGACGAACGGGAAAAGGTGGGCGAGGGCACTCATGTCCGGGCGATAGTCGACACGGCCAGGTTCGCGGAAAAGCTGGCTTCAAAGAAGTCGGCCGGATGAGCGCGACGAGTCCCGCCGACCTCGCCTCCGGGGCCCTCGCGCTCTGGCTCGCCGTGGCGTACGTCGCTTTCATCGCGCTCCGCGGGCTGCCGTCGAACGCCCGACCGGGCAGGCTGGGCCACGACCGCGTCCTGGCTTCGCGCGTCGCCTTCTTTATGGCCTTCTACCTTGTCCCGGGAATCGCCTACCGGTTCCTGGGGCTTCGCATGCCGGGCATCGATCTGCACGGTCCCGGAGATCCGGGCGCCTGGGTCCTGCCGGTCGCCGGGATCGCCGTCGCGGCCTTCGGCGTCGGATTCCTCTCCCGCAAATCGGCCGCGGACCTGGCCAACTATCCGCAGTACCTTCCCCGGCCGGACTTTCCACGGCCCGCTGCCCTCGCCAACGAGATCGGCAGCTGGGCGCTCTACCTCTGGGCCTACGAGTTCGCCTTCCGCGGCATGCTGCTCTCCATGCTCCTGCCCGCGGGCACGGCGACGGCGATCGCCGTCCAGACCGGGCTCTACGCCTTCGCCCACCTGCCCAAAAACGCGAAGGAAGCCGCGGCCGCCCTGCTCTTCGGCGTCGCGGCATCGCTCATGACCCTCGGCTGGGGAAGCGTCATCCCTGCCTTCGTCGTCCACCTGGCGCTCGCGCTCGGCAACGACCTGTCATGCGCGCTGAAGAACCGGACCGGGAACGCGGGCGTGAAGATCTGATCGGGCCGAAACCCGCGAAAGGCGGCGGGGTCGGCTCTGGACCCGAGGGAGGCGCGCGGACTCAGGGAAGCGCGGAAGCGTAACCGCGGTCCCTCCGCCAGGCTTCCGCCGCCTCGATGAGGCCCTCGCGGATGCCGCGCCGGGGCGTCCAGCCGAGCAGTCGTTTCGCGAGCGAGGAGTCGAAGACGTACTCCACCGTGGATCGATCGACCCGGTAGCGCGTCAGAGGCGGCTCCCTCCCCGCCCCGGCTATCCGATACGCCGTTTCGAGCGCGGCGGCGGCCGCGCGGGCCAGCGCGACCGGCAGGCGCCTCGGTCGACCGTCCGCGCCCGCGGCCTCGTAAACCAGCGCCGCGAGTTCGCGCCAGGCCATGGTCTCGTCTCCGACCGCGTCGAAGGCTCGACCGCCGGCATGTGGCGACTCGAGGGCCGCCGAGAGCGCCGCGCAGGCGTCATCGACGTGGATCATCGAGGTGCGGTTGCAGCCTCCACCTATCCATCCGAAGCGCCCGGCCCTGGCCGCGTCGAGCATGCGGTAGGTGCTGCCCTCGTCGCCCGGACCGAAAACCCAGCCGAGCCGGACGCAGGTGGTGCCGAAGCCGGGCCGGTCCAGGGCAAGCACGACGCGCTCGGCCTCAAGCTTGGAGCGCGCGTACGCGTGGCGCAGGGGGCGGTAGTAGGGCCCAGTCTCGTCGCTCCCCTCGTGGTCGCCGAAGCCGTGGACCGCGATCGATCCGACCAGCACGAAGCGCTCCGCGCCCTCGCCTTCCAGCGCGCGCGCGAGGCGGCTCGTCGTCTCGACGTTGGCCGCGCGGAAGGCGGCGTCGCTGCCCCAGTCGCTCGCGAGCGCGGCGGCGTGGACGCAGGCCGAAACCCCGCGGGCCAAGCGGGCGACGTCTTCTTCGGCGGAAAGGTCCGCGCGCGCGAGCTCGACGCCGTCGGCCGCGAGGGCCGCGAGGCGCGGGGGCGGCTGGGCCCGCCTGTACGCCGCGCGCACCCTGAGGCCCTTCGACGCGAGCAGGGCGACCAGCGCGCCGCCCACGAAGCCCGAGGCGCCCGTCACGAGGACGGTGCCCTTCACAGCATGCCCCGCGTCCGGAACCAGTCGCGCGCGGCCGCGATGCCTTCGGCGACCGGCCGCATGGAATAGCCGAGCTCCGCGACGGCCTTGGCCGAGCCGTAGTACTGGCCTTCGCAGGAGATGCGGGCCATGGGCAGGCTCACCTTCGGCGCCCTGCCCGTCAGGGCCGCGAGGGCGCTCCCGAAGGCCCCGAAAGCCAGCACCGCCGCGGCAGGCAGGCGGAGACGGGGCGGACGCGTGCCGCAGGTCCTGGCGATGAGCGCGAAGGCCTCGGTGTAGCTGAGGTTCTCGCCGCCGAGGATGTAGCACTCCCCGGGGCGCCCGCGTTCGAGGGCGGCGACTATCCCCCCCGCCACGTCGCGCACGTCGGCGAAGCAGCGGCCGCCCGGAGCGCTCCCGGGCACCTTTCCGCGCGCCACCTGCAGCAGCAGCTCGCCCGAGCCCGGCTTGGAGTCGAAGGGACCGAACATGAAAGTCGGGTTGGCCACCACCACTTCGAAACCGTCCCCGTTCAGCTCGAGCAGGCGCTCCTGCGCGGCGCGCTTGGAATCCTGGTAATCGAGGCCGAAGCGACCCGCGTCGTAGGGACCGCGTTCGTCGCCCGGCGCCTCCCTGGTGCCTGCGGCGAAGGAGTTGGCGGTGCCCACATGGACGAAGCGACGGACGCCAGCCTCGCGGGCCGCCAGCGCCAGTGCCAGCGCGACGTCGACGTTCAGCGCCCACTGCCGCCCGTCACGCGACGGCCAGACCGAGGTCGAGGCCACCGTATGCACGAGGGCGGCGACGCCCTCAAGCGCGCCCGGCAGGGCGGCGGCGTCCATCAGGTCGAGCCGGGCTTGCTCGACGTCGAGACCGTCAAGGGTGCCGACCTCGCGCCCGGGCTGCAGCAACGCGCGCACGCGGTAGCCTCGCGAAAGCAGGGCGCGGGCCAGGTTGGCGCCGAGAAAACCGTCGGCGCCCGTGAGGAGAACGAGGCGCGGGTCCGGATCGGGCTTCGTCATGCGGGAGCCGCGTCTTCGACGTCCTCGTCAGCGAGGCCGGCGGAGACCGAGGGGGACGGGGCGGCGGCATCGACGCCGGCCGCCGCGTTGAGGCGGGCCAGGCTGCGCCCGAGCGCGAGGAGCGTGGCGTGGTTCGCGGTGCCGGCCTCTCGCACGCGTTCGGCCTCGGTGGACAGGCCGTCCAGCCGCTCGCTCATGACGGCGATCGATTCCACTATGGCGTTCGCCGCGGCCTCCTGGGCCGCGAGTCCCGTCTCGACCTCGGCGACCCGGTCGACCACGGTGCCGACCGCGCCGCGGACCGCCTGCGAGGCGTTGACCGACTGGGTGGTGCCGCGGTTGATCTCGTCCGTCCCCCCGGAAAGCTCTGCCACCCCTTGGGCTATCTCTCCGATCGCCTCGGACACGCGGTCGATCTCGGTGCGCACGACCTGGTAGGCGCTCGACGCCTCGTTGTTGACCATCGAAGCCTGGACTATGGACTGGTTCACGGCGCCGAGGGTCTCGGCGATGATCTTGGCGTTGCGGGCGGTCTCGTCGGCCAGCGAGCGGATCTCCTCGGCGACCACCGCGAAGCCCCCGCCCGCGTCGCCGGCGTGCGCCGCCTCGATGGACGCGTTCATCGCCAGGAGCCCCGTCTGGCTGGCCACCTTCTTGATCACCTTGACGATTTCGCCGGTGGAAGCCACGCGGCCCCGGAGCTCGTCCATTGCGGCGGTCACCCGGACGATGGCCTCCTGCCCCCGCGCAGCGTCCTCAGCGAGCGAATGGATGGCGGACTGGCGCTCGCGCGCGATGCGGGAGATCGCCTCGATGGAGGCGGTCATCTCGACCACGGCGGCGCTGGTCTCCTCGACGACGGCCACCTGGTCGTTGACCGCCGAGTCGGCATCCGTCGCCGCCCCGGACATGGCCTTGCTGGCGGCCTCGAGCCGCCTCACCTCGGACTGCAGGATGCCGAGCCGCTCGTCCACCAGCTTGTTGCTGTCGACGATCTCGGCCACCAGGCGGCTCGTGCGCTCGGCGCTGCCGGTCAGTCCCTCGCCGGCGTCGAGCCCCCGGCGCGCGTCCGAGAGCACGTTCGCGTAGACCTGCGAACGCCGATGCTCCTCGGCGGCGGCGGCCCGCGCCTTCTCGATGGTGGCGCGGTTCTTCCTCGCCACCTGCACGATGACGAAGCCGCCCACGATGATGACCGCGAGTGCCGTGACATAGTCGGCGGGCAGGCCGTAGTTGGTCGCCGCGAAGTTCGGCTGGCGGCGCAGGAAGAACTGGAGCGCCAGGGCGCCGATTCCGAACGCCATGCCGACGTAGGCGGGAAGGGAATTCCGCGACACGCGGCTGGAAACCACCAGCACGAAGAGCTCGAGCGCCGCGATGATGTAGGCCTCGTTGTCCTCGAAGGCCTGGATGAAGACGATGCTGTTGGCCAGGATCGAAAGGGCTACGACAAAGAGCAGCACGGCCGGATCGAGCGCCCGGAAGCGCACGAGCGCGAGCAGGAGGAGCCCGATGCCGGCGACTCCGCCGACTGCCAGCTTGATGGCCGGCGTCTGGAAGAGGACAGCCAGCGCGACGGCTACGGGGATTATGGCGAGCGAAATCCAGCCGAGGCTCTTGGCCCGATCCCGGGTCTGCTCGTCCGGGTATCCGTCGATTCCGAACACCGCGCGCTCGACGAAACGGAACATTCATCGACCTCCACGCGCCCCCGGGGAAGCCGCGGGCATGCAGGGAAATCGTAATGGATGGGAAGCGGCGGCGCAACGAGCGGCCGGCGCCGCCGACGGACCGGCCGCGCAGTAGATGGCGCCCCCGCTCACGGGCGGCGGCGCGCGAACGCCGCGTCAAGGCGACCGTCCGGATAAGCCCCCGGACTTATCCGGACAGATCGGGGAACGGTCCCCGCGACCCTCCGGTCGCGGGGAGGCGCTGCTTCTCCCCCTTACCCGACGAGTTCGGCGAGATCCGTCGCCACGTCGGTCGGGGCGCCGAGGCCGAACTTATCGACCAGGACCTTCGCAACTCCCGGAGAGAGGAAGGCCGGCAGGGTGGGACCGACGCGTATGTTCCGGAAGCCGAGATACAGGAGCGAAAGCAGCACGAGCACCGCCTTCTGCTCGTACCAGGCCAGGTTGAACGCGAGCGGCAGCTCGTTGACGTCCGCGAGACCGAAGGCGTCCTTGAGCGCAAGCGCGGTCAGGGCCAGGCTGTAACTGTCGTTGCACTGGCCCGCGTCGAGGACGCGGGGTATGCCGCCGATGTCGCCGAGCTCGAGCTTGTTGTAGCGGTACTTGGCGCAGCCGGCGGTCAGCACCACCGCGTCGTCCGGAAGCGCCTCCGCGAAACCGGTGTAGTACTCGCGGCCTTTCTGGCGTCCGTCGCAACCGGCCATCACCACGAATTTGCGGATGGCGCCTGACTTGACGGCCTCGATAACCTTGGGCGCCAGCTCGGCCACCTGGTCGTGCGCGAAGCCGCCGACCAGGGTGCCCGACTCGAGTTCCGTCGGGGGCGGGCACTGCTTCGCGAGCGCGATGACGGCGGAGAAGTCCTTGTGCCCTTCTGCGTCAGGAGCGATGTGGGCGCAGCCGGGCACGCCGACCACGCCGGTGGTGAACAGGCGCTCCCGGTACGACGCCGCGGGAGGCACGACGCAGTTGGTGGTCATGAGGATCGGGCCGCGGAAGGCCTCGAATTCCTCCTTCTGCCTCCACCAGGCGTTGCCGTAGTTGCCCGCGAAATGCGGATACTTCGAGAAGGCCGGGTAATAGTGCGCGGGGAGCATCTCGCCGTGGCTGTAGACGTCGACGCCGGTTCCTGCCGTCTGCTCGAGCAACATCTCGAGATCCTTGAGGTCGTGGCCCGAGATAAGGATGCCCGGATTGCCGCGCACGCCGAGCTGGACCGTGGTGGCCCGGGGCTTGCCGTAGGCGCCGGTGTTGGCCGCGTCGAGCGAAGCCATGGCGGCGACGCCCACCTTGCCGCATTCGAGCACGAGGGCCGTGAGGTCGTCGGCGGAAAGCGAGTCGTCGGTAGTGGCGGCGAGAGCGCGCGCCATGAAGGCGAAAACCTCCGGGTCGCGCTCGCCGAGGACGGCGGCGTGGTGGGCGTATGCGGCCATGCCCTTGAGGCCGTAGACCAGGAGCTCGCGGAGCGAGCGGATGTCCTCGTCCTTCGTGGCGAGCACCCCGATAAGGGCGGCCTTCGAAAGGTAATCCTGGGGAACCGCGGTCCAGAGCGCCGCGTCGCGGCAGGCCGGATCGTCGGAGCCGGAGCAGGCGGAGGCGGCAGTCGAGGCGGGGGCCGCGCCGGAGCGGGCGCGGGACAGACGGTCGCGGAGCGAATCGCGCAGACGCAGGTCCTTGGCGATCTCGGCCTCGAACCAGGCGGCGTCGAAATTGGCGTTGGTGATGGTGGCGAACAGGCCCTCCATGACGGCATCGTCGGCCTCACGCAAGGACACTCCGAGGCCTGCGGCGCGCAGCTCCGTCGCGAGGATGCCGACGCCCTTCAACGCATGGAGGAGCAGGTCCTGCAGCCTCGCGGTATCCTCGTCCTTGCCGCAGACCCCGCGGATCGTGCAGCCCTCATCCCCGGCGGTCTCCTGGCACTGGTAGCAGAACATCGACATCGGACACTCCTTTATTGGTTCAACCGCGGAGACACGAAGCCTCGGAGCAGGAGGCGGGGAAGGAAGGCGCGCTCGCCCGCTTGCCTTCGATTCCCGCTCCGGTCCGGCGACTCGAGTCCCGGCGGGTTTTTTCTAGCGGTAGCGGGCGGAAAGGCGGTCGAGCATGGCGTGGAGCCGTTCGTGCTCGCCCTTCCCCATCACGGTCTCCTCATGGACGTCGAACTCGGCGCCGAGAGCTTCGAGCGTCGCCGCGTCGAGGACGCGTTCGCCCAGCGGGAAAAGCGCGCCGTTCTCCTTCTCGATGTGGGCGCGGAGCAGGGCGGCGTAGCCCGAGAGGGCCTGCGAGAAGGCGGTCCGGAGCTCGCCGGAAGCGAGGGCCGCGCGCATGGCCGAGACGTAGGTCCGCCCCTGGACGTGCTCGGCCAGCATCTGCCCGATGGGGCCGCCCGAGTTGGGAATACCGGCCTTCTCGAGGGCGGGGAACAGGATGCCCTCCTCCTTGCCGTGGTGGCAGGCGTCGGCGAAGCCGCGGATGAAGTCGACAAGCTCTCCCAGATCCGCCTTCGCGGCGGCGTCTCCTTCGAGCGCCCTGGCGAGGACCTTTTCCGTCAGATCGATGCCGAGGAGTATGGCCTCGTGCTCGTGTTCCAGTATGCGTATCGCGTTCATGGTTTCCTCCGAAAAGTGCGGCCCGCTAGCGGCGGGTCAGGGTTCCGCCCTCGATCGAGACGACCACGGTCTCGACGGGGACCTTGCGTTTCGAGCGCTCGAGGGCCTTGCGGACGAGAGCCGAGAGCCCGCCGCAGCAGGGCACGGCCATGATGGCCACCGTGATGCTCGCGACGCCCGAGTCCTCGATGAGCGAAACGAGCTTCTCCTCGTACTCGTCGAGGCCCGAGTCGAGCTTGGGGCAGCCGATGACGAGCTTGCGGCCGTCCAGGAGGCCGTCGTGGAAGGCGGATGTCGAGAACGCGGTGCACGAGGCGGCCACGAGCAGATCGGCGCCCCGGAAGTACGGCGCTTGCGGGTTGACCAGGTGGAGCTGGATCGGCCATTGCTCGAGGGCCGAGCCCGAGGCTGTCGCGGGTGAGCGGGCGGGGGCGCCGAGCGGCGCGAACTTCGGGGCCGCGGGACGAGCGGCGGAAAAGCTGCGCGCGGCGTGGCCGGGGCAGCCTGCGTGCCCGTGGGTCTCCTGGAAGGGACGGGCGGCCGCGGCGGGTTTCGGGCGCGCGTACCGGCCGAGGCCGTCGTGCGAGGGCACGGCGAGCCCGTGGGCGTGGAGCCAGTCGACGGCCTCGCCGTACCAGAGCGCCTGGCCGTGGTGGGCGAGATGTTCGAGGTGCGCCGCGATGGTGTTGGCGCCCTTGGCCGAGATTCCTTCCATGACGAGGGCCTCGTCGTAGGCGACGGCCTCGCGCTCGACCGTCGTGATGGCGCCGAGGGGGCAGTCACCCACGCAGGCGCCGAGGCCGTCGCAGAGGCTGTCGCCCACAAGACGGGCCTTGCCGTCGACGATGCGGATGGCGCCCTCGGGACAGCCGCCCGCGCAGAGGCCGCAGCCGTCGCAGAGCTCCTCGTCAATCTCGATTATCGTTCGCGTCGCCATGTCATCTCCTATCTGGCTTACTGGTACCATTTTGCCGTTTTAATGCCAAATTACGCGTTCGCCCGAGCCCCGATACCGCTCAGGCCCGCTTCAGCTTGGCGGCGGACTCACGGACGGTGCGCCAGTCGTCCTCGCCCGGATCCAGCATGCGCGGCGGAAGCGCGGCGGCCGCAAAGGTCCGCGCACGCAGGAAGTCCACCAGCTCCCGAGAATGCCGCTCGATTTCGTCGCCGAAGATGCAGAGCCTGCGGTCGCAACGCCCCTTGCGGAAGGGACAGAAGGTCGGCCGGACCTCCCCGTCTATCGCTTCGATTGCGTCGAGGAAGCTGATCTCGCCGGCCGGACGGGCCAGACGGAAGCCGCCGGACGGCCCCTTCGTGGAAAGGACGAGGCCACTCTTGGACAGACGCTGCATCACCTTCGAGAGATGGTTGTCCGAGGCCCCGATCGCGGCGGACAGCTCCTTCGCCGGCACCAGAGGGGCGTCGGCGGCACCCTCGGCGAGAACGGCCAGGGCGTGGATGGCGATCAGGGAGGCGTCCGAAAAGTGGACAATATCGTTAGCAGGCATTGTGGTATCACTATACCTTTATGGTGCTGACACGTCAAGACCTTTCAGCTATGCTCAATGCATGGCCATCCAGGTATTCGGCACGAAAAAGTGCAAGGACACGCAGAAGGCGGAGCGCTGGTTCAAGGAGCGGGACATCCGCTACCAGTTCGTCGACCTGGCTGAAAAGGGCATCAGTCCCGGAGAGCTGCGCGCAGTCCGCGAAGCCGCGGGAAAGGACGCGCTGCTCGACACCGGCGGCCCGCGTTACGCGAAACGGGGCCTGGCCTGGATGGAGCACGACCCCGAGGAGGAAGCCTTGGCGGATCCGCTCCTGCTCCGCACCCCGATAGTCCGCGACGGCCGGAAGGCGGTGCTCGGGTTCGACCCCGAAGGCTGGAAAGCGCTGGCCGGACTCTGACGGGCATCGCGCGCCGGCGCGGCGGCCGCGCCTTCCCTTCCCCCCATTCAGGGCTTCAGATCCGCCACTGCAGCTCCGTGTAGAGCCGGAGCGCCCGCCGGGTCGATTCGAAGGCGAGGCGGGCGTAGTTGATCTCCATGAAGGGCACGATGACCGGGGACCGGCCTTCGGTCTCGTCCATTCGCAGCTCCGCGACATGCAGGCCCTCCGCCCGCGTCGAGAAGAAGAGGTCGCAGGTCGAGTACGGCACTCCGTTCCATTCATAGCGGTTCGGGAAGGTGGCCAGGAAGGACAGCGAGGACGGCGTCCAGCCGAGCTCCTCGCGGCATTCGCGCATGGCGGCGTCCTCGGCCCGCTCCCCCGGATCGACGAAGCCGCCGGGCAGGGCCAGAAGCCCGCGGGACGGTTCCCGGGTCCGCTCGAAGAGCAGCACGCCGCCGCCTGAGTCCACGATGACGCCGGCGGCCGCCGCGACGTTGTGGAAATACTCGAAGCGGCAACTCGGGCAACGCCAGAACCGGTCTCCGACCCACTCCACCCCCTCGGCGCCGCAATTGGGACAGCGCTTGAATACCCAGGTCATGACGCAGCCCCCTCGAGGGCGGCCAGCGCGCGCTCCCAGAATTCCGACAGCCGGCCGAGCGCCGCGAGCACGACGGAGCGCTCCTCGGTCGGGAAGCGCGAGGTCAGCCGCGCGACAGCCCGGGCCTGGGGTCCCGCCCCGACGCGCGCGAGGGCGTCGCGGAAGCGTTCCGCCTCGCCCCGGAAGTCGACGGGCGCCTCGCGGGCGGACGACTCTGGCTCCCTAGAAGCTGCCGCCAGAAGGGCGGCGACCGAGGGAGTTCCGAGCCGTCTGGCGGACTCGATGGCGGCGCGCCGCCCCTCGGCGTCTCGCTGGTATTGGCGGTCGAAGAAATCGGTCGAGAACTCGTCGAGCCGAGAGACGAGCGAGCCCACGGCGCCGATCAGGCGGTTCGCGTCGGCCGGCTTCTGGTAGACGGCGTCGAAGCGCACCCCCGAACGCTCGATCTCAGCGGGATCGTAGGCGGTCAACGCGACGATGGGCATGTCGGGATCAGCCACCCTGCCGCCGGAAGACCGTATCCTCCCGGCGAGCTCGACTCCGCTCATCCCGGGCATCTGGATGTCCACGACCGCGGCGTCGAGCAGGCGCTCGTCTATGATCCGGAGGGCGTCCATGCCCGACATCGCGGCATGAACCCGGTGGCCGCGCGATTCGAAAACGGCGCGCAGGTATTCGAGGTTCACCTCGTTGTCGTCGACGACCAGGACTGAGAGCCCGCGCTCCCCCCCCGCGTCGGCGTCGCCGCGCTCCGGAGGAACCGAGACGCCGGCCGCCACGAGAACCTGGAAAATCGTGCCGCCGTCCTGCGCCCTCGCGAAGCCGATCTCGCCGCCGAGTTGCCGGACGACGTTCCGCGCCAGGGCGAGACCGAGTCCCGCGCCCGTCGAGTTCCGCGAAAATCCCGATTCGCCCTGGTGGAAGGGTTCATAGACCCTCTCCTCCAGTTCCTCGTCGATACCGATACCCGTGTCCGCGACCCGCACCGAGAGCCAGGGCGGGTTGCCGGGCTTGCGGTCGACGCGCGCGATGACCGAGATCGTTCCCTCTTCGGTAAACTTGACCGCGTTCTCGACGAGGGCGCCGACGGCGCGCCCGAGCAATTCCGCGTCGGTGACCACGGTCTCGCCGCCATCGGCCTCCACCGTGAAGGCGATGCCGCGTCGGGCCGCCTCCGCGCGGTGGGAAGCGCACACCTTCTCGAGGAAATCGACGAGCCTGAAGGGCGCCGGTCGCGGGACGAAGCCGTCCGATTCCGATCGCGCGTAGTCGAGGATCCCGCGCACGGTCTCGAGCAGCTTGCGAGCCGCGCCTTCGATGGAGTCCGCGAGGCGCGCGGACTCTTCCGGCTGCAGCTTGACCAGCTCCGCGGCGTTGACTATGCCGGCGAGGGGGCTTCTGAGCTCGTGGCTCATGTTTGCCAGAAAGTCGTTCTTGATCCGGGCGGAGCGCTCGGCCTCTTCCTTCGCGGCGCGGAGCAGCTCCTCCGAGGCCCGGCGTTCGCTCGAGTCCTCGAGGATGGCCACCGCGTGCGTCACGCCTCCGCGGGGCGAGCGCACCGGCGAGAAGGCCGCGACCGCGCGGACCGGCGTCCCGTTCCCGCGCGGCACCGAGCTCTCCTGCCGGGTATCGAAGCCGTCGAGGACGAGGGCGCCGACCTTCCGCGCGCGCGCGTGGTCGAAGCCCAGCAGGCGGAAGAGGTCCTTGCCGATCGCGTCAGGGGGTTCGAGGCCGGTCATGGCGAAAAATGCCGGGTTCGCGTATTCCACCACGAAGGACGCGTCCGCCACCAGGACCGAGCTCGAAAGCTGCTCGACCGCCAGGTAGAGCTTCCGAAGGGTCTCCTCGCTCTTCAGCCTGAGGGTGATGTCGCGGACGATGCCGACCGAGCCGACAAAATCGCCGCCGGAGTACTCGCCTGCGGACGACACCTCCCCGAAGGCGATGACGGTCGCGATCATGTCCTCCGGAGGCGACGCGCCCGGGGCGCGCTTCAGGCGGACCTCGAGGTTCTCGGTCCGCCTGTCTATGCCCCGCCGTTCGTTGAAGAGCCTCGGCGCGAGATTGGGTCCCGTGCGCACTCCCTTGAAGAGGCCCAGCACGGAATCGCGGTCGAAGGCGTTCGCGTCCTGCTCGTGGAGTAGCACCGAAAAATGCTTTCCGACCAGGTCTTCCTTCCTGTATCCGAGGAGCCCGATGGCCTCGTTGACGAACACGAAGCGCCCTTCGACGTCCAGCTCGTATACCAGATCCGGCAAGGCGCGCACGAGGTTCTCGTAGCGGCTGCCCCCGCGGGCGTTGCCGGCGGCGACTCCCCTGGCCCAGGCGGCCAGGACCGCGCCGAGTCCCGCGTCGGGTTCGAAGCGGGCGACTCCATCGGGCAGGTCCGCGCCCGGATGCGCGGCGCCGACCAGGGCGAAGGGGCGTCTGGGCTCGCACCCGTCAAGGCCGGTCCAATCCCCCGCATCCAGCGCGAGGGGAAGTTCGGGGGGACCGCCCAGGACGAGTTCGCGGAGCTCCCCGGGATCTACGGTCCCGACGACCTCGACCTCCAGCCCGGCGTCGGCACGACGGACGAGCGCCGCCCTGGCGGCTGCGTCGCTTCCCGCGATGGTCAGGCGAGGTTTCGCTTCGGTGTCGGAAGATTTCCGGGACATGCGACAAGTGTCCGGGATGCGCGCCTCTTTTTCAAGCTCGGCCGAAGGTCAGCCCGCGGTCCCGTCGTTCGAGGAGTAGATCGAGCCCTCCCGGGCCATCTCGATGCGCAAGGCGGTACGGCCGCCGACCTTCCCCTGGTAGAACAGCTCGAGCTCCTGGAGTTCGAGATCGGTCCGGTTCGGGTCATGATGGAAGAGGACGAGGCGCTTTACGCCGGCGCGGTGGGCGGCATTGATGGCGTGCTCGAAGCTCGAGTGCCCCCAGCCGAGCTTGGAGGCCAGGTACTCCTTCGCCGTGTACTGCGCGTCGTGGATGAGCACGTCCGCGCCGGCGATGAAGGCGTCGATCTTGTCGTTCTCCTCCTTCGCGGCGAGCATGCCCTCGGTGGCCGCGAAGTCGTCGTAGGACGGGTCCTCCGGGTCGGTCGGAAAGACGTTGCGGTAGGGTTCGTGGTCGTAAAGCGTGACGATGGAGAAACCCTCGCGCTCGATCCTGTAGCCGAGGCAGAGGATGGGGTGATTGAGGTACTTGGTCCGGATGACCGTGCCGTCGCCGAGATCGATCAGTTGCTCGCGCAGGTGCTCGTAGGTGATTTCCGCGGAAAGCTCGGCCTGTCGGACCGGCCAGTACTGGTGCGAGAGCTGGGTGCCGACGATGCGCTCGAGGCTGTCGCCGTCGAGGGGCAAGGGACCGTGGATGCGGATCTTGGTGCCCGGCACGTATATCGGCGTGAACATGGGGAAGCCCATGATGTGGTCCCAGTGCGTATGCGTCAGGAAGATGTCGGTGTCGATCGGTCCTTTCCGGAAGTCGGTCTTCATCAGGTGGTCGCCGAGGCGACGGATCCCGGACCCCGCGTCGATGATGACGAGACGATCGTCCGCACGGACCTCCAGGCAGGCGGTGTCGCCGCCGAAGACCACCGTGTCGGGTCCGGGAGTCGGCATCGATCCCCGGTCGCCCCAGATCCGCACGCTGAGCATCAGACGCCCCCCATCTTGAGGAAGATCTTCGCCTTCTCGATCTCCTGGTTGACCGGCTGCTCCAGTTCCTCCAGCAAGGCCTTCGGGAAATCGAGCTCCTCCCAGACCTCGCCCGGGAGCTTCTCGGGATACCGGTCGCCGGAAAAGCCTATCTCCTCGCGGTTCGCGAAGTAGTTGGCGACGGCGACGGTGAGCACCGCCTGACGGTTCGGCCCCTCGTAGGCGCCAAGGTCGTGGTGCCACCGTATGGAATCGGCGATGGGACCGTCGAGCTTCCACGCCTCGGCCACCATCGCGCCGCTCTCGCCGTGGTCGAGATCGACGACGCGCTTCTCGGCCAGGCGGAGCGAAACGCGCTCCATGTCCGCCAAGCCCATCGTCCGGACGTACGCGTCGGCGAGGGCATTGTTGAGCGGGATCTTTCCGATGTCGTGCAGCAGGCCGGCCGCGAAGTACTCCTCGAGGGTCTTCGGATCGACGCCGCGCCGCCTGGCGATCAGCTTGGCCGTGACGCCGACGCAGAGCGAATGCCGCCAGAAGCCCTCCATGTTCAAGGCCCGGAATTCCCCCTTGCCGCCGAAACGGTCGAGGATGGCGGTCGAGAGCGCGAGATTCTTGACCGTGTTGATGCCGAGCATGATGATGGCCCGCACCAGGCTCGTGATCTGGTTGCCGAGGCCGTAGTAGGCCGAGTTGATCAGCTTGAGCACGCGCCCCATGAGCACGGGATCGAGTGAGATGACGCGGTCCAGGTCGACGGGGCTCGTCTTCGGGTTGTTGCAGACCTCGAGTACCTTCGCCACCGTCGTGGGAAGAGCCGGCATGCTGCGGATGTAATCCTTGACTCGCGAGAGGTTATCGCCGGCCATCGTTTTTCTCCCGTTTCATGATCTCGATCAGCTTGGCCATCTTGAGCGATACCGGCACGCCGAGCACGGTCGAAGCTTCGCTCTCGCCCGTTGGCGCGGGCGCGGGCGCGGAGTCGGCGGCCCTGCGGCCCCGGGCGGAACGCGCGGCCTCCGGCTCGGGGGGCAGGCGGTCTGACCATCGCCTTCCTCGCGGCGCCTCCGCGACGGCCCGGTCGCCGTCCCTTCGGCGGGGCTGTTCCGGAACCGCGCGGTCACTTTCGCGCCTGCGGGGCGGCCCGGCCGCGATCCGGTCGTCGGCCCTGCGGCGGGGGCTCTCGTCCGCGACCCGGTCGGCCGCCCGTCGCCTCGGAGGCTCGGGAGGCGGCGCCAGGTAGGGTTCGGCGTCCTCGTGCAACATCGCGGTGATGAGGCCGTCGATACGGCGTCCGAGGCCGCTTTCATCGAAAGCTGCCTTCTTTTCGGGCGGCAGTTCCCCGGCCAGGCCACGAAGGTAGGCGAGCAGACCAGCCGTCTTTTCCCCAAGCGGATCGATCCAGGGCTTCGCGTCGTCCTCGAGGGCTCCGGCGCCGGGGCCTTCGGTATCCGCCTCGCGCGGGGTTTCCGCGATTTCAGCTCCCGCGGCTTCGTCACCCTCGGCCTCACCGGCCGGAACGGGCTCGGGCTCGGATTCGGATTCGGATTCGGATTCGGCCTCAGCCTCGACCCCTGGCTCGGGTTCGGGTTCGGGTTCAGGTTCGGATAGAGGCTCGGGCTCTGATTCGAGCTCAGGTTCGGGTTCGGGTTCGTGCTCGGATTCAGGTTCAGGCGCGGATTCCCAGGTCCCGTATTCCGGAGCTTCCTCGAGATCCTCTTCGCCCTCCTCGATCGAGACGTCGTCGGCAAGGACGTCGAGCGGAAGCTCGTCCTCGAAATCTCCCGGGAAATCCTCGTCGCCTCCGCCCGCATCCACGTATTCCGGCTGGGACAAGTCGGGCGGCTCGAGCGAAGGCGGTTTCGGTCGAGGAGGCGCGGACGCCTGCGGTTGCGGCGGGTACTGCACCTGGATGATCGGGGCTTGCGGCGGGTACTGCTGATACTGGGGAGGAGGAGGCGCGGAGTTCGACTCGGGCCTGTCCACACTCGGTGCCGGATTCGGGGCGCCCGCCCGAGCCGGCTGGAACCGCGGATCGGGAGCCTGGGCCTGGGGCGGCTGGTATCGGGGCGGCTCGTACTGCGGCTGCCGATAGTCCGGCGGCTGGTACTGCGCCTGAGGATACTCCGGCCGCTCGTACTGCGGCTGCCCATACTCCGGCTGCTGCCGGGCTTGGGGGAGCGGACCGTCCTGACGCATCGGTGACGGTTCCTCCGGCAGCCCGGCCTGTCCGTGCGCCCCTGCGCCTTCGCGATCCCGAGCATCGCCGGAGCCGCCCCCCCCCGATGCGTCGCCGCCGCCGGATCCAGCTCCGGAACCCCGCCCCTCGCCCGTCGAAGCGCCGCCACCCGAAGACCCGTAGAGATCCTGGCCAAGCAGGAGCTCGTCCACGGTCTCCTCCTCCTCGTCGAGCAAGGGCTCGTCCTCGGCCTCGTCGGGCACGTCGAGCGCTTCCTCGCGCTCGTCGAGGAAGACGAGCTCCTCAGCCTCGTCCACGCCGATAGGCTGGGCCGAAGCCGCCGCCAGCATCGCCTCGAGCTGTTCCTCGCGGGTGGCTTCGCGCGCGGCCTCGCCGGCGGGCTCCGCGTCCGCGCGCATCCCTTCGCCGAGCACCCGCAGGTTCCGGTCCCATGCGTCCCCGAGCTCGGTGCTCCAGGCTCCCACCGCCTTCTCGTACATGTCCAGCGATTCCTGCAGCTGCCCGATGTCGTCCTCGGAACCGCGGCGGCCGCGCAGGTTCACCAGCCTGTCGGCGGCGGCGACCGCGCGCTCGTGGTCGCCCAGCGCGCGATAGGCGGCCGCGAGCGCTTCCCAGGCCTCGGCATCGTCGGGCCGGTCGCGGAGCAGTTCGAGCAGAACCTGCCGGGCGTGGTCGGCCTTCCCTCCCGCGAGCAAGGCACGGCCGAGCTCGAGCCGGCCGCGAGGGTCGCCGGGCCGTAGCTTGAGGAAGTCGCGGAGCTCCCCGACGGCCGCTCCGTGACGGCCCGCGGCGGAGTGGATGGCGGCCAGCTCGACGCGGAAATCGGACTGGGATGGATCGAGTTCGACTATGCGCTCCCAAACGCGGCGGGCGCCTTCCGGATCGCCGGTCTCCTGGAGGAGGGCGCCCTTGAGCTTGAGCGCATCGATCCGGTCGCCCTCCGCGGCCAGCACCTTGCCGACCGAGTCGAGGGCCTCGTCGCGATGGCCGAGCGAGCGCTGGAGCCTCGCGAGCTGGAGACGCAAGGCGCCGTTCTTCGGCATGAGCCTGACAAGGTCGAGCATGCGCTCGAGCGCCTCGGCGCTCCGGCCGTTCGCCTCGAGGGTCTCCTGGATGTGGACCGCCGCCTGCAGGTAGCCGGGATCCGTCTCGAGGGCAGTCCGGAAACGATCGATGGCCTCGTCGGGACGGCCGAGCGCGGCGGCCGCGAGCCCGAGCCCGTCGTGCGCCGCCGCCGATTTCGGGAATACCTCGAGCACACGGGAGAACTCCTCGCCCGCGTCCTTGGCCCGCCCCGACCCGAGGAGCGCCGAGCCTAGCCTGAGCATGGCGTCCACCCAGCCGGGCCTCGCCTTCACGGCCTGGGCGTACTCGGTCACGGCGTCGCCCAGCTTTCCGAGCGATTCGTAGGCAATGCCGAGGTTGTAGTGGAACGAGGGGTAGTTGTGGTCGATGGAAAGGCCCCGCCAGAGCACCCTGACGGCTTCCTCCGGATCGCCCTTGGCCAGGTGGACCGTGCCGAGGTTGTTGTAGGCGATCGCGAGCTCCCGATCGGCCTCGATGGCCGATTCGTACATCAGGGCGGCGGACTCGAGGTCGCCGGCCTGGCGGTGCGCGTTGCCGGCCTCGAAGCGGAGCTCCGCGTTGTCCGGATCGAGCTTCATGGCACGGCCGAGCGCCGCGAGCGCGTCGGACGCCTTCCCGACCTTCAGGTACGCGGCAGCCGCTCCGGCGAGCGCCTCTACGTCGTCCTGGTTCCGCGAGAGCACGGACAGGAAGGCCGCGAGCGCGTCCGCCGGGCGATTGGAACGGAAATAGGCGGTGCCCAGCACGATGCGCGCGTCGCGCGATTCCGGTTCCTCGCGGAGCCGTCTCGTCGCGAGCTCCGTCGCGGTGTCGAAGTCGCGGAGCGTGATGGCGCCGCGCGCCCGCTCGAGCAGGGCGGATCCGCCCGGATGTTGCCTCATTTAGCCGTCCTGAGCGGTCGGGCGCTGGCCTCGACGGAGAATTCGCCCGCGCCGAGCGGACCGGCTGCGTCGTACGACGCGACGGCGAAATAGTAGATGACGCCGTTCTCGAGCCCGTCGATGGTGAACTCGAGGGCCCGTCCCGCATCGAAGGGGCCTTCGCCGAGCGTAGTGGAAACGCCGAAATACTCCCCGCTCTTCCTTCCGAACCAGACCGCGTACCCGGCCACGTCCGCCTCAGGCACCCGCGTCCAGCGCAGCGTCACCGCGCCGTCGCCGGCGAGCGCGAGGACGCGGGCGGGCGGCTGGGGAGGCAGGTCGGGCTCGTAGCGCAGCTCGAATCCCGAGAAGCTCGCTCCAGCTTCGCCGCGCCCGTCCGGATATAGCTCGACGCGGAGCTGGACGTATCGACCCTCGGGTTCGCCCGGAAGCGGCCGGTCCGGATCGAAGGGCACCCACTCGGGCACCGAGGCGCTCCAGCCATAGGCGCCCTCGGCCACCCGGTACATGAAGGAGGCGCCGGAATCGCCGGGCGTCCTCCGTCGCGCGCCTATTTCCAGCAGCCTGGCCCGCGCCGAGCCCAGGTCCATGACCGGCGAGACCGCGCTCCCGCCCGAGACCCTGTAACGGGCGGCGTCGGCTTCCTCGACGAAGCGCGCGGCGAGGGAGAACTCGTCCACAAGGCCGGCGTACTCGGGACCGATCTCGATCGGAGCCGCCTCGCCGACGCGCGGCACGTATACGGTCCGTCCCGCCGCTCCCGTGCCCGGGACCGCCTCCCGTCCGGAGGGCGTCGCGTAGGCGGTCGCCTCGACCCGGCCGTTCATCAAGTACTCGACGAGCCCCGTCGAGGAATCGAAGCGCAGCAGGTGATGAGTCCAGGTCCGCGGCACCATGATCGATGCCCCGACGAGCTCCACGCGCAGGGGAGCGCCGGGGCTTCCGGCAGGCGGAACGAAGAAATCGACGAAGCTCCAGGCCGGACGGTCGCGGACTATGGAGAAAACGAAGCTCTGGGGAGAGACGCTCACCGTTCCTGCGGAGCCTTCGCGGCGGACTGAGCGCCATCGGAGCAGGATCTCGCCGTTCTCGGCGACGGCGGGCCAGGTCCAGAACGAGATGGAGAAATCGCCCGGCGCCGCGCCCGGCCCGAGCACCTCGCTCGATCGGGGATCGAGCAGGAAGGGGCCGTCGCCGGAGCGGAAGCTCGCGGCGCCGCGGCCCATGAAGGACCGCGATTCGCCCGCGAGCTCGGGAAGGCTGGCGAGCCTCGGCGACCAGCGTCCCGTGGCGTCGACCGGGGAAGCCTCGTCGAAACCGAGCAGCAGATCTATGCCCGGCCCCGGCATGCCTCGCGCCTCGTCGAGGACGAAATCGACGCCGCCGGCCGCGCCGGGAGCCCGGCGGAGCCCTTCGAGCACCCACTGCTCGGGCGAGGACGGGGAGACCGTCGCCGGATCGACGCTGAGCGTCGTCTCGGCGACGGAGGCTCCCGCCGAGACGGCGAGGAGGCAGGCGGCGACGGCGATTCCCTTTGCGGACATTTCCCTGTACCTTATTATCGAAACGACATGCCGGACAATGAAGCTACAACGATGCAGCCCAAAGCCGTCGCGCGGAGCGCCCCGGAGTCCCCCGGAGTCTACCTCATGCGGGACGCCGAGGGAACGATAATCTACGTCGGCAAGGCCAAGGTCCTCAAGAATCGCCTTTCCTCCTATTTTACGGGCCGCAAGGACACGAAGACCCGTCTCCTCGTCTCGCGGATCGCCTCGATCGAGTGGATCCTGACCGCCACCGAGTACGAGGCGCTCCTCCTCGAGAACGAGCTGATCAAGAAGTGGGCGCCCAAGTACAACATCAACCTGAAGGACGGCAAGACCTATCCCGTCATCCGGGTGACGAACGAGGACTTCCCCCGCGTCTTCCGCACGCGCCGCATCGTCGACGACGGCAGCCGCTACTTCGGCCCCTTCCCGAGCGCCGAGATCATCGACCAGTACCTGGACCTGGTGAAGCGCCTCTTCCCCTTGCGCCGCTGCCGCGAGATGAGGAAGCGCGAGGCTCCCTGCATGTACTGGCACATCGGACGCTGCGCCGCGCCCTGCGCGGGCAAGGTGACCAGGGAGGCGTACGCCGAGCGCGTGGCCGAGGTGGAACGGCTGCTCTCGGGCGACACCGAGGGGCTCCTGTCGGACCTGCGGGAACGAATGGCGGACGCCTCCCGCGAGCTGGCCTTCGAGAAGGCGGCAGGCCTGCGCGACGCCATCGCGGCCGTGGAGGGCTTCCGCGGCGACAATCGCGTGGTCGACTTCGACCCCGAGAGCCGCGACTACCTGGCCTGGGCGATCGACGGCAGCCTCGCGGACTTCACGGTCTTCTCCATGCGGGGCGGGCGGCTCGCGGGAAGGGACCTTTTCCGCGTCCGCGCCTTCGGCAGCGCCGAGGAGGCGATCGAGTCCTTCGTCACGAGCTACTACGACCGCGAGCGCCCCCCGCCCCCCACGGTCTACGTCTCGGGAGAGCTGGACGCCGCCCTGCTCTCGGAATGGGCGCGCCGCGAGCTCGGCGTCGAGGCGGCCTTCACGCTGCCCGAAGGCAAGCGCCACGAGGCCGCCATGGCCATGGCGGTCCACAACGCGAAGGAGGATCTCGCCAAGCGCCGCCGCGAGGCCGGCGACGTGGAAGCGCTCGAGGAGCTCCGCAAGGCCCTCGGGCTCGAAGTACTGCCCGCCCGCATCGAGGGCTTCGATATCGCCCACCTCTCGGGCAAGCACACCGTCGCCAGCCTGGTCAGTTTCCGGGACGGCGTGCCCGACAAGAAGAACTACCGCCACTTCCGCATGCGCTCGCTCGGCGGCCGCATCGACGACTTCGCGTCAATGCGCGAGGCGGTCGGGCGCCGCTACTCGGGCCTGCTCAACGAAGGCGCCGAACTGCCGGACCTGGTGCTGGTGGACGGCGGTCTGGGGCAGGTCAACGCCGCCCGAGGGGTGCTCGACGCGCTGGAACTCTCCGACATCCCCGTGGCCGGGCTCGCGAAGGAGAACGAGGAAGTGTGGCTCCCCGGCGCCGAAGCAGCCATCGCGCTCGCCCACGACTCGGCCGCGCTCCGCGTGCTCGTCGCCGTCCGCGACGAGACCCACCGCTTCGCCACGGGCCTGTCGCGGCGCCTCCGCGAGAAGGAGCTCCGCTTCCCCGCCCTCGAGGACCTGGAGGGCATCGGTCCCGGGCGCGCCGCGAAGCTGATGAAGGCCTTCGGCAGCCTCGAGGCGCTGGCCGCGACCGAGCCCGGCGTCATCGCGAAGGCCGGCGGCATTCCCGGGCCGCTCGCCGCCGCGGTCAAGGCCGCCGCAGCCGCCGCCGCGGAGGAAACGCGCTTCCGGGAGCGCCGCCACGGCGCCCAGCCCGACGCGCCCGGGGAAGCCCTCCACGCCGCCGAAGGGTCGGCGCCCTATGGCGGCGCGCCGGACGGCGTCGACCACGAGGCCGGCCACGACGCGGACCTTCCCGAGCCCGGCTCGACTCGAGACTGAGCCGGCGCGCCAGGCCGGATCCGTCCGCCGGACCGCCGGCATCCCCCTTCCCTCCCCCGCCCCCCGCTTGACCAGCCCGGCCCGGCTTCCCTACTCTCGCGGCACCGGTACCTCCATGAAGCAAGTCCACGAAATCCTGCCCCCGGGCCTTCCCTTCGGCGACCTTATGGACGCCCTTTCCGGCGTCCACCGGGTCTACGAGCGCGCCGCGCTCGAGATGGCCGCCTTCCGCGACTCAAGCGGCGTCGCCTGCCCGGATGGCTGCGGCTCCTGTTGCGAGTCCTTCATTCCCGACCTCACCTCGCTCGAGGCAGGCTACCTGGCGGCCTTCCTCTCGCGCGCCGCTCCCGCGCGCGCGCTCGAGCTCGCCCTCGACGGCTTCTCCGAAGCCGAACGCGATGAGCCTCACTGTCCCTTCTATCGCTCCGACGCCGCCCACTGCTCGGTCTACGAAGGGCGCCCCCTCATCTGCCGCCTTTTCGGATACTCGGGAGTCCGCGCCAAAGACGGTTCGTCCAGCTTCGCCCTCTGCCGCCGCATGGACGCCCTCCCGGGCCGGACCGCGCGCTCGTGGAAGGGCGAGGACCTCGGGCGCGAGCTCGGCGCCGTCCCGCCCCTCATGTCCGACCTGGCCTCGGAGCTCCAGGCCGTGCGCCCGAACGAAAGCCCCGAACGCCGCCTGCTCACCGACGCCCTCCCCGAGGCTCTGCGCAAGGTGCTCTTCCTGGCCGGGTTCGGCGCGAAGGATCCCGGCGACGAGCCCGAACCCGAGCCGCTCGCGCCGATGCCGAGGGCCGGCTGAAAGCCATGGCGGGCACCGGTCCAGACGCGCTCGGCCGGAGGGCGGCCTCGCTCCCCGCGCTGGCTCCGCGAACGGCCGACGCGCCGTCCGCCCCGGCCGCACCGCTCGCGCCCGCCCGCCTCGCCGCCGTCGGCAAGGACCTGCTCCGCCTCCAGCGGGGACTCACCGGCGGCCGCGAACTGGTCGGCGCGCCCTACATGCGCGATCCCGCGCTCCTCGAAGCCTACCTGCTCTATTACTGGCCCGTCTCGTACGCGCAGACCGCGCGCGCCCTGGCGCTCTCGAAGGCCGGTCCGCGCCGGCGCGTCCTCGACCTCGGCTCCGGCCCCGGTCCGGTCGCCGCCGCCTTCGCGGATTCAGGCGCCCGCGAAATCGTTCTCGTCGACGCCTCCCCCGAAGCCCTGTCCCTCGCGCGACGCATCCTCGAAAATCCGCCCGAAGGCCTTGCGCCCTCCGGGCCTCCCCATGTGGAGACCCTCGCCGCCGACCTCGAAGGCCTGTCCCCCGATCGCCTTCCGCCCGGCCCCTACGACGCCATCGCCTTCGGCCACAGCCTCAACGAGCTCTGGAAGGGCCGCCCCGACCGCGTCGCGCGCCGCGCGGCCTTCGTCGAGACGCTCCGCCCCCTCCTCGCGCCCGGCGGCCTCGTCCTCGTGGTGGAACCAGCCCTGCTCGCCACGAGCCGCGACGCCATCGCGCTCCGCGACGCGCTTCTGGAACGCGGCTGGTCCGTCGTCGCGCCCTGCCCCGCCCCGATACCCTGCCCCGCGCTCGCCGCCGGCCCCTCGCACACCTGCCACGACGCCGCGCCCTGGGAGGTCCCGCCGACCGTGGCCGCCCTGGCCCGCGAAGCAGGCCTCGACCGAGACGAGCTCAAGGCCGCCTGGTTCGCGCTTTCGCCCGGGCGCGGGCAGTCCGCCGCCCCGGAGGGCTTCCGCCGCGTCGTCTCCGAGCCCATGCTCAACAAGGCCGGCCGCGTCCGCTACCTGCTCTGCGACGCGCGCGGACGGGCGGCGCTGAGCGCCAGATCGGGCGACCCGGCCGCGAAGGCCGCGGGTTTCTTCGAGCTTGCGCGCTACGACCTCGTGCGTGTCACGGGCGCCGAAGCGCGCGAATCCGGCGAGGGCGTCGTAGCCGGAACGATCATCGAAAAGGTCGGAGAATGAAAGGTTTGAAGAAGGCAACTCGGCCGCCCTCGCCGGCTCGGGCGACGGTCTCCGGCGTCGGCACCGGAAAGCTCGCTTCGCCCTCCCGCCGCGCCCTCGTCGGCTGCCTGCTCGGCTGGTCGGATTCCGGCAAGACGGCGCTTGCCGAGTCGACGCTCCGCCTGCTCACTCATCGCGGCGTCCCGTGCGCCGCCCTCAAGGTCACGAAGCACCCCGGCGACCGCGACGCGCCGGGCAAGGACTCGCGGCGTTTCTTCGACGCGGGCGCCGAAGCGGCCATACTGGGCGGCGGGGAGCTCCACCTTTCGCTCCGCCGCGAGGCGCCGCCGGACCTTGCTTTCCTCGCCCGCCTCTTCCCCGACGCGCGCGTCGTGCTCGTGGAGGGCGCGCGCATCGAAGGCGCCCCGGCCGTGCTCGTCGCGGGCGGGGCCGAATCGGAAACCGAGCTCAAATTACCGCTCGACTCCGTCGACGCGATCGTCACGGACCGCCCCGCCCTCGCGGACGCGGCCGGCGCGCTCGGCGTCGCTGTCCTCGCGCCGCTCGACGCGGAAGCTCTGTCCCTCTTCCTGGAGGCTTGGCATGGAAGACTCTTCTGATCGGCGCGCGAGCGTCCTCTGCGACGGCAGGGAAGTCCCGCTCGTCCCCTTCGTCGAGGCCATCGTACGCGACACCGTGCTCGGCCTGGTCGGCTCGCTCAAGGGCGTCGACGCGGAAGCGGAGCTCGTGGTGAGGATTGGGCCGGGCGCGAAGCGGAGCTCCGAGTAACGATGACGGGCCGCGACGGACCGGTTCAGAATCCTTCCGCGGCGAGTTCCTCCAACAGCGACACGTAGATCCCGGCCACCACGTCGCGCAGGGACTTCCCTCCGCTCATGCCGACGACGGCGCCGTGGGAAATTCCCCGCTTCCCGGCCCGGATCTCGCGCGACTCGGGACCCCAGCGCGCCGACGCCGCGCTGACGATGCCGTCGTTGCGGCCGGCCTTCCGCGCCAGGTACAGGTTCGAAAGGAAGAACAGCGCGTCCTCGAAGGGGTTCTCCATGACGGTGTAGAGGGAACGGTACCGCACCGCCGGGTCGGGGCGGGCTTCCGCGTTGAAACGCGCCATGGACTCGGTGGAAAGTTGCCGCACGGCCTCGTACGGATCGGGGTTCCCGTCCCCGAAAAAGCGGCCGAACAGCCTGAGCGCGCGGCGCGCGAAGGGCGAATGCACGCCCTTCGGCCGCAGCGCTAGATCTGCGAGCTCGGCGCCCCGATGGGGCGTGCAGACCGTCGTGAGGCTCGCCACCCTGTCTCCGTAGCCATGCGAATGGATCATGGCCCGGGCATCGATCCCGCCCTTCGAGTGCGCGACGATATTCACCCGATCGGCGCCGGTCTCACGGAGCACCCGGTCGACCGTCGAGGCGAGCGCCGCGGCGTTCGAATCGAGTCCGCCCCAGGAATCGGTACGCCCGAAACGCGGCTCCACGCCGCGCACGCGGAGCGCCGCCGGTATGGGGCCCCAGAATTCGTGGCCCCTCCAGCGATCCACTGCGGCTATCCCGTGGACGAGCACGAGCGGATATTTCAGCATGCCGGTGCTTCGGCCCCGCCGCGCGCCTTCGCCCCGGAAGGCGCTAGACGCAAGCCCGCGCCAGGGCGGCGTTCACCGCGTCGAGCAGCTCGGCGGCGCCGAAAGGCTTCTGGAGCAAGCCCCTGACGCCGAAATGGCCCTCGAGGCCCTTGAACGACTCGAGCCCGACGCCCACTTTTCCCGACATGACCACCACCTTGCAGGCCGAGTCCGGGCCGAATGATTCCATGATGAAGGAAAGGCCGCCCTTGCCGGGCAGCATGACGTCCACGAGGGCCAGATCCGGGTTTTGACCGGCCAGCAACGCGTGTGCCTTCTCGGCGTCGGGCGCCGGCAGCACCTCGTGACCCGCATGCATCAGTATCTTAGAAGTCGTCTCGAGGATGAGTTCATCGTCGTCCACCAGCAGTATCAGCGCCATGCATCCTCCGCGGAACCCGGTTCAGGTTCCGTTACCCGATAGAATAACACTGAATGTCGAAAAACTCCAATAAACATGCATTACACGACTGCAGAAGAAAAAAACGGGTCGCCCGGCAGGAGGAACCGGGCGACCCCAAAAGCGTCGAAAGGAACGGCGATCCGGAGCCTTCCGGAAGCCGCTGCGCGGAAGGAGGGAGCTACTTCGTGTAGATCGCCTTCTCGTGGTAGTGGGTGTGCAGGAGCTCGTGGGCCTTGCCGGAGTTCGGCGCCTCGAGGAACTCTTCGTACACCTGCTTGATGAACGGGTTGAGGTGCGAGCAGCGGTAGGTCGACTTCTGGTCGTCGTTGTAGATGCCGGCCATGCGCGCCTCGCGGACCTCGTCGGTAGCGCCGTAGGGCTGGCCGCCGCCGCCGATGCAGCCGCCACGGCAGGCCATCACCTCGATGAAGTGCCAGGGGCTCGGCTTGCCGGCCTTCTTCGCCTCGCGGATCTGGTCGAGCACGGTCGCGATGTTGCCCATCTGGTGCGCCACCGCCACCTTGACCTCGGTGCCCTTGATGTGGACCGAGGCTTCCTTTATGCCGGAAATGCCGCGGACGCCGGTGAAGTTGACGTCCTTGAGTTCGTCTCCGGTGACCAGGGTGTAGGCGGTGCGGAGCGCGGCTTCCATGACGCCTCCGGTGGCGCCGAAGATGACGCCGGCGCCCGAGTAGGGTCCCATCGGGCTGTCGGCTTCCTCGTCGGGCAGGTTCAGGAGGTCGATGCCCGCCTGCTTGATCATGCGCGCGAGCTCGCGGGTGGTCAGGGTCACGTCGACGTCCTGGTAGCCGGACGAGAACATGGTCTTGTCGCGCTTGTTCTCGTATTTCTTGGCCGTGCAGGGCATGACCGAGACCGAGAAGACCTTCGCGGGGTCGACCTTGGCCTTGGCGGCCCAGTAGGTCTTGATCATGGCGCCCATCATCTGCTGGGGACTCTTCGCGGTGGAGAAGTGCGGGATCATGTCCGGATAGTACTTCTCCATGTAGTCCACCCAGGCCGGGCAGCAGCTCGTGATGAGCGGCAGGGCTGTCGGGTCCTTGGTGAAGCGCTGCACGAACTCGGTGCCTTCCTCCATGATGGTCAGGTCGGCGGAGAAATTCGTGTCGAACACGACGTCGAAGCCCATGCGGCGCAGGGCCGCGTAGATCTTCTTGGTCAGGACGGTGCCGGGAGGCAGCCCGAATTCCTCGCCGAGCGCGACGCGGACCGCCGGAGCGATCTGGACGACGCACACGCGGTCCTCGGGACCTTCCTTCCTGAGCGCTTCCCAGACGGGACCGGTCTCGTCCTTCTCGTAGATCGCGCCCACCGGGCAGTGCGCCGAGCACTGGCCGCAGCGGATGCACGGGCCGTCGGCCAGCGCCACGTCGCCCGCGGGGGCGATGCGGGTCTTCTCGCCGCGTCCCAGGAACTCGATGGCCCACACGTTCTGCATGTCCTGGCAGACCTTGACGCAGCGGCCGCAGCGGATGCACTTCTCGGGGTCGAGGATGAGGGTGTTGGTCGACTCGTCCTTCGACAGCCCGCGGAGCCGCTTCGGGAAGGACTGCTCGCGGATGCCGAATTCGGCGGCGAGGGTCTGCAGCTCGCACATCTGGTTGCGCGGGCACTGGAGGCAGTCGTCCGGATGGGTCGAGAGGATGAGCTCGATGACCGTGCGGCGCGTCTCCACAAGCTCGGCGTCGTTGGTGATTATCTCCATGCCGTTCTCGAGCGGGGTGCAGCAGGCGCGGAGCATCTTGGGGCTCTTGCCGTTCTTGACCACGCAGATGCCGCAGGACGCCCAGGGCTCGAGGTCCGCGTTGTAGCAGAGCTTCGGGATCTTGACGTTGACCTTGGCGGCCGCGTCGAGGATCGTCGTTCCCGGCGCGACCTGCACTTCAATGCCGTTTATCTTCGCGTTGACCATTGCGGCTCTCCTCAGTTCTTGACGACGGCGCCGAACTTGCAGACGGCGTAGCACTCGCCGCACTTCACGCAGCGCGAGGCGTCGATGACGTGGGGCTGCTTGCGCTCGCCCGAGATGCAGGGCACGGGGCACTTCTTGGCGCAGAGGGTGCAGCCGATGCACTTCGACGGGTCGATGGAGTAGGTGACCAGGTCCTTGCACTTGCCCGTCAGGCACTTGTGGTCGCGGATGTGCGCCAGGTACTCGTCGCGGAAGTGGCGGATGGTGGAGAGGGTCGGATTCGCGGCGGAACCGCCCAGCATGCAGAGGCTGGCCTTGGTCATGGCCTTGCCGATCCGCTCGAGCCGCGCCAGGTCGGCCTCCTCGCCCTTGCCCTTGGTGATGCGGTCGAGGATGTCGTACATCTGGTTGGTGCCGATGCGGCACGGGGCGCACTTGCCGCAGGACTCGTCGACGCAGAACTCCATGTAGAACTTGGAGACGTCGACCACACAGTCGTCCTCGTCCATGACGATCATGCCGCCCGAGCCCATCATCGAGCCGAGGGCCTGGAGGCTCTCGTAGCTGATGGGGGCGTCGAGGTCCTTCTCGACGATGATGCCGCCCGAAGGGCCGCCCGTCTGGACACCCTTGAACTTCTTGCCGCCCTTTATGCCGCCGCCGATGTCGAAGATGATCTCGCGCAGCGTCGTCCCCATGGGGACCTCGACCAGGCCCGAGTTGTTCACCTTGCCGGTCAGGGCGAACACCTTGGTGCCCGTCGACT
Source organism: Spirochaetales bacterium (assembly GCA_016926955.1). GTDB lineage: Bacteria > Spirochaetota > Spirochaetia > Treponematales > UBA12059 > JAFGNN01. Next base: position 49,860 of record JAFGNN010000069.1, on the reverse strand, counting down.
TCTCGGTGCCGATCTTGGCGAACCACTCGCCGCCCTTGGTGATGATCACCGGGATGTTGGCCAGGGTCTCGACGTTGTTGATGACGGTCGGCTTCTTCCAGAGACCCGAGATGGCGGGGAACGGCGGCTTCGGCACGGGCATGCCGCGGTTGCCTTCCAGCGAGCGCATGAGGGCCGTCTCCTCGCCGCAGACGAAGGCGCCGGCGCCGAGGCGGATCTCCACGTCGAACGAGAACCCGGAGCCGAGGATGTCGTCGCCGAGCAGGCCGTATTCCTTCGCCTGCGCGATGGCGATCTTTAGGCGGTCGATGGCCAGCGGGTACTCGGCGCGGATGTAGACGTAGCCCTTGTTCGAGCCGATCGCGAAGCCGGCAATGGCCATGGCCTCGAGCACGGAGTGCGGATCGCCCTCGATGGTCGAGCGGTCCATGTAGGCGCCCGGGTCGCCCTCGTCGGCGTTGCAGATTATGTACTTCACGTCGCCCGGGGCCTTGCGGGTCAGGTCCCACTTGAGCCAAGTGGGGAAGCCGGCGCCGCCGCGGCCGCGGAGCCCCGCGGTCTTGAGCTCGGCGATCACGTCCTCGCCCTTCATCTGGAAGAGGACCTTCTCGAGGCCGGCGTAGCCGTCCCGTGCGATGTACTCCTCGATGTTCTCCGGGTTGATGACGCCGCAGTTGCGCAGCACGATGCGGAACTGCTTCTGGTAGAACTCGATGTCCTCGATCTTGTTGTTCGACTTGCGCGTGGACTTGTCGTAGAGCAGGCGCTTGACCTCGCGGCCCTTGACCGCCTGCTCCGCGATGATTTCCTTGGCGTCGTCGGGCTTGACCTCGACGTAGAAGGACTCCTCGGGAAGGACCTTCACGATGGGTCCCTTCTCGCAGAAGCCGAAGCAGCCGGTCTTGACGATCTGGACCGCGTCCTTCACGCCCTGCGCCTCGGCTTCCTTGAGCAGGTTCCGGTAGATCTCGTCGGACTTGCCGGACTCGCAACCGGTGCCGCCGCAGACCAGCATGTACTGCCTGTAGGCCATATCGTTCCCCTCCGCCCTCAGTTCCTGATTATGTCGGCCGCGGGGCGGTCGTAGATGTGTTCGTTCACGAGGGCGCGCGCGACGACGTGCCGGTCCACGATCTTCGTGGCGGTCGCGGCGTCGACCCGGCCGTAGATGGTGTCGGGCATGCCCGGCACGATCACCTCGACGGTGGGCTCCACGTGGCAGAGCCCCATGCAGCCGGTCTGCGCGATGACGACGTCGGCGCCGATGCCGTGGCGCTCGACCGCGGCCAGGATGGCGTCGAAGGCGACGCGCGCGCCGGCGGCGATGCCGCAGGTGCCCATGCCGACGATGATCCGGATTTCCTTGCCCTCCGTCTCGCGGCGCTCGATGTCCCGTTTCTTCTCCTCGCGCAGCTTCCTGAGCTGCTCGAGCGTCATCTTCGCCATGTTCGATCTCCTTCACCCTGCTTCATGCCGCGGGGACCATCCCCCGGCCCGATCCTTCAACCCGCTTCCTGGGATTCCAGGAAGGCCTTCGCGAGCGCGAGCGACTCCGCGTCGCGCAAGCCGCCCGCCGCCTCGGCGAGCTCGGAGCGACAGGCGCTCCATTCGAGCCGGCTCTTGCCCGGCAGATCCCTCGTCCTCGACACCTCGAGCTCGTAGCCGCCCTCGAAGGCCATCAGGGACAGAACCAGGCCCGGCAGATCGCCGACCGGCGGAGCGTCGGGATGGTCGAGCGGAAAACCGAAGCGCACCGTCGTGCCCTTCCCCTTTTCCGATTCGACGCCCCAGGTCCCGCCCGCGGCCTCGACCGCCTGGACCATGAAAGGGAGGCCGAGGCCCACCTTCCGCTTCGAGTGCTTGGTCCCGTCCGTGTGGAAGGGGTCGAGCGCCCGCGATATTTCGTCACGATCCATGCCGCGCCCGTCGTCCCCGACGAGGACCTCGACGCGGCCGTCCGCCTCGACGATGCGGAGCCCGATGTTCCGGGCGCCGGCCTCGACGGCGTTCTGCACGACGTCGAGCACGTAATCGCCGAAATCCCGATGCACGGTCAGTTGCGGTGCTTCGCGATGATCTCCGGAAGCTGCTCCGGGCTCACCTTGCCGTAGACCTCGTCGCCCACCATGAGCACGGGCGCCAGCCCGCAGCAGCCCACGCAGCGCACGGCGTCTATGGAATAGAGCCCGTCGTCGGTCACCTCGTCGCCCTGGATGTTCAGGATGGACCGCGCCTCCTCGAGCAGGGCCTGTCCGCCCTTCAGGTAGCAGGCGGTGCCCATGCAGATTGCGAGGCGGTTCTTTCCGGGTTTCTTGGTCTTGAAGAAATGATAAAAGGTGATCACGCCGTAGATCTTGGCCAGCGGCAGGTCGATCATCCGCGAGAGCGTCTCGGCCGCCTCGCGCGGGATGTAGCCGTACTCCTGCTGGATGCGGTGCAGGATCATGATCAGGTTCCCCGGCTTCGTCTTCCATTCCTCGACGAAGGCGGCGAGTTCCTTCGGGAACTCCACTTGGGCGATTGCCATTCGTACCCTCCGGTGCTTGGTCGGGCTCGGGAGCCCCGGCGCGGCCAAGCTAACATGGGATTTAAAATGTATCAATAAGCCCATATCGATATTAGTTTATACTAACTCATGCTTAGGCATGGATTTTGCATAAATATGCGGCGTTTCCTATTCTAAGCCCGCACGGGAGATGCGGACAGGGCGAAATATCAAATTCGAAGGGGGGAGCACACCCCACACAGACTACGGGAAGCGCACGCTGTACGGAAAACGCGGCGAGGGGCTTCATCCATGCCCGCTTGAGCGGGTCCTGACGAACGAAAACACACCCCACTCGCTCCGCTACGCTGCGCGAGGGGGCGTGCTTTCGTTCGTCACCCGCCGTTCAAGCTGCTTCGATGAGGTGGCTGCCTTGTTTGCGCTTGCACGCCGCGCCCGTCGGGTTTGGTGCGCTTCCCGGCTTCGGGGCGGGCGCTGCGCCGGCGCGCAGGGATGCGCGCCCATAATAAGGCCCGTCCGAACTCGGACGGGTACGTCATGGATGACGCGCTCCCCCTCGGCCGAGCTTCCGCCACCGCGGTGCCCTTTTCACGGCGCGGTCTCGGAGAGCCCGCGCGATAGCCTATTGGAACGGTGGCGGCGATCTCGGCCTTCCCCCACTCTTGGTTGTCGGAGGGCGGCGCATTGTGGGCGGGCGGGGGAACCTGGGCGACGGGGGGCGGGGCGGGCGCTTGCGGCGTCCTCGCCTGTGTCAGAGCGGCATGAGGGGGGCCAGGGGCAGGGCGATCAGGAAGGGGAGGGTCGCGGCGGCGAGGGCCAGGGCGCCGGCGGGGTTCGTGCGCTCGGGTGCGGCCGCTTCGGCGTCGCCGGCCTCGCCGAAGCGCTCGGGCGGGAAGAGCTCGAAGAGCAGGGCGTCGAGGCTGCCGACCACGTCGTCGGCCTTGACGCGGCGCCGGGCGGCCATGATGGCGTCGAAGCGCACCAGCACCTGCGAGAGAAACCAGCCCGCGCGCCCCGGAAGCCGGAGGTCGCGGCGTATGGCGGCCAGGGAGCCGAGCACGGATCCGGCTATGGTCAGTCCCTTCTCGACGCCGGCGCGCAGGGCCTCGTCGGTCACGCGGAAGCCGAGCACGGTGAAGAGCGCGAGCCCGCGCGGCGCGAGCAGCTCGAAGAACGCCACGAAGAAGGCGAGGCCGAGGAAGTAGAAGGGCTTGATCCGTTTGCCTGCCGCGCGCGCGAGCAGCCAGAATGCGACGCACTCGAGCGCCAGCAAGATCAGGCTCGACTGGGCGATCAGGGCGCCTACCATGACGACGCCTGCGGCGAGCCGCGCGTTCGGCCCGACGACGGCCTTAGCGGGCGCCGGCATAGGCGGCCTCCACGGCGGCGAGCCAGGCCGACTTGGCGCGGAAGCGGGCCGCGAGCAGGCCGACCACGACGCTCGTCGCGGTGCCGATGCCGAGCAGCCAGGGGATGATCACCTTGGCGGTCGGGCCGAACACCACGATCAACGAGAGCCAGGCCTGCACGAGGTTCGAGGCGAGGGCCCCGCCGGCCGCCAGCCCCAGGTCGCCGATGTGGCGTCGGAACAGGGCCTTGAGCGCGAGCATCGCGGCCAGGCTCGCCAGCGAGCTCGCGGCGGAGAAGACGAACACGTAGCTCGCGAAGGTGCCGTTGACTATGCCCTGCCCTATCACCTTGGTCAGGGTGACCAGAAGGAGGTGCCAGGGGCTCATGAAGTCGATGGCGAGGAGCAGGGGCAGGTTCGAGAGCCCGAGCCGCATGAAGGGAACGGGCCGGGGAAAAAGGTATTCGATGGCGGCGAAGAAGAGCGAGAGCGCGCCGAAGACCAGCACCGCCTCCATGCCCGCGGAATGCCGCGCGCCGTTCCGCGCGGGCGGGATGGCGACTTTCGCCGGCGCGACGGATTCCCGGTAAGCGGTGGAACTGTGGCGTTCGCGCCGATGGGCGCCGAGGCGCCTCACCGCCATCCGGACGCCGTTCCGCTTGAGCCAGGCTCGCAGGTCGCGCTCGAGCTCGACCTGGTCGTGGCCGAGGCAGACCAGGTCGGGTTGTTCGCGTGAGAGCGCGCCGTAGCTGCCCTGTTCCTCGTCCGCGAGCGTCGCCGAGTCGACGAGGCCGCTCTCCGCGAGCTGGCGGATGCGTTCACCTTCGGGGAATACCGGCTCGCGGCCCTTCACCCTGCGCACGAACGCGTCGCGCGACACGACGGCCACGAGGCGGCCGCCCTTCGCGAGCGCGCGGGCGCGGCGGAGGAACCAGGCGTGGCCCGGATGGAGGATGTCGAAGGTGCCGAAGACGAGGACGTCGCGCATAGGGTGTCCGGCCACGATACCGGCCCGCGCCGCGGGGGTCAACCGGGACGCTTCACGTCAAGCGCGCTTCCTTGCGCGGTTCCGGATTTGACCGGCGGGACCGGCTCGAGTACGTTTCAACAGCCCACAAACAATTCCTCCGCGAGGTGTTCAATATGAAGAAAGAAAGAGCCCAGGCGACCGGCAAGATCGGCGCCATCGGCTTCATCGTCCTGCTCGGCATCGTCAGCCTCTTCGCCGACATGACCTACGAGGGCGGACGCAGCCTGACCGGCCAGTACATGAATTTCCTCGGAGCCGGAGCCCTCGCGCTCTCATTGGCCGCGGGTCTCGGCGAGTTCCTCGGCTACGGTCTCCGCTACTTCTCTGGCGCCCTGGTCGACCGTTCGAAGCGATATTGGCTTATCGTGTTCATCGGGTACTCCCTGCAGCTGGCCGCCCTGCCCTTGCTGGCCTTCACCGGCGATTGGCGCGTCGCGGTCGCCCTGCTCCTGCTCGAGCGGATCGCCAAGGCCTTCCGCAAGCCAGCCGCCGACTCGATGCTGGCCTACGCCGCCAGCGCCACGGGTAGGGGCTTCGGCTTCGGCCTGCACGAGGCCATGGACCAGATCGGCGCCTTCCTCGGGCCGGCACTGCTCTCGCTGCTGCTCTTCCTCCGCCCGGACGGGGCCGGCATAGAAGGGCTCCGCGTCGGGCTCGTGCTGCTCTTCATCCCGGCGGTCGCGTCGGTAGCCAGCCTCGGCGTGGCGCGCTTCTTCTTCCCCCGCCCCGACGCCTTCGAGCTCGAGTCGAAGACGCCCAAGCTCGGAACCAGGGGCATCAGCCCCGGCCTCTGGCTGCTCATCATCGCGGCGGGCTTCCTGGCAGCCGGCATCACGGACTTCCCGCTCATCGCCTTCCACCTCAAGGAGACGGCCGCGCTCCAGCCCGCCTTCATTCCCCTGCTCTACGCGGGCGCCATGGCGGTCGACGCGGCCGCCGCCCTCTTCTTCGGCTGGCTCTACGACCGGATCGGCTACAAGGCCTTGGTCGGGCTCTTCGTCGCGGAGCTCTTCACCGCTCCGCTCGTGTTCCTCGGCGGACTGCCCGCCATCCTCGCGGGCATGGCGCTATGGGGCATCTCCGTCGGCACCCAGGAATCGGTGCTCAAGGCGGCCATTGCCGACCACACGCCGAAGGATTTCCGCGGACGCGCCTTCGGGCTCTTCCAGACCGTATTCGGCGCCTTCTGGTTCGGCGGCTCGGCCATACTCGGCCTGCTCTACGGCTTCTCCCCCGCCCTGCTCGTTGCCGCGTCGGTCGGCTTCCAGGCGGTGGCCCTTGTCCTGGCCGTTTTCGCGGGCTCGAAGATGGAGAGGGAGAAAGCGGCAAGCGCGGCCTGATCCCGCGCTGTCGAGCCGGATTCGGACGACGCCGCGCGGCGCCCCCGCGCGGCGTCCCGACTGGAAAGACCCGGAGCGGCGACCGATACTCGATGCATGGATAAAACGTCCAAGCTTCGCGGAGCTCCGGGCTCCGTCCCTTATCGACGCCGCTCCGCGCGCCTGGCGCCGATGGCGCCCGCGGCGCTCGTCCTCCTGCTCATCTCGTGTTCGCTGGCGGCCCCGAACGGAGCGGCCGGCGCAAGGCTCTCCGACGATTCCATCCTGATCATGAGCGGGGAATGGGAACGCGTCGACCGCGCCGGTTCGACCTTGATCCGGATTCCGCTCCGTTCCGCGCCATGGCGCTTCCTGTACCCGGAACGCTCCGCGGGCCAGGTGAGCTACCGCGCCGCGGTTGCCCTGCCCGGCCCCGGGGAATACTGGCTGAGCCTGCCGCATCCGGAAAACCTTTCGCGCGTATCCGTCGACGGCGCAACGCTATTCCGGCGCAGCGCCAACCGGGTCGGGCGCACGCCTCCGCCGCTGCGCTTCACGGCAAGCGGAAACGGCGCGACCATCGAGCTCGTCGTCGAAGGCGGCGACCGCCTGCTCGAATCGCCACCCGCGCAAGGATCGTTCATCCTGCTCGGAACGCCCGAGCGCATCTTCGACTTCCGGGTCGGAACGGCGGCGCTCGTGGTCTTCTTCACGGCCTTCTTCGCCGTGGCCGGAGTCCTGGCGCTGTCGCTCAGGCTCGGGCGCGACGGCAACAGAAACCTTCCGGTCCTTGCGGCCTGGGCTTTCGCCCTTTCGGCCTACTATGCCTTCCGGGGTTCGCCCTGGCTTCGCCTGGCGCCTTTCGCGGACGGAGTCCTCGAACGCGGCCTGATCGCCGCGAACGCGCTCCAGATTTCCCTCCTCGGCCTGCTCTTCTCGACGATAGCCCCGGGCGGCCTGCCGAAGGCGGCCCGGATCTTCGCCATGGTCCTGCCCATGCCCTTCGCCCTCGCCGCGGCCCTTCCCTTCGTGCCCGCCGCCCCGCTCTCCAGCGCGGCGCAAGTCGCCCTCGTCATCGCCGGAATCGTCCTATTCGTCGGAGTGCTCAGGAACGCGGCTCAAGGCGCGTCCTGCTCCCGCCTGATCCTGCCGGCTTCGCTCATGGCAGCGGCCGCCTTCGTGGCGCGCATACCGCTCCGTGATTCGGTGCTTTCCAGCCTCGCCATCGAGCCTGCCGGGGTCGTGGTCCTCTGGCTCGCGGCCCTCTCGGCGAGCCTCCAGGAGGTCTGCGACGCGTTCGACGCCGCGTCCCACCTCGGCAGCTACGTCGAAGGCCTCGAGACCTCGATGGGGCGGTTCATACCGCGCGAGTTCCTCGACGAGCTCCAGAAGGCCGGCGTGGTCGACCTCAAGCTCGGCGACCACGTCCGCCGCGAGATGACCATCTTCTTCTCCGACATACGCTCCTTCACCTCGCTGTCGGAGCGCCTGACTCCCGAGGAGAATTTCCGCTTCGTGAATTCCTACCTGGCGCGCATGGTGCCCGTGATCAAGGAGCGCGGCGGCTTCGTGGACAAGTACATCGGCGACGCCATCATGGCGCTCTTCCCCGGCCGGACCGCGGCCGACGACGCCGTGGCGGCCGCCGTCGAAATGCAGAAGCGCGTCATCGAGTACAACCGGCACCGGGCCAACTCGGGCTACGCGCCTATCGCCATGGGCGTCGGCATCCACACGGGCGACCTCATGCTCGGCGTGGTCGGAGTCGACGAGCGCATGGAGAACACCGTCGTCTCGGACTCGGTCAACCTGGCTTCGCGCCTGCAAGCCATAGCCAAAGCCTTCAACCTGGGCATCGTCATCTCGGAGCAGTGCTTCAAGACCCTTACCGACCCGGGTTCCTACCACTACCGCTTCTTCGGCAAGGTCCGCGTCATGGGCAAGGCGGCGCCTGTCTCCATCTTCGAAATCCTCGACGGCCTCGACCCCGCCCTCTTCGACCGCAAGATGCGCGCCAACACCTTCTTCGAGCAGGGCATGCTGTCGTACTATGGCAAGGATTTCCCGGACGCCATGTTCCATTTCCGCAAGGCGCTCGAGCTCGTGCCCGAGGACGGCGCCGTCCGCTTCTACCTGGAAACCTGCATGTCCAAAACCCGCGCATAGAAATGCGAGAATCGAACCACGGAGACAGGGAGGCACGGAGTCAAGAGGGAGGAAGAATTTGGAAAGAAGGGACTGATGGTCACCCTTTCCCTCAAGTTTTCTCCCTCTTCCCTCCTCAACTCCGTGGCTCCGTGGTTCAACCAATGGAGAGGTCATGGCGCTTGAGTTCGGGGTGGATTGGTATCCGGAGCAGTGGGATGAAGGGCGCTGGGACGACGACGCGCGGCGCATGGCCGCCTTCGGTATCCGTATCGCGCGCGTCATGGAGTTCGCCTGGACGCTCGTGGAGCCGGAGCCGGGCCGCTATGAATTCGGCCTCTTCGACCGCGCGCTGGCCGCGCTCGATCGCCACGGGATCAAGGCGGTCGTCGGAACGCCGACGGCCACCTTCCCGCCGCGCTTGCTCGATGAATTCCCCGACCTGCTCCAAGTCCACCCCTCCGGCCTGACGCGCGACTACGGAACCCGGCGCGCCGGCTGCTTCAACCATGCAGGCTACCGCGAGGCGTCGACCCGCCTCGCGGAAGCCATCGGAGACCATTACGGAAAGGACCGGCGCGTCGCCGGCTTCCAGGTCGACAACGAGCTCGGCCACGAGGGTTCGGACCGCTGCGTCTGCGACAATTGCCGCGCCGCCTGGCGCCGCTGGCTCGAGGCGAAATACCGGTCTCCCGCCGCGATGAACGCCGCCTGGGGCGCCGTGTTCTGGGGCGCGGTCTACGAGCGTTTCGACCAAGTCCCCGTCCCGCGCGACCAGGTTTCGTCGCACCACAACCCTGGCCTGCTCCTCGATTACGACCGCTTCTGCTCCGATTCCGCCGTCGCCTTCGCTGACGCCCAGGTCTCCGCCCTCCGCGGACACGTTGATCCGGAGCGGTGGATCACGACCAACCTCTACCCGCCTCCGCTCTCGAATGCCATCGACCACCGCGCGCTCGTCGCGTCCATGGACTTCGCGAGCTGGGACAACTACCCCATCTGGGGGCCGCAGGACGCGCCGCTTCCATGGCAGGCGACGGCCGGGATGCTTTCGCACGTCCGCGGCCTCAAGAACGGAAGGCCCTTCACGGTCATGGAGCAGTTCGCGGGCATGCAGGGCCACGTCGCGCTCGGCCGCCTGCCCGACGACCGTCAGGCCGCCCTGTGGACAGTCCAGGCGATCGCGCGCGGCGCCGACAGGATAGTCTGGTTCCGTTGGCGCACCGCCCCCTACGGCCAGGAGCAGCTCTGCCTCGGCCTCCACGACACGGACGACCGCGAGACCTCCCGCGGCGCCGCCCTGCGCGGGACGGCGGCGCGGGCAAAGGCCGAACTCGACGGAATCGTCTCCGCGCGGGTCCCCGCAGAGGCCTGCGTCGCCTTCCGCAAGGACGATGCCAGGGTGCTCCGCGAGCAGTACCTGTCCGAGGGCCTCGTGCTGCGCGAGACGCCCTGGATGCAGGCGGGCTTCGACATGGAGTTCGCGCGGGCCTTCGCCCCATTCGCCACCTTCGGCGTCGGCACCGACGTGGTGGCCGCCGAGGCCCTCGACGCGGAGACGCTCGCGCGCTATCGCATCCTGTCGCTGCCGCTGCACCAGATGGCGGATCCAAGGCTCGTCGAACGGCTCGGAGCCTGGGTCCACGCCGGCGGCGTCCTCGTGCTCGGCTTCCGCGCGGGCGCGCGCAGCCCGGGGAATTTCTCGGTGGACCTGCCGTTGCCCGGCCTCTTCCGGCCGCTCGCAGGGGTGACGGTGAGGCGTTTCGAAAGCCTCGGCACGGGTTCGGCGCGCATGCGCGTCGGGATGCTCCCGGCCCGCGGGACAGTCTGGGCCGACCTGGTCGAACCCGATACCGCCGAGCCGGTCGCGTGGTGGACCGACCGCTCGCTCCATTACCGCGGAACCCCCTGCGCGACGCTCAACCGGCTCGGCAAGGGCCGCGTCTGGTATCTCGGCACCAGCCCTGACCCGCTCGGCATGGTTTTGCTCTTCAGGCGGATATTCAAGGACGCCGGCGTCGACGCGCGCTTCCTCGGCGCGGACCTGGAACGCGTGCCGCGGCTCGACGCCTCGGGGCGCCGCGTCGACCTGGTCCTCAACCATTCCGCGAAAGCGCGGCGCGTCCTCGGCCGCGCGCTCGGGCCCTGGGACTGGGCGGCGGTCCCGAGACGCGGGCCCGCCGCGCCGAGGGGAGGAGGACCTAGCCCATGGACGGACCCGATCGGGCGAGGGAACTGGACGAGCGCGGACGCGCCCTCTCCGACTCGGGGCGCCCCCTGGAAGCCGCTGAGGCCTTCCGCGAGGCGCTCGAGCTCGACCCTTCATCGGCCGACCTGGCCTTCAACCTCGGCGTCGCCCTGCAGCGCGCGGGACGCCCCGTCGAAGCGGACGAGGCCTTCGCCCGATCCCTGGCCCTCGGCGGCGAACGCGCTGACCTGACCCTCACCCTCGGGCTCTCGGCCTGGGAACGCGGCGAGGTGAAGGAAGCCGAACGCCTCTACCGTCGCGCCCTCGAGCTCGACCCCGAGCTGGCGGCAGCCTGGAACGACCTCGGCGTGGTCCGCTTCGTGTCGGGCCGCCTCGCGGAAGCCCGCGCCTGCTTCGAGAAGGCCGTCGCCCTCGCGCCGGAGGACTACGATGCCTGGTTCAACCTCCGCGACGCCTGCGAGGCGCTCGGCGACGCGCGCGCCTGTCGCGACGCCGCCTCGAAGGTGCGCGAGCTCGAGCGTCGCCGTCGCTGATCCGGCATCGGCCCGCGCCCGTCGGGGAAACCCGGGCAACCCGGACTGATATCGCTTTGAGCAATCCGGAAGCGGGTGTACACTGTTCGTTCCCGCCGAACGGTCGGCTGGAACACCACCATAAAGGAGCCATCATGCGCAAGCGAATCATGCTCGGTTTCGCGCTCGTCGCGACCCTGCTAGCGGTCGTCTCGTGCGCCTCGCCGTTCGAGAAGTACGCCGAGGAGCCGCTGGTCATCACCTTCATCGAGACCACCGACATCCACGGCTCGGCCTTCCCGTACAACTTCATCACGGCCAAGCCCTCAGACACCTCCCTGGCCCAGATCGCCACCATCGTCAAGGCCGAGCGCGCCAAGCCCGGCAACGAGGTGGTCCTGCTCGAGAACGGCGACAGCCTCCAGGGCCAGCCGCCCGTCTACTATTACAACTTCGAGAAGATCGACGTCCCGCACATGTGGGGCGAGATGCTCAACTTCATGGATTTCGACGCGGTCTCGGTCGGCAACCACGACATCGAAGCCGGCCACGCCGTCTACGACAAGCTCTACGCCGAGCTCGACGCCGACGTGGTCACCGCCAACGCGGTCAAGCCCGACGGCACCCCCTACTTCAAGCCCTACACCATCATCGAGCGCCAGGGCGTAAAGATCGCCATCCTCGGCCTGATCACTCCCAAGATCCCCGAATGGCTGCCTCCCCAGTTCTGGACCGGCATGGAATTCGAGGACATGGTCGACTCCGCCAGGAAGTGGGTGAAGATCATCCAGGACAAGGAAAAGCCCGATGTGCTCATCGGCCTCTTCCACGCCGGCGTAGACTACACCTACGGCGGCGTCACCGCCGACAAGATCGCCAACGAGAACGCCAGCCAGCTGGTGGCCGAGCGCGTCAGCGGCTTCGACATGATCTTCGTCGGCCACGACCACTCAGGCTGGTCCGGCCCCGGCTACGATCCCGAGACCAAGAAAGCCGGCAAGGTCATCACCGATCCGGACGGCAAGGTCGTCCCGATCTACGGCGGTCTCGCCGGCGCTCAGTCTGTCCCCGTCGTCCGCATGGAACTGCTCTGGGACAAGGAAGCCGGTACCTGGACCAAGAAGGTCGAGGGCTCGCTCGTCAGCGTTAAGGGCGTGCCGGCCGACGCGGACTTCATGGCCAAATTCCAGCCCGCCTACGACGCGGTCAAGGCTTGGGTCGACCGGCCGGTTGGCAAGATGGACGGCAAGATCTACGCCAAGGATTCGATGACCGCAGACTCCCCGTTCGTCGACCTGATCCACACCATCCAGCTCGAGATCACCCGCGACCCCACCAACGGCCTCAAGCCCGCGGACATCTCCATCACCGCCCCGCTCGACAACACCTCGATCGTCCCCTCGAGCGCCGACGGAACCCTCTACGTCCGCGACATGTTCAACCTCTACAAGTACGAGAATTTCCTCTACACCATGGAACTCACCGGCGCCCAGATCGACATGTTCCTGGAGTCCTCGTACGGCGTCTGGGTCGAGACGATGGACAGCCCGGACGACTCCCTGATCGCCTTCAAGAAGGATTCCTCCGGCAAGCCGGTCTACAACGAGCGCTACCAGAGCTATGACACCGTGTCGAGGCCGTACAACTACGACTCCGCCGCGGGCATCAAGTACACGGTCGACGTCACGAAGCCGGCCGGCAGCCGCGTCGCCATCAGCTCCATGGACGACGGCTCTCCCTTCGTCCTGGACAAGGTCTACACCGTCGCCATCAACTCCTACCGCGCCTCCGGCGGCGGCGGCCACCTCAAGGCGACCGGCCTGAGCGCCGACGAGATCCTGACCATGGCCAAGGTGACGAGCGCCACCACCAAGGACCTCCGCTACTACATGCTCAAGTGGTTCGAGGGCAAATCCGGAGTGGTCAAGGTCGGCACCGACAACAACTGGAAGTTCATCCCCGAGGACCTGGCCGCCGCCGGCGCCGAGGTCTCCTTGCCGATGATGTATCCCGCGAAGTAGGAAGCGGCGCCGGCCCCGGGGACGTTCCCCGATCCGGCGGCAGTTCTTACGATTCCGCAAGCTGCCCGCGCCGCGCTTGATAAAAGCCCGGCGCGGGCTTATTTTTAACGAAGGATGGTTCGCGCCCGCTCGGGGCGAACCGTCCTGCAGGCCGCTCCGTACGGGGGGCCATCACTGTGGATGCGACGGACGCGGAAAGCGCGTCGTCGCGGGAGTACGGTCATGAAAGGCAATCGCATGTACGTGGACATCGGGTCCATGCTCGACGAGATCTTCGAGGCAGCCCGTTCGTTCGGCAGCGAGGTACGCGAAAACTTCGGAACCCACGAAGGCGGCCACGGCCCCCGCGGTCCCTGGTTCGGCGAGGGGCAGGACGAGAACGCCGACTGGTATCCGTCCTATTCCTACCCGCCCATGAACATCTACCTGACGCAAGATCGCTCGATAGTCTTCGAATTCGCCCTCTCGGGCTTCTCCGAGAATGACATCAGCCTTTCGTTCCAGGGTGATTACATGATCTTCTCGGCCCGCATCGGGCTCGAGGGCGTCGCCGACGAGGGCGTTCGCTACATCAAGCGCCGCCTGAAGCTCAAGGACGTGGACAAGCAGAAGTACTACGTTCCGGCCGACAAGTTCGAGCAGGGCCTGGTAAAGGCGGTCTTCACCAACGGCATCCTGCGGATCTCGGTGCCCCCGAAGGAGCAGGTCGAGCAGCCCGAAGGCATCAAGATCGAGATCGTCAAGGAAGGCAACTAGCTTAAGAAAACCACAGATGAGGTAGCCCGCCCATGGCGGGCACCTTAATCCATTCCACTCCGAAAGCGCCCGGAGGGCGCAGACACGGAGAAACGGATGAGGAAGCGCGCGACGAGCGCGCGCTACAATCCATTCCTTGTTGAAAGCGGCGCGAAGCGACGCAGCGAAGAGGGAGGAAGAGGTGGTAAGGGATTGAATCCCAAACCCCCTTGATTCTCCCTCTTTTCTCCTGAACTCCGTGCCTCCGTGGTCATTTTTCGGGCGTTTTCACGGTGTCCTTTCGCGGACGTGGAAGGTCTTGGATAGCAGCTCGAGGTGGCTCGCTATGAATACGAGCCCGTACGCGGTCAGCGCGAGGCCGAAAACGATGCCGAGCGGCAGCACGTAGCTCGCCCCGAAGGCCTTCTCGGCCAGGCCCGCCCCGAGCGAAACCGCCGCGACAACCGAACTTCCCGCCAGAGCCAGCCCGACCATCGCCCATTCGCGGAGACCCACCTCACGACGCGGCTTGGGCAGGAAAGGCAGCACTTCCATGACGGAGCGGACGAAATCGCGGTCGCCGCCCGCGTACGGGGCGCGGTACAGGTCGAGGGCGGTCGCCTGCCGGCCGGCCAGCTCCCGGCAGACGGGGCAGCGCGCCATGTGGGCGACGACGTCTATGCCGCGAGGCCTCGTTCCGTCAGCCCGGTCCAGGCGGTTCCTGAATTCCTCGCACGTCATCGTCGTTCCTCCGGCCCTTCCAGGGCTTCGCGCAGCTGCTTCTTGGCCCTGAACACGTGGCTCTTGATCGTGTTCACGGGGAAGCCGGTCACCTCGCCGATCTCGGCGAAGCTCAGTTCATGATAGAAATACAGGTCGACGCAGGCCGCGTAGCGCTCGGGCAGCTCGGCCATGGCGGCGCGCAGGGCGGCGGCGGCCTCCGCGCGCAGGACCAGCTCCTCCGCGGAGTACCGTGACGCGTCCTCCGGATCGGCCTCGAGCGGCTCGTAGCGCGGCTTCCGACGCTTCGCCTGGGCCGCCGAGTTCCAGGCCACGCGGTAGAGCCAGGTGGAGAAGCGCGACCGTCCCTTGAAGGAGGCCAGGTTCCGGTAGGCCTTGATCATGACGTCCTGGACGAAGTCCGCGGCGTCGTCCGGGTCCTTGAAAAAGCCGAGGCCGAGCCTGAAGACCTTGGCCTGGTGACGACGGACGATGCCCGCGAAGGAATCGCGGTCGCCGTCGAGCACCATGGCCACCAGCTCCTCGTCCGAAGCCTCCGCGCGGGAGGACCCGGCGGACCCGCCCGTCGCGCCGGAGGCGCCGGCGGATCCCGCGCTCACTCCCGACCGGTCCCGTCGACGGCCTTCCTGCCGAGGACATAGAAGACGACCAGGCCGATGCCGACGGCAAGGGGGATGACCCCGCCCAGCAATCCGTATCCGAGACCGTCCAGCAGGGACAGCATGACGGTCAGCACCGCGCCGACGCTCGACAGCAGGATGCCCGCGAAAAGCGAAAGCAGCACGAGGTCGAGCGCCGCGGGGCGGTAAAGGCCTTTTTCGATCATCGCGACCTTCTCGCGGTGGGTCCAGAGCATCCAGAAGAAGATGACGACGCTTCCCATGACGATGCCGACGATGGGGATTATGGAAACCAGGACCTGCGCAGCGGCCGAAGGCATGTCGTACCTACCTGTTCATGTTTTCGGGCGAACTCCGGGCGGAGCGAGCCACGACCTTTAGACCCTTTGAAGTCGCGAAGGTTGCACGGAGCGGCCTGACCGGAAAGCTCAAGTCTCAGGCGGCGGGAAGGGGAGCGTCCTCGTCGCGACCACATCCACCCCCGTTCCGAGGGCGTCGGCGATCAGCACCTGGCCACGCCGGACCGGCAGGGCCACTTCCAGCGCATAGACCGCCTTGAGCAGCTCGTTTACGCGCTCTTTCGGGAAGGGAGCCGAAGTCCGCACGGGGACGCGCGCGACGGCCCCTGCGTCGCCGGGCCCGGGCGCGTCCGCGGCGCGCAGCCGGGCGGTTGCGCTGACCACGCGCCGCGGGTCGAGGAACTCCTCGGCGGCGTAACGCGCGCCGCGCGGGCAACGGTTACCGGTCGTAACGACGCTGCCGTCCTCCCCGAGCCTGACCTTGAGCGCGCACGACATGGGGCAGACGACGCAGACCAGATCCCGTTCCATCAATGCCGCTCCTTAAACCAGCGCGATTTCGAGGACGGCGTCCGACCCGGCTTCGGCCAGGTCCGCGAAATCCTCGGGTCCCAGCTCGATCGACAGCATTTCCGAGGGCTGGGCATGGCCCTTCCGGACCGTCCGGAGCACGCGTCGGTCGATCCGCGCCTCCAGGGTCGCGCCGTGCAGCACGGCGAGCGAGCGGAAGTAGACGCGGTTCTTCCGGGTAAGGTCGACCTTGACCGGCGCCACGTAGCGCACGTTCGCCCCCGCCTTGACCCGCAGCTCCGGCCCGGGGCGTTCGCCGCGGAGCCAGGCAGCCGCGTGGGCGCCCGCCCGACGGGCTTCCTCGGCCACCCAGTCGACAAGATCGTGGACGTGCAGAACATTGCCGCATGCGAAGACGCCGGGCACGCTGGTCATGAGCGTCGAGTCGACCTTCGGGCCGTTCGTGGCGGGGTTGAGCTCGACGCCGGCGCCGCGGGAAAGCTCGTTCTCCGGCACGAGACCGACGGAGAGCAGCACCGTGTCGCAGGGAATGGTCCGGGCGCGCGAAAGGTCCAGGGCGCCGTTTTCGAGGGGCGCGATCTCCACTCCCTCGACGCGGTCCTTGCCGAAGATCCGCGTGGTCTGGTGGCCGAGGTAGAGGGGAATGCCGAAGTCCTCGAGGCACTGGACGATGTTTCGCGTCAGGCCCGACGGGTACGGCAGGATTTCGACCACCGCCTCGACCTTGGCGCCGATCCAGCTCATGCGGCGCGCCATGATCAGGCCGATGTCGCCGGAGCCGATGACCACGACCCGTCGCCCCGGCACGACGCCTTCGATGTTCACGAGGCGCTGGGCCAGCCCGGCCGTATAGACGCCGGCTGGGCGCGAGCCGGGAATGCGTACGTTTCCCCGGTTTCGCTCGCGGCAACCCATGGCCAGCACGACCGCGCGCGCCTCGATCCGGACGACGCCCCGCTTGGCGGAGCAGCAATCCAGCACCTTGCGATCGCCCTCGTCCCGTAGCTCGAGCGCGGTGGCGCCGTCGAGCACCGTCACCCTGGAAGCGAGCACTTTTTCGGCGAAGCGCTCTGCGAACTCGGGCCCGGTGAGCTCCTCGTCGAATTCCACGAGCCCGAAGCCCGCGTGCGCGCACTGCATGAGTATCCCGCCGAGCCCTTCCTCGCGCTCGACTATGACGCAGGAGCAGCCGGCCTTCTCCAGCTCGAGGGCTGCGGCCATGCCGGCGGCTCCGCCGCCGACCACGACGGCGTCAGGTTTCAGGGTGGTCACAGCTCGCCCTCCACCAGACGGCTCGCGCCGCCGCGTTTCGTAACCTCGTCCCAGCCCTTTCCCGTCTCGCGCATGATGATCTTGACGATGCGGTAGGTGCAGAAGCCGCCCTGGCAACGGCCCATCTGGGCCCGGGTGAAATACTTGATGCCGTCGAGGGTGTCGTGCCCCGCGCGGATGGCGTTCACGATCTCCGCCTCGGACACCCGCTCGCAACGGCAGATGATGTTGCCGTACGCCGGATCGTCGGCCACCAGGCGGTCGATGCCGAAGGCGTCGGTCTCGCGGACGCGGGGCTTCGGTTCGAGGAAGGGATCGTAGGACGCCTTCTCGACCAGGCGCAGGCCGCCCTTCTTGAGCAGGTCCTTCACGTACTCGCCGATGGCCGGGCTCGCGGTGAGCCCGGGCGACTGGATGCCCGCCACCTGGACAAGGCGGGGCGCCTTCTCCGAGAGGTCGATGTAGAAGTCGTCGCCGGCGGAAGGCCGGAGACCCGAAAAGCTCGCGATGACGTCGCTTTCCGAAACCGTAGGCACGAGGCTGCGCGCGGACACAAGGATGCGCTCGAGCCGTTCCCTGGTCGTCTCGAAGTCGGTCTTGTCCTCTATGTCGTCGGCGGTTGGTCCCACGAGCACCGTGCCTTCCACGGTGGGAATGACCAGCATGCCCTTGGAGATGGCCGAGGGAACGGGGAACACCACCTTGCGGGGCTTCGCTTTCGCCGCCCGGTCGAGCAGGTAATACTCGCCCTTGCGCGGCTTGATCGAGAACTCCTCGGCGCCGAAGAGGGCCGAGACTTCGTCGGCGTATAATCCGGCGGCGTTGACCACCCAACGGGCCTCGATGGCCCTGCCGTCCTCGGCGCTCACCCGCCAGGTCTCGCCGAGGTTCTCCGCCTTCACCGCCTTGAATCCGGTCTCCAGGGCGACGCCGTTCTTCATCGCGGACTCGACCACCGCGAAGACGAAGCGGTACGGCTCGACGATGCCGCCGCCCGGCGAATGGAGCCCGCCGACCACCTCCGGTCCGAGCGCCGGCTCAAGCTCGAGTATGCGTTCGCGCGAGCACATCTCGATGCCGACCGCGCCGTTTTCGACTCCCTGCCTGTGCAGCTGTTCGATGGCGCGCATTTCCTCGTCGTGCAGGGCGGCCACCACGATGCCGCAGCGCTCGAAGGGAAAGTCCAGCTCCCGCTTCAGGCGGTCGAACATCAGGTTGCCCTGGATTTCCAGGCGGGTCTTGAGCTTCGTGCCCGGATGGTGGAAGCCCCCGTGGACTATGCCCGAATTGGCCTTGGAGGTGCCGAACGAAACGTCGGGCTCCTTGTCGACGAGCGCGACGTCGAGCTCGTAGGCGGAGAGCCGGCGGGCTATGCAGGCGCCCGACACGCCGGCGCCTATCACCACGACGTCGCGGACCGCGCTCATGCAGGGCGTTCCACGATGAGCGCGCTCATGTCGTCGCGCGAACCTTGCCCGGCCACGCTGGCGCCGGCGGCCTCACCGAGCGCCCTGACGGCCTCGGCGGGCTTGACCGACGCGAGCGCGCCGAAGCGCTCGGCCAGGAGGTCGATCGCGCGCCCCGGATTGTCGCGGTCGAAGGCCTCGAGCAGACCGTCGGAGAAGAGGCCGAGGCGCTCGCCGGGCTTCAGGGTTCCGGAAAGCTCCTCGGTCTGGATTTCGCGGAAGGCCCCGAGCGCCGTACCCGCCGAGCGCAGTATCTCGACCGAGCCGTCCCGGCGCAGCAACAGGGCGGGCGGGTGTCCGGCCCTCGCCAGCCGGAAGGCGCCGGTCGCCGCCTCGTAGTCTCCGTAGGCGATCGTGAAAAAGGGCATGTCGCCCGAGGACGCGTATTTTTCGTTCAGGCGGCGCACGACCGTGGAGGGCGCGCTCCGCTCGGGACCGGGGGCGCCGGGCATCCCGACCATCCCCCCGCCGGCCGCGTAGCGAACCACGTCGTGGAGGGCGTACGCGAAAAGCGCCGGCAGGGTGCCGTGGCCCATGACATCGAGCGAGTAGAAGCCCCAGCGTCCCGCGCCGAGCGGGAAGACGTCGTAGAGGTCTCCGGAACCGGCGGGACAGGCGAGATGGAAACCGGCGGTGGCCAGGTCGGGCATGGCGACCCCGTCCTTCGGCAACACCGACTGGAGGGCCTGGTTGGCCTGCCGCGCGGAATGCTCGAGGATGGATCGTTCGCTCTGCCCCATCTGCTCGAAGAGGACTATGGAACCGCTCCGGCCGCCCATCCTGCCGCCGAGGGCCTCGACGCGCGCGGTCGCCGAAGGGAAGCTGCCGTCCATGGCGCGAATGGCGAATCGCGCGTCCTTGGCCGCGCCCGTGAGCCCCTGCTCTCCCTTGCCGACCAGGAAGCGCTCGATCTTCTCGCCGCGCAGGCGCTCGACCCCGTGGACGGCCAGCAAGTCGGCGGCGCTCTGGTTGCCGTGGACGATGCGCTCGTCCATGCCCACCACCAGCACCGGCTCGGGCAGGGCCGCGAGTACCGGGCCGTAGCGGCCCAGATCCTCTCCCGCGTTCTTGCGGAGCTTCTCGCGCGCCAGCACCATGCGGACGTTCGCCGCAAGCTCGCGCTCGTCGAAGGGCTTGAGCAGGTAGCCCGCCGGGTCGGTGGCGGCGGCCCGTTCGAGCGTCGCCCGGTCCGAGTAGGCCGTCAGGTAGATGACAGGCACGTCGAACTCGACCTTGGCCTGGAACGCGGCTTCGATGCCGTCGGTGGACCCGTCGAGGGCTATGTCCATGAGCACCAGGTCGGCCTTTGTGCGGGCGAGCGCGGGCACGACATCGTCGCCCGATGAGATCACCTCGGGAACCCGGTATCCCAGGCGTTCAAGGTCTTCGCGGATTTCCTCGCCGACGAGAGGCTCGTCCTCGACGACAAGGATGGTTTCGGCGTTGCTCACGGTTCCTCCGGCATTCAGGCTCGCCCCTCGCGGGAGACGGCCTTGGCGTACGGTCGACCCTGGGTCGCGGACGCGTTCATGAGATTCTAGCGCGTGTCGTCGCGTAATAGAAGGGTAAATATCAGGGTCCGGACGGAGGAAGCCCTTCCGCCGGCATCGGCAGGCGCAATTCCGCCCGGGCGCCGCCGCCGCTTGACAGGATCAGGCTCCCGTGTCGCTTTCGCGCCAGGCTCCTGACGATCTTGAAGCCGAGGGAATCGCCCGAGTCGCTCGAGAATCCTTCCGGATACCCGGGACCGTCGTCGCCCACCGCCAGAAGCAGGCCGTCCCCTTCCCGCCGCAGCGTCACGACGAGCCTGCCCCGCCCGCCTTCGAGCCCGTGGCGGAAGGCGTTGGCGATCAGCTCGGAAGCCACGAGGCCAAGGTCGACGCAAAAATCCATGGGAAGCGGCACGTGCTCAAGCTCCAGTTCGAGCTCCGGCCCCTCCCCTCCGGCGAGCCCCGACACGAGTCGGCGGACGAGGTCGCCGACATAGTCGCCCATGTCGAGCAGGGAGCCCGACGCATTGCCGTGCAGTTTTTCGTGCACCAGGCTTATGGAGCGGATCCGGTCGCGCAGCGCCGCCATCGCGGCCGCGGTTTCCGCGCTGCCGGACTTGTGCGCCTGCAGGGCCGCGATGCTCGACACGATCTGCAAACTGTTCTTCACGCGGTGGTGGATCTCCTTTACGTGGGTCTCCTTTTCCGCGAGAAGAAGCTCAAGCCTGCGGTTCGAGTCCTCGAGCTCGACCGCGAGCCGCTCCGATTCGTCGAAAGCGCGCGTGAAGCGCCTGGAAAGCACGAAGTCCTGGGCCAGGATGAAGATCGCGAGCGAGAACGGAATGACGTCGGCGGTCGGGAACGAGAAGGACGAATACGCCATGTCGTTCATCGCGGCCAGGCCGAGCTGCGTGCCCGCGACCAGCAGCACGAGGCCTCCCGGCTTCCTGCGGATGGCCGCGCGTAGCAGTACGAAGGCCAGGGTGGAGACCATCAAGACCCAGGCGACGGCGTAGAACCAGAAGATGCCGCGCGTCAGCGTGGGTAGCGGGGCCAGGACCAGCAGGAAGATGAACGGCGCCATGGGCGCGAGCAAGGCGAAAGGCAACCAGAGCCCGGGCGCCTCGTCGCGGAACAGGAAGATGAAGAACAGGATTCCGGCCGGCAAGGCGAGGAAGGCCGTGGCGTACTCGATCCGGACGATCGCCTCGAACGGCAAGGACGGGAAGATGTCGACCATGACGTACTCGCCGGTCACGAGGGTCCGGATCGCGACGAGGACGGCGAACAGCGAGAAGTACAGGTAGCTCCGTTCCTTCCGCCGATGGAGGAAGAGGATCATCGCGTGCACTGACATCGCCGCCAGTCCGCACGCGAGGCCGAGGGAATACGCGTCCCGGAAACGCTTGGCGGCGACCAGGTTTCGGGCCCGGCCGAGGGCGAACGCGCGCCACATCCCGCCTTCGCGGTATTCGTGGTTGGAGACCCGGACCACCAGGTCGAACCGGCCGTCCGAGCTCGCGGGAAGCTCGACCGCCGCCGGCTTGTAGCCGGCGACCGCAGCCGCCGGGTCGAGCGAGGGACGCCCCCCCGTCGCCAGGAGCGCGCCGTTGGCGTAGACCTCGAACGCGGTCGCGATCGTGGTGAAGCGCAAGGCCAGGCGGCCGACCCCGGGCCGGACCCGCACGGAGAGGCGGTAAGTGCCGCCGCCCCGACCTTCGACGCTCCCGGCGTCGCCATCGCGCCAGCGGTCCGGCACCTCGCGCGGCACGAAGCTGGATGCCGCTTCACCTTTGCCGAAGGCCGCTCCGGGATCGATGAAACGCCCCGGGGCGAATTCCCACTCGCCCGCGAGCGCGACCGGCCCCTCGTCGAAATCCCAGGCGCGCAGGTCGAGCATGCCGCCCGACGCCCTCGGCGCATCGACGCCCTGCCCCGGCGCGCACTCGACGGCCAGAAGCGCGAGCGCGGCGACGGCGAGCGCGGGCAAGGTGATCGAAAGGAAACGCCGGGCGGACATGGTCAGCAGTATAGCGCACGCAGGCGGGCCCTGCCGCAGGGACGGGATGGCGCGCGGCTCGAACCGGCCCCGCACTGGGAAACCCTTCATGCGACCGCCTTTACCGCCTTACGCCACTCCGGAATAGGCGTTCGAATTCCGCTCCGGATAGCTTTCGTACACATGCTCGAAGACCGCGGAGCATTTTTCCGTATATAGCTTCCGTTCATAAGCCCCGGGCAGGCCTTTGTCCAGCGCGTCCTCTATCGCCATCCGGAGCGATGCGCGCGCCGCCGATTTCTGCCGCCAGTTCAGCACCAGGAGCAGCTTGAGGCGCGAGAGCAGCTCCTTCGCGACCTTCTTCACTTCGGCCCGTTCGTCGGAGCTCAAATCGGGGGCCGGCCGGGTCAGGATGTCGAAGATGACCAGTTCCTCTTCGCTGAGGTTTTCGCGGACGTGGCGTTCCTGCTCGTCGTCGAGGTTGTTAGAGAGTATCAGCAATTCCTCGAAGATCTGCTCGATGTTGCGGCTGCCGTTGTTGTAGCTCTCGATCAGCGCCTCGAACTTCTCCGCGAAGTCGGTGCGGGTACGGTTCAGGCGTACCAGCCGCTCCAGTTTGGCCTTGATGGCCGCCTTGAGCGCCTCGAGGTCGGTGTTCTTGTGCCTGGACTCCTTGAAGCGTGCGGCTAGGGCCTCGAAGTTGATCTTCGAAAGGTCGATGGCCGGCGGCCCGCCTTCGCGGACCTGCATGCCCGTGATGGAGTCGTCGAGCAGTTCGCTGATTTGCTTCAGGATGGTCGCGAGGTCCGGCGGATCGGGGCTGAGCAAGGCCCGGATCGCGCCCGCCAGAGCGGCGAGGCCCGCCACGCGGGCCGAAAACTCGATCGCCGCCGGGTCGGGCTTCACCGCGCGATACAGCGTGGCGACGAGCTTCTCGTGCACGAGGAAGTCCCGCCGCACGATATCGGGGCCGATCAGGGCGTCGATGGCGTTCTCGAAGGCGGCTAGGCGTTCCATCCCGCCCGGCGGCAGGGCTTCCATCGAGGCCAGATCGACGCCCTGCGCGGCGCAGAACACCGTGGCCGCCGAGACGGCTTCGCGCAGCTCCGCGACGAGCCGCGCCTTGTCCTTGACCGGGTTCTCGCCGTCCTTGCCCGCGCCGTAGATGGCCAGAGCCTTTTCCAGCGAGGCGAACACGTTGGCATAGTCCACGATCACGCCCGAGTGCTTGCCGGGGAACACCCGGTTGGCACGGGCGATGGTCTGCATCAGGGTGTGGTTGCGCATCGGCTTGTCGAGGTAGACCGTGGAGCAGCTTGGGGCGTCGAAGCCGGTCAGCCACATGGCGCAGACGAAGACCAGGCGCAGAGGGTCGGATGGATCCTTGAACTTCTCGTCCAGAGCGGGCTGCGACTCGTTCATGCGCTTGCGGTGCGGCTCGATGTCGAGGCCGAGCTCTTTCATCCGCTCGATTTCGTTCTGGGCGGGCGACACGATCAGCGCCATGTCGGTGGTGGCCAGCACGTCGAGGCGCGCCTTCAATTCGGCCCGGCGGGCGGCGCGCCCCGCCCGGTCGGCTGTCCCTTCCCCGTCGCCCGGCCGGTACGCGAGCTCGGCCAGCTCGGCCCGCACCCGCGCCGTCTCGGCGGCCCAGTGCTTCCTCACTTTGTCGTGCATCCGGAGCGCCGTGGCCTTGTCGATGGACACCACCATGGCCTTGCCCGCGAAGCCGCGCCCCAGGAAATGCCGCACGAGGTCCTCGGACACCGTCTCCAGCCGGTCGTCGCGGGTGAGCAGGTGGTACTGCCGACCCAGAACCTTTTCGAGCTTCTCCTCCTGTTCGGAGTCGAGCTCGGCGTCCTCGATCAGTCGGTAGATGTCGTCGTTCAGGTCGGGATTGACCAGCTGCAGTTCGGGCGTGCGGTTTTCGTAGAACAAGGGCACCGTCGCGCCGTCCTCCACCGACTGCCGGAAGTCGTAGATCGACACGTAGTCGCCGAAGACTGCCTTCGTGCGCTCCTCGCCCGCGATCAAGGGCGTACCGGTGAAGGCCAGGAACAGCGCCTTGGGCAGCGCGGCGCGCATGTTGAGCGCCAGCGTGTCGTACTGGCTGCGGTGGGCCTCGTCGGTCAGCACGATCACGTCGGCCCGGTCGGTCAGCGGCTCCGGCGTCTGGAATTTGTGCACCAGCGTGAAGACGTAGCGGTGGTTGCCGCGCAGGAGTTCGCGCAGCTGCGCGCCGCTCGAGGCGTGGCATCGGTCGCCCTCGGCCTCGCCCACCGCGCCCGCGGCCTTGAAGGTCTTGGCGATCTGGTCGTCCAGCTCCACCCGGTCGGTAACGACCACGAAGGTCCAGTTGCCGGCCAGCTTCCGCAGCACCTTCTGCGCGAAGAACACCATCGAGAAGCTCTTGCCCGAGCCTTGGGTCTGCCAGAACACGCCGCCGCGCCCGTCGCCCGACGCGCGGGCCTTCAGCATCTCGCGGACGGCGTTGTTGACGCCGAGGAACTGGTGGTTCTGGCCGAGGATCTTGACCAACCCGGCCTTGTGCTCGGAGAAGAGCGTGAAGTTCTCAACCAGGTCGAGCAGGCGCGCGCGGTCGCAGGTGCCGCGCAGCATCACCTCGAGCGATACGCGGCGCGGCTCGTCCTCGCGCTCTACGCGCTTCCACTCGAAGAAGCGTTCCCAGTCGGCGGTGAGCGAGCCGACGCGGCTGTCCGTACCGTTGCTGGCGATCAAGAAAGCATTAAACCAGAAGAGCTGCGGAATCTGCTTCTTGTAGTGGGTAAGGTTCTCGTCGAAGGCCGCGCGCGCGCTCACGCCGGGCTTCTTGAGTTCGATCACCACCCAGGGCAGGCCGTTGACGAAGCCCACGAGGTCGGGCCGGCAGGTGTAGAGGCTGCCGACCACGCTGAACTGGCTCACGAGCAGGAAGTCGTTCCGTTCCGGATACTCCCAGTCCACCACGCGCAGGCGCTCAGCCTTCTGCCCGCCGCGCTCGCGGTCGGGAACGGAGACCGGGATGCCGTCCTTTAGCAGCCGGTAGACCTCGCGGTTGGCGGCCTCGAGGCTCATGGCAGAGCGGTCGCGGACGAGCTCGTCAATGGCGGTCTCGATCGCCTCGGCGGGGACGCCGGGGTTGAGCCTGGCGAGCGCCGAGCGTAGCCGCTCCGCCAGCACCACCTCGCCCCTGGTCTCGCGCCCGAGCGTGCCTCCGGCGCCGAAGCTCTCGTCCGGCGCCGACTCGGTCGCCCAGCCGAGCGCGGCGAACAGCCCGATGGCGGGCTGCTCGACGAGCCGGTCTTCGGTGTAGGCGTGGGTCATAAAGACCGATTCCCGGCGGCCCCGCGGGCGGCGCTTTTCGACTCTTTACGGAAGTAAAAGCAATCGTGAGTATCGCAAGCCTTATGGAATCCCGAGGATCCACAAGAACATTTGTGGAGCCTGGAACTAAAATAAGACTCCGCAAAAAGGTTTGCTCCAGTTCCAGACTCCACAATCACGTCAGAGCACCTCACGGCCTTCGGCCAGATTGAGCAACCTGGGAAAGCACAGCGTCGCCGGCGTTCGGCCGCTGCCCGGCTTCAACTCGCGCAGGATGCCCGCGTCCCGCATCTGCCGCAACAGGCCCGGTGTCGTCTTCTCGTGAATCCCGAACTCACGAAGCATCTGCCGGGACAGATCCGACGAGCGGAAAACGGGTTTATTGAAGATGGCGTCCAATACATGCATCGTGTATTGTGAATGCGTGGCTGCCTGGATGGCAAGTTTCATCTCTTCATAAAGCGCCTGGATGGCCGTCACGCGCGCGCTGTTCCGGACGGCCTGGCTTGCGATGGCACGCAGGAAGTAGGCCAGCCAGCCATTCCAGTCGTCGTCCGCCGAGATCGCCTTCAGCCGCCGGTAATACTCGTCCCGATGTGTCTCCAGGTATTCCGAGAGGTAGAACATCGGCTGCGACAGCGCTCGCTTCTGATACAGGAACAGCGGGATCAGGATACGGCCGATCCTGCCATTGCCGTCCTTGAACGGATGCAGCAACTCGAACTGCGCATGGACGACGGCGGCTTGCAGCAGAAAATCGATATCGTCGGTTTCGAGGTAGCTCTCCCACGCCTGCAAATGGTCATGCAATCGAAGCGGGTCGGGGGGCACGAAGGTCGCCAGTTCGATCGGGCAGCCGTGTTTCCCGATCCAGTTCTGATCCGTGCGAAATTCCCCCGGCGTCTTGTCCTGACCCCGCACGCTGCCCATGAGAATGCGGTGGAGTTCGCGGACGAAGCCCAGACGGATGGGATAGACCTTCAAATGCTCCCTTGCCGCGTACAAGGCCTGCCGGTAGTTCGAAATCTCCTGGATATCCCGGAACTTCGCGCCTTCCTTCAAGAGCCCCGCTTCCTGCTCGAGCACTTCGTCGACGGTCGCCTGCGTCCCTTCGATTTTGGACGACAGCACCGCCTCCCGCGTGGTCAGCGGAGAGAGCATGATCGCCGGATTGGGAATGCTCCGCAGAAGACCGTCGTAGCGAGCCAATGCCGCATTGGCTCGGCCCACCAGCGGCAGTAGCTGTCGGTAGTCCAGATCCGTCAATGGCAGCGAGCAGGGGACGTACGGGAGCTGCCTGTCAGACATGGTCGAGTACCTCCACGTCAATCTGCCCCGAAAGCAGGCGTTCGGTCTTCTGCCCCCCGCGCTCGCGGTCGGGAATGGAGACCGGGATGCCGTCCTCGAGCAGCCGGTAGACTTCGCGGTTGGCGACCTCGAGGCTCATAACTACTCGGTCACCCGTTCATACGCTTGCTTAACGATGTGCATCGCAGCCGGAATCTCTGAAATGGCCTTGAGCGAGAAGAGTACGTCTCCCGATTCGCTGGCATTGGAAATGAACGCCCGGTCGGAGGCGTCTTGGGCAATTCCGGAAGGATCGTCCGTTTCATCGAAGTCTATGTTCGCCAACAGCAAGATGCGCTTGGTGCGTGGCAGGACCTCCAAGAAATGGTCGAAAACGCGGTAGACCACGCTCTTCGCTCCACAAAGTTCGATCACGTCATCACCCAGCGCGAGAATGTGCGGCCGGATGGCATCGAACAAGGCCCGGCCTTCGGGATCAAAACCGACCGAGTCAAGGCTATATTGAGCGGCTTCAGCCCTGCGCTCCTCAAGATCCGCCTGATGGACGGCATTCATGTCGACCACCAAAGACGGCCAGACCCGAGTGGCTTGCTTTGCCAAAGCCTTCCCGCGCGCTTCGATTTCAACTTTCGTCCACCGAGCTTGTTCGCGCATGAAACGATTCAGGCGGAGGGGGCTGTCATTGAACCCTCCGGCTATCGATTTCTTGTCGTCAAAGGAATGGTCGCTGTACTCGCTGTTGTATCCCGTCAGCGTCAGATTGCCCAATCGATGCAGCCAGGTTTCTTGGATCGTCTTCCAGTCAGCGCCCAGCATGTCCCGCCATGCCGACCCCAAATTCTCATTCTGGGGCAGGACATGTTCAATGGTGAACGATGAGGTATCGATCTTCTCCCTGCTATCATTTTCCAGGCG
Source organism: Spirochaetales bacterium (assembly GCA_016926955.1). Taxonomy (GTDB): domain Bacteria; phylum Spirochaetota; class Spirochaetia; order Treponematales; family UBA12059; genus JAFGNN01. Next base: position 22,070 of record JAFGNN010000069.1, on the reverse strand, counting down.
ATCAAGCAGGTAGGCGCAGGAACGCATCGAATAGACATCACGGGTTTCCAAAGCATCGCGAAATTCGATGTCAGAGGGGAACCGTCGCTTTTTGCCGCTCCGGTACAGCGCCACCTTCAGGCTCATGAGCGGCGTGTTGTCCATGATTTTATAGGCGATGCTCGCGAAGATCTGGTACAGGTTCCTGGTCTGCATGTCGCAGGCAGATCGCCTGAATATATAACTTTCAAGCAACTCGATGGCTTCGCGGAATGAACGGTTGTCAAACAGGCTGGTTCTCTCGTGACAGTCGTACAAACGCAGCATCAGGGGTGAAGCTACCTCGACCAGCCTGCGCAAGCGGTTCGCCGCCGTAGCCAGCACCGGATCGGACTCGTGGCCGAGGCTGAAGCGCTCATAGTAGGAGGCATAACGCCTCAAGTCCTTCAGGACGTCTTCCACCGAGCTCCGTTTGGTTTCGACGTGAAAGTACTCGCAGAAGTGATGATAGATCGCGTCGGCACGAAACTGCTTGCTCGGCTTGAGCTTGAGGACAAGGTAGTCCCGGCAGAATTTGTCGAATTCGCTGCGATAGCGATTGCCGAACGCGATTTCTATCGGACGCCAGTAGTCCTCGTAGAGTCGTGTCTGTTGTTCTTCGTCGAGGCGCATCAGCACGAAGTTGCGGATCAGGTCGGCCTGCGTCAGATCGAGGCCGGTGGAGTTGAGGCTCTCGAAAATCATCTGCGGATCGTCATGACCCCGGGTGAGGCTGACGTCCACGACCACGAGCTTGGTGATGCCGGCATAGACTTGCCCTAGATCGGCTTCGTTCAGACGCTCACAAAAGAACCGGTAGTTCTCGCTCACCGTCTCGGCAGTATCGCCTGTCAACGCTTCGCCCGCCATCAGGGCTGTCAAGGCATCGTTGTCGGCACGCCGCAACATCAGCTTGCTCTTTCGTTCACCTTTACCGTGACGATTCCGCAGGAAGCGGTCTTCCACCTCCTCCGCCGACGGCAAGGATTCATCATCGGAGGGTTCAGCATTCAATTTATCCCGAAGGGCGGTCAGCAACAGGGTAATCGTTGTCATGCGCTGTTGTCCGTCGATCACCAGCCAGCGCGGGATCGCCGCTTGATTATCCTCGGCGGCGATATACACGATGGAACCTATGAAGTGCCCCCGCGCATCGGGATCGGCGCCCACGCGCAGGATGTCATTCCACAACTGCTGACAGTGCTTGGTGCCCCATGAGTAATCGCGTTGGAATATTGGCACGATGAACTGCTTGGCGCCATCCAGCAATTGAGTCAGAGGGAGATCCTGGGCATTCATGCTTGCACCTTCTGTATCTGGTTGGAAACGTCGATCTGCCCCGACAGCAGCCGCGGCAGCAGCAGGTCGCGGGTGCGGCGGAGGTTTTGGACTTGCTGACTCAGCGTCGCAATTTCTGAATGCAATGGCTCGAACTGTTTTGTGGCAGCCTCCACGAATGATGGTGGAGGGCAAACCAAATCGATGCCTTGCATGTCGCCCTTCGTGACCGAAGCGAAGATCGCGCCGTTCCCCATCATGTCATCTTCCGTGAAACGATTTCTAAGCTGCTCCCAAAGAAACGCTTGATGGTTCTGACGATGTCGAATTGCCGATAAACCTCGACCCAACACGATCGTCTTGTTGGCGATGTTCAGTCGTCCAACTGGAGCCCGAACGCTGAACAAGATGTCGCCAGCTTCGGCGATACGCCCAGCAGAAGTGCAGAACAAGCGATCAGACGGAAACCGATCACCAAAGTCAGTAACGCCTTGATGAAATGCGACGCCTTCGCCGGTCTCGTTGTAAAACTCGGACTTAGGCGACTGCCCCATGGTCAGGTGACATACATCTTTGAGCTTCCTCACCTCCCACCCCTCCGGAATCTCCCCGAGCGGCGACGGAACGCGCCTGAGCTTCTCGTGGCCGGGAAAGCGGAACCGGACGAACCACTCGCGGTAGAGGGCGCGGGCCATGGCCTCCAGGATCTTGATGCGCCTCTGGCTGTTCTCGATCAGCTCGTCGTAGGCCGACAGGATGCCCGCGATGCGGCGTTGGGTGGGGAGGGGGGGGATGGCCACTTCGACTTTCGCCAGTTTCTCTCCTGGCAGGTGTTTGATGGTCGCACCAGTAAAATATCGATCGAATCCCTTAGAGTTTCCGATGTTTAGCAGTTCATAGAAGAGAAAGCGATAGTCCAGAACATCATGAGACCTGATTCTGTGCAGTGCCTTCTGGATCATCATTCCCGGGACTTGCTCTCTCCAAATTGCGCATCGCCCCGGCTCACCACCCTCGCACATAACGATGTCGCCGAACTTCAAGCCATAGCGGTCCCGTTCGTGGGGCTCAAAGCGCATCATGCGCAAGTTGCCTAACGCGAAATCGCCCCATCGGACGTTTACATTTGCAAGATAGGGCAGCGATTCGCCACGGTTCTTATTTTGGTCAAGCATTTTCCCCAAGCAGAGATCGGCAACAGCGCCAAGATGGGAGCTCTTCCACTTCATCATCCTCACGCCTCCAGAATCCCCGCCACGTTCGCGGCGATGGTCGCCTCCAGCTCGCGCGCCCCGACGATCAGATCCACAATCATTGCTTGTCCTCCGGGAGCAATGCGCCGGGGCTTTTCAGCGCCTTCTTGTCTTCTGAGGCCAGGCGTCGCTCCACCTTTTTCACATCCTCCGCCGGCGGCAGGGATTCGGGTCGGATACCGCGTTCCAGCAGGGTCTTGCGCACCGCCTCGTTGTTCGTTACATGTTCCCGGGAGATGGCTGACTCGCTTTTCAAACCATGTTCCCGGGCGTTGAAGATGGTTATCTCGGCGGCGAAGTCCTTGGCCTTCAGGATTATGGTCGGCGCGAAGTCGGCGAGGGGACGGGTATCGGGTACTTTCCATTGGGCCTTCATGGCCTGCGTGGTCTTGCCGAACAGGGCGTGATCGCCCTTGCTGCGGATTATGGCGAAGTCGTTGTTGCCGCCGCTTTGTTCGAAGATGACGGAAGAGAGCTCCTTTTCGGTATCGCTGAGTTTCTTCCGCGCCAGAACGCGCTCGGTTTCAAGCAGGCGCTTTTCCACCAGTTCGGCACGACGCGTCTGCATGGCGAAGTACGTCTGGGCGAAGGCGATCTGGGGCTTGCGGGAATCGCCATTCTGCGCGATCAGGTAGCACGCGTATCGGGTCAACATGATGTCGTCGATTTCTCGCCGGCTGCCCGATCCCAACTCGACCATTTTGTTGACGTCAACAAAATGGTCGCAGGCCGCGCGGCCGGAGACCTCGCAGGCGGTTTTCGCTTTTGAAACGACCGTATTGAAATTCCGCCATTCTTCATACCCGAGCAGGAATTGCAGATCACGCGCCAGCCAGTAATCGATGCCGTTCTCGGTCCGCTGGGCGTGCGTCTCGAACGTTTCGGTCAGTTCGAGTATCCGGTCGTGTTCCATTTTAGATACCCCCTTTTCATGTCTCCAGAATCCCCGCCACGTTCGCGGCTATGGTCGCCTCCAGCTCGCGCGCCCGGGCGTTGAGGGTTTCCAGTTCCTCGTTCAGTTCCTCGAGCTGCTCCTTGAAGTCCTCGTCGCTCACGTCCTCGCCGGGCGCGACGCCGACGTAGCGGCCGGGGTTGAGGCTCCAGCCCTGCGCTTCGATTTCCGTGAGCGTCGCGGCCTTGCACAGGCCGGGGACGTCGGCATATCGGGGCTTTTTTCCGAAAACCTCTTTGAGTTTGGCCGCCGTCTCCTCACCGCCCAGGGTCAGGTCCGGCGCTTCGCCGCGGTAGAGGCGCACCAGGTTGGCGATGAAGCCGATCTGCGCGCCCGTCCAGTCGCGGTGGGCGCGGTCCACCTGGCGGTAGATGTGGCGGGCGTCGATGAAGAGCACGGTGCCCGCGCGTTTCGTGTTCGCCTTGCCGCGGTCGAGGAACCACAGCGTGCAGGGCAGCGTGACGGTGTAGAACATGTTGGGGCCGACGGCGACCATCGCGTCCACCGCGTTCGCCTCAATCAGTTGCCGCCGGATATCCAGCTCGCTGGAGCGCGCGTCGGAAGCCGAGTTGGCCATGACGAAGCCGGCTCGGCCCGTGGCGTTGAGCGCGGAGTAGAAGAGCTGGATCCACAGGTAGTTGGCGTTGTCGGTGCGCGGCAGGCCGAACGGGTACCGCCGGCCGGGGCCCACCATGTCCTTGATGCGCTCCTTGTCCACCGCGTTGACGTTGAAGGGCGGATTGGCCAGCACGAAGTCGAAGGCCCCGACGGCCGCGTGCGGGTCGTCGTAGTAGCTGTTGATGTTGCCGCCGTGGCGGATGTCGCCTTCCAGGGCGTGCACGGCCAGGTTGAGGCGGGCGAGGCGGCCGGTCTCGTCGGTCTTTTCGACGCCGCAGATGGAAAGCTCGGCGGCGGGGTTCTTGTGGTGCTCGGCCACGAAGCGCGCCGACTGGACGAACATGCCGCCCGAGCCGCAGGCGGGGTCGAGGATGCGGCCGTGGAAGGGCTCGATCACCTGGGCGAGCAACCGGACGATGCTGGCGGGCGTGTAGAACTCGCCGCCGCCCTGGCCCTCGCTCATGGCGAACTCGCCGAGAAAATACTCGTAGATGCGGCCGAAGGCGTCGAAGTCGAGCGTGGCCGGTATCTCGGAGATCTTCTTCAAGAGCTCCTTGAGCAGGGTGCCGGTGAAGAGGTTGTAGGTCTTGGGCAGCACGCCCGCGAGCGGCGGGTTGTGCTTCTCGACCTCGCGCATGGCCGCGTTGACCTTGGCCCCGATGTTCGCCGCCTCGGGCAGCTTGAGCAGGTAGTCGAAGCGCGACTCGGGGGTCAGGTAGAGCACGTTGTCGGCGTGATAGGCGGCGGGCTCGTCGACGCGGCTGCCCCGGCGGGAGCTGCTTCCGGCGGATTCCAGCTTCGCGCGCTGCTGCGCGAAGCGGACCTCGGCGAAGCGCAGGAAGATGAGGCCGAGGATGGGGCCCGAGTATTCCTGGGCCTTGAGGCCGGAATTGGCGCGGAACTGGTCGGCGGCTGACCACAGGTTCTTTTCGAGCGACTGGACTGCGGCGTCTTTATTCTGGGGGGCGATCCACTGCAAGCGAAGTCTCCTGGCGCGGATTATACGGATTGTTCAACGCCCAAGACTGTAACCCCGGAGGGTCGGACGTACAATGCATATTCAATCCGATCCGGGACTGCGCGGTGAATGGAGCATCGCGGTTAGGGAAGATGGAGCGATGCGGGGTTGGCGAGCGTTTCGTGTAAAGGGAAGGAAGGGCCCGGGAGGGGAACCGCCAGGTTCCTCTCCCGGACAAATCCCTTGGTTTATTACTCGGGATCCGGGTTCTCTTCCGACACTCAGTTCAAGTCCAGTTGCGTGGACGCTTAGGACACGATGTCCGTACTGTCACCCGCTGATTCATGCTGCCGCATGAATCAGCGATGTCTGGAACGGGCCATGGAAGGCCCGTTCCAGACCTATGCCCATCTCACGAGGCCAGGTATGAACGGGTGCGCCAGCTTGTCGTGCTTGGGCAGGATGCGCGCGGAGTAGCCCTGCTGGCCGGTGCGCGTGCAGACCACGGCGGCGGAGTACTCGACGAACTCGCCTGCCTTCTTGACCGGCTTCATCGGGATGCGCTCCGCGTCCACGATGGCGCCCTGGCTCGAGACGGCGCCGTGGTAGAGCTCCACCTCGACCTCGTCGCTCGAAAGCGCGCCGAGCTTGACCTTCGCGGTCGCGGTCACCTTGTCGCCGCGCTCCATGATGGGCTTCGCGTCGGTGGAGAGCTCGGGGATGGCCACGCCGGGCCACTCGCGGTAGATCTTGTCCAGGTAGGCCGCCGTGTCCTTCGCGTCGAGGAACTTGCCCTTCGCGAGCTCGCGGTAATTGTCGAGCGCGGGGTAGTAGAACTTCTCGGCGTACTCCATGAGCATGCGGTGGCTCGCGAACTGCTTGCCGACCTCGCGCATCGAGTTCTTCATCAGCTTGATCCAGCCGCGGGGCAGGCCGTCGCGGCCGCGCTCGTAGAAGGTCGGGATGACCTCGCTCTCGAGGATGTCGTACAGGGCCTTCGACTCGACCTCGTCCTGCAGGTCCTCGTCGGAGTACTGCTCGCCCTTGCCGATGGCCCAGCCGATCTCCGGCGTGTAGGCCTCGGCCCACCAGCCGTCGAGCACCGAGCAGTTGAGCACGCCGTTCATGCCGGCCTTCATGCCGCTGGTGCCGGAGGCTTCGAGGGGCCGGCGCGGGGTGTTGAGCCAGACGTCGGAGCCGGACACCAGGTAGCGGGCCATGGTCATGTCGTAGTCGTCGAGGAACACGATGCGGCTGCCCACGTCCGAGCGGCGCGAGAAGTGCACCAATTCCTTGATCAGCTCCTTGCCCGCGAGGTCGTGCGGGTGGGCCTTGCCGGCGAAGATCAGCTGGATCGGCCGGTCGCGGTCCGAGAGCAGCTTGAGCAGGCGGTCCGGGTCGGAGAGGAGCAGGGCGCCGCGCTTGTAGGTGGCGAAGCGCCGCGCGAACGAGAGCGTCAGGGTGTTGGGCGAGAGGGCGTCCTCCGCGCGCACGAGTCCCATGTCGCTCGCGCCCATGCGCTTCAGCTGCTTGCGCAGGCGGTCGCGCGCGAACACCACGAGGCGCTCGCGGCGGCGCTCGTGGGTGCGCCACAGCTCCTCGTCGGACACGCGGTCGATCCGGTCCCAGATGTCCAGGTTGGTCGGTTCCTCGAGGAAGCGGGGGCCGAAATAGCGGTCGAGCAGGTCCAGAAGGCCGTGGTTGATCCAGGTGCGCGGGTGCACGCCGTTCGTGACGTGGCCGATCGGCACCTCGTCGATGGGCAGGCCGGCCCAGAGGCCCTTCCACATGTCGCGCGAGACGACGCCGTGCAGGTCCGCGACGCCGTTGGAGTAGGCGGAGAGCTTGAGCGCCAGCACCGTCATGCAGAAGGGCTCGCTCATGTCCTCGGGCCGCTCGCGGCCGAGCGCCAGGAACTCGTGCCACTCGAGCCCCAGCTCCTGGGCCCAGGTGCGGAAGTAGCGCTCCATCAGGTCGATGCCGAAGCGCTCGTTGCCGGCGGGCACCGGGGTGTGCGTGGTGAAGAGGTGGGTCGGCCACACGGCCTGGGCGGCTTCGCGGAAGGTGAAGCCGTCGTTGCGCATGTGCTCGCGGATGCGCTCGAGCGCGAGGAAGGCCGAGTGGCCCTCGTTCATGTGCGCCACGCCGATGTCGATGCCGAGCGCGCGCAGGGCGCGGATGCCGCCCACGCCGAGCAGGAGCTCCTGGCGGATGCGGTTCTCCTTGTCGCCGCCGTAGAGCGTGGCGGTGATCAGGCGGTTCTCGGGGGTGTTGTCGTCGATGTTGGTGTCGAGCAGGTAGAGCGACGAGCGCCCGATCTTCGCTTCCCAGACCTGGGCTACGACGACCTGGCCCGCCATCTCGACGGATATCCTGACCGCCTCGCCCTTGGCGTCGAGGCAGCGGTGCACCGGCATGTTGTACCAGTCGTTCTCGGGGTAGGACTCCTGCTGGAAGCCGTCCGCGTTCAGGTACTGCTGGAAATAGCCCTGCCGGTACAGGAGCCCGACGCCCACCAGGGGCAGGCCGATGTCGGAGCTGGTCTTCATGTGGTCCCCGGACAGGATGCCGAGGCCGCCCGAATAGATGGGCAGCGAGACGTCCAGGCCGTACTCCATCGAGAAGTACGCGATCATCTCCTTGCCCTTGCCCTTGTGCCAGGCCTCGCCCTTCTTGTAGCGCTCGAAGGCGGCCGCCACCTCGTCCAGGGCGGCCAGGAAGGAATCGTCCTTGGCCAGCTCCTCGTAGCGGTCCTGGCTGACCATGCCGAGCATGCGCGCGGGGTTCTGCCGGCTCTGGAGCCAGACCTCGTAGTCGAGGCGGATGAAGAGCATCACCGCGTCGAAATTCCAGGACAGCCACAGGTTGTGCGCGATCTCCTCGAGCGCCTTGAGGCGCGCGGGAATCTTCGGCTTCACGGTATGCGCGATTATCTTCATTGGGAAACCCCTCTCGGGACGATGGTTGGCCGCTCATGCGGCGCATCGAAGCGTAAAGTAAAACCGGTTTAGCTGTCAATCGACAGACAGAAAACGATTTCGACGCCAACGGGTACGGGAAAAGTATGGAAGAACAGCCCGCGATTTTCCAGCTCGCTTCGCCCGCCCCGAGGCGCGGCTTCGGGCTTCACGCTCAGGGCGCCACCCTGTGCGTACGACGGGGGCCGGGACGAAAGCTCGCGCATCCGTCCCGGCCCCCGCCGGATCAAGGCCGCCGGGCTCCCCGGCTCACTTGCCGCCTTTGGGCTGAGCGCCGAATATCCGGCCGAAGAAGCCCTTCCTGGCCTTCGCCTCGTCGGGCGCGCCCGGGGCTTCGCCCGATCGCTTCGGGGCGGGATCCCTCCGGGCGGGCTCGCGGTTCTCCTGGCTCCCCGCGCGGGGCGTACGGTCCGGCCCGATCTTGCGTCCGTCCGGCCGCTTCGAGCCCCCCGGAACACCCTGGCGCTTCGGTCCTTCGCGTCGGCCGCTGCCGGGCTTGCCCGAGGCGTATTTCTCGCGGTACAGCCTGAGCCTCTCCTCCATGGGCAGGGCGTAGGGATCGGCACCTTCGAGCGCCCCCGGCTCGTTCGCGCGCCGGGCGCCTTCGCGACGCGTGCCTCCGGCGCCGCTCCCGCGCCTGCCGTCGCCCTTCCGGCCGCCCTTTCCGCGCCGTCCCTCGGCTCCGCCGCCTTCGCCCCCGGCGGGGCGCTGCGCTCTCGCCTCGGTTCCGCTCCGGCCCGGCCCCGCGGAGGCGGGGGAGCCCTCGGAGGGCCGCGACTTCCCGCGGCCGCGCTTTCGTCGCTTGCGCGCGCCGGGCTCCGGGGCTCTTCCGTCAGCGCGCTCGGGATTCGCCTCCGCCGCGACGCGGGCGGGGACCTCGGCCCGCAACTGCCCGGTGATGGCCGAGATGCCGGCGCGGATCGCCGCCGCCGCCTGCGGATCCGGTCCTTCGCCGCCCGTTCGCCGCTCGCCCCGCTGCTCGCGCCGATCCCGCTGGCCGCCGCGCGGAGCGCCGCGCTGTTCTTCCCGGGCGCCGCCTTCGCGCCGGCTCCCGTCGCGCCTCCGCTCGTCCGCCCGCTCGCGTCCCCGATCGCCGGCGGCGGGACGGACCTCGAGCTCCGCGAACAGGGACGGATCCGCGTCGCTTACCGCAAGGCTCGAGCCGAGCACGCGCTCGATGGCGGGAAGCCCGAAGTCGTAGCGTTCGCAGGCGATGCCGACCAGTTCGGCGTCCGGCGCCGCGAGGTCCAAAAGGAGCGAGCGCGCCAGCCAGGGCTCGCCTTCGAGGGGCAGGTCGTATGAGATGACCAGCGGAAAGCTGGCGTGAGGAAAGGCGGGAACCTGATCGTCGGTCATGACGAAGGCGGTCCGGGCGCCTTTCGCTCCGCGGAGCAGGTCCAGGGCGCGTCCGGGTCGGATTCCCTCATCCACGAGCTTCGAGGCGAGCCCCGAGTCGCGGAGCGTGGCGTGCAAGTCGCGGGCCGTGGCGCCGAGGTTGCACAGCACCGCGACGGGGCCGGCTGCCCCCGAGCGGATCAGGCCGGCGGCGAGCCGCGGCTTGTCGGCGGAGGGCGAACGCAGGATCCTGCGCGGCGCGAGCCTGGCCTGGTCCGCGCCCGCGTCCAGCTCGAGCGTCTCGGCCCCGGGAGCCAGGCTGTCGACCACCCTGCGCGCCCCGGCGCCGGGGCGTTCGCAGAAGGCCAGGACTCGCCGCGCTCCGTCCGCACCCGGACGGGCCGCCAGGGCGTCGATCGCCCCGGCTTCCTGCCTCTCCGCGTCGAGCACGAGGAGCAGGCCGAAGCCATCCAGGTCGAAGGATCCGGAGCCGAGCCGCGCCGCGAGGGTCGGAGCGGCGCAGACCACTATGGAGGCGTCGGCGTCCGACGCGTCGGGGATGCGGCCGAGCGCGGTGGTTTCCAGTCCGGCGGGCCCGGCAAGGGCGCGGATCCTGTCGAGCGCTCCGCCGACATGCTCGTCGGCGACGGCGACCGTCAGGGCCCTTCGCCCGTCCATTTCACCGATCCATCGGAGCAGGGGCAGGAGCCAGACCGCCTCGCCGGCCGGACCCGAGCGGGTCACGACCAGCGCGTCGCGTCCTTTCCCGAAGGCCAGCTCGGCGACAGCCGCCGCCCGCTCGGTCATCGATCCGTATCCGGCCGCCTCGGCGGCCTCGCTCACTGCGGGCGGAAGCCCGAACTTGTCGATATCCATGAAGGGTCTCTCGTGGCGTAAGGATGCGCGGAAGCCAAGGTCCGCGGAGACCGCGCGCGTCGAACGAGCGACGCGGGCGCGCCTGTGATTCGTCGCGCCGCCGGACCGCCGGCGAAGAGCGGCCCGTGCGTGGAATATAGCTTCCCCGGGAACGGATGTGAAGCGCGTTCCGTTCGCGTCCTCAATCGCGCGCCCGCGGCTCGAGGCGCATCGTGTATTCGCGGCGGCCATCCGGTCCCGTCGGACCCTCGGCGAAGCCCATGCGCTCCAGATAGCGGGCATGCTCGGGCACGGCGGTCCGCGCCACGAAATCGGTGGGCTTGCCGCCGGAAAGCCTGCGGCCGACGCTCGCGAACCAGTACTCGGCGTTCTTGAAGTCGCGCCAGCTCGGAGCCGCGTAGTCGAGCGCGATCTCGACCCTCCCGTCGGCAGCGCGCTTCCAGACCACGATGCTGACCGGCACCATGTCGCGCAGGATGAATTCCGCGGTGTAGCCGGACGCTGCGGCCCGGTCGAAGCCGGGCTCGAAACGTTCGATGTCCTTCGCGTAGTGGTCGAGGAAGAGCTTCGCGTAGTCCGAACCCGCCAGGTCGACCTCGAGGGTGTCGAAGGCCGAGCGCGTGGCGCCCATCCGGTACAGGTACCACGCGTCGATCAGAACGATGAACAGGTTCAGGATCCAGACGGGCAGGGCGCCGATCAGGATGCCGTAGACGGTGAAGCCGGCCGCGCCGACCAGGTTGAAGATCCGCAGTCGCTTGATGTTCTTCATGGTGAGCGATACGGCGACCACGGCCGAAGCCGCGGTTCCGAAAATTTCGATCCAGTCTCCGCGCATGCGTCCCTCCGGGCGACCTCGTCAAATGGGCCGCTATATATGATATTCGCAATAGAGAAACCTTTTTTATATATAAATTAGGCTCTTGACCGTCCTACGATCTTCCTCCAATATACTGAATGTCCAAAATCTATACCACGCTTCAGCACCGATACTCGAGAGGAGTCCATATGGCAGACCAGAAGCGGATCCTGATCCTGGGCGGCGGCTACGCTGGCGTCTGGGCCGGAAAGATCCTGGAGAAGCGCTTCCGCAAGCGCGATGACGTGAAGATCACGCTCATCGACAAGCTTCCCTTCCACACCCTGATGACCGAGCTCCACGAGGTCGCCGGCTGGCGCACCGAGCCGGAGTCGGTCCAGGTGCCCTTCCGCAAGATATTCGCCACCAAGAAGATCGACGTCGTCCTCGACACCGTCACCGGCGTCCAGCTCGACAAGAAGGTGGTCAAGACCGAGCGGGGCGAGTACGCCTACGACTACCTCGTCGTCGGCTTCGGCGCCCAGCCGGAATTCTTCGGCATTCCCGGCATCAAGGAGCACAGCTTCACGCTCTGGTCCTTCGACGACGCCATGAAGCTCCGCAACCACGTCGAGGACGTCTGGACCCGCGCCGCCGCCGAGCCCGATCAGGACAAGCGCCGGAAGCTCCTGACCTTCGTGGTCGCCGGCGCGGGCTTCACCGGCATCGAGATGTTCGGCGAGCTCCTCGAGTACCGCGACGTCATGTGCCGCAAGCACCACATCGACCGGTCCGAGGTCAAGATCCTCAACATCGAGGCCCTGCCCTCCATCCTTCCCATCCTCGAGGAACCGCTTCGCGCGGCCACCGAGAAGTATCTCCAGAAGCACGGCTGCGAGTGCATGCTCAACACGCCCATCGTCGGCGCCGAGCCCGGCAAGGTCCTCCTCAAGGACAAGGGCGCCATCGAGACCGAGACCTTCATCTGGACCTGCGGCGTCTCCGGCTCCTCCTTCGCGGCCGGACTCGGGCTCGCCACGGCCGAGCGCGGCCGCGGCCGGCTCCAGGCCGACTCCGGCCTGGGCGCGGTCGGGCATCCGGGCGTCTACGTCGCCGGCGACAACGCCTTCCTGCTCGAAGACGGCAAGCCGGTTCCCCAGATCGTCGAAGGGGCACACCAGACCGCCGAGGTCGCGGCCGCCAACATCATCGAAGAGATCGAAGGTACCGGGAAGCGCCACGAGTTCAAGTCCAATTTCCACGGCTTCATGGTTTCGATCGGCGGCCGCTACGCGGTGGCCAACGCCGGCGGCATGAAGACCAAGGGTTTCATCGCCATGGCGATGAAGCACATGATCAACTGCTGGTATCTGCTCAACATCGCGGGCGTCAACCAGGTCTGGGAATACGTCAAGCACGAATTCCTCGACATGAAGAACGGCCGCTCCTTCATCGGCGCCTTTGCTTCCTACAAGGTGCGCGGCTACTGGCCGCTGCTCCTGCGCATGTGGCTCGGTCTCATGTGGGTGTTCGAGGGCGTCAACAAGATCGGCGAAGGCTGGCTGGCCTGGGCTTCCGGCTCCAAGTCCGGCTGGATGTTCTCAACCGGCGTGGTGCAGGCCGGCCAGAAGGTCGCGGAGGCCACCAGCGCCGCCTCGGCCGAATGGGTCGAGGGCGCCGAAGCCGCCGTCGAGGCCACCGCGGCCGCTTCCGGCGAGTGGGTCGAACCCGCGGCCGAGGCGGTCGCCGCCGCCAGCGAGTGGGTGGCAGAGGGCGCCGAAGCCGTCGCCGAAGGCGCCACGCAGGCCTTCGGGAAGGTCTGGGACCTGACTCAGGCCATCATTCCCTACGACTCCGGCTTCGTCACCTGGTTCAGGCAGACCTTCATGGACGGCATCTTCGCCTACCTGCCCTTCCAGGCTTTCCAGCTCATGATCGTCGCCATGGAGATCGGCATCGGCCTCGCGCTCTTCGGCGGCCTCTTCACTTGGGTGGCGGCCGTGGCCAGCATCGGCATGTGCTTCATCTTCACCTTCTCCGGCATGTTCGCCTGGGACCAGCTCTGGTTCGTGTTCGCGGGCATCCTGATGATGGGCGGCGCGGGCCGCGCCTTCGGCTTCGACGTCTGGGTCGTTCCCTTCCTCAAGCGCTGGTGGAACGGCACGAAGTTCGCCCGCAAGTGGCACTTCTACGGCGACGACCCCTCGAAGTGATCCGCTTCCTTCGATAAAATCGCGACCGGCGGGCCGCCCACGCGGGCGGCCCGCCTTTCATTCCGACCACCCAACGAGTACCGCATGACCGACTTCTGGAACGAACATCCCGAGCTCTCGAGCGACCTGGCCGAGGTGCGCGCCGTCATGGCCGAAATTTCCCGCCGCGACGACTTCCCGGCCTCAGACGCCGTATCGGACCTCGTGGCGGGGGGCGGCAAGCTGCTCAGACCCGCGTTCCTGCTGCTCGCTTCGCGCTTCGGGAAACCGAGGCGCCCCGACATCACGCGGCTGGCCGCCGCCATCGAACTGCTCCACACGGCCACCCTCATCCACGACGACGTCATCGACGGAGCTCCCTCCCGGCGCGGCGTGCCGACGGTGCACGCGCGCCATGGCGAGACCGTCGCGGTGCTTTCCGGCGACCTCCTGCTCGCGCGCTGCTTCCGCCTGGCCTCCGAATCCGCAAGCCCGAGGAACGCCCGTCTCCTGGCGCGGCTGGTCGAGGACATCTGCGTGGCCGAGGTCCGCCAGGATTTCGGCGCCTACGACTTCACGATAGGCCGCAGGGAGTATCTCCGCCGCGTGGCCGGCAAGACAGCCCTCCTCTTCTCGCTGGCCTTCCACGCGGGCGCCTCGGAGTCGAAGGTCGCGCCGCGGACGGCCGAGCGCCTCCGTCGCGCGGGCTGGGACATCGGCATGGCCTTCCAGATCATCGACGACGTGCTCGATTTCGACGGCTGCGAGGAAACCGTCCGCAAGCCGCTCGGCCGCGACCTGGCCGAGGGCGTCTGCACCCTGCCCTTGATACTCGCGCGAAAAGCGCGAGGCGCCGAGCTCGACGCCTTGCTGGCCAGGCCGCCCTACGCCGAGGAAACGGTGCGACGAGCGGTGGAGCTGGTGCGCGAGTCCGGCGCGGTTTCGGCCGCCCGCGATGAAGCCGCTCGCTACACCGAGCGAGCGCTGAGGGAAATCGACCGCCTGCCTTCGAATCCCGCCCGGACCGAGCTCCGCGCCGTCGCCGGCAAGCTGCTGCTCAGGGCCTGCTGAAGCTCCGCCGAATTCCCGTAACGGCAAACAAGACAATCCGAAGGAACTGCGCTTCCTTTAACGTCGCCCGGCCGGGTCCGGCCGGCCACGTGCCAAAGTGTGCCAGTCAGGCGCTTGCGCGTCGCCATGGAAGGCGATGCCGCAGAAGGGCGTCCTTCGCGCGGCGACAGCGAGCGCGAGGAACAGCTCGTGCAGCGGGCGGGCGGCCCGCTCGGCATCCCCGACTACGAGAACCAGGGGACGCGATCTTGAACCGAAACCCGCCAAAGCGCGGGCGGTCGCATCGATCCGCGCGTGTGCAGCCAAGTCCCCGCCGACAAGCTCCTGATATGAAGGCAGGGGCAGCGAGGCCATGAACGCCTCGCTGCGCCCCGCCAGCTTCCTCCGTTCGCGTCGCGGCCTCGCCCCGACGAAGGTCCTGAGCGCCGCAACGATCCGCGCGCACACAGCCTCGGATCCAGCCGCGCAAGAACCCGCGTCCACGAGGATTCCTTGCTCCCCCATGAGCGCGAGAGCGCGCCGGAGCACGGCGAGCGTCCGGGCGTCCGCGGGTCTTTGCAGGAAACCGAAAGATCCTCGGCCGGATTTGGCCAAGTCGAACCCGGCCAAGAGGCGCGAAGCAGCCGCCTCCGACCTCACCCGTTCGGCGCGCCAACGGATCACCGGCGTTTCTTCGACCGCCAGGGCCGGCTTCGGGGCCGCCCTCCGTGTAGACGCTGCCGCGCCTCGACGCGGCTCCGACTTGTGTGCCGCCGGCCCGCGTCCAAATTCCTCCGTGCTCGCCGCAGACGGCTCCGCGCCTTTCCCCGTGCCGCTACGCTCGACGGGAGCCGCGGCAGGCGCCGGCGGCGCGACGGGAGCGCCCTTCAGCGAACCGGCCTCGGCGAATGCCGCCGGCCGCGGGGCGGGGCCTCCGGCAGGCGCTTCCGGAACTGTGGAAGACGCTCCTTCCGTCCGGCCTGAATCGTACGCCCGTTCCGAGTAAGGACGGCGCTTCGTCATCTCGTCGGCCATGGATGCGATGCCCCGAACCCGTTCCGCCTCGACCGCCTTCATCGACTCGGCGGCGATTCGGACCGCTTCCCAGGCGTCGTCATCCTCGGACTCCACCGACTCGAGCTCCTCGAGTTCGCCCATCCCGTCGATGGCAGCCAGCCCCGGATCGAAGGGAAAGCGCCGCGCCTCGCCCGATTCGGCCGGCACGACTCCGGCCTGCGCGACGGCGCGGAAATATTCCACCGTTTCGAGGGTACGCACGTACTGCGTCGCGCCGAGCCGCTCGCGCTCGCGGTTCAGGTACGCGATGCCCCGTGCCGGATCCGGCAAACCGGCGGCCTCGTTTTCCCTCGAGCGCTGCGCCAGCACTTCTTTCAAATCCGTAATTAGCTCCACGCAGGAACGGTAGCGGAGCTTCGGGTTGCGGCGCACGCAGCGGACGGCGACGCGCACCAGGGATTCCGGAACCCCGCGTCGCGCAAGAGCCTTGGCTACGTGCAGCACCGAGACCGATTTTCCCCTAGCGCGTTCCGCGGCCTGCCTCCTGAACGGCAGTAGCCCCGTGAAGAAGCGGTACAAGTGGACTCCCAAGGAATACACGTCGCTCCAGGGGCCGATCTCGTAGGGTGCGACGCCCTTGACCTCCGGGGCAAGGTAGGCGAAGCGTTCCAGCGTTCCGCCATCTTCCCGGTCGTACCATGGAACGAGATCCAGATAACCGGGTTTGAGAAGCCGCAGCTCTATCACCTCGCCGGCGTCCCTGGCCGCCCAGACCGAATCCGCGTCGAGCGTGCCGTAGACCAGACCGCGCGAATGGAATGCGTCGAGCCCCTGCGCCAACTCCAGGACGAAGCCCACCGCCAGCTCCAAGGGAAAGGCCGCGCCTTCCGCGAGCACGCTCCTCAGCGGTTTCTGTCCGCCAAACTCGCTCGACACGAATACCCGCGCGTCCGATCGATCAATTTCGATCGCGTCGACAATGGCGCGGTGCCGGACGTTGTACGATCCAACCGTGCGGATCCGGAATGCCTCAATGGCCTCGGGCGGAATGCCCGGCTTGAAGAAGCGCAGGAGGAAGCGAGTGGCGGCGAACATGGCGCTCGCTCCCACAAGGTCGCAACACGCGTCGGTGCCGAGGCTTCCCTGGATTATGTAGCAGTCGTTTACAATTTCACGGCCTTCCACGTATGGCCTCCGGCCTCAGATCCGTCGCGGGGACGGGTTACGGAAACCGCCGCCCCGGAGGGCGGCGGTCGGCTCGGGCCGCCGGTCGGTCGTCCTAGGCCTGGATCGGGGGCACATCCGGCTTGACTTCGGCCGCGGTGAAATCGCCGCGCTCGAGCAGGACGTCCGGAATGGCCTCGTTCAGCTTCTTGGTCATGTCCAGGAATTTGCCGCGGATATTGTTCGCTTGAAGCGCCACATCCTGGATCTCGCGCGAAGGCAACGGCTTCTGGGGCTCTATCAGACCCGCGACCCGGTCGAGCACCGATAGCACGATCCGGTTCAGCGGATCCATCTGGTCCTTGGCCTTGTCCAGGTGCTTGCCCAGATTGTTGACATCGTTGACGGTCAGCGGATAGAGCCGGTAGCCTTCCTCGGGAATTTCGTAACAGACGGTCAGGAGCCCGTAGATCACCTGCAACGTCTTCGGGTAGACCTCGCCCGGCTTCCAGTCGGTGAGCATCGTAAAGCATTCTTTGAGCATGAACGTGTTCGGCTGGATAGACCCGAACAACTTGGCCGGATCCTTCTGGCCGACCAAGGTATCCACCACCCAGCGGTTCTTCGATTCGAGCAGACGGAAGTAGATCGGGTAGTTGTCGGAATTGATGCCGACCTTGTTGATCAGGTAGTGGGCGAACGCGAGGGCCGCGAAGGCCCCGAAGCCGTCATTGCAGTCGATAACGTCGTTGAGATAGCCGAGCTTGAGCGCGTCGATCTCGTTCTCGGACCACAGGGGCCAAGGATGCGCGAGCATGTGTCCGTCCTCCTGGTATGCATGCCGGCGCGAAAGTCGGGATGACCACCGCGCCGGCTATCGCTCTTACTGCTTGGCGCCCTCAGCCTCGGTCAGCGGTACGCGCTTCCGCGGCAGGACGTCCTTGTCCATGTTCGGTTCGATGCGGAGCAGCACTTCGGGGATCACGTCGACGAGGCGCTTGGTCGAGTCGAAGAAGTTGTTGCGGATGTTGTGGGCGTGGACGGCGAGGTCTTCCATATCCTCGTCGATGTTCTGGCCTTCGAGGCTCGACAGCTTGTCGAGGATGTCGAGGATCGAACGGTTCAGGAGGTCGTCCTGGCCCTTGTCCTCGTTCAGGTGCTTGCCCAGGCTGTTCACGTCGGCGACAGTTGCCGGGTAGATACGGTAGCCGTCGAGCGGCGAGTTGTAGGTCGCCTGAAACACGCCGAGGATGATGCCGAGTGTCTTGGGGTAGATCTCGCCCTTGCGGTACTTGGCCAAAATACTGAAGCAGGTGGCCGCGATGAAGTAGTTGGGCTGGATCGAGCTCATGAACAGGAAGGGGTCGCGCGTGCCGAGCAACGCGTCTATGACATGATGGTTTCTGGTGGTCAGGACTTTCAGGAACACAGGATAGTTCCCGTTGGTGATGCCGGTGAAGTTCAGGTAGCTCGCGTAGGTGATGGCCGCCTCGACCGCCTCGACGGTGCGGGTGCCCATGATGCCCTTGAGCATGCTGTATTCGATGTTGAAGACTTCCTCGTCGGTCCAGTCCTGCTTCTTCTCGAAAAGTTCCTTCATTGCCTTCTCCTTTCCGGCGTCAGTCGACGAAGACCTGGCGAGGCGCGGTTTCCTTGGCGACGTAGTCGGACTTCACCAGGAGGACCTGCGGGATGACGTCCTCCATCTTCTTGCGCTTGTCGAAGAAGAAGGTCCGGATGGCGTTGGCCTGGCGAGCCATCTGCTCTTTGCCGGGATCGTTCGAGGTGCCAGCCAGCGAACCGTGCCGGTCGAGGATGTCCAGGATGCAGCGGTTGTTCGGATCGTCCTGGCCTGTTTCCTTGTTCAGGTGCTTGCCGAGGTTGTTCACGTCGTTGATGGAGACCTCGTAGATCTTGTAGCCGTCCTTCGGCGAGGCGTAGGCGGCCTGCAGGACGCCGAGCACGACCGACAGGGTGATCGGATAGATGCCCCCCGGATGCCACTTGGTCAGCAGCTTGAACGCCTGGTAGATCAGGTAGCTGTTCGGCTGGATGGGGCTGATCAACAGGAAGGGATCCTTGTCCGCGACCATCGTGTCGATCACCCAATGGTTCTCCACCTCGAGCAACTTGAGGAAGAGCGGGTAATTGTCGTTGTTGAGCCCCGAGGTGCTCAGGAAGCGGGCGAAGCTGATGGACGCTTCCACGGCTTCCTCGGTCCGGCTCCCGAGCATGTTCTGGAGGATGCCGAGCTCGACCTGCATGATGGTCTCCTTCGACCAGGTCCGCTCGATCACCTTCTCGGTCTGTTTGTCCATCGTAACCTCCGCGTATCGACGGCTTTGCGAGTTTCCAGCCGATCTCACGCGAAAGTCTAGGAGGGCGTCAGGCCGCTGTCAAATTTCTCCATGTTTTTTTTGTCAAGTACGTCCCTTGTGCATTTTAAGGAAGCTTTCGCCGAACGCCGAGTAATCGTCGGTGTGGCTCGTGTCGACGGTCTCGGAGGCCGGCTTGAACATGGTGCGGAAGTAGGCGTCGATGTAGGCGCGACGCTCCAGGATGTTGCGCACGATTCGCTCGGTGTAGTCCGGTTCCGCGAAACCTTCGAGCAAGTCCGCGGCCAATCGGTGGAGGGTCTCCGCGGGAATGGCCATCATGGCCTTAAGCCGCGCGTCGAACACTTCGATCGGGACGCCTTCGAAATGCTCGGGGCGGAGAAGGGTCAGGAAACGGGTCTTTTCCGACCGATGCCAGCCGAAATGGTCGGGATTGCCTGTGATCTTCATCGTGGTCGCCGCAAGGTCCGCCTTGTCGTAGTCTATGGCCACAACGAAGGGTTTGTTCTTCCTGCTGAAGACGACAAGGTAGTTGTTCGGATTGCGGTCCTCGTCAAACATGAGCCAGCGGTTCACCAGGTCAGCCCGGAGTATCCCGATGTACGGCTGGTCCAGGTAGTCGTAGGAACTGATCTGGACCGCCTGCCGGACCACCTTGGTAACCCGGTAGTGGCGTCCCCCGATCTTCACCAAGCCGGTCGGGGCTGCGAGGGTCCCCATAAGATGGTCGAGAAGGAAGGCGAGCGTGCACAGCCGGTGGTATAGCACTTCTTCCTTGGCGTCTGCGGTCTTGACGATCCATGGATGGCCGTTCGCGTCCTTGGCGCCGCTATATCCTTTCACGGCGGCGTTGAACGGCACGTCGTCCTGGCGCTCGTCGAGGCGGAGCTCGAGCGAATCGAAGGAAGCGAGCGCAGCTTTGGCGTCGCGGTCGAGCCAGAAATATCCGCCGAGCTCGGGATCGTCCATCTCGGCGTACAGCCGTTCGCGTTCATCCATAGTAATAGACCTCCGGTTCCGGATCGACGGAAAGACGAACGACGAGGTGGCCGTTCTCGAGCGTGAAATACGGGGCGCGGCTTCCCGAACCGGAGTAGATGATGTGGTGGTGCTTGATGCCGATGACGTCGGGCCAAACCCCGGTTCGTCCTCCGTCGCCCCAGAGCGGGTTGTGGCCCACGATGAAGTGCGTATCTGCCGGCAGTCCAAGCCGCTCGAGTGTTACGGCTATGTCGGCCGCCCCGTATTCCTTTGCGCTCGGCATGCCGTGGAACTCGTTGACACGGTTCCACATCAGCTGCATCTGCAGGTCGGGGTTGGAAGCGATATCGATCAGGTCCCTCCTGTCGCAACCGCCCCGCGGCGGACCGGCGTGGGTCACGACGAAACCCGGACCGATGGCGAACTGCGGCAACGAGTCGAAAAAGCGCTGGACCGCCGCCACGTAGTCGGCCCCCTTGGCCGTTTGCAGCGCCTTGCGGAATTCCATCCCCTGGGCGATGCCGGACTTGCGGAGGCGCTCGTCGAAGGTGTCGTGGTTGCCCTTGAGGTAGTAGATCCGCCCGGGATACCGGACGAGCAGCGAGAGCACCTCTTCGAGCATCGACAACGAACCGGTCATGTCCTTCATGCAGCCGGTCCGGTCGTCATGCACGGTGTCGCCCACGATAAGCACGCAGGCTTTCCCCGCCGCGACTCCGTCCTCGTTGCCATGGTGTTTCAGGATGGCTTTCAAATGCTCGACGTTGGCGTGCAGGTCGCCGACTATTATCGGCTTCAGGTCGACCGGAAGGTCGAGAAGTCCGCCCGGACGTCCGAGCGAGTCCTTGGGACGCCCCGGATACGACAGGGCGACCTCGATGGCGCGCTCGACCAAGGCGAGGCCTTCGTACCGTTTCGGATCGACGAGCGTCCCGGTCGGTGCCGGAACCTTTCCGGCAATGGGGGATCGAGCCACGGAAACCTCCGCGCCTGTCGCGCGGACCCGACGTCAGGCCTTCGGCTTCCGCTGCCGCGGCTTGGCGGGTGAGGTTTTCGCGGGTTTCGGTTTCGCTGCGGGGGCCGCGACGGGCGCCGCCGAGGCGGGCTCCCTGACGAAGCGTCCGCGCTCGTCGCGCTTGCGGAGCCGACGCTTCGCGACGAGTTCCGCGAAGTCCTCCTCGGGTTCCGCGGCGTTCCGGTCCGGCATCCTGACCAGCAGCGGATGCGGGATGGCGTCGACGAGGTCCCGGGTCCGGTCGAAGTAGGCGAACCGGACGTTGAAGGCGTGTTTGGCGAGCACGTTCTTGTCCGGCTCCCCGTAATACTCGCCGAGGTGGGTAAGCCTGTCAAGAATTTCGAGGACGAGGCGGTTCTGCGCATGCTCCTGCGGTTCGTCCTTGAGCAGGAATTTCCCGAGCGTGTTGATGTCCATTATGGAAACCCGCCTGAGCCTGAATCCGTCATCGGGATCGAAGTAGGCGTTTTCCACGACCCCGAGCAAGGCTTCGAGGGCCTTCGGGTAGATTTCCTCCGGATGCCTGGAGAACAAGGCCTGGAAGGAAGCCTCGACCAGTTCGGCGTTGGGCTGTATGGTCGAGAAGAGCAGTCGCGGCTCGCGTTCATGAAGCAGCTCGTCGATGACCCACGGGTTGTTGGTGACGACCAGCCGGAGGAAGAGCCAGTAGTTCTCGGCGTTGAGCCCCGCCCTGGAGAGGTAGCGTGCGAAGCCGACGGCGCACTCGACCTGCGTGTCGGTGACGCAGGAGAACAACGCCTCGCGGATCGCGAGGGCGTTGTCCTTTATGAGCCTTCTGTCGTTGTCGACGGCCGCGAAGCCGGACTTTTGCGTCATGCGCTTGTTCCCCGTTCCGTTATCGGCGCGGAGAGCGTCGGGTATGAGCGGTTGATACGCGGGAACGTCCATGCGTGCGAGTATCGCGCCGGAGCGCCCTCCTCGCAAGCGACGGGGATTGCCGAACAGGGACGCGGCCGGGTACCCTGCGACCATGCTCGGGTATTTGCTCGTCGCGCTCGCCCTCGCGGCAGACGCCTTCGCGGTGTCCGTCTCGAGCGGCATCTGCGCCGCGGAACTCCGCTTCCGCCACGCCCTGCGCGCGGCAGCGGCGTTCGGGCTGTTCCAGGCGCTCATGCCGCTTGCGGGCTATCTCGCGGCCGGAACCTTCGCGGCCCACATCCAGGCCTTCGACCATTGGGTCGCGTTCGGTCTGCTCGCCTTCATCGGCACCCGCATGATCGTCGAAAGCT
>JAFGNN010000014.1 GCA_016926955.1 Spirochaetales bacterium | reverse complement strand
GAAGTGCCGGTGGTCATCGCGCTAAACTGGGTGCTCGTGGCGCACGGCGCCTGGGCGCTCGCGCGGCGACTCGTCCCGAGGAGCTTCGCCGCCGTGCCCGCGGCGGCTGCCATCGCCACCGCCTTCGACTGGATCATGGAGCCGGTGGCCATAAGGCTCGGCTACTGGACCTGGGACGGCGTCGACATCCCGCTGCAGAACTACGCGGCCTGGTTCGTCATAAGCTTCGCGGCGACGTTCGCGCGCCACTTCATCGACCGGAGGAGCGGGGCGCGGGCCTCCGGCGCTTTCGTCGCGGGAACGGGCGACCTGCTCGCCTTCGCCTACCTGGTCGTCCAGGCTGCTTTTTTCGCCCTGCTCAGGCTCGGCTGGGCGTTCCTTCCCGGATACTGAGGGCCTCGGGACCGCGACGCCGGGCGCCGCGCGGATCGCCGCGGTCTGGAATTATTGAAAGAAGGGAGTCAATCGAATGCTCGCATATTTCAACGCGGCGCGGAACGCCGTGCAGGACAGGATCAGGGAGCTGCTCGAGGGAAGCGCCGCGCGCTGGGACGCGGCCGCCCCTGGGCTCGGCACCGACGCCGCGCGAAGGCTCGAAGTCTTCGCGCTCCGGGGCAAGCTCATCCGCGGCGTCCTTGTCAGGCTCGGCTACGAGCTGGCCTCGGGAAAGACGGCAGAAGGGGGCGCCCTCGAGGCGGTGGAGCGCGCGGGAGCGGCCATGGAGCTCTTCCAGTCGGGCTTGCTCGTCCACGACGACATCATGGACCGCGACCGGACGCGCCGCGGCGTGCCCACCATCCATGTGGAATACGAGCGCGCGCTCGAGGAAGCCGGCTACGGCGACCCGGTGCACTATGGCGAGGCTCTCGGCATCTGCGCGGGCGACCTGGCCTACTTCGCGGGTTTCGGCGTCATCGCATCGCTGCCCGTCGCGCCCGAGGCGGCGCGCAAGGCCGCGGAGATAGCGGCCACCGAGCTGTGCCTCGTCGGCGCCGCCCAGATGCTCGACGTGGCGAACGGCGCCGCGCGTCCCGGCGCCCGCAACGCCTTCGGCCCGGGTCCTGTCGATCCGGACGAGGAGGGCATACTCCGGCTCTACCGGTACAAGACCGGCCGCTATACCTTCAGCCTGCCGCTGGCCCTCGGCGCGGCCATAGCCGGAGCGGACGAGGCTACCCGACTCGCGCTCGAAGCCTCGGGCGAGGAGCTCGGGCTCCTCTTCCAGCTCAAGGACGACGAGCTCGGCATCTACGCCGACGAAGCCGAGCTCGGCAAGCCCCTCGGCTCGGACCTCCGCGAGGACAAGAAGACCTTCTTCCGGCTGCTTTTGCTCCGCGCGGCGAAAGGAGAGACGGCCGCCAGCCTCCGCTCCGTCTTCGGCGACCCGCGCGCCGGGGCCGCGGAGCTCGCGAAAGTCAGAGAGGCCGCGGAAGCGCTCGGCGTCAAGACGGATCATGACGCCCGAATGAGGGCCTACGCTGAAGGCGCCCTCGCGAAACTCGACGGCATCCTCTCCGAGGCGCCGGAGGCCGCCGCGCGCGCCTTCAGGGAGCTGGTCGCCTACAGCCTGGAGCGGACCTCGTGACGCCGGAGCTGCCGCCGGGGTTCCGCAAACTGCCCTCCGCGGAGCGCCGCGCCTTCTGGGAAGGCACGCTGCTCGCCGACGACGACGAGCGCGAGGCCGCCGCGGCGGGCGACGGCGCTTTCACCCTTGCCGACCTCATGGTGGAGAACGCTGTCGGCGTACTGCCCCTGCCCCTCGGCGTGGCGACCGGTTTCCTGATCGACGGGAGCGAGATGGCCGTGCCGCTCGCGGTGGAGGAACCTTCGGTGGTGGCCGCCGCCTCGCACGCCGCGCGCATCGTGGCCGCCGGCGGCGGATTTTCCACCGAGGCGGACGGGAGCGTCATGGAGGGCTACGTTTACCTCGAGGGCGTGGACGCCGCGGGCGAAGCCCGGCTCTCCGGCCCGGAAGGCCGCGCTGAGCTCGAAGCCGCGGTCCGGAAGGGACAGGCCTCGCTCGAGAAGCGCGGGGGCGGTTACCGCGGCCTAGAAGTCGGCCGCCTTCCCGCCACGGGCCTGGTCGCCCTCTCGATCTCGATCGACGTACGCGACGCCATGGGCGCAAACCTGCTCAACACCGCGGCCGAGGCGGCCCGCCCCGTCGCCGAGCGCCTCTCGGGCGGCCGCGCGCTCATGTGCATACTCTCGAACGATTCGCCGCGCCGGCTCGCTCGCGCGCGCTTCGCCCTGCCCTTCGCGGCGCTCGGACCCTTCGCGCGCGGTCTCTCCGCCGCCGAAGCCGCGCGCCGCGTCGCGCTGGCCTGCGACCTGGCCGACGAGGACCCCCGCCGGGCCGTCACCCACAACAAGGGCGTGATGAACGGCATAGCCTCGCTCGCGCAGGCCACCATGAACGACACGCGCGCCGTCGAGGCCGCCGCGCACGCCTGGGCCTCGCGCTCGGGTAGGCTCCGCCCGCTCACCGCCTACCGCGCCGAAGGCGAGGTCCTCCACGGTTCCATCGAGCTGCCGCTCGCGCTCGGCACGGTCGGCGGCTCGGTGGACCTGCACCCCGCCGCGCGGGCCGCGCTCCGCCTGCTCGGGAACCCCGACTCGCGCGGCCTCGCCCGGATCGCGGCGGCGCTGGGACTGGCGCAAAACTTCGCGGCCCTGCTGGCTCTCGTCTCGGGCGGCATACAGGGCGGCCACATGAGGCTGCACGCCACCCGCCTCGCGTACAAGGCCGGAGCCCGCGGCGACGAGCCGCGACAGGCCGCCGAGCTCATGGCCGCTGATGGCGAATGGACCGCCGCCGCCGCCGCGAAGGCCCTCGCGGCGCTCCGTGCCGGGAACGGAGGCGACCGGTGAAGCCTGCGACTGAACGAAGGCCGCCCGACGCTGCTGCAAGCGTCCGGACTTCGCCGAGCCTCGCCCTCGTCAAATACTGGGGGAAGAAGCGCGGCGGCCGCAATCTCCCGGCCACGACGAGCCTCGCGGTGACGCTCGCGGGGCTCGACACGCGTACCCTTGTCCGCGTCGCGGCGCCGGACGAAGGAGACGCGGTCCGGGTCGGCGGCGAGCTCCAGGACACCGCGCGCTACGCCCCCTTCTTCGACGAGGCGCGCCGCCTCTTCCGCTCCCCGCTCCGTTTCGCTGCGTCGAGCGAGAACTCCTTCCCGTCCTCCGCGGGCCTCGCGAGCTCGTCCTCGGGCTTCGCGGCGCTGGCGCTCGGCTGCGCCGCCCTCTCAGGCCTTGGCGACGGACCCGACACGGACGCTCTGGCTTCCGAAGCGGCGCGGCTGGGATCGGCCTCGGCCTCCCGCGCCGTGTACGGCGGCTTCACCCTCCTGCCCGCGGGCGCCCGCCGCGCCGAGCCCCTCGAAGGCCCGGAGTACTGGCCGGACTTCCGCGTCGTCGTGGCCCTCGCCACGCGCGACAAGAAGAGCGAGAGTTCGCGCGGCGCCATGGAATTGACCCGGACGGGCTCGCCGTACTACGCGCCCTGGGTGCGCGACGCCAGGAAGGTGTCGCGCGAGGCGCTCGCCGCCTTCCGCGACCGCGACGCCCAAAAGCTCGGCGATCTCATGCGCCTTTCCTACCTTCGCATGCACGCGAGCGCCCTGGCCGCCGAGCCGCCCGTGCTCTACTGGCTGCCCGCCTCGGTGACGCTGATCAGGGCCTGCGCGGCCCTGCGCGCCCGCGGAATCGGAGCCTGGGAGACCATGGACGCGGGACCGCAAGTAAAGGTGTTCTGCCTGGCCCCGGAACTTGCCGCGGTGGAAGCGGCGCTCCGCGAGGCCTCCCCCGCTTGCGAGCTCATCGTGACGAAGCCTGGGCCCGGCCCGGACCTCCGACGCGGACAGGAAATCGGGGCGGGCGCCGGGAGCGAAGGGCGATGAGGCTCTCCGTGCCCGGCAACCTGCTCGTCGCGGGCGAGTACCTTGTGCTCCGCGAAGGCGGACCCGGCCTCGCGCTCGCCGTGGAACCCCGGCTCCGGGCTGTAGCGGAGGGCGCGCCCCGCTGGAAAGTCGCTGTCCTCATGGGTTCGGGCGGCGCCTCCTGGTCGCCGGTCGACGACGGCGCGCGTGAGGACCGCTTCCTCTGGTCCCTGCTCGAAGCGGCCGAGCGCGCCGCGGCCGCGCGGGGCATGACCCTCACGCCGCTCGAGCTCGAGCTCGACAGCCGCGACTTTTCCAGGCCGGACGGCCGCAAGGCCGGCTTCGGCTCGAGCGCGGCCGCGGCCGTCGCCTTCTGCCTGCTCGCGGGCAAGGCGGCCGGGCTCGATGGAAACGCGCTCGCCGCCTTCGCCCTCGAGGCGGCGCTGGACGGGCACCGCGCGGCCCAGGGCGGGCGCGGCTCCGGTTACGACGTGTACGCCTCTTTCCATGGCGGCGCGGGGCTTTTCGAAGGCGGCCTCAAGCCGCGCTGGACCGCCCTCCCCGGCCTGCCCGTCCCGGAGGGGCGCGTCTTCGCCGGAAAGGCTCCCGTGTCGAGCGCGATGGCGATCGCCGCCTTCGAAGTTTGGACGCGGCGGGAATCCGCGGCGTCCGCCCGCCTCCTCGAGGACTCGGAGCGCGCCGTGCGGGCCCTGGCGCTGGCTCCCGACGCGGCGACCTTCCTCAAACGGCTCGAGCACGCGCGCGAGGCAGGCATCGCGATCGGCGAGGCCATCGGCTTCCCCGCCCGCCTCGAGGCGCCCGCTCGCTTCGAGGGCGCCGTCGTCAAGGCGAGCGGCGCCGGCGACGAGCTCGGCCTTGCCTTCTTCCCTCCCGGCACGCGGGAACTCCCCGCAGGCACGGGTCGGATAGTTCCGACGGGAGGTCCCGCGTGGCGTTCCTAGGCGAAGGCTTCGCGAAGCTCATCCTCTTCGGCGAGCACGCCGTGGTGCACGGCCGCGCGGCCGTCGCCTTCGCGCTTCCGGGTTACTCCATCACGGCGCGCTGGACCCCCGGCTCAGGCCTCCTCGAGGCCCGAGCCCCGGGCGGCTACGGAGCCGACGTGGCGAAGGCCTTCTCGGTCGTGGCCGAAGCTCTCGGCCTCGAGGAACGAGGCGGCCTCGTCGAAGCCGACGGAAACATCCCACCGGAAGCCGGCTTCGGCTCCTCCGGCGCCCTCTGCGCCGCGCTCGCGCGCGCTGCCGGTGCGGCACGCGCGGCCTCGGGGAATCCAGCCTCCGTCGAAGAGCTCTGGGCGGCCGCAAACGCGGCGGAACGGGCATTCCACGGCAACCCTTCCGGAGTCGACACGGGCCTCTCGCTGCTCGGCGGCTTCCGCCGCCTCGAACCCCGCCCGGCCTTTCCGCCGAGTGTCGAAACGCTCGAGCGCCCCGGCCCCGTCCTTGTGGTTGCCGCCGCGCCGCGCGTGGCCTCCTGCAAGACCTCGGTGGCCACGGTCGGCCAGGCCGTCAGGGCGGGCGAACCCCGGGCGGTCTCCGCTGTCGAGGCGCTCGGCGACCTGGCCGACCAGGCTTGGCTCGCCCTGCGGAACGGCCCCTGGGATGGCGCGCTCGCCGCCCGGATCGGCGACCTGGCCCGCCGCGCCCAGGAGAGCCTGCGCGGACTCGGCCTCTCCACCGAGGAGCTCGACGCGCTGATCGGCGCGGGCGAAGCCGCCGGCGCAAGCGGCGGCAAACTCTCGGGCGGCGGGGCGGGCGGGGCGTTCTGGCTCGCCTCGGGGAATCGCGCGGACGCCGAGCGCGTCGCCGAGGCGGTGCGCTCTGAAGCGGCTCGCCTCGACATCAACCTTCCCTTCGGTCCGGAGGTCCTCAGGCCATGAAGCGGATCGCGTCACGGTACGGAATGCGCCCGGTTGCCCTCGTCCTCATCCTTGCCTTGTGCCAGGAGGCCGCAATGGCCCAGACCATCGATCCATACGCGGGCTTCGCG
The DNA here is from genome assembly GCA_016926955.1 of Spirochaetales bacterium. Classification (GTDB taxonomy): domain Bacteria; phylum Spirochaetota; class Spirochaetia; order Treponematales; family UBA12059; genus JAFGNN01. The sequence continues at coordinate 24,064 of JAFGNN010000014.1, read as the reverse complement.
CCGGGCACGCTCGAGCTCGTCCGCTCCTCGTTCTACCGGGCGGTCGACTCCCTCCCGGCGACGGAGTCCGCAATCGCGGAGCTTGTAGCCCGCCTCGGCACCTCGCGTCGTTCCTGGCCCCTCGTCGCCCGCGCCTACCGGGCCTCGCTCGAGGGCCTCGTCGGCAAGCACTCGCCCGGCCTGCTCGAGAAATTCAACCGCGTGAACGCGGCCCTCGAGCAGTGGCGGGGACTCGTGGAGGCGTCGCCTGACTCGCTCGAGCTCCGCTTCCTCCGATACTCCTTTTACTCGCAGCTGCCGGCCGTGTTCGGCGTCGGGTCCTACCTCGCGCCCGACCGGGAAGCCCTGATCGCCATTTTCGAGAAGGGCGGCGACGCCAGGGTGCCCCGGAACCAGGCGCTCGACATGGTCGCGTGGCTCATGAAGGAAGGAAAGCTGTCCGCCTCCGAGAAGCGAAGGCTGGAGCTCGCCGCCTCGAAATTGTGAAGTTCCCGCTCAGAGGCCGCTCCTGGCGGCGCCGGCTTCGAACTGGGCCCAGCGCCAGTACGCGTCGTGGTCGAGCACCCAGTCCCATGCGCCCGCACGCCGCATCCGGACGCCGCCGAAGGAAGCCTTGAAACCGGAGAGGCCCGCGAGCGGGTGCGAACCCTCGCCCTCCGGAGCCACCCCGAGCAGGTCCATGCGGAGCGCGCCCGTTTCCGAAGCGTCCGCGAGCGCGCGGTCGAGTATGGCGCTCGGCCCGTTCGCCATGCGGTGCTCGTACGACGAGGCGGCGAAAAGGTACCAAGCCTCGGTCCCGTGCCGCGCGAAGATGGCCGCGGCGGCGTCTTCGCCGCCTGACTCCGCCAGGTAGAGGGAAAGCCCGAGACCGTGGCGATCGGCCTCCGTGAAAAGCCGGGCGAAGGACGCCTCCGGGTGGGCTTGGAAGCCGCGCCGCGAGGCTGTCTCCCGGTAGAGGGCGTGGAAGCGCCCGAGTCCGGCCGGGCCCAGCTCGCGCACCGAGGTGCCGCGCCGGGCGGCGGCGGTGACGGCGTGCCGGGCACGGGCTTCCATGCGCGCGCGGACCGCGTCCGCCCCGCCCGAAAGATCCACAACCATGGTATCGGGAGCGATGCCCTCCACGGGCGCCTTCCTGAAATTGCGCGACCGGGTTGAAGCGTTCATCCTGAGTTCTTCCACCCACGCGGCGACGGGCGCGCCCCGCCCGTCGGTCCAGGCGGGAGCCATGAGGTCCCAGCGGATGAAGGCGCAATCGCCGCCGAGACTTTCCGGGACGACGCGCGAAAGCGCTTCGAGGATGGCGCCCCGCTCATCGCCGCGGTCGCTTGCCGCGCCCGAGGCGAAGGGAGCGGCGACCTGGGCCATGGCGAGCCCCGTCCCGAGGCTGCGCGTCAGAACCGGCACGCCGATTCCGGCGTCGCGGACCGTCCACCCCTGCCCTTCCTTCCAGGCCAGCCACGCGGGATGCGAATAGAGGCCGGATGGCGCGCCCGCGGCGACGCCGAATTCCGCAACTCCGGCGCCGAACCGGTCGCGCCGGTCGGCGCGGGTCTTGATGGCAGCCGCCTTCCCCGCCTGCTTGCCGTCAGGAAATTCCGCCCGTTCCTGGCGAGAGAGCGCCGCCGATTCCACCGCATCCTCCTCCGCTTCAGTCGTCGCTCATGACCATGACGGCAAAAAGGCGGAGGGGGAAGTTCCAGTTTACTTGTACGAAACTTGTATGTCTGACTACATGTCCAGATCAGAACCGTAGGCCAGGAGACTGGCCAGGTTGGCGCCGCGCTCCTTGACGCGCAACTTGCGGCGGATATTGTGCCGATGGCGCTCGACGGTCGCTTCGGCGATGCCGAGCAGGGCCGCGATCTCCTTGCTGGTCCGACCGTTCCTCACCTGCACGGCAACTTCGCGTTCACGCGGACTCAAGGCCGGATCGGCTTCGCCCCCGGAAGCATCGGGATCGCGCCCGAGCTCGTCGACAAGGAGTTCGAGGTACTCCGAGCGGCGCGCCCCGGACAAGGTAGCGTCTCGGGCCCGCTCGGCCAGCGGCAGCAATTCCGCGCTCAGGCGCCGCCTGAAGGACGCGGCAACGGCGCGTCGTTCCTCCTCGAGCATGGCCAGGATCTCGCGGAGCGCCGCGTTCTTGGATTCGAGGCCCTTCGAGGCGGCTCGAAGCCTCGCGATCAGGTTCGCGGTCCGGAGCATCGAGGCGGCGACCACGAGGACCGAGTCGAGCAGGGTCCGTTCCTGGGGAAGGAAGCCGAGACCGGCTTCGGCGTACTCGAGCCGTATGCCGCCCGTCCAGCCCAGGCTCGGATCGTCGGGAAGCCGCGACTCGAGGACCTCGCCCCGCGGAAGCCCGCCCGAGCTCACACCTTCGAGGGCGGAGAAGGACGCGCCGCCGTCCGCGCTGCTGAATTCCACGGCGCACGAGACGGCCCCGGGGTGCCGGGTCGCGGAACGCAAGGCCCTGGCTATGCCCGCGGCGGCCTCGCCGGGTTCCGGCGCCTCGGCCGCGAGGAGGCAGATGGCATGGATGCAGGCGAGTTCCTTCTCGCGTTCGACCAACAATTCCCGCGTCGTCATGGACACATCCGCGGATGAACCCCGCCCGTCGCCGGACAGGTTCACCGGTACCTGGCGAGGATGCGCTCAACCGTGCCGTCATCCAGCATGGCTTCGATGGTCCGCAATACCAGGGCGCCTCGCTCGCCAAGGCGCTTCGCCACGGCCCACTGATAGCTCGGGATCGAGGGAGACCATGGGTGCAGGCGATACCGTGCGGCATCTTCCGGGAGATGGCTTTTCACGTCGAACTCCCCGCCGTAGACGGCGTCGATCCAGCCGGCGGAGAGCCGTTCGATGTTGCGTGCCACGGTGGCCGCGTCGTCGCGCGTAAATGAAAGGGGAATGCCGAACTCCGGATAGGCGTAGCCCGTGTTCATGCCGATCCGGAGGCCCTCCAAGTCCGCGGGGCCCTCGATCGTCCCCGTGAACTCCGCCTTCGAGACGAAAACCATGCGCTCGCCGAAGACCTCAGGAGACCAGTCCATGCTTTCAGGCGCGGCGAGCCAGGCCGGATTCGCCATGCCCACGATGTCGAGGCGGCCCTCGGCTATCTCGAGGTCCATCCGCTTCCGCGGCGGGAACGAGTAGGCGAATTCGAGGCCGGTGCGCCGGGCCACCTCGTCGAACAGCTCGACCACGAGGCCGCCCGTGATCCGGTCGGGCTTCCCCTCCTCGCGGACCACGACCGCGTAGGGCTTCACGTTGGGGAAGCCGCCCACCACGATGGCCTGGGCGCCGCTCGCTCCGACGGCGAGCGCTATCGCCGCGGTTCGAAGCAACGCGCGCGGTATCTTCATCGAACCCTCCCTGATAGCCGGGATGAAAGCCGCCCGGGCCCATGGCGACATCCGGAGACCTTCATTCAATATAACGCACGCGACCGGGATCCCGCAGGCGCGACGCGAAGCGTCCGAGGCATTACTCTCTAGGCATGCAAGGTCCGATTGCCGGCTACCCCGTCCCCAAGCGTCCGGGACTCAAGTTTTTCCCGGGCGCTCTCGCCGTTGGCCTCACTTCGGCGGCTCTCGCCACGCTCGCCCTCGTCGAGGCCGTCGGCCATACGCCGTGGCTGGCCCCGCTGCAGGCGGCCATCCTTGCCCTGTTCGTCTTCGGCGCGGCGCGCGAGGTCGCAAGGATCCTGCGTGAAGGGACGGCAGCCCCGGGTTTCCGCAAGCAGGCTCCGGAAGCGATCGCGGTCCTCGCGGCCGCGCTCGCCACCTTCGCCCTCCACGCCCGGCTCGGACTCAGCTCGGTGGCGGCTTCGAGCCTGGTCGGGTTCGTCGCCTCCCTCGCCTCCAGGCGTCTTGGCGCGGCCGCCTTCTGCGGTTCCTTTGTCGGCATGGCCAGTCCCCTGGCCTACGAAACGTTCGGCGCCGTGGCGGCCTCGGGAGCCCTCGCCGGGCTGCTGTTCGTCGCCGCCTTCGGGAGCTTCGACGGTTTCGGGGGAAAGCTCGGAACCATGGCGCTCGCGGGCAGCCTGGCGAGCGCGTTCTTCGGCCGCGTCGAGCTCCATTCGCTCGTCATTCCCGGGTGGGATCTCGGGCTCGAAGTCGTGGCCGCCGCGTCGCTCGGAGCCGTAGCCACAGTCCTGCTTGCGAAGGTGCCGGGCATCGACGCGGTGCGCGCCTCGTCGCTCGCGGGCCTCGCGGCCGCCTTGTTCCTGCCCGCCCTGGCCGGCGGGGAACGGGGCGCGACCCTGGCTCTGGCGGCCTTCACGGGCAGCTTCGTCGGCATGAGCCAGCCCAAACGCTTGCGGGGCATCGTCCCGATGACGCTGGCCGGCGCCGTCTCGGGCCTCGTCTTCCTCTTCGCCCTGCCCTGGTTCGGCGGCGCCGGCGGAAAGCTAGGCGCCTCGGCCTTTGTGGCTTCGGTCGCGGTCTCGAGCGCGCCGGCCGTGAACGGCTTCCGCCGCGCAGAATGACGGAATTTTATTGGAACCGCCCATCCGGCCGGTCCTCTCGCGGCGCTCCCCATGGCCGCTTTGACCAACAGAACCAAAGGTCAGAAGGCAGTGTCCGTCAACCCTCGTCCGGGAAACCCGAGGCCGGGCAAGGCAATGAACAGGAACAATGGATTGGATGCCAGAGCGCGCCGCAGGTTCGCGATCATGAGCAGTATTGCCGCATTTTTGGCAGGGGCCGACAAGGTGCGCGTGTCGATGAGTTGCCAAAGCGAATCAACGGCATCGCGGAAACAAGGTTGCCAGCGCTTGCAGAGCGCCAAAAAGGCTGCTGGCGTTCCAAGGCTTATGTGGATTGGGGCGCTTGCGACGATGCGAGGAAGGTCCGTCCGGAACCGGAAAGAATTGCAATCGCAAACCATGTACAACGGGCTTCATGATAGTTCTCAAAATGACGGGCATGACAGCAAGAAATGACTCGGGGGAAAGACATGCGGGTCATGCGTTCATCGTTACGAACGGGAGCTTGCATTGATATCGCGCGTGCCCGCCGAGGAAGGTGAATTCAGGGGCAGGCGGACCGTAAAGACCGTGCCGGCGGGACCGCTCTCGAAATCGATGGTGCCCGAGCAGCTTTCCACGATCTTTCTGCAGATGTCCAGCCCAAGACCGATGCCGACGCCGTGCGGCCACGCGGAGAAGAAAGGTTCGAATACCCTTGGCTTCGCCTCCTCCGGTATGCCGCACCCCGTGTCGGAGACGGAGACGGAAACGCTGTCGCCTGATTGTTCCATCGAGATGATGAGGAGTCCCTTCGCATCCATGGATTGCACGGCATTGCCGATCAGGTTCATCCATACCTGGTCGAGCCGACTCGCGCTCGCGCGCACGAGGACGCCGCGCTGCAGGCGCTTTTCCACGACGACGCCCGACCTGATCCGGCTGTCTATGAGAAGCAGCGCCGATTCGATGCTTTCGGCCACGTCCACGACGGATTCGTCCTCCGAATTCCCGCCAAGGTAACCCCGGAGCGAATCGACCACTTTCGCCGCCGACCATCCTGCCTGGTTCTGCACGGAGAGGAGGCGCCTTGCCGAGACGATGCGTTCAGCGAGGGCCAGGAGCGATCCGCGATCCTCGACCGCGAGCAAGGGCAGGAGACATTCGGAATCGCAGGTGACGCCGATGCTCTCGAGCGCGTCAAGGGTCGCTTGGTCCGGTTCCATTCCCCACTCCCCGAACGCGCGCATGAGGCGCGACCGCGTGGAATCGGCGGAAACGCCCGCCTCGGGGTTCTGCCTCGTGGTCGTAGCCTCGTAGCCGTGACGGATCAAGTCGGTGAAAGCCTTGAGCTCAGTCGGCCCGAGCCGGGGCATCGCCTCCAGGGCGGTCGGCAGCACATCCTCGAAAATTGAGGCGATGACGCGGGAAGATGAGATCAGGGCGCCCAAGGGTGTATTGAGCTCGTGGGCTACGCCGGCCGCAAGTTGCCCAAGGGCCGCGAGCCGTTCGTACTTGACGAGCCGCTCCTGGGCGGTCGCGATATCCGCGAGGGCTTCGGTCAAGCTCGCGTTCGCCTCGCGCAGTTCCAAGGTCCGCTCGGCCACCGCCTCCTCAAGACCGGCTTTCATGGTCTCGAGGCGGACGCGCATGTCGTTGAATGCCCGAGCCAGCTCGACGAGCTCCAGATCGCCCCGCTCGGGGACGGGGTCGCGGGGGATGTCGAGCCCGACGCGTCCGGCCGCCTCCGCGAGCCTAGCGAGGGGGCGCGTGACTTGCTCGCCAAGATGCCGGAAATAGAACGCTGCTGCGAAGAGGCTCGCAAACAGGATGGCTATGCCGGGCCCGAAGACGCCGAATATCGCTTCCCGCGGCATGGCGTACGGGGCAAGCGCGAAGGCCGTCCATTCCCAACCTTCCAGGGCGGTCCGCACTCCCATGTATCGCTTGCCGCCCTCGTAGACGAGCTCGACCCGTTTCGATCCGAGCTCCCGGATCGAAACGGGAGGAGCGCCAAGCCCGACTCCGGTTCCGGGCACGGGTTGTCCGTCCGCCCCGAGTATCTGGAAGTCGATGCCGCCGATGCTCCTGCCCGCCGCGTACGCGACCACACGATCCCTCGCGCCTCGTTCGTAGAACGGGGAACTGACCAGGCCCAAACGTTCGAGGACCGCGCGTTCCTCCAGGGAACGCCGCTCCAACGAGTCCGCCTCGAGTTCGAGCAGCGAGTACCTGAGCGTACGCAGGTTCCGTTCAAGCGACGTGAACAAGACCGCCGAGGAAAGCATGGCGGGCATGAGCACGAACGGGAAGACGACGAGCTGCAGCCTCTTCCTGAAGGTCATCTAGCGCTCCGGATCCAGCATGGAAAGGTATTCTGTGAACTGGATCCCGTAGCAGGTCGTCCATAGGCTTTCAAAGGTGCCATCCGTCTTTGCCATCTCGATCCAGAGATCGAGCGCGCCTCCGAGGCCATCGTCCTCCCGCGCGACGGCCCACGCCAGTGGCTCGAGTTCGCTCGAGGCGGGAGAAAGCTGCGCGCGACCGGCGACACCCTGAACCACCGCGAGCGCGAAGCTGGCATCCGCGAGGGTGAGGTCGACCTTTCCTTCGACGACCGCGAGGACCGCTCCTTCCGCGGTGCCGACCCGCACGGTCCGGAAGCGCGTACCGAGCTCCTCCTCGCGTTCTAGAAACCAGGCCTCGTGCGAAGTGCCGGGGATCAACGCGATGTCGAGGCCTTCCAGCGCGCCCGGATCCTTGATCTCGAGCCCCGCTCTCGCCACATAAACGAGCGAGGTCGGAAACAGCTCGGAGAAACGGAGGAAGCGCTTCCTCCAATCGAGCGGGCTCAAAGGTCCCACGTACAGGTCGCTGACCCGGAGCAGGTCCGGAACGTAATGATAGGAAGGATCCGAAATCGCGCGTTCAGGGATCGCTCCGTCAAGGGCAAAGAACTCCTCGAACCGCACAGGCGTAACTTTCAGCTCAAGGCGAAGTTCACGGGCGAAGCGCTCGAGCAGCGCGTAGTGGAAACCGCCCGGAGTTCCCGACGCGCCTGCCGGCGCGGGCTCGTACACCGAAGGAGCCTCGTCGATCGCGACCCGCAATCCGCCCGAAGCGCGGATCGCTTCGATCCGCTCCATTTGCGGGATCGTCAAGGAGAGCCTGGTCGTTCCGTCGTACCTCACGAGACTGTAATAATCCGCGAGCGACATCCCGAAATAGGACTCGAAGATCCGGCCGAAGGACCCGTCCATCTTCGACTTGCTCAGGAACTCCTGGAGGACGGCCGCGAGCTCGGGGTCGTCTGGTGCCGTAGCCCATCCTGTCCATTCGAGCCCGGAGATCGGCCAGGAGATGGAGAGCCCGCTCTTCCTGTTGGCCGGCGCGATCGCCGTATCCGAGTCGCGCAGGGTCGCGTCAGAGGATCCCCGCCGGACGGCCTCGTACACGTCAGATCCGAAGGGCACCGTATCCACCTGGACCGGTATGCCCCTGTCCAGGAGCTCCGTTCTCGCTACCGACTCGTAGCTCGTGGTGGCCATCACCACGAGACGACGGCCGGCCAGGTCCTCGAGCGAATCGACCTCCTCCCCTTTCCGCGTTATGATCATGATCCTGTTCGGGAGCACCGGGACGAGCAGGATGAGGTTCCGCCTCCAGGGCAGGTCGGTCAACGAGTGCACGATCAGGTCGACCCTGTCGAAGATGTCAGGCCTGGAACCGGCGCGGGCAGCTGCACCCCGTGCACCCGGAAGCTCGCCATCGACGGTGAAGAAGCTTTCGAAATCCACGACCTCCACATTCATGGGCACGCCGAGCCAATCCGCGAAACGGCGGGCCAGCAACGCCTGAAAACCGTCAAGGCTTCCGTCGGGACCTCGCTCGTAAATGCCGACCGTCTCGGTCGTCGCGATACGGAGTCCCCCCGCCGCCGCGAGCCTCTCGGAGACCGATTTGGCCCTGTCGCTCAGGATCGCGGCATTCGCTTGCTTCGGGACCGCCACGTGTTGCTCAGGAAGCGTCGCATCGACGCCACCCCCGCAGGATCCCATTCCCAGAATTCCCGAGAGGACGAATGCGAGACCTGATCTGGCGCATGCCAGGCCGACGGCGGGCAGGCGCGCGCGTGTTTCGACTGGAATTCCGTCCAGAAACATGAACCGCTCCCCGCGAGGCCACGTTGTGAATCAAGCCCGAGGCCCGGATCATCCGCTTCTCATGCTGGAAGGCCGGCCGCAAGCGACGGAGCTGCGTTGACCTCGCTGCCTCGGAATCAAGTATATGCGAGGAGCCTGGAACGGCAACCAAGGTCGAATGGCCGCGAACGGCATCCGGGGACTGACTGAAAACGAAAAGGGCCGTCCTTCCGGACGGCCCTTTGCCTTCGCTCCCCCGTGGTGGTTCGAACACCAGACCCAGTGGTTAACAGCCACTTGCTCTGCCAGCTGAGCTACAGGGGAATGGTCATCGCTGAACGGGTGAACAGTAGCAAAGCGCATGCGGGAATGTCAAGAGGATCGAGGTGTCACGAAGCTTCCGGATTCCGGGCGGGAGCGCCCCGCCTTGCGCTCGCTGGGACGAGCGATGGGCCGGAACCCGGCTGTGCCTCTCCTACTTCTTGCCGCGTTTGGCCTCCGCCCGCCCGAGCAGTCCTGAGGTCTTGCCTGCGGCCGAGCCCTTGGCTCCTTCGGCCTTCTTCGATGCCGCCGGCTTCGAAGCCGCGGCGGCTTTCTTCGCCGCGGAGGCCTTGGAGGACGCGGTCTCGGGCCCGGGCTTTCCGCCGGCGTCCTTGGGGGGCCGGCCGCGGCCGCGCTTCGGAGCCTCGCCGTCCGCGGCGGCTTTCCCGGCCGCGGGCTTTGCGGTCGCGGGCTTCGGCTTTCCGTCGGAGGCCTTGGACGGGCCCTTCGGCGGCCGTCCCCTGCCGCGCTTCGTCTCCCCGGGCGGCGAGTCAGCGCGGGCCTTCGCGCGCGCGGATGCCTCCCTCGGATCCGGCTCCGGGTTTTCGTCGAAGAGGCCGCCTGAGTCGATGGCGAAGGCCTCGATGGTGTCGCGGTCGGCCAGCTTGACGCCGCGGGCCTTGATGCCGACCGGCTCGTAGGCGGAAGCCTTGAAGCGTTCCTCGAGGACGCGAACCTTGGGCTTCTTCTCGTAGCGGAGCCCGAACGCGAAGCGCGGCTCGGCGCTGAAGGCGAGCACCTTGGCCTCGTCGGGGACGAAGGGGTAGTCCTTGTCGAGGATCCAGGCCTCGATCCGCGCGCGCTTGAGCCAGGCGTGGCCTTTGGCATCGCGGTAGACCACCGAGAACACCACGTCCGCGAGCGCGTCCTTGTCCGCGATGGCGCAGTGCAGCATGCCCTTGTCGACAAAGAGCTTCTCGGGGCACTTCGACACGGACCACAGGCCGTTCCGCCTGATCACGAGTACCTTGTCGAAGGGCGACACGTCGAAGAGGGTCTGGCCCGTGGAGACGGCGGTGCCGAGGTAGCCCGAGGAAGGGTCGTAGCGGAGCGCGATGTCGCGGCGCGCCACTTCCTTGACGTCGATGCGGTGGAAGCCCATTTCCTCGGTGCGACGCGGCCAGGCGTCCTTGAGGCGGGCGGCGTAGCCCTTCAAGAGGAGGATGGCGTAGTCGACCAGCTTCGAAAGGTGGCCGCGCACCTCCGCCAGGCGCTCCTCGATCTTCCGCATCTCGTCCTTGGCGCGCTCGATGTCGTAGAGCGAGATGCGCCGGATCGGAATTTTGAGCAGGCGCTCGACGTCCTCGTCGGTGACCGCGCGCGCGATCTCCTTCGCGAAGGGCTTCAAGCCCTCGAGCACGGCCTTGCGCACGGTCTCGGCGGTCTTCATGGTCTCGATCTTCTTGTAGACGCGCTCCTCGATGAAGATGCGTTCCAGCGTGCGGGCGTGGAGCTCGTCGAGCAGCTCGCCCTCCTCGATCTTCAGCTCGCGCTCGAGGATGCCGAGCAGGGTCTTCGCGTGGTGCTTCACGACCTCGGTGACAGTCATGAGGACGGGGAAGTTGTCCTTGATGACCAGCAGGTTGCACGAGATGGACTGCTCGCAGTCGGTGAAGGCATAGAGCGCGTCCACCACCTCGTCGGCGTAGACGCCGCGCGCCAGCTTGAGCTCGATCTCCACGTTCTCCGTGGTGAAGTCGGAGATCGAGGCGATCTTGACGCGGCCCGACTTGGCCGCCGCCTCGATGCTCTCGATGAGGCTCTCGGTGGTGGCGCCGAAGGGCAGCTCGCGGATCACGAGGCGCTTGGGGTCGGAAAAGTCGAACTTGGCGCGCACCCGCACCTTCCCCAGGCCGTCCTCATACTCGGCCGCGTCGATGTACCCGCCGGTGGGGAAGTCGGGCAGAAGGCGGAACTTCTTCCCTTTGAGGGCGGCGATCTCCGCCTCGATGACCTCGATCGGGTTGTGCGGCAGGATCTTCGTGCTCATGCCGACCGCGATGCCTTCGGCGCCGGTCATCAGGACCACGGGCAGCTTGGCCGGGAAGGCCGCGGGTTCGCGGTTGCGGCCGTCATAGCTCTCGAGGTACTCGGTGATCTTCGGGTTGTGGAAGACGTCCTTGGCGAAGGCGTTGGTCCGGCATTCGATGTAGCGCGCCGCGGACGCCTCGTCGCCGGTGTAGAGGTTGCCGAAGTTCCCCTGCCGGTCGATGAAGAGGTCCTTGTTGGCGAGCACCACGAGGGCCGAATAGATCGACGCGTCGCCGTGCGGGTGGTACTTCATGCAGTGGCCGACGACGTTCGCCACCTTGTGGAACTTGCCGTCGTCCATCTCGAACAGCGAGTGGAGGATGCGCCGCTGCACGGGCTTCAGCCCGTCCGCGAGGTCGGGTATGGCCCGGTCGCGGATCACGTAGCTCGCGTAGTGGAGGAAATTGTCGTTGAAAAGCTTCTTTACGTACGCCATATAGCCTCAGTTATGAAATAAACCACGGAGGCACGGAGTTCGGGAGGAAGGAGGGAGGAAGAATGGAATCGGGAATGGAAATCTCGTGCCCTTTCCTTGCTCCCTCTTCCCTCCGTGCCTCCGTGTCTCCGTGGTTCATTCCTCTTCTAGGTCTCGTTGACCAGGTTTTTCATTATGAACTCGCGGCGCTCCGGGGTGTTCTTGCCCATGTAGAACGAGAGCACCTGGGGCACCGCCTTGAGCGCGTCGATATCGACCTTGAAGGCGCGCATATCGTTCGCGATGAACTGCCCGAATTCCTTCGGACTGATCTCCCCGAGGCCCTTGAAGCGCGTCGTCTCGGCGCCGCGGCCGAGCTCCGAGAGCGCCTCGTCGCGTTCCCGCTGGCTATAGCAATAGATGGTCTTCTTCTTGTCCCGCACGCGGAAGAGCGGCGTCTCGAGGATCAGCACGCGACCCTGGACCACGAGTTCCTCGAAGAACGAGAGGAAGAAGGTCAGGAGCAGGTTGCGGATGTGGTAGCCGTCGTGGTCGGCGTCGGTGGCGATGACGATGCGCGCGTAGCGGAGCCCCTCGATGTCGTTCTCGATGCCGAGGGCCATCATCATGTTGTAGAGCTCTTCGTTCTTGTAGATGGCGGCGCGCTTCCGGCCCTGCATGTTCTCGACCTTGCCGCGCAGGGAGAAGACGGCTTGCGTGTAGACGTCGCGCGAACTGACGAGCGATCCCGCGGCGCTCTGGCCCTCGGTGAGGAAGATGGTCGACTCGTCGCCTCGGTCGGGATCCCCGAGGTGGCGCTTGCAGTCGCGCAGGTTCGGGATCTTGAGCTCGATGCGCTTGGCCGCTTCCTTCGCTTCCTTCTTGACCACCGCCAGCTCGGTGCGGAGCTTCTCGTTGGCCAGGACCTTGTCCTTGAGCTTCTGGGCGGCCTGCGGGTTGCGCCGGAGGAACTCGTCGACTCCGCGCTTGACTTCCTCGATGATCCAGGGACGCACGTCGGCGTTGCCGAGCTTGTTCTTGGTCTGGCTTTCGAAGAGCGGGTTCTTGAGCTTGACGGCCACCGCGGCCGCGATGCCCTCGCGGATGTCCTCGCCGCGCCAGGACGCCTGGAAGTAGTCGTTGACCGCCTTGAGCACGCCCTCGCGGAAGGCCGACTGGTGCGTGCCGCCGTCGGAGGTGTGCTGGCCGTTGACGAAGCTGAAATACTCCTCGCCGTAGTTGCCGGTGTGGGTGAAGGCGAACTCGATGCGCTCGCCGCGCCACCAGCCGATCTCGTAAGCGGTATCGTCGCCCACCTCGGCGTAGAGCAGGTCCTTGAGGCCTTCCTTGCTGGCGAACTCGCGTCCATCGAGGCTCAGCGTGAGCCCCGGGTTGAGCCAGGCGTAGTGCCAGAGGCGCTTTTCGACGAATTCGAGGTTGTATGCGTAGTCGCCGAAGATATCCGGGTCCGGCTCGAACTCGACGAAGGTGCCCGCAGCCTCCTTCGCGTCGCGGCCTTCGCGCTTGTCGACAAGCACGCCGCGCTCGAAGGTCGCCTCGAAGAAGCGGCCTTCGCGGCGGGCGCGGACGCTGAATCGGCGGGAGAGGGCGTTGACCGCCTTGGTGCCGACGCCGTTCAGGCCCACCGAGAACTGGAAGACGTCGTCGTTGTACTTGGCGCCGGTGTTGATGGTCGAGACGCACTCGATCACCTTGCCCAAGGGTATGCCGCGGCCGTAGTCGCGCACGGACACGCGGGCGCAGCCGTCCTCGAGCGGGGCGACAGAGACCTCGACGCGCTCGCCGAAGCCCATGATGAACTCGTCGATGGAGTTGTCCACCACTTCCTTGAGCAGGACGTAGATGCCGTCGTCCGGATTCCCGCCGTCGCCGAGGCGGCCGATGTACATGCCGGTTCGGAGGCGGATGTGCTCGAGGGACGAGAGGGTCTTGATCTTCGATTCGTCGTACGCGTTCTTCGCTGCCATTTCGGGGATGGAGGTTAGCACGAAAGGGCCGCGCCGTGAAAGGCGGACTTTTCCGTCACGGGAAGGAGGGGGGAAGAAAGGTACCCCTGCGCGGCGTCGGGGCGTCATCAAAGCCCGTCAGCGGGGGTCCTGTCGTCGGCGATCACACCTCCTCCCTTCGGTCGGAGGCGCGAGCGCCGACGCCACCCCCCGCGCTGCCGGTTTCCGCGAGGCGCTGTCGCCGGGTGTGCGCTTTCACGCCGCCCCTCCGTGGAGGCGAGTCGGCCTGTCGCGGTCTTGGCGGGCGGGGGAACCTGGGAGAGATCGACGAAGCCGTTCCTCGGCTTCGTCGCCGCGGGCGCCTGGAGATCGACGAAGCCGTTCACGGCTTCGTCGCCGCGACCGCCGCCGGGCGGTCGCGCGCAACCTTCGGCTCTGCAGGCCACTCCAATACGCGAGCGGTGGTTCATCTTCTATCGTAGCCGCCAACCGGAAGCTTCGTGACACTCCCTGTCCGGCTCGGTATATTCAGATTGACGTCTATTGTATTTTTGTCATAAGGTGCGCCATGCAGATTGCCTATGTCGACGGACGGCGCCTGCGCCGTTCCCTGATCGCCGGAGCCGCCCTCGTCCGCGAGAGCGCCGCCTACCTCGACTCCATCAATGTCTTCCCCGTGACCGACGGCGACACGGGCTCCAACATGGCGGCCACCGTGGGCACCATGGAGCGGGGCGTTCGCTCCAGCTTCCTCAAACATGCCGGCGCAACCCTGCGCGCCGCGGCCGACGCCGCGCTCTCGGGTTCGCGCGGGAATTCGGGAGCCATCGTCGCCCAGTTCATCCACGGCCTCGCCGACGAGATCCGCCACGAGGCCCGCGTCGGCGTCCGCACCTTCGCGCGCGCGGTCGAGGCCGCGGTCGAGCGCACGCGCAAGGCCGTATCGAACCCTCGCGAAGGAACCATACTGACAGTGCTCCGCGACTGGTCGAGCTCGCTCCGCGAACAGGCGGAACGCAGCGACGACTTTTTCCCGGTCTGGAAGAAGGCCCTCGAAGCGGCGCGCCGCTCGTTGGAACGCACCAGGGAACTTCTTCCCGAGGCGCGAAAGGCCGGCGTCGTGGACGCGGGAGCCAGCGGCTTCGTGCGCTACCTCGAAGGCGTCGATGCCTTCCTGGAAGGCGGAAAGCTCCGCGACCTCGAAACCACCCCGTCGGCGCTGTCCGATGACGATCTCTTTTCCGAGCCCGTACCGGGCGATGGACTCGGTGAGGAATCCACCGGCTTGCGTTTCTGCGTCGAAGCCCTGCTCGAGGACGCATGCAATGCGCTCGACGCCGACGCGATACGCGCGGCGATCACTCCGCTCGGGGATTCCGTGGTGATCGCTGGCGGAGCCGGACGCGCGCGGGTCCACGTGCATTCGGACGATCCGCCCGCGATCTTCTCGACACTGGCGGCCTTCGGCCGCCTCGCCGCTCAGAAAGTGGACGACATGGCGGTACAGCGCCGCCTTTCCGCTTCGGCGGATCGCGCCTGCGTCGTCGTCGTGGACTCGACCGCGGACCTTCCCGACGCCCTCCGGGAGGAACTCCTGATCCCCCGGATTCCGGTCCGGCTCGAAGTGGACGGAACGGAGTACCTCGACCGCGACGCCATCCGGGCCGCGGACGTGGCGGAGCGCATGCGCGCCGATCCTTCGCTGCCGACCAAGTCTTCCATGCCCGCCCACGCAGACTACGTCCGGGTGCTTTCGCAGGCGACGAGCCGGGGCGCGGAGGCCGTCTACCTGGCCCTGAGCGGCGCGGTTTCCGGCACCTGTGCCGGCGGCGTCCGCGCCGCCGCCGAACTGGCCGGTAAAGGCCGCGCCGTCCGCGTCGTCGACACGCGCTCCGGCGCGATCGGCGTCGCCCTGCTCGCCCGACGCTGCGCTGAAGCCGCCACATCCGGCGCTTCCGCCGACCAGGTAGCGGACCTCGCGGAAGCCCTGCGTTCCCGCCTCGAGATCCGCTTCGCCGTGGGCCGCCTCGACCGCCTGGTGCGCTCCGGACGGCTTTCGCGCGTGGTAGGTCTGGCATTGACCGGGCTCGGCGTCAGGCCCCTGCTTCGCATCGACGAAGCGGGCCGCATAGCGAAAGCGGGGCTCTTCCTCGGGCCGAAGCGCGGGCGCGCGGCGCTCGAACGCGAACTCGGGCGGGCGCTCTCGAAAGCCGGCGGAGCCGTCGAGGATATCGCGGTGACGCATGTCGGCATGCGCGAGGAAGCCGAGCGCTTCGCCGAGGCCCTCGGAGCGCGTTACCGACCCGCGCGGCCGGTCCTGGTGGTTGACCTTTCGCCGGCGATTTCCGGGCACGTCGGCCCCGGAACCCTGGCCGTGGCGTGGATTGCGGCGCCGGCAGCGGGAGCGCGATCGTGAACGCGCTCGCCGCACTCGCCCTGACGCTCGCCGCGGGCTACCTGCTGGGCTCCATACCGACTTCCATCCTGGTCGGAAGGATCTTCTTCCATACCGATATCCGCTCGCACGGCTCCGGCAACGCGGGCGGCACCAACACCTTCCGCGTCTTCGGGTGGAAGGCGGGGCTCTTCGTCTCGCTCTTCGACGTGGCGAAGGGCGCCGCCGCGGCCTTGCTCGGGGCGTATTTGGGCCGCTCGATCGGAGCGGAGCCCGCCTTTCCCGCCTGGGCGCCCGCCCCGGAAGTGCTCGGGCTCTCCGGCGGCATCGCAGCGGTGGCCGGCCATGTCTGGACGGTCTTCGCGCGCTTCCGCGGCGGCAAGGGCGTCGCCTGCGCGGGCGGCCTCCTCGTCGCCCTGGCTCCCCTGCCCTTCCTCGCCGCGGCGGCGGTCTTCGCCCTGCTCCTCGGAGGCTTCGGCATCGTGTCGCTGGCTTCGGTCGGGGCCGCGCTCGCCTTCCCCGTAGCGCTCACCGTCGCGAAGCTCGCCGGCGCCGGTGTGGGAATGCCGCTCCTCGCCGCCGCCTGGCTCCTCGGACCCTTCATCGCCTGGACGCACCGGACGAACCTGGCAAGGCTGGCGAAAGGGGAAGAAAAGCGCTTCGAGCGGCTCCGCGTGATCGGGCGGCTGTTGGAGAAGTAGTCAATAAGGCGGCGAATGGCGTCATGGAAGCCCGCGAGCGGGGGTCCTGTCGCGGGAAAACGCACCCCTTCACTGGCGTTCAGGGGCGCGTTTTCCCGCGCCACCCCCCGCGTTGCCGTATTCCGCGATGTACTTCGCCGGGTTATTACTCCCGCACGCCGCCCGGTGACGCTTTGCTAGCGGTTTCGGGCTCGCTCGGCCGCGCCGCATGCCACGCGGGTCGGCCCGCCGGGTTCGGGTCTCCAGTACGCCGCCCGGTGACGCTTTGCTGGCGAGGGGCGCGTCGAGGAAATCGACGAAGCCGTTCCCCGGCTTCGTCGCCGCGACCGCCGCAGGCGGTCGCGCCGGATCAAGGCTCGTCGCCCGGGGCATTGCGCCGGTCGGCGACGTCCAGGATCAGGGACTGCAGGTTCCATCCATTTTCGGCGGAGAGCGCGAGTACAAGCCCTTCCCCGAAATCCGCGAGGATGCGCCCGTTCCCGTCCCAGGAGAGGGTCGGCAGGTCGCGGCCTCCCGCCTCGCCGTACCGCGAGACCGGCTCCGTGGGAACGCGTTCAAAGCCCCCCGGCACGCGCTCGAAGAGCTCGAAGGCCAGGGCTTCGCCGTAGACCTCGCCCCAGGCGAAGAAGCGGCTCCGCTCCGGGTTGAAGACGGGCTCGTTATAGACGCGCGCGGCCTCCGCCTCGCGGTCCAGGTCGAAGAGCAGCATGAAGCCGCCTTCCCACCATTGCTCGAGCAGCAGGACCAGGCCGTCCTCCGGCGCGTCGAGCAAGAGGTAGTAGCGGGAGCCGACCAATCCCCCCGCGTGGTTCCAGATCCGGACCTCGCGACCGCCGCGATCGGCGACGAGAAGGGGCCCGTGGCGGCGGAAAGGCGAGCCGGGCCGGGTCAGGGCGTACTCTCGCGGCAGGAGCGACTCGAAATAGTTGCCCGATTTCGCGCGCGACTCGAGATCGCCGTAAAAGTCGTCGTCGTCGAAGTCGCGGACGTTCACCCACCCGAAGGCGCCGAACCCGGGTTCAGCGAAGCGGACCCAGTCGGAGTCGGGGCTCTCCGGGAAGAAATGGCCGAAGGGCCCCTCGTGCTCGAAGAAGGCGGCCGAGCGCTCGGGCGCCGCGTAGACGGAGACGCCGTCGAAGGCGACCTGCAGCGAGCGCTTCTTGACCGCCTCGGCGTCGATGACGAAGCCGTCGGCGAAGGCGACGCTCGTGCGTTCGGGCTCCGCGGGTACGGCGGGCGCTTCGACCGCTTCCGGCACCGCCGGCTCACCGGACGGATTGGAGGCCTCGGGTACGGCCTTGGTACAGGCCGCCGCCAGAAGGGCGACCGCGAGGACGAAGATGTGGATCATCGGATCGAAGTCGGGTTTTCGCATGCATCCTCCTTCGAAGCGGCGTCGGCAGGCGCCTTCGCGCTCGCGGACGGCTTCAGGGCTGTTCCGGAAGCCCGGCGATGGCTGCCTGGAGATCCCAGCCGTTTTCGGCCGAGAGGGCGACGACGCGGTCTTCGCCGAAATCTGCCTGGACAGTCTCGTTCCCGTCCCAGGCGAGCTTGAGCTCCCAGAAGCGGCCGGAGCCGGTCATGGGGTCGATCGTGGTCGAAAGGAGCGTCCGGAAGTGTCCATCGGCCTCGCGCTTGAAGACCTCGAAGACCAGGGACTCGCCATATATTTCCCCGTAGGTGAAAAAGCGGCTCCGGTCTGGGCTGAAGACGGGCGGGTTGCGGGCTTCCGCGACAGCGCGGCCGCGGTCCGGATCGAAGAGCACCGTCAGGCCGCCCTCGTAATGCTGCTCGTGCAGTTCGAGGAGGCCGTCCTCGAGTTCCGAGAGCAGCAGGTAGTACCGCGAACCGGCCTCGCCGCCGAAATGATCCCAGATCCGGACCTCGCCGCCGTCCCGTTCGACGAGGAGGAGGGGCCCGTAGCGGCGGTAGGGCGAGCCCGGCCGGGTAAGCGCGTGTTCGCGTGAAAGGAGGGACCAGAAATAGTTGCCCGAGGCGGCGCGCTCCTCGAGGTCGCCGTAGAAGTCGGCGTCGTCGAAGTCGCGGACGTTCACCCAGGCGCCGTACTCGAGTTCCGGTCCGACGGCGCGGATCCAGTCGGACGCCTCGTCCTCGAGGAAGAAGCAGGCGTACCCGCCGGGCAGCTCGAACGAGGGTGCGGTCCGGTCGGGCGCTTCATGGCCGACGAGGCCGTCGAATGAAAACCAGAGGCCCCGACGCTCGATATCCCCGAGGTCCACCGTGACGCCGTCGGCGAAGGCGACGCCCGGAGGCGGCGTTTCGACGGGGTCGGAGGGAGCCTCAGCCGCTTCGGGAAGCGCGGGGGGCGCGTCGGACGGCACCCTGGAACAGGCGCTTGAAAGAAGCGCGGCCGCGAGCAAGCAGGCAGAAGCGGCAACGGCTGCGAAATCGCTGCGGCGCAAGCAGTTCCTCGCTCTGCGCATGGTTCCTCCTGTTGCGGGACATCTCGCGGCGCCTTCCGGCGCGGATCCACGCGCCGCGTCCCGGCATGCGGGCAAAGGGATGGGCGATGCGCGCCATCCGCGGCCTCAAGGTCCCGCGAACGCTTCGGGATAGGCCGCCGCTATCAGTTCATAGAGGGTCTCGAGCGACGAATCCCCGATCCCGTAGTTCCGGGCCGCTTCGAACAAGGCTTCATCGTCCAGGTCGATGAAAACGGGCACACCCGAATCGATCCGGATTGCGAGAGCGCGGCCGTCGTCAGTCCAGACGGGCTCCAATCGGGCAGGCTCGAAGCCTTCGTCCAGGAACAGGTCGATCAGGCAGACCCATTCTTCCCCGTCCCGGGCGAGCAGCTCGAGCAGGACGCCGCCATTCGGCTGGCGCTCGTACGAGTAACACGCGCTCGCGTCCACGTTGAATATCGGGAACCCGGCGAGGGTCGCCAACTCGCCGAGTTCGAGGTCGTAGAGCAGGAATCCGCTCTCGCCATAGGTCCGCCAGAAGAACGTCAGGAGCCCGTCGAGAGGGCGGTCGACGAGCAGAAGACGGCGGGATCCTCCCTCGCCGGCGAAGCGGTCCCAGATCCGGACCTCCCGGTCGGGGCCTCCGACGACGAGGAGGGGGCCGTATCGGCGGAACGGCGATCCGGGGGCGAGCAACCCGCTTTCCCGGGCCAGGGCCGCGCGAAAACGCCCGCCCGGGTCGGAGCGCGCGAGGTATTCGGGCACGGAATCCCCCACCGCGATCCCCCTCACGTCGAGCCACCCGTGTGACGAACCGTCGCGGGCGACGAAGCGGAGCCAGTCGGAATCAGGATCCTCGAGGAACAGGACGTACTCTCCGGCGGGTCGATCGAAGCGCTCGGCTCCCTCATCCGGAGAGCGTCGTGCTTCGCCCGCGCCGAGGACAGTCGGGTATCCCCTTCCCGGGAAATCGCTGCGGAGGACGCGGAAACCGTCGTCGAAAACGGCAAGGGGCGGCTCGTGGTATGGCTCGATGGAGGGGGCGGGAGGAGGATAGGACTCCCCGGGCGCGGTCCTGGAGCAGGCCATCGACGCGCACGAGAGAACTGCCGCGATCCCGAGAGCGGCGAGGGGCAAGGGCGAGGAAGCCTCGATTCCCGCAACCATGTTTTCTCCCGGCGCGACGGACCCTCAGGTCCTGAGTATCTTCTCCATCGCCTTGCCCTTCGCGAGCTCGTTGACCAGCTTGTCGAGGCGGCGGACCTGGCGGAGCACGGGGTCCGCGACCTCCTCCACCCGCACGCCGCAGACGACGCCGGTGATCCTTTCGGCGTTCGGGTTGGGACGGGGCGCTTCGCCGAAGAAGGTCTCGAAGTCGGTGCCGTCGGCGACGCGCCGGGCGAGCCCTTCGGCGTCGTAGCCGGTCAGCCAGCTGATTATGGCGTCGACCTCATCCTTCGTCCGTCCCTTCCGCTCGGCCTTGGCGACGTAAAGCGGATACACGCCGCCGAAGACCATGCGGCGGACGCGCAAGACGTCCATGGCGGCCTTGTCCGGATCTGCCATCGGCTACTCCTCTGCCCGGAAGCTTCGTGACACTCAGGAGAGCTTCACGAGTGCCGCGGCGAGCTTCGCGGCGAGCCGGGCGTTGTTGAGCACGAGGGCGATGTTCGACTCGAGCGAGTCGCCGCCCGTGAGCTCCTTGACCTTGGCGAGGAGGAAGGGCGTGACCTCCTTGCCCTTGACGCCATTGGCCGCCATCTCCTCGAGGGCCTTGTCGATGGCGCCGTTGATGAGCTTCTCCGGCATCGACATGGAGGCGGGAATGGGGTTGGCCACGACGACGCCGCCCGAGAGCCCGAGCGACCACTTCGCGGCTATCAGGGCGGCGAGGTCCTCGGGCGAGTCGGAGCGTTCCTCGAGAGCGAGGCCGGAACGGCTCGTGTAGAAGGCGGGGAATTCGTCGGTGCCGTAGCCGACGACGGGCACGCCGCGCGTCTCCAGGTACTCGAGGGTCTTCGGCAGGTCGAGGATGCTCTTGGCGCCGGCACAGACGACGGCCACGCTCGTGCGCCCGAGTTCCTCGAGATCGGCGGAGATGTCGAAACTGCGCTCGGCGCCGCGATGCACGCCGCCGATGCCGCCCGTGGCGAAGACGCGGATGCCTGCCAGCTCCGCGATGATCATGGTGGCCGCCACGGTGGTGGCACCGTCGAGGCTCCGGGCGACTATGGAAGGCAGGTCGCGGCGGCTGGCCTTGAGCACGGCGAGGCCGGCCTTGCCGAGGGCCTCGATCTCGCCTTCGGAAAGACCGGCCTTCAGGCGACCGCCGAGGATGGCTATGGTGGCGGGCACGGCGCCCGCCTCGCGCACGGCGGCCTCGACGGCCAGGGCCGTCTCCACGTTGCGCGGGTAGGGCATGCCGTGGCTGATGATGGTGGACTCGAGGGCGACGACTGGCCGGCCGGCATCGAGGGCGGCGGCGACTTCGGGCGAACGGTCAAGGTAACGGTTCATGGACGACTCCTTGGGAGAGCTTGATGACTTCGTCTTCGTCGAGGGCGTCGGGAGCGGCGCTCGGGCTCGCGGCGGCGAGGGCGGCGGCGGCAAGGGCCAGGGCGGCACGTTCGGCGGTCGAACGTCCCGTGCGGGCCCAACGCGCCAGGGCGGCGAGGGCGGCGTCCCCTGCCCCGGAGACGTTGACAGCCTCGGGGCGCCCGGGCAGGCGGGCGAGGCCGCCGGAGGCCTCGCCGAGCCAGACCATTCCCTCCGCCCCCATGCTCAGGAAAACCTCGCCCGTTCCGCGATGCCGGAGCTCTCGCGCGGCGGCCGAAGCTTCGGAGGGCGTTCGGACGGGCCAGCCGGTCAGGGCGGAGGCTTCGGCCCGGTTGGGCTTGATCAGGGACGCGCGACCGGCGAGCCCAGCGATGCGCCGGGCCTTGGCGTCCGAGACGGTGTCCAGGCAGACAGGCTTCCGGACGCGGGCGGCCAGATCGAACAGGCGCGCGAGCGTGTCGGGCCTCAGGTTCGCGTCCGCGACGATGATGGAGGACGCGTCGATGAGCGGAATGGCCGATTCGAGCTTCTCCGGGCCGAACTGGTCCATGAGCTCCATGTCCGCGACGGCTCCCACCAGGGTGCCGTCCGCGTCGAGCAGGCAGACATAGCGCCCGGTGCGCGCGCCCGGGAGGCGCGGGCAGCGGTCGGTGCCGATGCCCGCCAGGCCGCAGGCGCGCGCGAGCGCTTCGCCCTCGGCGTCGTCCCCGAACGGAGCGAAGAGCTGGACCGAGGCGCCGAGCCTCGCGGCGCACTCCGCGACATTGCGCCCCACCCCTCCGGGGCTCGACCAGGCGCGGCCCGGGTTCGAGTCGCCGCCCTTGAACGCGGCGCCCGACCTGGCCTGGATGTCGAGATTGGCTCCGCCCACAACCAGGATGGAAGGCCTGTCATCCATACGTTTTTATCTCCTCCGGACCGGAGAACCCGTGCGCGACGCCTGCGCGGCCGGCTTGAGCCGCCCGCGCGCTTGATCGGAACCGGCGCGCGCGGTAGATTCGAACGCGCGAGGTGCCCGTGAGCGACATTCTGGACAGGTTGGTCGAACTCTTCAAGTCCTGGACTGCTCCCGATTACGATGATCGGCAGTTCTCCGCCTTCCGCCCTTCGGCGGGACGCTCGGGCGACGCCGATTTCGACGACGCCATGGCCGAGCTGGAAGCCGATCTTGCCGGGGATCGCGCCGCCCGCGAGAAGCTGGAGCGTGATCGGGAAGCCCGCCGCCGCGCCGAAGAGGCCTTCAGGGACCGGGGCAGGCCGTCCGGAAGCGCCGACAGCCTCCGCGAGAAGCTCGCCGCGGACTACCGCACGCTCGGCGTGCCCGTCGGCAGCCCCTTCGCCGAGGTCAAGGCCGCCTACAAGCGGCTCCAGAAGCTGCACCACCCCGACCGGCACCAGGCAGACCCGGAATCCGCCCGCAAGGCCACCAAGACCTCGGCCCGAATCAACGCGGCCTATTCGCGACTCGAGCGTTATGCCGAGACCGGCGCCTTCCCCGCCGACGATTGACACGCCGGGTATATACCCCTTTCGTTTCGAGCGAGGTTGGATCTCCATCCGAAGGCCTCGCTCCGGAAAAAAAGCGACAGAATTCGGCAACTCGGTCTACAGCCCGTCCCCGCTTTGGCCGACGATCTAAAAGTAGCCATCGGGAGGGGCATGCCCATGACCCAGAATCCGCTCGCGGCCTACCGCGAAACCCGCGTCAGGACGGCAAGTCCAGGCCAACTCGTCGTCATGCTTTACGACGAAGCAGTAAAGCAGTGCGACGCCGCGCTCGGTCCCCTTGATCGAGAGGGCGGCCCGAAACCGAACGAAATCGAGAAAGTCAACAAAGCCCTCGGAAAGGCGCAGGACATCGTCACCGAACTGCAGGCCAGCCTCGACTTCGAGGCGGGCGGCGAACTCGCCTCCAACCTGTTCTCCCTCTATGTCTGGTTCAATTCCGAGCTGCTCGAGTCGAACATCTCCAAGGACGGGAAACGCATCCGCGTCGTCCGCAACCTGCTCGACGAGCTCCGCGGCGCATGGACCGTGGCCGCCGCCCAGTCGCCCGGAGGCGGACGCGAAGCCGCAGCCGCCGGCGTCAACATCGCCGGATAGGCCGGCCTGACGTGAAGAGCCGCCACGAGATCCAGGGCGACGAACTCGAGCGACGCGTCGCGGTGCTCAGGCGTTTCAAGGAACTGCTCGAACACCAGCGGACCAAGTTCCGCTCCTACCTCGACGTGCTCGAGCGGCAGAAGCTCGACATAGAACGGGGCGACGTCGACGACCTTGTCGCCCACGTGGACATGGAGCAGGCCATCGTCTCCGAGATCTACACGTTCCAGAAGGCCATCGATCCCCTCGAGGACCTCTACCGCGCCTCCTGGCCCGGATCGGAACCGGATGAAGTGCCCGAGCTCCGGGCTTCGCTCGAGGACCTCCGCGAGCGCGTCATCGAGCGCAACAAGGAGAACCGGGAGCTTCTGAAGCGCCGCATGGAGACGCTTCGGGGTGAAGTCATGCGCGCGCAGAACCCCCTGACCCGGCGCCGCTCCGTCTATGCCGACGGGGAAGGCGGGAATTTGGTGGATCTTAAGGGCTAATAGTCACGGGCCGCGCTTCGTGCGCAGCCTCGTGACATCGCGGAACGCGAAGCG
>JAFGNN010000068.1 GCA_016926955.1 Spirochaetales bacterium | reverse complement strand
GGGCGGCCCGGTAGGACGCGCTATAGCGGGCCCGCTTCGGGCTGACGCGGAAATCCTCTTCGCGGGGCAGCAGGAAGCGCACGTTCCGCCTGGAAAGCCAGGCCGCGAGGGCAGCCTGGGCGGCCATCATCGAGGGATACCAGATCCGGCCGTCCAGGTGGGGACCGGACGGACCGGGGCGCACGATGATCTCGCAGTTCTGCACGGCGAGCGCCTCGGCGACGGTGTCGCGGACGTGGTAGGGCCACTGCGTGCCGCACACCACAAGGAGCTTGTCGTAATCGAAGCCCGCGAAGGCTCCTTGGGCTTCCGCGTACCAGTGTTCCTGCGAACCGACCGTGAAATCACCCTCGACTATGCGTGAGGCGACGGAGAACGCCAGCTCGCTGTCGCCGAGCGAGAGGGTCCTGCGCGCGAGGACCTGGTCGGAAGAAAAGCGTTCGAAATCCAGGAAGGGCGTTTCCTCCTCGACGCGCACGACCGCGCGATCGCGCAGCTCCTCGAGAGCTTCGAGGTCCGGACCGACCAGGAGGGCCACCGTCTCGCCCAGGTAACGGACCCGGTCGGAGGCGAGGAGGGGAACGGCGACGCCGAAGGAGCGCACCGCGTTGCGCCCCGGTATGTCGGACGCGAGCACGGCACGGTAATCCTTGCCGAGGCGGGGCAGGTCGACGCCGAGCAGCGCGCCCCTCGAGACCGGCGAGCGGACCGCGACGGCATGCAGCATCCCCGGGACGCGGAGTTCCGACAGGGGCGTCTTCGATACCTCGGCCAGCTTCGATACGCCCATCAGGCGCCAGCTCCGACGATCTTCCGGACCGACGCCGCCACCCGTTCGACGGAGGCCGCGTCGAGGCCCTGCGAGGCTGGCAGGGAAACTTCGGCATTGAAGGCAGCCAGCGCGCGCGGGAAGGAATCGGGAACGAGGCCGTAGCGGCCTGCCCAGTACGGCATGAGGTGCAGGGGAATGAAGTGGACCGAGGCGCCGACGCCCTCCGCCCTGAGCCGTTCGATGAACTCGTCGCGGCTGAAGCCGAGCGCTTTGGCGTCCACCGAGAGGGCGTACAGGTGCCAGGCGTGTCCTGGCCCGCGCGGCGGCAGCCGTATGCCGGCGAGCTCCGCGAAGGCCTCGTCGTAGCGCGCGGCGATGGCCTCCCTTTCGGCGAGGAAGCGCTCGGCCTTCGAGAGCTGTACTCGGCCGATGGCCGCAAGCAGGTCCGGCAGGTTGTACTTGTATCCGGCCTCCACGACGGAATAGCTCCAGGCCGCGGTCCTGGCGGTGTAGCGGTCCCATACCGCCCGATCGATGCCGTGAGAGCGCATGAGCGATATGCGCTCGCGCACGCGCCCGTCCCGGGCGACGACCATGCCGCCTTCGCCGGTGGTTATGGTCTTGGTCGCGTAGAACGAGAATACGCCGACATCCCCGATCGTTCCGGCGTAGCCTTGGGGCAGTTTCGAGGGAAAGGCGTGCGCGGCGTCCTCCACGAGCGCGACCCCGTAGCGCTCGCAGAGCGGCGCGATCAGGTCGAGCCTGCAGGGAAGGCCGCCTACGTGGACGGCTATGAGCGCCTTGACGTTGCGGGTTCGCGCCAGAACCGCCCCGAGGGCTTCCGGATCGAGGTTGTAGCCCTCTTCCTCGATGTCGCAGAAGACCACCTCTGCGCCGAGCTGCCGGGCGACCGCCGCCGTCGAGGCGAAGGTATAGGGACTGGTCACCACGACGTCGCCGGGACCGACTCCGAGCGCCTCGAGCGCGAGGTGGAGCCCGCTGGTGGCCGAGTTCACCGCGAGGGCGCGTTCCACGCCCAGGCGAGCGGCGAACTCCTGCTCGAAGGCGAGGGTGACCTTGCCCGTGGTCAGCCAGCCGGAACGCATTACCTCGAGGACGGCCTCTTCCTCTTCGGGCCCGATCGAAGGCTGCGCGAAGGGAACGAAATCAGTACTCGCTTTCATGCTCAAGCACCTCGAGTTCGGGATACCGCGCGCGAAGGATGGCACGCAGGCGGCGTCGGTTGCGATAGTCCCCGGGGCGCGTCTCGTCCGGAGAGCAGGTTGCCCGCAGCTCCGAGAGCAGCGCTTCGAGATCGTCAGCCTCGTCCTTCACGCGCTCGAGCACATTGAGACGGGGGAAGGGCGTGGCGACGATGCGCTCGTCCGGCGAGGCCAGCTTCTCGTGGAGGCGCTCGCCGCGGCGGAGCCCGATGTAGCGGATCTGGATGTCTCGGCCGGGTTCCAGGCCGCGGAAGCGGATCATCTGCTCGGCCAGCTCGCGGATGTTGACCGGATCGCCCATGTCCAGGATGTAGGTGCGGCCGCCTTTCCCGACGCCTCCAGCCTTGAGAACGAGGGAGCAGGCTTCGGGGATGGTCATGAAAAAGCGGGTCGCGTCGGGGTCCGTGACCGTTACCGGACCGCCCTTGTCTATCTGCGCTTCGAAGAGGGGGATGATCGAGCCCCTCGATCCGAGCACGTTGCCGAAGCGCACCACCATGAAGGACGCCCCGCCTTCGACCGCGGGCGCCGCGCGGCGTACGATGCGCTCCGAAAGCTGTTTCGAGACCCCGTACACCGAGCGAGGCTCGACGGCCTTGTCTGTGGAGATCAGCACGAAGCGCCCGACGCCCGCCTCGATGGCAGCGTCGACCAGGTTGAGCGTACCGAACACGTTGTTCTCGATCGCGGCGACGGGGTTCTCCTCCATCATCGGGACGTGCTTGTACGCCGCCGCGTGGAAGATTACCTCGGCCTTGAGCCGTTTGAGGATGAAGCGGACGTAGTCGCGATCCTTGAGCTCGCCGATGACGGGGACGATGGAGGTGCGCTCGCCGACCCCTTCTTCCTGCAGCAGCCGAAGGTGGCTGTCCACGCGGTAGATCGAGTTTTCGCCGTGGCCGAAGAGGTAAAGCCGCTCGACTCCTGCCGAGAGCAGCTGGCCAGCCAGCTCCGAACCGATCGAGCCGCCGGCGCCCGTGACCAGAACGCGTTTTCCCCGCAGCCACGCGAGGCTTTCCTTGAGTCCGACCTTGACGGGGTCGCGGCCGAGCAGGTCCTGCGGGTCGATCTCGCGCGCCTGGATGATGTGAGGGTCGCCCTCGAGGATCTGGGCGACGCCCGGTATGATCCGGATCCGAGCGAAGCCTGCCGAGGTGAGCAGGGCGTGCAGGCTCCGGAGAAGCTCGCGCGAGGCGCTCGGAATGGCGATTATCGCCTCGTCGGCGGGGGTGAGCGATATGAGCTTGAGCACGTCGCGGACGGGACCGAGCACGGGCGCGCCCTCGACGCGGCGGCCGATCTTGGCGGGATCGTCGTCGAGGAAGGCGACGACGGTGCCTATCACGCGCTTGCGGGCTATTTCCCGCGCGATGGCCCGGCCGGCAAACCCGGCCCCGATCACGTAGATGCGGCTTTCCTCACGTCCGTCCATGCTGGTCATCCGAACCCCTCGGCAAGCGTTCGACGAACTCGGCGCCCAGGTCGACCGCGAAGGAATCGGCGCACATGGCCAGGCGAACCTTGACCCGGCCCTTGCGCCTGTCGACCCGGACGATCGAGCCTTCGAGCCCCTTGAGGGGCCCCTCGAGGACGACTATCCGGTCGTTCTCGTCGAAGCTCACCTTCGATATATCGGCGCGGCGACCGAAGGACATGAAATGCGAGAGCAACTCGAGATCCCTGCCGAACAGGGGTTTGCGGTCGATGTTGCTCGGAAGGAAGCGGCCGAACCCGTCCACCCGCTTGATGATCCAGTAGGCGTCGGCGGGAAGCGAGTCGCAGGGGGAACCGATGAATACGTAACCCGGGAAAACGGGACGATCTTCCTTCCGGGTCTTGCCGCCTTTCCTGATCTGGAGCACTCGGGTCGGGACGAAGGGGCCGGCGAGGGCCGGATCGACGCGCATGCCGATGATCCGCGCGACGTCTTCTTCCTTTCCGGTCCGGACCTGGGCGGCGAAGTACACCATGCAGCTCTATCCTCCGGGTCAGTCCATTATACCACGCGACGGCGCCGGGCCGGAAGCGGCCCCGTTCCTGGCCGGAGGGGGCAAAGGGACCTGTCGCCGCTTCCTTCGGCGAAGGCTAATCCCGCCGGCGAAGGCTAATCCCGCGGCCCCGGAAGGCCGATAGGTGAAGGAGGGAAGGTGTATCGCAGTGTCGAAACGTATCGCGTCGCTCGTCGCGCTGTCGCTCGCTCTCAGCCTGGCCGCCTGGGCCCACACCGTGGGCGTGGTGCTCGTCGAGGAAGACCTGCCGGTCCTGGCCCTCGCGGACAGCGCCCTCGCGTCCGAAGCCCTGTCCACGGGCGCGCTCGACGCACTTTTCGACGCGGGACAGATCGCCGTCGGCTCTCCTGTCCTTCGCGCGCCGAGGGCTGCCTGGATCGACCCC
The DNA here is from genome assembly GCA_016926955.1 of Spirochaetales bacterium. Classification (GTDB taxonomy): domain Bacteria; phylum Spirochaetota; class Spirochaetia; order Treponematales; family UBA12059; genus JAFGNN01. The sequence continues at coordinate 31,380 of JAFGNN010000068.1, read as the reverse complement.
GCCTTCGCCTTGAAGGACGCGCGGGAGGGTTGGGTGGATTTCCTCGTCCTCCTGTTCGTAAGCTATAGGCAGGGGGAGCCGAGGGAGACTCCGGCGATACCCGGAACGCTTTCCTGGCGCCTTGTCCGCGTGGCGGACGGAGCGGTCCTAGAAAGCGGATCCGTAGCGGGTCCTCCCGATTCTCCGGACCTTGTGGCGAAGCTCGCCGACAGCTCGCGGGCGCTCGGCGCCGTCGCGGCCAAGGGGTGCATCGCGAAGCTCGACCCGTTCCGAACGCCGGGAGGGAAACCGTGAAACGTATCGCATCCGCGCTTTTTCTGATCCTCATCGTCGCCGCCTCGCTGTCCTCCTCCACCTGGGAAGGCTCGGCGATGATGGGAAGCTACGGCGAGTTCCCGTCCACCGGACTCTTCGCGGCGTGTAATTCCTTCGACCGGAACACCGCGGTCGAGGTCCGCAACCTGGAGAACGACCGCATCATAACGGTCATCGTGACCCAGGGGCTGTCGAGTACGGGCATTTTCATGGTGCTTTCCCCCGAAGCCGCGGGCGCCCTCGACATAGTCCCCGGGGCGGTGGCCCGCGTCCAGGTTTCTTCCCCGAGGTCGGTGAGCGAGCTCGGGTCCCCTGCCTCGCGAGGCGACACGGCGGATCCGGACTTCAATCCTTCGGTCCTGGCGAAGAGGGCCGCGGCCGAGGCCGCGGCGCGCGGCGCGGCTTCGGCCGGACCCGCCGCAAGCTCCGTCGTGTCGACTCCGGTCGCGCCCACTCCCGTCACGCCCGAACCGACAAAGCCCCCTGTCGTCGCAAAAACGCCGGTCGTGGCGGCGCCTCCGGCTCGGGAATCGCCCCCGGAGCTCGTTTCCGCCGATCCCGTACCCGAGGCCATCGCCTCGAAACCCGCGGGCGCCCCCTTGCCGTCGCCGGTCCCGGCTCCTGCAAAGCCCGCCGTCAGTCCCGCCCAGGCCGTCGTACCCGCGACGGAGTCTCCGCGTCCGCCCGCGGTATTCGTGGCGCCGCGCATACCGTCGGTTTCGGAATCGCTCCTCGCGTCCTCGCTGGTCGAACCCCTCGCTCCTCCCGAAGTCCCGTCGGTGTTCGCCGGCGTGCCGTGGCCGGGAATGGCGGCTACGAGCCTGCCATTCGCCCTCCACGCCGATCCCGAGCCTCCCTTGCCTGCGGCCGTGCCGGAGCTGGTCCCCGAAGACCGGGCCTTCCTGCTCGCGCTGGAACGGGCGAGAAAGGAAGGCGTCGAGGTCTCCGCCGAGCTCATGGACGCCCGTTTCCAGATCACCCCCGAGGAGCTGGCTCTCGTCATGGCGCTCGAACGGCCAGGTCTGGAATCCTTCGTGGCTTCGGCCTCGCTTTACGATCCTCCGTACGACCTGAGCCCCGGCGAGCTCGCCTTCGCCCACGAGATGCTGCGCGCCGGGCGCGAGGAAGGCCCGGCGGCCGTCTTCCTGCATGATCCCGACGCCCCGGGCATCGAGCGCGCGCTTGCCTACGGCATCGAGGAGCCAGAGCCGGTCTCACCCGAGCTGGCGGCCTTCCTGGCGGAGCCGGGCCTGGCGCCCGGCGAGATACCCGGTGTCCACGACCTCGTGGCCGCGCCCGCCTTGGCAATGGAAATTCCCGAACTTGCCCTCGATGAGGGCGTGATCCGGATAGAGGAAGGCGAATTCGCCGGTCTGCACGTTTTTGACGCCCCTCCGCCCGAGGACGGATGGCTCGGTGACTTCGCCCTGCACGACCCGGACGTGGCCGGAAAGGAAACGCCCTTGATGGCTTCGGGGCGCGTGCTCCATCCGTTCCCGTCCATCGCAGAACCCGGTCTGTCCGAACCCGTGCTCGCCGCGCCTGTGTACTCCGATCGGGTTCCGGCACCGGCCGGCGAGCTGGCATCGGCCGAGCTCGCCGATCCGGCGCTCCTGGCCGCGGCCCCCGTCGCGAGCCCAGTCGCAGTCGCGCCCGTAACACCTTCAGGCGCGCCGGAGAGCGTTCCGGCCGCCATCGCGCCCCCCGCGCCCGCCGGTCCGGTCGTCGTCTCGGTCGAACCGACCTCTCCCAGGCCGCCGAGCGCGGTGTCCTCTGTTCCGCCATCCCTGCCCTCTGCCTCGAAAGCTTACGGGACGAGCGACGTCACCGGTTCGGTCCTCGTGGTCGCGGGCCTCGAAAAAGGGTCCTTCTACATCCAGCTGGGCGCTTACGCCGACCTGGGCGCCCTCGAGACGGCCGCCGCCCGCGTCTCCGACCTGGGAAGCCTCCTTGCCGAGACCACGCCGGGGAAGGACGGAAGGACCACCTGGCGGCTCGTGCTCGGGCCGCTCGGACGCGACGAGAGCGGCGTAGCCCTGCTTCGCGCCAAATCGCTGGGATTCCGCGACGCCTTCCTCAAGAAGGGGAGCTGAGGCGAAGCAAGGCGGGCTCCCCCCGGAAGCGCGACGCGAGTGCCTGAAAAGAGAGGAAAGAGAGGGAGGGGGAGGATGGGACGCGGTCCCTTCCTCCCCCTTCGCGTCGGCGCCGCGGTCGATCTTCAGTAGGTGAAGTCCATCGCCTCGAACTCGGCGCGCACCCGCGCGACCCGGTCCAGCTCCGAGGCGATGATGCGATCGTAATCGAGTTCGCCGGACTCGATGCGGGCCGCCTCGTCGGACCAGGCCTGCACCTCCTCCAGGTGCACGAAGCGCAAGTCTTGCGCCTTTCTGGCCCACTCGACGGCGGCGGGCCAGTAGGCGAGCGCGGCGCGGTAGGCCGTCTCGGCCAAGGCGAGGCTCTCGAGGTTCTGGTCCTTCCATGGCGCGTTGTAGAAGTAGGCGACGCGCTTGTCGTACTTCGAGCCGAGCCGGAGGTGCTGCTCGATCAACTTGAGCTCGAGGTGCATGTTGAATAGGTAGCGGTAGCGCTCCCACTCGCGCTCGGTTTCTATGCGGGCCAGCGCGTACAGGGGATTGGCGAAGTCCGCCTTCTGCGCGCGCTCGAGCCAGTAGATGTTCTCGATGCTGTCGTCGGGGTATTGGATGTAATGCGTGTGGAACAGCCTGTAGTACTGTTCCTTAAAATACACAGGGTATGACGAGGCCGCGCGCGGAAGCGCGAGTACGAGGAGCGCGATCGCGAGCAGTGCGCGTTTCATGACTCTTCGAATATCGGCGCGATGAAGCCTTACGCTGAGGCCGGGAAGACGAGCCCCGCCTTCGAGAGCGCGCGCGCGACCTCGATGGCCACCTGGTCCGGAGTGCCTGAGGCGTCGACGCGTTCGAGGCGGAAGCTGCCAGCGCCCCAGCGAGCGAACGCGTCCTCGTAGGCCGCCGCGAGCGAGCGTTGGAATTCGAGGGTCTCGTAGATGTCGCGGCCCGGTCTCGAGTGGATGCGCGCGAGGGATACTTCGGGGTCGATCTCGAAGTAAAGCACCAGGGCGGGGAGGGGAAAGCCCCGATTGAGTTCCCACGGGGTGTCGTCGCCGCAGGCTCTGCCCTGATAGGCCAGAGACGAGAACAGGTAGCGGTCCGTGAGCACCCATTCTCCGCGCGCGAGGCGCTCGAGCACCTGCCCGGAGCCGTGGAGATGTTCGTGGCGATCCGCAGCGAAAAGACGCGCGATCGTTCCGGGCTCCGCGGGGAAGTCACCGCGTAGGGCCTCGCGTATGAGTCGTCCCGTTGGGAGCGCGGTGGGTTCCGCGGTGATCCAGTGCGGAATCCCGGCGCTTGACAGCCGTTTGTGAAGCAATGCCAGCTGTGTGCTCGTGCCGGCGCCGTCTATGCTCTCGAACGCGACAAAGCGTTCCAGTGTGGTGGCGCCAAAGGCGATTTCGTTGCCTGCCATGATCGCGGAGCATAACCCGGAGCGGCGGACCGGGTAAACGGGGCGCGGGCAGGCGGAGCGCGGGGAGACTGGGGTCGCGCAGACGGGCGTGTGCGACGGGAATGGCCAATCCGGGCGGGATATGCTAGTTTATCGGGAGTCATGCGATTTGTCCCGGCGCGGGGCGGCCTTCCGCGGCGGAGGCTGGCCGCGGTCGCCGCCCTCATCCTGTCGGGCGCTCTCGCCGCGCTCTCGGGGCCGCCCTTGGCTGCGCTGGCCGAGCGCTCGTCGGCCTTGTACCTTGAGAAAGCGCTCTCCGACTTCGGAGAACCGCTCGGCCTCGAGCTTTCCTACGAATCCGCCTCGCCGTCCGTGCTCGGCACGCTCACGGTTCGGGGACTCGAGGCGAGGCGCCCGGGCGACGCTCCCCTTTTGTCCGCGGAAAAGGCATCAATAGTTTTCGACGGCATCGCTCTCGTATCCGGAGGCTCCGGGAACGCGCTCGAAAGGGTGGAGCTCTCGGGCGTGCGGCTGGACCTCGATCTCGAGCGGGACGCGCCGCTCCTCGAACGGATGGCCGAACTTGCCGGCCGCGGGCGTCGGACGGACGCGCGGACCGAGCGACTCGAGATATCCGCACGCCGCTTTTCCGTAAACATCGTGGACGGAAAGGGCGGCTCCTGGTTCCTCGACGGCCGCAGCGCGGAGGCCGCCCTCGACGCGGGCCGTGTCGACGCCGCGCTTTCCGGCCGGCTCGGGGCCAGCTCCCCGGCGCTCGGAGCGCTTTCCGGATCGTCTGCCGCATTCTCAGTATCCGGCCGGAGCGACGCTTCCTTCACGACGGGACGATGGGAGGCCGAGATTTCGGTGGATACGCCGATCGGCATGCTCGAGGCGCAACGTTTCGCCCTGCTCCTCCGCGGAGGATCGATCGAAGCCAGGCGCCTCCGGGACGACATTCCCCTCGACCTTACGCTTCTCCTCGCCCCCGACCGTTCCTTCCGGGCCAGCGCCCGCTTCGAGCGCTTCACGCCGAGGCGCAGTTTCGTCCCTCGGGCGTTTCCTGCCGATCTCGTGCCCTGGCTCGGCGGAACCTACGACGGAGACGCCTCCTTCGAGTTCGGCGCCGGCTTCTCCGAACCCCGCTTTTCCGTGCGGATCGCCGGCGGCGCGCCCGCTTCGATCGCCGGCGCGGGCGTACGATTCAGCGTCGACGCCTCGGGAGGGCCGGAATCGCTCACGGTGCGATCCCTGTCGGTATCGGCTCCCGATTTCAACGCCGCCGTCTCGGGCACGGTCCTTCCCGGCACCCTGGGCCTCGACCTCGAGGCGGAGGTGGAACTGGGCATGAGGAACGCGGTGCCGGTCAAGGCGACGGTGCGCGCGCTCGGCGCCTCGGGCGCATACTTCGCCCTCGCGGACGGAATATCCGTCGGCGGCGTGACCCTCGGCACCCTGGTCGCGAAGGCGGATGTGGTGGGCGAAACCGCCCTGTTCAGGGCGAGTCTCGACCTGCCCGTCGGCGCGGCGCCTGTCGACTCCGAGCTGGCGGGCGATGGCGATCCCGCGATTTCCCGACTCGAGATCGAGGGATCCTTGAATCTCGGCGCCGCTCCCTACCTTGAAGCGGGAGCCTCGCTCGGCAGGCTCGAGGCGCGCGCGTTCGGACCATTGCTCGAAGGATTGGCGGGAAGCTCCGTAGCCCTCCTTCCCGACGATCTCGTGCTCTCGCTCGGTGTGGCGCTGGCCACCGACTTCAAACGCCTTTCGTGGTCCACGGGCGATTTCGTCGCGGTCGCGCCCTCGATCGATTTTTCCGCTCGGCTGGCCGCGGCTGGAGGACTCGAGCACGTCGAGCTCCGCTCGTCCGAGCTCTCTTTCGCCGGATACCAGGCGTCGGGTACGGGGCGCTTCGACTTTCCCGCCCGCGGCGATCCCACCTTCGCGGCAGATTTCATCCTCGAGGAGATTCCCTACGCCTTTGAAGGCGCGCTCGCCGACGGGAGCCTGGATCTGCGCGGCGATTACGGCCTTTCGCTCTCCGTGCGAAACGGACCACTGGGCGCCGAGACCTCCGTTTCAGTGGAGGCCATGCCGCTTCCGCTTCCCTTCGGAACCGGTCTGCTCGCCCTGGAGGCGGAGGGAGTCTGGACGGGACCCGGCGATTGGTCCTTGATGGTGGAACGCCTCACGTTCGATCCCGCTGACTTCGAATCCCGCTTCGTGCCGACGATAGCCTGCACTGCCTTCGTGGACCAGGACGGGGCGGCGATCCGCGACCTCGAGGTGTCCGACGCGGTTTCATCGCTCGAGGGCGAGGCGCTGCTCTCATGGACCTTCGGCCGCGACCCTTCCGTGGCGCTGGCGCTTGAGCTCTCGGGCGCCGACGCCGAGCGCTACCGGCTCGACGGCTCCTGGGACGGCAAGGTCCTGGGCGCCGCCCTGGAATTCGAGGCTTCTCCTCTCTCCCGCGTCCCCTCCGCCGGTCTCCGGGGGGGAGCGAGCGGGCGGGCCAGCGTCGCCGGGACTCCGGACCGCCTCGCGGTGAACGCCTTCGTTTCGGTTCCCGACGGCCTTTACGGCGACCGTGACTTTTCCGTCGACGCGCGGATCTCCTGGCTCGACGGAATCCTCGAGATTTCCGAGGCGAAGGGTCGCTACGCCGGAAACCGCTTCGACAGGATAGTCGCCAGGCTCGACCTGGGGCGCGGCGGCGCGGAGCTCCGCGCCGACTGGACGGCCGCGCGAGGGTCCGGCGCGTCGATCGAGCTCGCGGCGGACGCGGTGACGCCTGGGGATTCGCTGTTCGAGGACCCGGTAGCCGTTCGCGGATCACTTTCCGGGCTGCGCATAGGGAATCTCGAGGTCGACCGCTGGGGCTTCTCGGGCGCGCGGGACGGGGACGGATGGGCGTTCTCCGGCGAACGCGAGGACATCTCCGTGCGCATACTCGGCGACGGCGCCTTCAGCGTAACCGCGCGCGCGCCGCTTCCCCTCCGCTTCACCGCCCTCGGCCGCCTGGACGACTCGGGGCTCGTACTCAACCTCGACGACCTGGAAGGCGAAATAGAACCGCTGGTCTCCATCGTACCGCTGCCAGTCGTCGAACTGCTGGGAGGGACCTTCAGCGGCCGCCTGCGGATCGAGGGGCCAGCCACCGACCCCGACTTCACCGGATCCCTCCTGGTCTCCGGCCTCGAGGTCCGCGTGCCAGATTACACGCCCGAGACCATCGGCCCGGTGAGCGGGGTGCTCGACTTCGACGGACGGAGGGCCAGCTTCATGCAGCCCCGCACGCCAGCCGGCTCCGCCCTCATGTACGTGAGCCTCTCCGCGCTGATGTCCGGATGGCTGCCGACGGAACTCGCCATCCGCGCGGCAACGATAGAGAAGACCCAGGTTCCGATCGATACCTACATCGCGGGGATCGCCGCCGAGGGGGCGGGAGAACTCGACCTCGATATCCGCGTCGGGCAGGGAGCCGTCGAGATTTCCGGGCGGATAGACGTGCCCGCGGCGGAGGTGGTCCTCGATCCCTCTCTCGTCTCGGGCGGAAAGGACGGCGCGGGCGGGGATGTGGCCCTCGTGGCCAATCTGGACATCAGGCTCGGAAAGGGCGTGCGCGTCTACTTCCCCTCGAAGAACCTTCCCATAATCACGGGACAGGCTGATCCGTCGAGCGCGCTGTCGATTTCGGTCGACACGGCGGCATCGAGGCTGCGCATCAAGGGAACCGTAGAGCTACGCGGCGGAAACCTCTTCTATATACAGAGGAACTTCTTCCTGAAGAAGGCGAGCATCGTCTTCAACGAGACCGAGACGAATTTCGATCCGCTCGCGACCCTCGAGGCCGAACTCAGGACGAGCGATGCGCTCGGCCCCGTGCGCGTGACGCTCCGGGCCGAAAACACGCGGCTGACCGTCCTGGACATCACCATGGAATCGTCGCCGCCCCGCTCGAGCGAGGAGATCGCCGCCCTGCTCGGCCTCGGCCTGGTCGGTTCGGAGGGCGGCGGCGAGTTCGACGTCAGGAAGGCTGTCATAGCCGGCACGCAAGCCATCCCGCAACTCAATTTCGTGACCCTGTTCGAGGAGAACGTCAGAAAGCTGCTTGGCTTCGACCTTTTCTACCTGCGAACGGAGGCGGTTCAGCGCCTGCTCCTGGACCTGTCCCTGCCGGACCCCGCGGAAACCCAATCGAGTTCGCTGGCCTCGCTTCTCGACGGCACGGCGGTCTTCGCCGGCAAGTATATCGGGGAAAAGGTGTTCTTCGACGCGGCGTTGTCGCTTCAGGTGGAACCTCTTGCGGGCAGGGATGTTTTGACGGTAGACTCCGGCTTCGGTCTCGAGTGGGACACGCCCTTTTTCCTCCTCGACTGGCGCCTGAGTCCCAAGCACCCGGAGGACCTTTTCCTGAGCGATAACTCGTTCACGTTCTCCTGGAGACTGTCGTTCTGAAGGATGGAGCATCAATGAAGCGTTTCAGCATCCTCGCCGCATTCCTCCTCGCGACCGCCCTGTCCTGGGCGCAGGCAAGTCCCGACTGGTACCTCGGCAAGCCGATCAGCGACATCGCCTTTTCGGGGATCGTCCACGTCGACCGCGGCGAGCTCCAGGGACTCGTACGGCCTTTCGTGGGCAAGGAATTCACCAACGAGCTCTGGATCGATCTCCAGGCCGCCGTCTATGGATACGGGCTCGATTATTTCGACGAGATCAGCCCGATGGCTGAGCCCGGCGATCCCGAGTACCGCTCCGTCCTCGTCCGCTTCACCGTCGTGGAGAAGCCATGGATCGAGGCCGTACGCGTCGAGGGCAATTCCGGCCTGCGCTCGAGCGAGGTGCTCGACGCGGCCGTCACGAAGTCCGGGGACATCTACAGGGAGGACCGGGTCCGGCTCGACGAGATCGCCATCCGCGCCCGCTACCTTGAAAAGGGCTACCCCGACGTTCGGGTGTCGAGCGAGGCAGCGCCCGGCAAGACCGCCGAATCGGTGGTCCTGCGTTTCATCGTCGACGAGGGAGCACAGGTCGCCATCGGCTCCATCCTGTTCGACGGCAACGCGTCCTTCTCCGCGAGCACCCTCAAAGGGCTTATGGACCTCAAGGAGCGCGGCCTCTTCCAGGCGGGCGCCTTCCAGGAATCCAAGCTGGAGTCCGACCGGCTCAAGCTGTTGCAGTACTACCGCTCCAAGGGTTTCATAGACGCGACCATCCCCGACGTGGCCCGCGAGCTCGTCGTCGACGAGGCCTCCGGCCGCACGGACCTGGCGCTTACCTTCCGCGTCGTCGAAGGCCGGCAGTACCGCTTCGGCGGCGTTTCCTTCGAAGGCAACCGCATCTTCGACTCGGGGAAGCTCGGCTCGCTCGTTCGCCTCGAGCCGGATGACATCCTTGACTATCCGAAGCTGCTCGCCGACAAGGGCCGGATCGACGACCTCTATTATGAGAGCGGATACATCTTCAACCGCATCGAGCTGCGCGAGTCGCGCGATGCCGAGCGCGGCGTGGTTTCCTACGTGGTCTCGATCACCGAGCGCGGCCGCGCCCATATCGAGAGCATAGAGTTCAGGGGCAACGAGAAGACCCGCGAGCACGTGCTGGCCCGCGAGCTGCCGCTCGAGGTCGGCGACGTGTTCTCGAAAACCAAGATCATGGAGGGTTTGCGGAACCTCTACAACCTGCAGTACTTTTCCGCCATCGAGCCCGAGATGATGCAGGGCTCCGCCGAAAGCCTCATGGCCCTCGTGGTCAACGTCGAAGAGCAGAGCACGGCGGACATACAGTTCGGCGTGACCCTCTCCGGCCTCGGCACCCCGGGCGCCTTCCCCCTTTCGGGCCTGGTCAAGTGGAACGACCGCAATTTCCTCGGCAACGGCCAGACCTTCTCGGTCGACCTCAACGCCTCGCCGACCGAGCAGAGCCTCGTGTTCTCCTTCGTCGAGCCCTGGCTTCTCGGACAGCGTTGGTCGGGCGGCGTGGACCTTTCGGTCTCGCACAAGACGATCAAGACGCTGCAGGACTCGTACGGTCCGGTGTTCGGCTACGATGATCCGGGACGGGTCCCGGATCCGTACTCGAGCATGGAGGAGTACCTTGCCGCGGGACAGGTCGTCCCGGACGAATTCTTCATGCAGTACCAGGAATGGGAAATCTCGCTCGGGGTCTCGACCGGCTACCGCTTCCGCACCCCCCTGGGCGACGTCGGCGTCGGCACGGGTATATCGTCGGGCCTTACGCTCGACACCTACTCGGACGGCGCGCGGCCCTACGACCCTGTTGTCGCGGCCAATCACGACACCTGGCTCTGGGCCAACTCCTTCTTTACCCGCGCCTACCTCAATGCGCTCGACCTCTGGTACGATCCGTCGGCCGGCTATTACGCGAGCCAGCGTTTCACCTTCAAGGGTATTCTGCCGATCGAGGTGCAGCAGTTCATACGCTCCGACACGAAGCTGGAAGCTTACCTGACGCTCGTCGACCTGCCGGTTTCGGACGCCTGGTCCTTCAAGGCGGTGCTCGGCGCGCATTCGGGCCTGTCGTACCTGCTGCCCAACTGGAACGGATTCGAATCCGGCTCCACCAACTCGCTTCGCATCGACGGCACCTTCGTTGGACGAGGCTGGGGTTCCGCGCTTTCCACCAAGGAAGGCACCGGGCTCTGGGAGAACTGGCTCGAGCTCCGCGTCCCGCTCGCGGCCGGCATCATTTCCCTTGACGGGTTCTTCGACGCCGCGGTCCTCGCCTCGGACGCGGAAGGTCTCCTGGTGCCGAACGCCGGCGGGGACAGCTACTGGGACTCGACGGGCTCCCTCTCCTCGCTGTCGCCGGACAATCTCGCCTTGAGCCTCGGCTTCGGCTTCCGCTTCGCCATCCCTCAGTTCCCGTTCCGCTTCTACTTCGCCAAGACTTTCTCGCTCGGCGACGACTGGAGCATCGATTGGCCCGCGGACGAAGGGCTTGATTTCGTTATCAGCATCACCCAGCCGCTCTATTGAGCCGCCGGAACCCGAGAGGTACGCATACATGAAAGCACGCAGGATGATCGCGCTGGCCTTGATGGCCTGCCTGGCATTCGGGACCCTCGCCGCTCAGCAGCAGCAGCTCGGCCGGGTCGCCGTCGTCGACCTCCAGAAGGTCTACATGACCTACGCGAAGGATTCCGCGCCGGTCAGGGCCTTCGAGGAAGAGAAGGCCAGGGTGCAGGCCGAGGTCGACCGCATGACGGGGGAGATCAAGGAACTGCAGCGGAGGAAGGCCGAGGCCATTTCCGCCGACGACAAGGAGCTGATCGCCACCATCGATGCCGAGATCGGCCGGAAAGCGGTCAATCTTTCGGAGTACTACAAGATCAAGCGGGCGGAGCTCGACGAGAAAGCCAAGAAGCTCTCCGACAGCTCCGAGTTCGCAGCGCTCGCCGCGGCCGCCATCAAGAAGGTCGCCGAACTTGAAGGGTACAGCCTGGTCGTCTCAGCCCAGCAGATGGACGGTACGGGCACCGCCGTGCTCTGGTACAGCCCCACGGTCGACATAAGCGAGAAGGTCATCTTCGAGCTGGTTGGCAAGGCAAAATAGGACCGAAGCGCGGGGATCGGAGGGCGTCGGGCGAACCGGCGCCCTTTTTTCATCCCTTATCGCCGCCGGAGCCGCGGTCCAGTTGCGATTTCAGCACCTGGTAGAGGGTCGTGAAGCGCTTGCGGTTGTCGTCCGACAACTCCATCAGGTTTTCGTGCGCGTCGAGGATGAAGCCGGCCGTCGCCTTCCCGGCGCCCGCGAGGTTCTCCATCGGGGCGGGGAAGGGGATCTCGCTGTCGGAGAGTTCCACGAGCCTGACGATGCCGATGGTCTTCAGCAGCCCCATGCAGGTGTCGTTCACGTGGAGCAGCGTTATCGCCCGCGAGGCCGAGCGCTGCAGGCGCTTGTTGAATCCCACGATCAGGCCCATGAACGTGGAATCCATGTACTCGCAGTCGCGCAGGTCGAGGTATATACGCTGGAGGGGCGGCGGCGATTCGAGGCGGGCGATCACCCTCTCCTTGAGCTCGGGACACAGGGCGGCCGTCATGTGGCCGCGGGCCTTGATATACACGACCTCTGGATCTTCCCTGATGAACAAGGCCTCTTCCACTCGTACCTCTCCGACCGGGCTTGGATTGTATCGTAGACCATCATCCGGTACAATGCAACCGCGATGCCAGAGCAGACATCCCTCATGGACCAGTACCGACGACTCAAGGAACGCAACCGCGACGCGGTCCTCTTCTTCCGCCTCGGCGACTTCTACGAGATGTTCGATTCCGACGCCGTGGAGGTATCGGCCCTCCTCAACCTGACGCTGACAAAGCGACAGGAACGGCCGATGTGCGGCATCCCCTATCATGCATCGCGCTCCTACGTGGCCAGGCTCCTCCGGCTCGGACGCAAGGTCGCCATCTGCGAACAGGTCGGCGATCCCGCTTCCGCCCGCGGCATCATGGAGCGCGAGGTCGTCGAGGTGGTGACGCCCGGCACCACCGTGGAAGAGGATTACCTCGAGGCGAGGGCCAACAACTGGCTCGTCGCGATCGGACGCTCGTCATCAGCAGGATCTGCGCTCGGACTGGCCTACGCGGACGTCTCCACCGGCGAGTTCCGGGCGCTCTCCTTTCCGGCCCTCGATCTCCCCCGGCTCCGACGCGAGCTCTACCGCCTGGCTCCCCGGGAGGCCCTGGTCCAGCAGAGCCTGCTGGACGACGCGGAGCTGGCACGCGCGATCGGCGACCGTGAAGGGATCGTGATCAACGCGTATCCTGACTGGAGCTTCGACGGACGGCGCGCGGCGGAGGAACTCAAGGAACGCTTCGGCGTCGCCAGCCTCAAGGGCTTCGGTTTCGAGGACGAAGACCCGGCCGTCGGAGCCGCGGGTCTCCTCCTTTCCTACGTCGCAGAGACCGCCCGCCATGCCCTGCCGCACCTTCGCTCGATCTCGCGCCCTGACGAGGGCGACCGGCTCTTGCTGGACGAATCGACGCAGCGCAACCTCGAACTCGACCGCGGCCTGCAGGACGGCGGTCGCGCCTACAGCCTGCTCGGAGCGGTGGACGCGACGCGCAGCTCCATGGGCTCGCGCCTGCTCAGGCAGTGGCTGCTCTCGCCGCTGCGCGACCCGGAGGCGATCGGCGCGCGCCATGCCGCCGTGGATGCCTTGTATCGCGAACAGAGGACGCTCGAGCGCTTGCGCGCCGAGCTCGGCCGCGTGCTCGACCTCGAACGGCTCGGCGCGCGCGTGGCGCTCGACAAGGCCCACGCGAAGGATCTGCTCGCGCTCCGCGACGCGATCCAGGCCGGGCTGGCCGCGGAGTCGGCCTGTTCGGCGCTCGCCGGGCGCGCCGCCTTGCTCGACTTCTCGATCGACGACGCCGAGCGGAAAGGGCTCTCCGAGGTACGAGAGCTCGTCGAGAGCGCCATCGCCGAGGAGCCGCCGGTTGCCCTGCACGAAGGCGGGTTGATAAAGAAGGGCTTCGACGAAACGATCGACCGGCTCAGGGCCTTGAGGGACGACGCGCGCACGGTGCTTGAAACCTATGTGGAGGAGGAGCGGGCGGCCACGGGCATTGCCGCGCTCAAACTCCGCTACAACCGGGTGCTCGGCTGGTTTCTCGAAACCACCCGGGCTTCGGCAGATAGGGTGCCGGCCCGCTTTGTCCGACGGCAATCGATGGCCGGGGCCGAGCGTTTCTCTACGGAACGCCTCGCCGCCATAGAGACCGAGCTCAATTCCGCGGCCGAGCGTCTGGTCGAGCTCGAGCGGGCGCGCTTCCTCGAGATACGAGAGCGCGTCAAGCTGGCGCTGAGCGCGATTTCCTCCCTCGCGGCCGCCGTAGCCCGAGTGGACTGCCTGGCCTCCTTCGCGCGGGTCGCCACGGAACGGGGCTGGAACCGACCCGTCGTGGACCGCTCTGGCGTCCTCCGCATAGTCGAAGGCCGCCACCCCGTGGTCGAGGCGCATCTCCCCTCCGGCGCCTTCGTGCCGAACGGGACCGAGCTCGACGCGGAGGGCGCGCGCTTCGCCCTGATCACCGGACCCAACATGGCCGGCAAGAGCACCTATCTCAGGCAGACCGCGCTCATCGTCATCCTGGCGCAGGCCGGTTCCTTCGTGCCGGCGCTCGAGGCGCGGATCGGCGTCGCCGACCGGGTGTTCTGCAGGGTGGGCGCCCAGGATAACCTGGCGCGCGGGGAATCCACCTTCCTTGTCGAGATGCACGAGACGGCCCACATACTCCGCGAGGCCACGGCCCGGAGCCTCGTCGTCATGGACGAGGTGGGACGGGGCACCAGCACGGTCGACGGGCTCGCCATCGCCTGGGCGGCTTCCGAGTACCTGCTCGACGCCTCGGCCTGCCGCACCCTCTTCGCGACGCACTACCACGAACTTACCGCCCTCAAGCGGCCGGGGCTCGTGAACCTGTCGATGTCTGTTGAAGAGAGGGACGGGGAGGTCGCTTTCCTCCGCAGGGTCGTCCCTGGACCGGCGACCGGCTCCTACGGCGTGCACGTGGCCCGGCTCGCGGGGGTGCCCGAGCCCGTGCTCGTCCGCGCGAGGGAAATTCAGGCCGAGCTCGAAAAGCGCGAACGAGGCTTGCCGGACTCGGTCGCCTCCCGGCCGCGACTGGCGGAGCAGGCCCAGGGCGCCCTGTTCGCGAACGAGGAGCTTGTCCTCGGGGAGCTCCGCGCCCTCGACCCCGAACGGATGACGCCGCTCGAGGCCCTGAATCGCCTGGCCGCGCTCCGGAAGCTGCTGTAGGGACCGGACATCCCCGCGCGAACGCGAGGCGGGGCGCAAGCGGCGCGCGGTCGCGCCGCGGTAGCGGGACATGGTCAAGACCGTTCATCGCGCCGCGACAGGTCTCCGGTCCCTCCTCCTCCCGGGTGTCTGCGTACTCTGCGGCGCTCCGCTGAGCCCGAGCCTCGCTCCTCCGCGCGATCTTCCCCCCGGAGCGCTTGCCCGGTATCGCCCCGCGCCAGATTACGATCCGCCGCTTTGCGCGGAATGCGCGTCGGGCCTGGCGCCGGCGCCGGCGCCTCGTTGCCGTCGTTGCGGCATTCCCCTGCTCTCCGAATGCGGGCTCTGTCTCCGCTGTCGGGCTGCGGATTTCTCCTTCGACTCGGCGTGGCCGCTGTGGCGATACGCCGGTCCCGCCGCGGCTCTGGTCGCCGCCTACAAATTCGCCGGGCGACGTTCCCTTGCTCCTTTCCTCGCCTGGCGCCTCGCTGAAGGGGCCGCGCGCTTCCCGGACGCGGTGGCGGTCGCCGCACCCTGCTCCCCCGCGTCGCTCAGGAAGCGCGGCTGGGACCAGTCCGCCTTGCTCGTGGAGGAATTGGGGCGTCTGGGCTTCCGGACGATGCGCCTCCTTGAACGGAAGCCGGGAATCCAGCAGAAGACGCTCGGCCACGAGGACCGCCAGACCAATCTGGAACACGCCATCTCCGTGCGCGGCCAGGTTCCCGAGCGGGTGCTCCTCGTGGATGACGTGATGACCACCGGCGCCACGCTCTCGGCCTGCGCCCGCGCCCTGAAGGCCTCCGGAGCCCTGCGGGTCGACGCGCTCGCCCTCGCCGCGGACTGAGACCGCCCCGCGTCTCTGCCCGGAGCCGCGTCCAAGCTCCCGCTCCAGGAAGGGGCGTATTGACACCCCCGGAGCGTTCCGGTAGTATCGAAGCGACATACAGAGCGAGAATGAAAAAGAGTCGTTCCCGCGGCTCTTTTTTTTTGGCAGGAAATGACGGAAACCGATTCGATACGCCAGGAACTGGCACAGCTTCTCGAGGGCGCGGGCCTTGCGCTCGTCGATCTCTTCATCAGTCGCCGAAAAGGCGGCGCTTCGGTGCGCGCGACGGTCTACCGCAAGGGCGGTACAGGCATCGACGAGTGCGCCAAGGCGCATCGCCTGATCCAGCCGCGGCTCCAGGTGCTGCTCGATCTCCAGGATTTCCACCTGGAAGTGGCGAGCCCCGGAACCGAGCGTCTGCTTCACGAAGGCCGCGAATACGCCACTTTCGCCGGCCGCGGCATCAAGGCGATCTTCCTCGGGGAAACAGAATGGACGCCCTGCGTCATAGTCGGCGCCGAAGGCGACACGGTCACCCTCTCCACCGGGGAAGGCGAGAAAACGGTGCCGATTTCCGAAATAGTCAAGGCGCGCCTCGACGGCGCGCGGGAGGGGTGAGAAAACCATGTCGTCAGAGATGGCAGAGGCTATCCGTCAGCTGATATACGAGAAGGGAATCTCCGAGGAGCTCGTGCTCAAGACGGTCGAAGAGTCCCTCATGGCCGCCTACAAGAAGCGCTTCGGCACCTCGGAGAACGCGGTCGTCCGCTTCAAGGACGACTATGAGGGCGTCGAGATCCTCGCGCGCAAGACCATTGTCGAGGAGCTCGACGATCCGGTTCTGGAGATCGAACTCTCCGAGGCCAAGCAGTGGTCCGACGAGGCGGAGGTCGGGGACATACTCGAGCTCCCCATCGATCCGCGAGAGTTCGACCTGCAGGAGGTCATGCTCGCGAAGCAGACCACCCGCCAGAACCTCCGCGAGATTTCCCGAGATACGCTCTACGCCGAATACCACTCGAAGGTCGGCGAGATCATCATCGGGTACTACCAGCGAGAGCGGAACGGAAACATCTACGTGGATCTCGGGCGCGTCGAAGGCGTGCTTCCCCGCAAGTACCAGTCGCCGCGGGAGACCTACCACCCGAACGACCGCATCAAGGCCTATATCGTCGAGGTCAACAAGACCAAGACCGGTCCTCAGATCGTGCTTTCCCGCTCGCACGCAGAGTTCGTCAAGAAGATCCTCGAGCTCGAGGTGCCGGAGATCTACGACGGCACGGTGGACGTCTTCAAGATCGTCCGCGAGCCGGGCTACCGGACCAAGATCTCCGTCTACTCAAAGCGCGAGGACGTCGATCCGGTCGGCGCCTGCGTGGGCCTTAAGGGCATCCGCATCCAGTCCATCATCCGCGAGCTCGAAGGCGAGAAGATCGACGTGCTCAAGTACGAGATCGACCCGAAGCGCTTCATCCGCAACGCGCTCTCGCCGGCCGAGGTGCTCGACGTCCACGTCCTCGACGAAGGCCGTCGCCTGGCGCTGGCCGTGGTCGCGGAGGGCCAGCTCTCCGTGGCCATCGGAAAGCAAGGCCTCAATGTCCGTCTGGCGAACCGGCTCTGCGACTGGAACATCGACGTCAAGACCGAAGAACAGTTCCAGCAGATGGACCTCACGAGCGGCGCGAAAGAGGCGGTCTCCGCCCTCTTCGGCGAAATCGAGGAAGAGGAAATCTCCAGGCTCTCGGAGTTGCCGGACGCGCCCGAAGCCGCTGTCGCCGCGCTCGCGGCCGCCGGAATCGAGTTCATAGAGGACTTCCTCGCCATGGACGAGGCGAAACTCGCCTCCATCGAGGGACTGCCTGAGGATGAGCTCGCCACGCTGCGCGCGCTCATCGACGAGAACGTGGAAATTGTTACGGATGATACGGCGGCGACGGGCGAAGAAGCCGCGCGGGAAGAAGAGTACGAGTGCCCGGATTGCGGCGCCCGCATCACGACCGAAATGACGAAATGCCCGAGCTGCGGCGTCGAGCTCAGTTTCGAGTACGAGGACGACCAGGAGGCCTGAACGGCCAGCCTGAAGGTGGAGTATGTCTGACAGCAACGAGAACCAGAAAGCCAAGGCCCATCTCATAAAGCAGCCCAAGGCTCCTCCGGCCGCGCCCGCGCCCGCGCCCGCCCCTCAGGCCGAGGACCAGGACTCCGCGGAGAAGCGGAAGGTCGTGGTCGTCAAGAAGAAGGTCGTCGTAAGGAAGCCCCAGGCCCGCGTGGTCGCGCATCACGACGGCGAGGAGGCGAAGGCGGAGCCCGCCCGCGCTCCGCGTCACGAGACTGCCGCCGCCGCCCCGACCGAAGCGCCTGCGGACAGCGCGCCTTCCGCGGCCGCGCCTTCAGCCGACGCGCCGAAGCGCCCGGTTCCGCCGCAGGGTCGGCCGGCGTCCTCGGATACGCAACGTCCCGCCTCGGTCCAGGGCCGCGTCGGCGGCTACGATACCCAGCGCCCCAACTCGGTCCAGGGCCGGGTCGGCGGTTATGACACCCAGCGTCCCAACTCGGTCCAGGGCCGGGTCGGCGGTTATGATCGCTCCGGATCCGGCGGCTACCAGGGCCGGCCGGGCGGCTATCAGGGAGGCCCCGGCGCTCCCGGCGGCCAGGGCGGCTACCAGGGCCGTCCCGGCGGCTATCAGGGTGGGCCCGGCGGCCAGGGCGGCTACCAGGGTCGTCCCGGCGGCTACTCCGGCGGTCCCGGCGCTCCCTCTTCGGGCGGCCAGGGCGGCTACCAGGGCCGTCCCGGCGGCTATCAGGGCGGTTCCGGTTATCAGGGCCGTCCCGGCGGTTATTCCGGCGGTCCCGGCGGCGCTCCCGGCGGCCAGGGCGGCTACCAGGGCCGTCCCGGCGGCTACTCCGGCGGTCCGGGCGGCCCCGGCCGTCCCGGCGGATACCAAGGTGGTCCCGGCCGTCCCGGCGGCTACTCGGGCGGACCCGGCAGGCCGGGCGGACCCGGCGGAAGACCGGGTTACGGGCCTCGACCCGGCGGCCCCGGCGGCCCAGGGCGTCCCGGCGGCTTCGGCGGCCGGCCCGGCGCGGGCGGTCCTCCTCCCGGTCCGTCGCGCCCCGCCGGAAAGCGGCAAGCCAAGGGAAAGAAAGGTTCCTACGCCAAGCGCGACGAGAACATGGAGAAGGCGCTCCAGTTCAAGAAGAAATCCGGAGCGAACCTCAACGCCATTCCCTCTAGCGTCGACATCATGGAGACCGTCTCCGTATCCGACCTGGCCAGGAAGATGAACATCAAGCCGAGCGAGCTCATCGGAAAGCTCATGAGCCTCGGCGTGATGGCCACCATCAACCAGCAGATCGACGCGGATACAGCCACCATCCTCGCGGGTGAATACAACTGCGAGGTCAAGGTGGTGAGCCTCTACGACGAGACCGTCATCGAGAAGGAAACCGACTCGCCCGAGAGCCTCGTCCACCGTCCGCCCATCGTGACGGTCATGGGCCACGTCGACCACGGAAAGACCAAGCTGCTCGACGCCATCCGCAAGACGGACGTGGTGAGCCGAGAATTCGGCGGCATAACCCAGCATATCGGCGCCTATATGGTGAGCACGCCCAAGGGCCGCATCACCTTCCTCGACACCCCGGGCCACGAAGCCTTCACCAAGATGCGCGCCCGCGGCTCGCAGGTGACGGACATCGTCGTCCTGGTCGTCGCGGCAAACGACGGCGTGATGCCCCAGACCCTCGAGGCCCTGGACCACGCGAAGGCGGCCAAGGTTCCGATCATCGTCGCCATCAACAAGATCGACCTTCCCGAGGCCAACCCGGACCGCGTCATGACCCAGCTCGCCGAGCGGGGCCTGACCCCCGAGGCCTGGGGCGGCGAGACCATCTTCTGCCAGATCTCGGCCCTCCAGAAGAAGGGTATCGACGAGCTGCTCGACGCCATCCTGCTGCAGGCCGAGCTGCTCCAGCTGACCGCGAACTACGACACCCGCGCCGAGGGCAAGGTCATAGAGGCCAAGATCGACCACGGGCGGGGCATCGTCTCCACCATCATCGTCGAGCGCGGCTCGCTCCGCGTCGGCGACTGCTTCGTGGCCGGAGTCTTCCCGGGCAAGGTCCGCGCGATGTTCGACGAACGCGGCGAAAAGGTCGAGGTGGCCAATCCTTCGCAGCCGGTCGAGGTCATCGGCTTCGAGGGCATGCCCAACGCCGGCGACCCCTTCGAGGCGGTCGAGGACGAGAAGTTCGCCCGCCAGATCGCGGGGAAGCGCCAGGAACTCAAGCGCTCCGAGGTCGCCAAGACCCTCAAGAAGGTCACGCTCGACAACCTCTACGACACCATCCACGAAGGCAACGTCCAGGAGCTCAAGGTCGTCATCAAGGGCGACGTCACCGGATCCGTCGAGGCGCTCAAGAGCTCGCTCGAGAAGCTCTCCACCCGGGAAGTCCGGCTCGTCGCCATCCGCGCGGCGGCCGGCGCGATCAACGAGGACGACATCATGCTGGCCTCCGCCTCGGATGCCATCATCATCGGCTTCAACGTGCGCCCGACCCCGAAGGCCAAGCTCCTTGCCGACCAGGAGAAGGTCGACATCCGGAAGTACAACATCATCTACCGCGCCGTCGAGGAGATCCAGACGGCCATGGAAGGGATGCTGGCGCCCGAATTCAAGGAACAGGACATCGGCCAGGTCGAGGTCCGCGAGCTCTTCAAGGTACCGAAGATCGGCGTCATCGCCGGTTGCTACGTCCTCGAGGGCGTCGTCAAGCGCGCCGCCGGCGTCCGGGTCATACGCGAAGGCATCGAGGTGCATCAGGGCAAACTCGGCTCGCTCAAGCGCTTCAAGGACGACGCGAAGGAAGTCGCCGCGGGCTACGAGTGCGGCATCGGCATCGACGGCTGGAACGACCTCAAGGTCGGCGACGTGCTCGAGATTTTCGAGCAGGTGGCCGTGACCCGCAAGCTCGGCGACGTCGACAAGGCCGAGAAGGCCGAGAAGGCGAAGGCCGAGAAAGCCGCAAAGGCCAAGGAAGCCAAAGAAGCCAAGGAAGCCAAGGAAGCCAAGGCCGCGAAAGAAGCCGAGGACGCCAAGGCCTCCGTTGACGAGCCCGCCGCGGAGGGAGAAGCCTCCCCGGACGCGGAGGCCTGAGGAATGGACGAGTTAAGGCGCCGCAAGGTTGAGGACGAGCTTCGCGACGAGATCGCGGCGCTCATCCTCCGCGGCGATGTCAAGGATCCGCGGGTCGGCACGCTCGTGTCGATCACGCGGGTCGAGGTGGCACGCGACGCGAGCTACGCGCGCGTCCACGTCTCCGTCATCGGCGACGATTCCACCCTCGAAGCGGCGGCCGCGGGGCTGAACCGCGCCGCGGGCTTCATCCAGGGGGCCGTGGGCAAGCGGCTCCGGATCCGGAGCACGCCGAAGCTCGTCTTCGAGGCCGACCGCGGCATCCGCGAGGGCTTCGAGATGACCGAGAAGCTCAAAGGCCTCCTGCCTTGAAGCGGAATCCCGACTCCCCGGACGGCTTTGTGCTTCTGGACAAGCCCGCCGGGATCACCAGCTCGGACGCGCTCAAGCCGCTCCGCCACGTCTTCGGAACGGGGCGGATCGGCCACGCGGGCACGCTCGACTCCTTCGCCACGGGCACCCTCGTGGCCCTCGTCGGCCGTTACGCGCGCCTGGCGCCCTGGTTCACCGGTTGCGACAAGACCTACCGCGGCACCGTGCGCTTCGGCGCCGAGACTTCCACGCTCGACCCTTCGGGCGAGATCGTGGGCGAAGGGCCCCTCCCGGCGCGCGAGGCGCTCGAGGCGGCGCTGCCATCCTTCCGCGGCACGATCATGCAGGCGCCGCCCGCCTGGTCCGCCGTGCACATCGACGGGAAGCGGGCCTGGCAGCGCGCCCGCGACGGCGAGGACGTGGCGCCCGCGGCCCGCGAAATCACGATACACTCCCTCGAGCTCGAGTCCTTCGACGGCCGCGACGCCGTCATCCTGGTCCGTTGCTCCAAGGGCACCTACATCCGGAGCCTGGCCCGCGACCTGGCGCTGGCCGCCGGCAGCCGTGGACACCTCGTGGCGCTCAGGCGCCTTTCGTCCGGACCCTTCCTCGCCGACTCAGGGCACGCGCCCGACGCCGTGACGCCCGAAGCCCTGCGCTCCCTGCAGGTCGAAGAGGCCGCCGCCCTCGGGCTTGTCACCCTGCGCGCCGAGGGCGACGCCGGGAAGCGGGTCCTGTCCGGAGGGCGCTTGCATCCGCGCGATTTCGTCGCGGCCGGCGCCGCGGGCGACCCCGGCGCCGCCGAGGATGCGGCCGAAGGGAAGGGGGCCGAAGCCTGCGCCGTTTTCGACGCGGACGGGCGGCTCCTCGCCATCGTCGAGCGCTCCGGCGCGCGTTTCGCCTACCTGGCGGTCATGGGCTAGCGCCCGGCGTCATTGACTTTTCCGCGTTTTTGGGTACAATGACGCGACGGTTTCCGGTTCCCGCGTCCGTTCGCGGAGCGCGCGGAAACCCTGAACACGACACCAATTAGGTTTTGAGAAGAGATACAAGGAGCATTCCGAATGGCCATGACCAAGGAAGACAAGGCCCGCATCGTCCTCGAGCACGGGAAGGACGAGAAGAACACAGGGTCCACCGAGACCCAGATCGCCCTGCTCACCGAGCGCATCAAGCAGCTCACCGAGCACGCCCGCAGCCACAAGAAGGACTCGAACTCCCGCCGCGGCCTCCTCATGCTGGTCGGCCAGCGCAAGAGGCTCCTCAAGTACCTCGAGCGCCGGGACCTCGCGGCCTACCGCGCCCTGCTCGAGAAGCTCAGCATCCGCAAGTGAGCGAAGGCGAGATATGTCGAAAGCCCGACCCGCGCGCGCCGGTTCGGGCTCTTTCGTATTGAGGCGCGATCGGAGAATCGAAAATGGACGCACGTAAATACACCTACTCGATAAACGGCGAGGACTTCGTCCTCGAGACCGGGCGCATGGCCAAGCAGGCCAACGGCTCGGTGTTCGCCCAGTACGCGGGCAGCGCGGTCATCGCCACAGCCTGCTGCTCCTCGAAGGTGACCGAGGGACTCGACTTCGTCCCGCTCACCGTCGAGTACAACGAAAAGTACTACGCCGCCGGCAAGATTCCCGGCGGCTTCATCAAGCGCGAAACCCGGCCGAAGGACAAGGAGATCCTCGTCTCCCGCCTCATCGACCGCCCGATGCGCCCCCTCTTCGACAAGGCCTTCGGCCGCGAGATCCAGGTGGTGCCGACCACCATCAGCTCCGACCAGGTCAACCCGCCGGACATCTACGCCATCAACGCGGCCAGCGCCGCGGTGCACATCTCCGACATCCCCTTCGACGGCCCCATCGCGGCCGTGCGCGTCTGCCACGTCGACGGCGCCTATGTCGTCAACCCGACCTTCGAGCAGATCGCGCGCTCGGCCCTCGAGATCATCGTCGCCGGCACCAAGGACGGCATCACGATGGTGGAGGGCGGCGCCAGCGAGGTGAGCGAGGAGCTCATGCTCGGCGCCATCGAGACGGCCAAGAAGCCGATCGCCGACATCTGCGCCCTGATCGAGCGCATGCGCGCCGAGATCGGCAAGCCTAAGCTCCCGCTCGCCCCGCTCCGCGTCGAGCTCCAGAAGAAGGCCGCCATCGAGGCCGCCGCCAAGCCGCGGCTCGAGAAGGCGCTCTTCACCAAGGTGAAGCAGGAGCGCTACGGCGCCGTCGCCGCGGCCATCAAGGAGACGGCCGCCGAGTTCGCGGATGTCCTTGCCGACGACGTGCAGAAGAAGCTCTTCGACGCCCTCATGGAGGACATCCAGTTCCACGCCCTCCGGAACGCCATCCTCGACCGGAGCCTCCGCGTCGACGGCCGTGGCCTCGAGGACATCCGCGCCATCACTTGCGAGGTCGGCGTGCTCGCCCGGACCCACGGCTCGGCGCTCTTCACCCGCGGCGAGACCCAGGCCCTCGCGGTGGCCACGCTCGGCACCGTGTTCGACGAGCAGATCCTCGACGACATCGAGGGCGACCGCCGCGAGCGCTTCATGCTCCACTACAACTTCCCGCCCTTCTCCGTCGGCGAGACGGGCCGCCTCGGCACCGGCCGCCGCGAGATCGGCCACGGCCACCTGGCGCGCCGCTCGCTCGAAAAGGTGCTCCCGACCAAGGAGCAGTTCCCCTATACCATCCGCGTGGTCTCCGAGATCCTCGAGTCCAACGGTTCCTCGTCGATGGCCTCGGTCTGCGGCGGCTCCCTCGCCCTCATGCACGCGGGCGTGCCCCTCAAGGCGCCCGTGGCCGGCATCGCGATGGGCCTGATCACCGACGGCGCGCGCTTCGCGGTGCTCTCGGACATCCTCGGCGACGAGGACCACTTGGGCGACATGGACTTCAAGGTGGCGGGCACCGAGGCCGGCATCACCGGCTTCCAGATGGACATCAAGATCGCGGGAGTCTCGACGGAGATCATGACCAAGGCGCTCGCCCAAGCCAAGCGCGGACGACTGCACATCCTCAAGATCATGAATGAGACCCTGCCGGCGCCCTCGGCCGACATCTCCGTCTACGCGCCGAAAATCGTCAGCCTGAAGATCGACACCGACAAGATCGGCGCCATCATCGGGCCGGGCGGCAAGAACATCAAGGCCCTCTGCGAGATGTACTCCGTCGAGATCAACGTCGATGACGACGGCTCGGTCACGGTCTACGGCAAGAACCAGAAGAACGCCTACGAGTGCCGCGACGCCATCAAGGCCATCGTCACCGACCCGGAGATCGGCCGCGTCTACCAGGGCACCGTCAAGCGCGTCATGGACTTCGGCGCCTTCGTCGAGATCCTGCCGGGCAAGGAAGGCCTCGTGCACATCAGCCGCCTCTCGCGCCAGCGTGTGGCCTCGGTGTCCGACGTGGTCAAGGAAGGCCAGAAGATACCCGTCAAGCTGCTCGAGATCGACAAGCTCGGCCGCCTCAACCTCTCCTACGTCGACGCGATCGAGGAGAGCGAGGGAAAGAAGGGCGAATGAGCCCGTCGCGGCGGCCTTCCGGTCGCCGCGCGCATACCGGGCCCGGCGGCCGGGAGGACTTCCCGCCGCCGGGCCCTCTTCATCGAGGCATCATGGCGGGAAGAGAGCGGACGCCCGCTGAGGGCGTCAGGATAGTCAGGGACCTGCCGGGCGGCGCGCTCGCCCTGCTCGACGTCGAGCCGCGCGCGCGGGGAGCCGCCGTCGGGTTCTGGTACCCGTCCGGCTCGCGCGACGAGGCCGACGACCAGAAAGGCTACACCCACTTTGTCGAACACATGGTCTTCAAGGGAACCGCGACGCGCGGCCCCGAGGACATCGCGCGCGAAGCCGACCGGGTGGGCGGCTGGCTCAACGCCTTCACCGAGCGCGAGGCCACCTGCTTCCACTGCTCGCTGCCTGGCTCGGCCCTGCCGCTCGCCATCGACCTGCTTTCCGACATGGCGCATCGCTCCGTGTTCGACCCTGAGGAGTTCGAACGCGAGCGCGAAGTGGTGGCGAACGAGGCCTGGGCCGCGCTCGACGACCCCGAGGAGTCGGGACAGGACGCCTTCCTCGCGCGGCTCTGGCCGGGCCAGGCCATGGGGCGCAAGATCCAGGGAGAGCCGGAGGATGTCGCCGCCATCGAACGGGAGCGCCTCGTCGGCTATTGGCGCGAGCATTTCGGTCCTTCCCGGCTCGTGGTGTCGATAGCCGGCGGTTTCGATCCCGACGAGGCGCTGCGCGCCCTCGAGCGCTCCCTGCCGCGCGACGCGGCGGCCCGGGCTCCGCGTCCGTCGCCGCGTCCCGTAGCGGCCGCCCCCTTCCGTGCGGCCGAGGCGGGCAAAGCGAGGCAAACGCATTTCTACGCTGGCATCCCCCTCGAGCCGCCATTCGACCGCGAGGACTACTGGGCCCTCTCGATCGCGAGCGCCGCCTGGGGCGAAGCCATGGGCTCTCGGCTCTTCCTCGCGCTCCGCGAGCGCGCGGGGCTCTGCTACTCGGTGTGGTCGGGAGCGGGAATTTCGCGGGACGCCGGGCTCTGGAGCGTTTTCGCCTCGACGCGCGCCGCGTCCTTCCCGAAACTCGCGGAGCTCTATGACGAGGAGCTCGAGCGCTTCGCCACGGGCGGCCTCGAAGCGGCGGAATTCGCCGACGCGGTGTCGCACCTGGCCGGTTCGACTGAGGTAGGCGCCGACGACATGGAATTCCGCATGCGGCGCCTCGCTCGCCAATGGTTTTTCGACGGGAACCCGGAGAGCGTCGAAGCTTCGGTGTGCGCCCTGCGACGAAGCGGGCTCGAGCGCGTCAACGAGTCCGTCCGGAGACGGATCGATCCGTCCCTCGAGCGCCGCCTGGCCTGGGGACGCGTCGGATCCAGGGTGGAGACCGCCATCTCGGGAAGGGCCGGGCGATGAACGGACCCGTCGTCGAGATCATGCTTTCCGAAGGCGCGCGCGCGCCCGAATACGCGAGCCCTCTAGCCGCGGGCGCCGACCTGAGAGCCCGCATCGATGCTCCTCTCGTACTCGCCCCCGGCGAGCGCGCCGCCGTCCCGACCGGAATCCGCATGGCCCTCCCGCCCGGCTTCGAGGCCCAGGTGCGTCCCCGTTCCGGACTGGCGCTCAAGCAAGGCGTCACTTGCCTGAACACGCCCGGCACCATCGACGCGGACTACCGAGGGGAGGTATCCGTCATACTCGTCAACCTCGGTTCCGATAACGTCGTCATCGAAGACGGCGAGCGCATCGCCCAGCTCGTAGTCGCGCCGGTTTCTCGCGCGAGCTTCTCCGCGGTCGACGTCCTGGACGCAACCCGGCGCGGGGAGGGCGGCTTCGGGTCGACGGGGTCGCGATGAGGCGGGAAGGGCGCGCTCGCTACGGAAAGGTTTCGCGTTATATTGCCGTGGAGTTCCTTTCCTCCTTCGGCGTCGCCTTCGCGTTCTTCTTCGTCGTGTTTTTCGTGAACCAGCTCCTGGTCATGGCCTCGGACATCCTCGAGAGCAAGGCGCCTCCGGGCCAGGTTCTCCTCCTCGTTTTCTACGCGACGCCGGCCATAATCGCCATGTCGGTGCCCTTCGCGAGCCTCGTCGGCGCCCTCATGGCCATCGGTCGCTTTTCCAGCGACCGCGAGCTCCTGGTCATGGAAGCGTCCGGCATTCCGCGCTCCAGGGTCTATCTCCCGATGGTCGTGCTCGGCCTCCTGTTCTCGGTGATCTCCTTCGGCGCCAACGACGTGCTCCTGCCCGTCGGAACCATCAACTACGGAAAACTCTACCGGCGACTGGCCACCACGACACCCGCCCTCGAGCTCGGCGCCTGGACGATAAAGCGCTACGAGGATGCGACCATAGTGACCGGTCCGGTCGAAGGGGACTGGCTGCGGGACGTACTCATCATGGATCGCACCGAGGACGGCAAGGCGCGGGTCATAGGAGCCGAACGCGCGCGGCTCGGCGTCCCGGAGGATCCCGCGGCGGCCCTGGTGCTCGAGCTCGAAGGCGTTTTCATCCAGACCACCGACGCGGGCAGGCCCGACCGTTTCGATTTCGCCGAAGCGTCCTCGCTCGACTATACCGTAGCGGTAAAACAGGTTTCGGACGGGTCGCGCGCCGCGGGACCCCGCGAGATGAGCAGCGTCGACGTCGCCCTGGCGATACGCGCCAAGGAAGAGAGCTTCCTGAAGCGCATCGAGGCTCGCGAGCGGGAAGTCGAGGACAGGCGGGCGGAGGCGCTGGAAAAATACCGGCTCGCGCTCGAGTCGGGGGAATCCGGAAGGTCCGCGTTGACGCGTCTCGGTCCGCGCAGCGAGGAACTGGAGAGGTTGGCGAGCGAACCACCGACCGACCGCTCGCTTCGCGTCTACCGGATGGAATTCTGGAAAAAATTCAGCATACCGGCGGGTGCCTTCTTCTTCGTCTTCCTCGCCGCGCCGCTCGGCACCCTTGCCCGACGTTCGGGAAGGGCGGTAGGATTCGCTCTCGGACTTCTTGTCGCGGTGGTGTACTGGGGACTGCTTTCCGGCGGATCCCTCGTCTCCACGAGACTCGACGCCTCGCCTTTCTGGTCGATGTGGGCGCCGAACATCGCCGTGCTTGCGGGAGCGATCGCGTTGGCGATCGGACGCCGGGCGTTGAGGCGCTAGCCATGCCAAACAGACTCAGGCTCTACCTGCTCGCAGAATTCATACCCATTTTCTCCATCGCGATATCGTTCTTCGTGGTTTTGCTCGGCCTGTTCGACCTCCTGGCGAACATGGTGGGCTACCTTCAGGCTGAACTGCCGACTGCGACGATCTTGCGCCTGATCGCGCTCGGTCTGCCCCGAAACCTTTCCTACGCGCTTCCCGTATCGCTCCTGTTCTCGGCCTCATACGCGTTCGGCTCGCTCGCCGCCCGGAACGAGCTCATCCCGGTGTTCGGCTCGGGAACGAGCCTGGGAAGCTTCGCCGCGCCCCTTCTCGCAGTCGCCCTGGCGCTCTCGGTTTTCGGATTCTGGTTCGACGACGCCGTCGTGATTCCGAGCGTCGCTGCCAAGGAATCGGCCTCGCGGGCAGCGCTCGGCAGGGCGGTGACGCGTTCGCGTTCCCAGGCCACCATAATGACAGACGGCGGGCGGAGGGTCTGGGACGTCGAATTCTACGATGATGCCTCCAAAACGCTGAGCGGCGTCCGCGTCATCACGCGTGACGGGCAGGGACGGTTCGTTTCGCGCGTCGACGCGCAGCGCGGAGTCTGGGACGGCGCCGCGTGGGTGTTCACGAACGCGCGCCGGTACTGGATCGACGAGGTCTCCGGCGATCCGGTCGATCGCTTCCACGCCACGTTTACGGATCCGGAGCTCGTGGAGCCGCCCGAGAGCTTCCGCGCGCGCGCCGACTCGGTAGACGGCATGACCAACGCCGAACTGGCCGGCTACGTCGAGTTCCTCAAGCGCAGCGGCCTGCCGTACGGCGGCGAACTCGCCGCCCGCTACGAACGCATCGCCTTCGCCCTCGCTCCCTTCGTCGTCGTGCTCATGGCGGTTCCGCTCGGAGGACGGCTCGGGCGGAACTCCTTGCTCGCGAGCCTCTTCGCGAGCCTCGTGGCGGCGACCGGATACTACATCGTACGCATGGTCTCCATGCTGCTCGCCAAGGACGGCTCTATCTCGCCGGAACTGGGAGCCTTCCTCCCGCTGGCCGTCTTCGTGCTCGCCGGTGCCGTCCTGACCGCGCGGGCCAAATCCTGACAGGTGTTCAAGGAGTCTTGTCACATGGAAAGCATATTCACGCTCAAGGCTCGCGACGGCTCGGGAACCAGGGCCCGGACCGGGTTCGTCGACCTGCCGCACGGCCGGGTGGAAACGCCGGTGTTCATGCCCGTCGGAACCAACGCGACGGTAAAGGCCGTGTCGAAGGAAAGCCTCGAGGAGCTCGGCTTCGAGATCATCCTGGCCAATACCTACCACCTCTTCCTGAAACCCGGGCACGAGCTGATCCGCCAGGCCGGCGGGCTCCACGGTTTCACCGGCTGGAAACGCAATTTCCTGACCGATTCGGGGGGCTTCCAGGTTTTCAGCCTCTCGAAGCTCAGGAAAATCAGCGACGAGGGAGTGAGTTTCCGTTCGCACCATGACGGCTCCAAACGTTTCCTTTCGCCGGAGGACGCGGTCGATGTCCAGACGGCGCTCGCCAGTGACGTGTTCATGCAGCTCGACATCTGCGCCCCCTGGGGCGCCGACCGGAAGGAAGCCGACGACGCGGTGCGCCTGACCAAGGACTGGGCCCGGCGCTCCAAGGTGCGTTGGCTGGACACGCGCGGCGATTTCCGGGGGAACCTGTTCGGCATCGTGCAGGGAAACTTCTACAAGGACCTGCGAGTCCGGAGCGCGGAGGACATCCTCGAGCTCGACCTGCCGGGCATCGCCATCGGGGGACTTTCGGTGGGGGAACCCTTCGAGGTTTTCGCGGAATTCCTCGACCATACGTCGGCCTTGCTTCCCGAGGGAAAGCCCCGCTACGTCATGGGAATCGGCACCCCGGAGTATATCCTGGAGGCGGTGGCGAACGGCGTCGACATGTTCGACTGCGTTTTCCCCACCCGGGTGGCGCGAAACGGCCTCCTTTTCACCGCGGACGGCCCCATCGCCATCAAGAACGCGCGCTTCGAGCGGGACTTCCTGCCGCCTGACCCCTCGTGCTCCTGCAGGGTGTGCCGCGACCATTCACGGGCGTATCTCCGGCACCTGTTCAAGCAGGACGAGATCCTGTGGTCCATGCTCGCGAGCTACCACAACCTGGCCTTCCTGCATGATCTCGTCAAAAAGATCCGATATAGTATAGAAGATGGAAGCTTCGATTCGTTCAAGCGGGCGTTCCTCGCGCGATATGCGGCCCGTAACGCGTAGGTGCCGGCGCGGGGTGGGATCCTCGGCCGCTCCCAACCTGTCCGTCGCGCTTTTAGCCCTGCTCTTCGCCTTCGCGGGTCCGGCGTCTGCCGACGACGCCGAGAGCCTCGACGCGTCGAGGCGCGCGGTGCTCGCGTACGGCATCGAATCGGAGGTGCTCGCCCTGCTCGACGAGCTCGAGGCCGCGAAGGATTACCGCTATGACAGGACTGTTTCGGAGCTGCTCGCGTCCTCCCGTTCGGTGAAGCTGAAATCCGGCATACTCGCCTGGTTCGCGAAGACGAAAGGGAAGGCGGCCGAGTCTTTTGCCGTCGGCATCCTTGAGACCCGCGACGAAGGCGAGCGGGAACTCGTAGCCGCGGCCTTCGCCTACCTGGCCGCCATCGAGTCGGAGGCCGCCTTGCCAGAGGCGCGGAAGGCCGTAGGCGACCGCGAGAAGGACTGGATCGAGAGCGCCGTCACCCTGCTCGGGGCGGCGGGCGGAAGCGCGGAAGCGGAGTTGCTCGGCGAACTCATCGATGACGACGAGTCCGGCGACGACCTGAAACAACGCGCGACGCGCGCCCTCGGCGCCCTCGGCGACACGGCCGCGCTCGAGCGACTCGAGGCCTTGCTCGCGGATGGCGAAGAGCGTTCGGCCACACGGATCTACGCAGCGCAGTCGCTCGGAAAGATCGCCTCGCCGCGCTCAGCCGCGGTGCTGTCAGATACGGTCGCTTCGGAGGATCCCAACCTCAGGGCAGCCGTCTACGAAGCCCTCGGACTCGTAGGGGCGGCCGCCGGCGCGGATCCGGTAGAGGCGGCCCTCATGGAGGGGCTCCGCGACCCGAACGCGAAGGCGAGGATCGCGGCCGTGGAGGCCGTAGCCGTCGCGGGGGTTAGCGCAGCCATCGACGCGCTGGAGTACAAGGCTTCACGTGATCCCGAGCGAGCCGTCAAGACCGCGGCCATAAAGTCACTGGGCAAGCTCGGCGGCGCCAAAGCGTCGCGCTGGCTGTCCGACTTGTTCGTTGACCCGAAAGCGGACGCCGGTCTCCGCGCGCTCGCTTTCGGCGCGCTCGCCGCGAACGACCGGTCCGAAGTTCTGGATAAAGCTCCCGCAGTGTTCGCCTCGACCGCGACTCCGCGCGAAAAGACCTTTCGGGCCGCTTTGGTTCGGGAGCTCCTCGCCGTCGACGATCCTCTCCTTGCTCCTCTTGTGGAACCCCTGCTTTCGGACCCGGATATCGGGAACAGATCCGCCGCCCTCGAATGGGCGCGACGCAACGGTGCGGCATCGCTCCGCGCCGCCATAGCGGCCGTTGCCGAGTCCGACGCGTCGGAGGCGGTCCGCCGGCGGGCGGCCGACGTACTCGGAGACCTCTAGGGACTTGGCCCGGGGAGTGTCCGAAAAGGAAGGATTTCGGGGAAAAGGAAACCCGCGCCTCGAGGGCGCGGGTTTTCCATGGGCCGTTTTTCCGCGTCAGCCGATCAAGCCGGGTTCCTCGGGGCCTTGCATCTCGATGCAGTGCAGCAGTTTGTTGAGGCGATCAACAGGCGGCACGTAGCGCGAGAAGCGGATGAAAAGCTCTCGGCCGCGGCGTGTCAGCAGGCGT
>JAFGNN010000013.1 GCA_016926955.1 Spirochaetales bacterium | reverse complement strand
TCCCGCCCCGCCCCCTCACGGAAACGCGGCGTGCTTGGGCAAACCCGGCGGAGCGCCATGCACCCGCCAGTCGAGGCCCTCCGCCAGAAATCCCGCCCCGCCCCCTCACGGAAACGCGGCGTGCTTGGGCAAACCCGGCGGAGCGCCTCGCGGAATAAGTCAGGTCGGCGGGTGACGAACGAAAACGCGCCCACATGCGAGAGCTTGAGCATGGGGGTGTGTTTTCGTTCGTCAGGCCCTGCCCTGCAAAGTCCGGATAGAACCCCCGCCGCCTTTTTCACGAATACGCGCGGGTACCGGAAAGCGCGCGGGGCGGGAATCCTAGCGCAGCCCCGAGACCTCGTCGAAGAGGCCCGTGTACACCGGTTCCGCCGCGGGAGCGGCACTCGCCGCGTCCTCCGCGCCCGGCTTGACCACGCGCAGTACCGTATCGCCCACGTTGACGCGGTCGAACCAGCCCGAGCTCTTCAGGGTTCCCTCGGAGATTTCCTCGTCGACCGCTGTCACTGTAATGGTCGCGAGCGGACCGGAGGGCGGTCGGGCCAGGACCAGGCCGGACGCGGGAAGCGCGACATCGCCCTTGCGGTAGACGACGAATTCGTCGCCGACCGAGACGCCGTCGCGGGATCCCAGGTCGAACAGGATACGGTCCCGCTCGCGGGCCAGCAGCGAGCCGCGCGGCTCGAGCTCCTCGAGGACGCGCAACGCGACCCGTTCGGCCACGCGCTGCACTCGGTCGTTGCCGGAGCGCACCGACCGGTAAGTCGCGGAGAGCGAGCCGGTCCGAGCGGAGTGCACGGAGACCGTAAGCGCGCATTCGCGAAGGGTTTCGCGGAAGCTCACGACAGCCAGGTAGTCCGCGTCCAGCTCCCTGGCCGCTCGCCACGCGTCCGCGAACCCGGCCTCCCGGACGATGCGGGTCTCGACCCGGACCAGCCCGGAGGCGGAGAACACGGAGCGGAAATAGGAAGCCGCCACGACCTCGGCCTCGGGATGCAGGGTGGAGGCCGTCGACGGATCGATGGCGACGACAAGCGAGTAAGGGCGCTTCGGGAGGGCGAACTGGTCCACCCTCCACCGGAACGCGACCGAGTCGGCGAGCAGGGAGCGCCACGACTCGGCCTTGTCGCGGGAGTCGCGGTCGGCCTTGCCGAGCTCTTCGAGGAACTCGAGCTCGGCGAGGTAGGATCCGTTGAGGCCGCGCAGGCGGAGAAGCTCGGCGTAGGCCTTGCGGCCCGCGGCCGCGTAGGGGTAGATCCGCAAGCCCCGCCTGAATTCGGCGATGGCGCGCTCGTACTCGCGGAGCGACTGGAACGAGGTCGCTCGGGCGAAGCGCCAGTCGGCCCATGGGGAACGCGAGGGATCCTCGAGCGCGGTGCTCTCCATGACGAGGTCCTCCGCGGCGAGCCGCACGATCTCGTCGTCGGGGCGGACGCGGATGGCGGCCTGGTAGGCCGAGATCGCGCGCGCGGTATCGCCCGAGGCGGCGCGCGCGCGGCCGAGGGCGTACCAGGCCAAGGCGTCGTCGCGGTCGGCCCTCACGGCGGCTTCCATCAGGGCGGCGGCGCCCGCGTAATCGCCGGTCCGGTGCCGGATCGAGGCCAGGAGGCCGCGGGCTTCCGCGTACGCGGGATCGAGCTCCAGGGCGGTCTCGGCCAGGCCGGCGGCTTTCGGGGCGTTCCCCTCGGCAAGGGCGACGCGGGCGGCCACGAACCAGGCGCGCGCTTCCTCGGCGTGGTAGCGGAGCGCCTCGTCGACACGGGTCCGCGCCTCGCGCAGGGCGCCGGACTCGAGGGCGACGAGGGCGAGTGAGAGCAAAGCCCTCGCGTTGCGCGGCTCGATGCGGAGCGCGGCCTCGAATCGTCCGCGGGCTTCCGCGGGCCGTCCGGCGCGCAGGTCCAGCAGGGCCAGGCCGAAACGGGCCTCGAGGTCGTTCGGCAACTCCGCGAGCGTTTCCGCGAAGGCCGATCGCGCCTCGTCGAGGCGGCCGAGACCGATGAGCGCGAAACCTTCGATCTTGCGGAGCGCCTCGTCGGAGGAGCGGAAGGGACGCGCGCGTTCGACATAGTCCAGCGACTGCGCGTACTCGCCGAGCTCGAGGTAGCAGGACGCGAGGCCGCGCATGGCCTCGAAGTAGGCCGGATTCGCGTCGAGGGCGGCCAGCCAGGTCTCGACCGCCTCGTACCAGGCACCCGCGAACATGAGCTCGTTCGCGCGCGCGGCCAGACTCGGCGCCGACGCTGCCTGCGCGGCCGCGACGCCCGGGAGCGCTGCAGCGAGGACGAGCGACAGGGCGATGGCGGTCACGGGAGCGGAGCGGAGGCTCATGAGGCGCCTTCCTCGCGGCGGCGGACTATCTTGACCGAATCGACCTTGTGCCCGTCCATGTCCTGGATGATGAATTCCAGGTCTCGCCAGGCCGCTTTTTCGTACCGGGAGGGGATCTTCCCGAACAGGTCGAAGACGAAGCCGCCGAGGGTGTCGAATTCGTCGTCGGGCAGGCCGAGTCCGAGCTCCTCATTGAGGTCCGCCAGGTTGAGCCGGCCGTCGACGATCCAGATGCCCTCGCCGATGGTCACGACATCCTCGCGCTCGTCATCGAACTCGTCCTGGATGTCGCCGACTATCTCCTCGATGATGTCCTCGAGGCAGATCAGGCCGGAGACCCCGCCGTACTCGTCGATCGCGATGGCGATATGCACGTGGCGGCGCCGGAATTCCCTGAGAAGGCTGTCGATCCGCTTCGAATCCGGCACGAAGAAGGGCTTGCGGACGACCCCCTCGAGGTCGATGGGGTCGTCGCCGCGTATGACGGCCTTGAGCAGGTCCTTGACGTAGAGGACGCCCTCCACGCGGTCTATGGTGTCGCGGTAGATCGGAATGCGCGAATGGCCGCACTCGACCACGGTCTCGAGCAGCTCGTCCCGCGGAACGTCGATGGGCAGGAACACCGCGTCGACACGGGGAACCATGATCTCCTTTACCGTCGTCTCGGAGAGCTCCTCGACGCCGCGTATCATGTCGCGGCGCTCGGCCACGGATTCGGCCTCGTCGACGGCCTTTTCCACCCGCGCTCCCTTCCCGCGCCCGCGGGCCAGGGCGGCCCGTATGCGATCCCCGAGGCTCACAGTATCCGCTCCCCGGAGAGCGAAGCGAGCACTTCCTCCTGCCGCGCGAGCATGGGCTCCGCGGCATCGTTCGTCGCGTGGTCGAGGCCAGACAGGTGGAGGAGGCCGTGCACGACGAGCCGCTTGAGCTCCTCGTCCTCTCCGACGCCGAACTCGGCGGCGTTGCGCCGCAGGGTTTGCAGCGAGATAACGATATCGCCGGCCAGGAAGCGCGCGCCGGCCTCCGGGTCGTCCCAAGTTTCCCCCTGCTCGAAGGACAGGACGTCGGTGGGGCCTTCCTTGCCGCGATAGCGGGCGTTCAGGTCGGCCATGAACGCGTCATCGCAGAGGAGCACGGAGACATCCCACGCGTCGAGGGCAAGCGCGTCGAGCGCGGCGAGGGCGAAAGCCCGGAGCCGCTCGGTCCACGGCGGAGGATCGAATCCTTCGGCGCCCACGGCTATCCTGTTCATCGGGCGTTCTCCCGTACCTTGGGGTATTCGATGCGGGAGTGGAAGTGTCCCGCGAGTATCCTGACGAAGGAAGCGACGATGGTTTCGAGATCGCGGAAAGTCAGGTCGGCGCGCGAAAGCTGGCCGTCCCGCACGCGCTCCATCGCCAGGTTGCGTACCAGGTCTTCGAGCTTGCCGATGGACGGCTTCTTGAGCGTGCGGCTGGCGGCCTCGACCGCGTCGGCCAGCATGACCACCGCGGCCTCCCGGCTCGCCGGAGGCTGGCCCGGATAGGAATAATCCTCGGGAAGGGCGCTCGCGTCCTTCTTCTGCGCCTTGTCGAAAAACCAGGGAATCAGGGCGTTGCCGTGATGCTGGGCGACGATGTCGACCACCTCCCGCGGGAGCCCCAGGGCGCGGGCGCGTTCGACGCCGAGCTTGACGTGCGATCGTATTACCGTCACCGAGAGGCGGGGATTGATGTCGTCGTGCTTGTTGCGGCCGCCCGCCTGGTTCTCGATGAAATATTCGGGTTGGTCGATCTTCCCGATGTCGTGGTAGTAAGCCCCGACCCGCGCTATGAGCGGATTCGCCCCGATCTCGCGGCAGGCGGTCTCAGCCAGGTGCGCGACCGTGACCGAGTGGGCGTAGGTGCCCGGCGCCACGGTCAGGAGGCGCTTGAGCGGAGGGGCGTTCAGGTCAGAGAGCTCCATGAGCCTGAAACGGGTCGGCGCGTTCAGGGCCTGCTCGAGCAGGGGCAGGAGGCCGATGGCCAGGATGGCGCAGAAGAACCCGTTGAGGCCGGACCAAACGGCAGCCTGGAGCAGCGTCCCCGCCTCGACCCCGGACACCAGGTCCACCGCCACCGAAGCGCCGGCCTGGATCAGGGCGAGCACGGCGCCTGCGCGAACCAGGTCGATGCGGTTGTCCGCGTCGCGCGCGGCGAACACGCCCGCGAGCGAGCCTACCAGCACGGTGACGATGGTGCGGGGATCGAGGCCGAAGGCGGTCGAGACGAGGAGGGTCGTCACCACCGCGAAGCTCGTCGCGAAACGGGCCGACACGAGCAGCGACACGACGATGGCCGCGAAAGCCGCCGGCAGGAAGGCGGAGGGCGGCAGCCCGGGACCGGTCGGCACGAAGCGGCGAACGAGCTGGGCTGCGGCGAACATGAAGAAGGCCAGGGACAGCGTCACCAGCAGGGTCTGCCTGGAGAACGCGACCCCCGAAAGAGCGGGGGCCGCCGCCCGCGTGCCGATGGCCAGGGCGAAGGCGATGACGAGCGCAGCGCCCAGCACCCGGCCGAAATCGAAGCGGCGCCCGGAATCGCGGGCCGCGCGCAGGCGCTCGATATCGGCCTCCGTCACGACGAAGCCGCGTCGGACAAGGTAGTCGCCGCGCTCGACGCGCCGCACCACGGGCTCCACCTTCGCCAGGGACGCCTCCATGCGGCGGGAGCTCTGCTCCGCGTCGAAGGGGGCGTTCGGCCCCGCGAAGCTCGCGACGATTACGGCGGCGACCTCCCTGCGCCCGATCGGCAGCGCGCGGGCGCGCAGGGCTTCGTCGGCGAGCGACGGGACGCGCCTGAGCACCGGCGCACGGTCGACCGGGACGCGTTCGTAGGCGAGGCGGCCTTCGCGCCAGCGCCGGATCTCGTAGACGTCCGGATTGTAGTCTTCGAGGCCGGCGTCCGGCACCTCGAGGATGCCGCGGGAAAGCAGCTCGGACAGCACCAGGGCCGCGGCGTCGACCGCGGCTGGCGGATCGGGCAGCGCGAGCAGGGAGGCGACGGCTTCCTTCCCGAACACGCCCGGCCAGTCGCGCTGGAGCGCCAGGGCCCGCGTCTCGCCGGCTTCGCGGGCGAGGAGCTCGACCAGGTAGGACCTGAACCGGGCGAGTTCGAGCGACAGCTCCTTCGACGCCTCCTCGTCCACGACGAAGACCGCCGGGACGAGCCGCCGCTCCGCGTCGAGCCGGATCTCTGTCGCGGCCTCGTCGACGTAGACCAGGTCGCGCACCGCGATGACGTCCCGCTCCGCGACCTTGCCGACCTCGAAGTCGGAGACCACGGC
The DNA here is from genome assembly GCA_016926955.1 of Spirochaetales bacterium. Taxonomy (GTDB): domain Bacteria; phylum Spirochaetota; class Spirochaetia; order Treponematales; family UBA12059; genus JAFGNN01. The sequence continues at coordinate 35,067 of JAFGNN010000013.1, read as the reverse complement.
CCCCTCGGAAAGCGGTCCGCCGGGTCCGAGCAGGGCGGCGACCGCCATGCTGGCCGCGAACGCTCCGACAAGGATGTAGCGGTCGACCCGTCCCACCTTCGAGGACCCGAACAGGATGGCGACGAGGCGCGCGCCGAAGGCGGGTCCTCTCCCCTCAGTCTTCGGTTTCATAGGCCTTAATAATGGAGCGCACCAGCGGATTGCGTACGACGTCCCGCGCGTCGAGGCGCGAGACGAAGATGCCCTCTACGTCCTTGAGGACCTTCACGGCGTGCGCGAGGCCTGACTCGGTCTTGCGCGGCAGGTCCACCTGCGTGACGTCGCCCGTTATGATGGCCTGCGAGCCTTGGCCTAGGCGGGTCAGGAACATCTTCATCTGCTCGCGTGTTGTGTTCTGCGCCTCGTCGAGGATGATCACCGCGTTGTTGAGGCTGCGCCCGCGCATGTAGGCCAGCGGGGCTATCTCGATGGCGTGGCTGTCCTCGAGCCTGCGTATGGTCTCGAAGGGAACGAGGCTCTCCATGGCGTCGTAGAGAGGCCTGAGGTAGGGACTGATCTTCTGCGCGAGGTCGCCGGGCAGGAAGCCGAGGCTTTCGCCGGCTTCCACGACGGGACGCGTCAGGACCAGCTTGCGGCGGTTCTTCGAGAGGATCTCGCGCAGGGCCCAGGCGACGGCGAGGTAGGTCTTGCCCGTGCCGGCGGGACCGACGGCGAAGCAGACGTCGAAATTCGAAAGCCCTTTCAGGAACAGGGCCTGGGCCGGCGAACGGGGGTAGATCTTCCCGAAGCCCCCGGGAACCTGGACGCACGAATCCTTGAAGGCTTCGCCTCGCGGGTCGTCGCGCGTGAGCGGGTCCGGGTCGATGCTGGCCGCTATCGCCGCGACGAGCTCCGGCGATGAGGGCATGCCGTCGCGCACCGAGTCCACGAGCTCCCCGACCAGCCGGCGGAAACGGTCCCGAAGGTCCTCGTCGGAGGATTCGAGGAAGATCTCGTTGCCCCGGGTGAAAACGCGGGCGCCCAGCGCCCGTTCGGCCGCGCGCAGGTTGCCGTCATTGGCTCCGCACACCTCCGCCAAAAGCCCGGTGTCGTCGAGCGCCATGGCCATGCAATCTTCCAATAGTGCCTCTCGTGCGCCATCGTAACCCGGCGCAAGGGAAAAATCAACCGATCGGACCTGTCCGGAGCCCCGCGGGGGCTGCGTCAGGCGGCTCGGCCTACTCGATGGCGAACTCGCTTCCCTTCCCCGTGGCCTTGGTCTGGATCTTCGGGATGGCGCGCCAGGAGGCCAGCATCGTCCACGATGTTTCGAATTCGTAAATCCTCGGGACTACGTCGGAACGGAGCACGGGGCGGGCGGAGAGCTCGAGCGAGAGGTCCCAGTCGTGCAGTTCCCGGAGCAGCTTCACGGACAGGGAAGAGAGCTTCCAGAGGCTGCGGTAGCGGCCCTCCTGCCCCGGACTGAAGAAGTCGAAGGAATCGAGGACGTCGCGCACGGGGTTAACCGGTTCGATGGTCCCGGGAAAGTCGAAGAGTCCCGGGAAGTAGCGCCAGAACGACTGGTTCCGTGAGACGCTCGAAAAGCTCAGGGTGAAACGGTCCGCCACCTCGAAATTCACGCCCAGGGTCAGCGACAGGGTCGAATCGGTGAATTTGAGCAGGCTCTGCGAGGCCGCCAGCGAGGCTGACAGCGAAGCGGCCAGCCGCCCCTTCCAGACGGGATCGGGGCTCCAGTCGCCGGCTATCGAAAGACCAGCGTCGCTCGCGCGGAAGCGCTCCGAGTCGGGCACCGTCTGCCAGCCGAGCGGGGGCGTGTCAAGCTCGAGCCGGTACCCGACGGAGTGCCTGGCCGACAGGCTCGCCGTCACGGGGCCCGCGACCAGGCTGGCGCGCGCGGACTCGGGCCTGTCCTCCTCGAGGTTCCACGAAAGGTTTCCGTTCAGCCTCAACAGGTCCGCGGGTGACCAGGCGGCGCTCGCCGCCAGGGGATCCCAGGCGAAGTTCCCCTCGTCATCGCGCGCGGCCCAGCGCGTGGAAGCCGAGACCGCGAGTCCCTTCGCGCGGAGGTCCACCTTGCCCGCGTAGGATTGGCGCAGGGGCGGCAGCGAGGCGGAGACCGAAAGGTTCTGCGCGTATCCGCCGACGCTCGGGGCGAAGCTCAGGGAAGCCTGGTGGACGTTGAGTGAATCGCGGTCCCACGCGAAGGTCTCGACGGCGTACACCGGGTCGATGCCGTCGCCGGACTCGAAGGCGCGCGACCAGAGCCGGGCGTCCAGGCTCCAGGAGAAGCCGAGCGAACGGGGGAGCTCCGTCTCGAACAGGTCGCCGAAGGGACCGGTCACGCCGAAGGGCTTCACCCCGAGTTTCACGGCTACGTTCGCCTTCGCCCCCTCGAATTTGGCGTCCTGCAGGAGCCAGGCGTCCCGCTCGGCAACGGAAGCATCCGTGGAGATCATGGTGTGGGCCTGGTCCTGGTAGTTGCCGCTCAGGACGAGCGAGAGATCGGCGAACCCGGCCGGAACGCCGAGGGCGAGCGAAAGCTGGCCGGAAACGCGCGCAACCGCGAGGTCGTACCAGGGCTCGAGGACGATGTCCGCGGGCCCTCCCAGGTCCAGGGTAGCGAAGCGGCGTTCGAGCGAGCCCGCGGGGGCCAGGGTCCAGCCCAGCGTCGCGATCGTGGACGACGTCTTGGAGGAGGCGGGCCCCGGCGCGGCCGCGGGCGGGGCGAAGCCTTTGAGGACGAGCGCGGCTCCGGCGGAGTCCGAGACGCCTTCCGTGCCGCTTCCTGCCGGAAAGCCGAGGTCTGGCGCGACGGACGCCCCGGCGTCGTCGGGGGCTTCCGCGTCCGGGGCCCAGGGCACCCGGAGGGCGGGACCTTCGGGCAGGGGAGCGGCACCGCGCGCGGCCGGCCTCACCGAGAGCAGGGTGCCGCGGAGCGCTACCTGGGCGTCTGCCAGGAGCAGGCGCTCGGGCGCGAAGTAGTCGCGGAGCGGATCGGCCATGTAGAGCGCGTACGGCTCGGTGACTCCCTGGTCCCGAGTCCGCGCGGTCCACGAGAGCGAGGAGCTGAATCGGCTCAGCGAAAGGCCTTCCAACCAGGGCTTGAGCGCGCCCGGGCTCGGCGTCCAGGACAGGTCGATCCCCTGGACGAGCGCGGAGAGCTTGGCGGGCGGCGTGGTCTCTCCGGCGGGATCGAGGAACGAGAGCCAGTCCATGTCCTCGCTGCGGTCGCGGAAGTCGCGGTTCACCCAGGGGTCGGACGCCAGCGGGGTCCGGACGGACAGCGAAAACCCTGGCCCCTGGAAGCGCAGCGTGGAATCGAAGGCGAAGCGGAGCGGAAGGTCGGCCCCGAGGAAGCTGGCATCGTTCCAGACGCTCTTCCAGTCCCCGTCCGCGACATAGGGCGTGTAGATGCCGCTCGTGTAGAAAACCGACCGGCTTCGGGCGAGCATGAGCGATCCTTCGCCCGTCCCGCCCAGGGGCAGCTCCCCGAGCTTCCAGTCCAGCGCGAGGGCCGCGCCGAGCGTGCCGTAGGCGTCCGCGATCAGCTTTACGTAATCCGAGCCCCGCTCCGCCTCGGCGTCCGGATCGGTCCGGAGGAACAGGCCCTTCAGGGTCTTGCCGCCGTCGCTACCATCGCCCGCCAGCGAGAGGGGCAGAGTCGACTCCTTGGCGGGGGGCTTGGCGCCGAGCAGGTAGGTGGTGGTCTGGACGAATCGGCCCTCGCGGTCGCGGTAACCGAAAACTGGATGGAAGACGAGTTCCTCCCCGGGGTAATAGAAGAAGGGCAGCCAGAGCAGCGGAACCTCGCCCACGGAGAGCCACGCGTTGGCGATGGCCCATTCGCCCGGCGCAAGGAGCCAGACCTTCGACGCCCTTATGGACCAATGCGGATCGTCCTCAAGGTCGCAGGAGGTGATGAGGCCGTCCCGGAACGAGGCGGAGTCGCCGGTCGAGCGGACGATCTCGTCCGCTTCGAAGAAGAGCCCGTCGGCCTCGCCGATGCTCGCGTCCCGCAGCGTCCGGCCGCCGAGGAAACGACCGGACCAGCTTCCGAGGTCGATGGCGAGGGCGGAGCCCGTGAACGCCTCGGCGCCCTCCGTGCGGTAGGTGACGTGTCCGCGCGCGTACACCATGCCGAGCTCGACGTTGTAGACAACCGAGTCGGCGAAGAGACGGTGCACGCTCCCGTCCTCCGCCTCGAGCTCGAGCGAGACTCCCCCTTCGAGCACGGTCAGGCGCTCTCCGTCGAGTTCGTAGGAACGCGCGGTGTCGGCGGCGAGCACGCGGACCGACACGCCCCCGCCAGTCGCGCCGGCTGGAGGCTCGAGCCCGTAGTGTTCGTAGAGCCGCGCGCGGAGCTCCGCCTCGTCGCCGGTCTCGGGAAGCCCCAGCTCCCGACAGCGAGCGAGCAGGGCGGCGAGGTCCGAGCTCTCGAGGTCCATGACGAGCGTCGCCTCGGCCAGGTCGCGCTCGACGGGCGCGGACGCCGGCGTCGCGTCCGCTTCGGATCCATCTGCGCCTTCGGCCTCGACCGCCGCGGCCGCTTCGTCCGGAACCGGGACCTCCTGGGCCGCCGCGGAGCCGGGCGCGACGCAGACGGCCACGGCGATGATCGAGGCGGCGAGGGGCGAGAGCTTGGTGCTCGGTCGTCGGGGCGCTTCCCGCGCGCGGCTCAATGGCGGCATGGCGAGGATTCTAGCCGAGGCGCGGACGCTCGGCAATGCGCTCCGCGCTCGGGCCGGCGCCCGGCCCGAGCCCCCGCGCCGGCTCAAGGAGCGACCGGGATCTCGGCCAGGTACTTCCCCGTCCAGGACTTTTTCACCTTGGCGATGGCTTCGGGCACGCCCTCGGCGACGATGGTGCCTCCGCGCGAGCCGCCCTCGGGTCCCAGATCGATGATCCAGTCCGCCTGCTTGATGACGTCGAGGTTGTGCTCGATCATCACGACGGTGTTGCCCGTGTCAACGAGGCGCTGTATGACCTCCATGAGCTGCTTTACGTCGGCGAAGTGGAGGCCGGTCGTCGGCTCGTCCATGAAATACAGGGTGCGGCCGGTGGCGCGCCGGGCCAGCTCGTAGGCCAGCTTGACGCGCTGGGCCTCGCCGCCCGAGAGGGTAAGCGCCGACTGCCCGAGTTTGATGTAACCGAGTCCCACCGAAAGCAGGGTGTTCATGCGGTGCGCGATCTGCGGGACGTGCTTGAAGAACTCGGCCGCCTCCTCGATGGTCATGTCGAGGACTTCCGCGATGTTCTTCCCCTTGTACCGCACGTCGAGCGTATCGTTGTTGAAGCGCTTGCCGTGGCAGACGTCGCAGGGGATGTAGACGTCGGGCAGGAAGTTCATCTCGATGGTGATGGTGCCGTCGCCCTGGCAGTGCTCGCAGCGCCCGCCCCGGACGTTGAAGCTGAAGCGCCCGGGTTTCCAGCCGCGCGCCTTGGACTCAGGCAGCGTGGCGAACAGGTCGCGGATCTGCGTGAAGACGCCCACGTAGGTGGCGGGGTTCGAGCGCGGGGTCCGGCCGATCGGGCTCTGGTCGATGTTGATGATCTTGTCTATGGCCTCAAGGCCCTCGATCGAATCGTAGTCGCCTTCGCGCCAATTGGTCCGCATGACACGGTTGGAGATGACGGGGAAGAGCAGGTCCGTGAGCAGGGTGCTTTTTCCCGAACCCGACACGCCCGTGATGCAGACGAACTTTCCGAGCGGCAGGGCGACGTCGATGCCCTTCAGGTTGTGCTCTCGGCAACCCTTGATGACGATCGAGCTTCCGTTCCCCCGCCTCCGCTCCACGGGAACCTCGATGCGGAGCGCACCGGAAAGGTACTGCCCTGTCAGGCTCTTCTTCGACCTCATGACCTCGTCGGGCGTGCCTTGGGCCACCACGTGACCGCCGTGGACGCCGGCCCCGGGCCCGAGGTCCACGATATAGTCGGCCGTGCGCAGGGTCTGCTCGTCGTGCTCGACCACGATGAGGGTGTTTCCGATGTCGCGCAGATACACGAGGGTGTCGATCAGGCGCTGGTTGTCGCGCTGGTGGAGGCCGATGGACGGTTCGTCGAGGATGTAGAGCACGCCGACCAGGCTCGACCCGATCTGAGTGGCCAGGCGGATGCGCTGGGCCTCACCGCCCGAGAGGGTGCCGGCGCGGCGTTCGAGGGTCAGGTACTCGAGCCCCACGTTGCGCATGAACGAGAGCCGCGCCTCGATCTCCTTCCGGATCTGCTTCGCGATCGACTCGCCCGTCTTTCCGAGATCCAGGCGCTCGAAGTAGGCGATGCTGCGCTCCACGCTCATGGCGGACAGGTCGTGGATGTTGACGCCGCCGACCGTCACGGCGAGCACTTCGGGCTTGAGGCGCTTTCCGTGGCAGGTTTCGCAGACCTTCTCGGTCATGAAGCGTTCGAGCCAGTCCTTCACGCCGTCGCTCTTCGACTCGCGCCAGCGACGCTTCAGGTCCGCGAGGATGCCGGGGAAGCGGCTCTCGTACTCGAATTTGCCGGTTCCCTCGCGGTTCTCGTAGCGGATCTTCACCGCCTCGTCGGTGCCGTTGAGGATGGCATCCATGACGCGGAGCGGCAGTTGCTCGAATGGCGTGTCCAGGGTGAATTTGAAGTGCTTCGCCAGCGCCTCGAAGCGCGAGCGGTGCCAGGCGGAGTCCGGATTGTAGGGAACGCAGCCGCCGTCCTCGAAGCTCAGGGACTTGTCGGGGATGATCAGGTCCGGGTCGAACTCGAGGCTCACGCCGAGGCCCGTGCACTCGGGGCACGCGCCGTCCGGGCTGTTGAAGCTGAACAGCCGGGGCTCGAGCGCGGGCAGGCTGATGCCGCAGCTCGGACAGGCGCCCCTCTGCGAGAAGAACTCCTCCACCTCGCCCTCGGCCGTCTCGCGGACGACAACGGCGGTTCCCTCGCCCACCGAGAGCGCGGTCTCGACGGCTTCGGCGGCGCGGCGACGGGAATCGTCCGACAGCTTGATGCGATCGACCACTATCTCTATTGAATGTTTCTTCTGCTTCTCGAGCTTGATCTCGTCCTCGAGGGATACAGTCCGGCCGTCCACGCGGGCGCGCGCGAAGCCCTGCTTCGCCGCGTCCTCGAGGATCTTTCGGTGCTCGCCCTTCTGCGCGTGGATGACCGGGGCCAGCACCTGGATCTTGGTCCCCGCGGGCCAGGAGAGCACCGTGTCGAGGATCTGGTCGACGCTCTGCTCCTTGATCTCGCGTCCGCACTCGGGGCAGTGCGGCACCCCGACGCGCGCGAAGAGCAGGCGGTAATAGTCGAATATCTCGGTGACCGTGCCCACCGTCGAGCGCGGATTCCGGTGCGTGGTTTTCTGTTCGATCGAGATGGCCGGCGAGAGGCCCTCGATGTAGTCGAGGTCGGGCTTGTCCATGCGCCCGAGGAACATGCGCGCGTAGCTGGACAGCGACTCGACGTAACGCCGCTGCCCCTCCGCGAAGATGGTGTCGAAGGCGAGCGAGCTCTTGCCGGAGCCCGAGAGTCCCGATATCACGATCAGCTTGTCGCGCGGCAGCTCGAGGTCGATGTTCTTGAGGTTGTGCTCGCGCGCGCCCTTGATGATGAGCTTGTCCATGGTTGCGGCAGAGCATAGCGCCGCCGCATCCGACCGGCAAGAGGGCGCCCGTCTTTTGTGTAGTACCCGGCTCAAACTCCGCGTGCGGTTCCCGGAAGCTTCGTGACACCGCTTACGGAGCGGGGAATACCAGCGTGAGGCGGGCGCCCTTCCCCTCGCCGATCAGAAGCTCGCCCCGGAGCTGCCCGGCCAGCGCTTCGACGATGGAGAGACCGACGCCTCCCGTCTTTCCCGGCGCGAAGCCCGGAGGCAGGCCCGGGCCGTCGTCGCGGACCTCGAGGACAAACTCGTCCCCCCGGCGCGCGAAGCGTATGCCGACGCGCACCGTGCCCCGATCGCCCTTCCCGTACTTGACCGCGTTCATCACGAGCTCGTTGAGCACAAGCCCGCAGGGCACCGCCGCGTCGATCGGGAAACCGGCCCGCTCAGCGTCCAGGTCGAGCTCGACGTCGCCCACGGCGGCCAGGCTCCGCGCCAGGCGCTCGATGTAGTCGGAAATCTCGACCCGGCCGAGATCGCCGGAACGGTAAAGCTCCTCGTGCACCAAGGCCATCGCGCGGATGCGGCTCTCGCTCTCGGAAAAAAGCTCGCGCACCGCCGGGTCGTCGAGCGTGCCCATCTTGAGGTGGAGCAGGCTCGAGACGATCTGCAGGTTGTTCTTGACGCGGTGGTGGATCTCCTTGAGCATGGCCTCCTTCTCGCGGAGCGAGGCGGCCACGGCTTCGCGCTGGACCTCGATCTCGCGCGTGCGCTCCGCCACCGCCGCCTCGAGGTTCCCGTAGAGCCGCGCGGTGCGGATGATCAGGGCCAGCACCGAAGACAGGCGGCCAAGCGTGTCGATGACCGTGCCGAGGTTCGCCTTGTCGAGCAGGTCCAAGAGCAGGATCGCGCCGACGGCGTTCCCCGCGTAGCGCAGCGGCAGCGCCAGCGATTCGCCGACGCCGAGCTCAGCGAGCAGGCTGCCCGCGCGGGTCCCGTCCCCCGGCCTGATGAAGAAGGGCTCCCCGCCCGACCGGGCGATGGCGGCGATTTCGAGCAGGCGCCCGCCCTCGCCGATGGTGCGCCTGCGCTCCGGAAGGGCCGCGAGCAGGGCGAGTTCCGGCGAACGGCCGGGATCCGGACCGGGATCAGCGTAGACGAAGATGGTCCTGACCCCGACGAGCTGGCGAAGCTCGTGCGCGATGAAGGCCAGGCAATCGGCGGGCCGGTCGGCCAGCGACATGGTCCGTTCCACGAGGTCGGAAAACAGGAATTCGAAGGCCCCGCCCTCCGCGCTGCCGGCGCCCGGCGGCCCGGATTCCCGGGAGGCCGCTTCGTCTCCGGCGTCTGCCGCCCTCCCATCCGCGCTTTCCGCGCGGTCCACTCCGTCCACCTTGTCGAGCGCGGTCCTGAGCGCGGATTCGAGGGCTCCCGGGTCGGAGCGCTCGATCCGGACCGGCAAGCCGAAGCGCGCCTCGATTTCCGCGAGCGTCGCCTCCGGCACGGGCACGACACCCGTGTCGACGTAGACGATCTGGCTCATCTCGTCTTGCAGGAAGTCTCGCGCGAGTTCCGGGTCGCCGAGACCCAGCTCGCGCGCGAACACCTCTTCCCAGCGCTCGGCCCACTCCGGCATGAAAAAGAAGGTGCGGGCCTTGCGCAGCTCGCGGTAGCGCTCTCGTCCGAGCGCGAGCTCGACGCAGTTGACGCAGGCTACCCGGGCTCGGGCCGGACCCGAGAAGAGCTCGCGCGAGCGCGGACAGCAGTCGCCGAAGAGGCCCACCGCCGGGGCGTCGCCCGCCGCGGCCAGAAGCCCGTCAAGGGTCTCGCCGAGCCGGTCCGGGTGCATGTGAAGCATCGAGTCGACAAACACGGGTTCGAAGCGCGCGCGGAGCGCCGCGTCCAGCAGGCCGTACTCGCGCGCGAAGATACCGCAGGCCAGGAGCTTGGTCCGCGCCTTCTCACGAGGCACGCGCGAGCTCCGCTTCCCGGACAGTCCGCGCCAGCGCCGCGAGGTTCTCCGGATCGGTGTCCCAGGGGACGTCGGCGGATGCCGTGGCGAACACGAAGCGGGGGTCGGCCGCGCGGTCCCGCAGAACCGAGCGCGCCACCTCGAGGACACGCCCGAGCGGGCGCCGTGCTATCGTGGGTCCCTCCACCCCGCCCAGAATCAGGGCGCCTTGACCGAGCGCGGCGCGGGCCGCGCCCAGATCGTCGCGCTCGGCCAGCGCGAAGCCGGCGACGCCCGGCAGCCCGGCAAAGAGCGGCAGGTACTCCGCCAGCGGGTTCGCGCCATGGTGGAACACTACCGGAAGCCCCGCCGCGCCGAACTCGCGCGCCAGGTACGGCGCTATCCGCTCGCGGACTATGCCCTCTGTGACTATGCGCGGATTGGCGAACATGACCGGCACGGCGACGAAGGCGGCGCCCGCGGCAGCGTAGGCCGCGCACAGCGCCCTGAAATGCTCGCCCGAGCGCTCGAGCACGCGATCTGCCAGGCCGGGGTCGAAGAGCAGGATCTCGAGCCACGCGTCGATGCCGAGCGCCATCGCCGGCAGGTCCGAGGGGCTGGTCGCCACCGCCGCGACGGGCCGGGTATCCGCGTTGTCGGCCGCGACGAGCCGGACGGACTCGACGAGATATGACAGGCGCGGATCCGAGTCAGGTCGGGGCGCCTCGCGTTCGAGGAAGGAAGCCGCCGAGCGGAGCGGCTTGCCGACATTGGGCGGCGCCTTGTCGGTCCAGACCAGGCTCGCGCCCCAGGCCTCCGCCTCGAGGGGCATGGCGAAGGGTCCGAAGAGGACGTCCGGATCGACGAGCGCGGCGACCTCAGCCTGCCCGCGGTGATAGAGGGCGCTCTCCCGGTAGTAGTCTCCGGGCCGGCTGCCCGAGAGCCGCGCCCCGTAGAGCGAGAGGGTCATGGTGAAGGCGCGCCGGTCGGAGAAATCCCCCCGGAGCGCCGCCCCTATCCGTTCGCTGCCCGTCACGCGGCGCCTCCTCCGGGACCGCCCCCGCCGCCCCCCGCCTCGGCTTCGACTTCCGCCGCCTCCGCCGCGAGACGCTCGAACAGGGCGGGCGCCTCCATGGCCGTGGCCGAGGTTCCGTCACCGCCGACCTCGGCCACCAGCTCGGGCCGCATGACGAAGACCGCGCCGCCGACCGCCAGCTTGAGCCGGCCGGAAAGGTTGCGCCGCTCGATCTCCTCGCGCACCCGGCGGATGTTCTCCGCGTTGGTCAGCATCATCGCGGAAACGCCGATGACCCGGGCCCCTCCGGCAAGCGCGGCATCGACGAAATCGGCGGGGAGCACGTCGTATCCGAGGTCGACCACGTTCCAGCCGGCCACGCGCAGGAAGGCCGCGACCATGCGTCGGCCGAGGCCGTGGTAGTCGTCCTCGGCATTGCCGATCACGGCGACTTTCGCCGGATCCGCGATCCGTCCCGTCCCCGCGATCGCCTCGCCGTCGGCCCCGGCGCCCGCCATGATGGCCTCGATGGCGTCCTCCGCCACCCTTCCGGCCACATAGGCCACGGCCAGGGAGATGCGGTCATGGCTCCAGCGCTCCCCGATCGAGGCGAGCACTGGCCCGAGCACCCGGGCAAGCACGGCCTGGGCCCCATGCCGTTCCAGCTGTTCCGACACGATAGCTCCGGCCTCTTTCGGACGGGCCGCCAGGATCCGCGCGTAGAGCTCTTCCCGAATTGCCTGGAACTCGCTTTCCACGTGGCTCCTCCCGTTCCCAGTCTCGCCCGGAGCGCCCGGGCTGTCCAGATCGAGGAGAAGACATTATCATGGCAATGGAGGACGCGGGCGATGAACGAGGGACGCGAAGGCGAGACCGAACGGCTGCGCGAGGAGATCCGCTCGCTCCGCGAGCGCCTGGAGCAGGCGCGCGACATGCCGGAACTGGCCAGCCAGGCTCTGCGGAAGGCCCGCGCCCGGCTCGACGAGCTCCGCGTCGCCTTCGGCGTCTCCTCCGACGAGCTCGCGCGCACGCGCGCGCTGCTCATCGAGGCGTGGAAGGCGCTGCACGGGCTCGCCTTCTCGGGTGGCGGCGAAAGCTCCGCGTGCCCGTCCTGCGGCGGCTCGGGCTGGCACGCGGAAGGCTGTCCGGTCGGCAAGGCGCTCGACCTGACCCGCGACCCCCGGCCCCGCCGCGCCGACCTCGAGGACGCCATCGACGCGTCCTGGCGGGCCCGCTCCGGAGAGCCCGAAGGCGTCAAGGCGCGCCTCGCGTTCATGGACGAAGTCTTCGCCGAGCTCTCCCGCCGCGGCCTGGTCCGGGAAGACTAGTGAAAAACGACGCCGAGACGCCGAGACGCAGAGGATGGCGGTTCGGGTCGGAACAGTCGGCTCCCGTCTCGAATCCTTTCTCCTCCAGCCTCTCGGCGTCTCTGCGCCTCGGCGTCCGTATTCGTCCTACACGTTGAACTTGAAAAACACTACATCCCCGTCCTGGACCACGTATTCCTTGCCTTCGACGCGGAGCTTGCCGGCTTCCTTGACGGCCTTCTCGGAGCCGAGGGCGTCGATGTCCGCGAAGGAGTATACCTCCGCCTTGATGAAGCCCTTCTCGAAGTCGGTGTGGATGACGCCGGCGGCCTGGGGAGCCTTGTCGCCCGCGCGTATGGTCCAGGCGCGGCACTCGTCGGGCCCCGCGGTCAGGAAGGTGCGGAGGCCCAGCAGGCGGTAGGCCGCGTGCACGAGAGCGGTCAGGCCCGACTCCTCGAGGCCGAGCTCGGAAAGGAATTCGCGCTTCTCCTCGTCGGAGCCGAGGTCCGCGAGCTCCGCCTCGAACTTGCCGCAGATGACCACGGCCTCGGCGCCCTCGGCCGCGGCGCGCTCCCTGACGGCCTTCACGTGGGCGTTGTCGCCCTTCACGCCCGACTCGTCCACGTTGCACACGTAGATCTGCGGCTTCATGGTCAGCAGGAACCACTGGCGGGCCTCGACGGCCTCCTCGTCGGAGAGGGCCACCGAGCGCGCGGGCTTGCCCTGCTCGAGGGCGGCGCGCACCTTGGTCAGGGCCGCGAATTCGTGCTCGGCCGCGCGTTTCTGCTCGCCGCCGAGCACCTTCATGGAGCGCGAGGCCTTCTCGAGGCGCTTGTCGACGGTCTCGAGGTCGGCCAGGGCCAGCTCGGTCAGGATGACGTCGATGTCGGAAATCGGGTCGACCCGGTTGGCCACGTGGACCACATCCGGATCGTCGAAACAGCGCACCACGTGCGCGATGATGCCCACCTCGCGGATATGGGCCAGGAACTGGTTCCCGAGGCCCTCGCCCTTCGAGGCGCCGGCCACGAGGCCCGCGATGTCGACGAATTCGACCACCGCCGGCACGCGCTTCTTGGGCTGGAAGAGCTCCACCAGGCGTTCCAGCCGCGGGTCCGGCACGGGAACGATGCCCACGTTGGGTTCGATGGTGCAGAAGGGATAGTTGGCGGCCTCGGCCTTGGCGCTCGAGAGGGCCGAGAAGATGGTGGACTTGCCGACGTTCGGAAGTCCCACGATACCGCAGTTGAGTGCCATGTGGTCTCCAGGAATCTGATGCGCGGCCGGGATGCGCCGCGTTTCCTACGATAGGATGCCCCCGCCCCCCCGGTCAATCCTGCCGAAGCGCCCCGAACGAATCAGACCACGGAGTCACGGAGTTAGGAGGAAGAGGGAGTTAGGAAGAAATTGGGAAAAGAGTTGAAGAATCGAATGTGGATGCGTCTTCCACCATCATCTCCTCCCTTCCTCGCTCTTCCTCCCTCTTCTCTCCGTGCCTGCGTGACTCTGTGGTTATATTTCCATTCCGGGCGGGTTTTTATTCGCGGTTTACCAATGCGGAAAGCCGTTGTACCATGGTCGCGGCGCGGGCGGCCTTCCCTACCGCCCCTTCCGCGCCGCAAGGAGAAAGCCGACATGCCGAAGTTCGACTCGCTCTACTCGAAGAACGCGCTCAGCATGAAGAAGAGCGTCATCCGCGAGCTCCTCAAGCTGACCACGCAACCGGATATCATCTCGTTCGCGGGCGGTCTCCCGGCTCCCGAGACCTTCCCCGTCGAGGACCTACGGGTCGCCGCCGACGCGGTCTTCACCAAGCACGCCGCCAAGGCGTTGCAGTACGGCACCACCGAGGGCGACAACGACCTCAAGGCCGAGCTGATCAAGTACGAAGCCCGCCAGGGCGTCACCCTCGGCCCCGACAACCTCCTCATCGTCAGCGCCAGCCAGCAGGCCCTCGACATGCTTCCCAAGCTCTTCCTGGACCCGGGCGACTACGTCATCGCGGGCCGGCCCACCTACGTCGGCACCATCCAGGCCATCCAGTCCTACCAGGGCAAGGTGCTCGGCATTCCCTTCTCGCCCGACAACGACGGCTTCGACATGGTCGAGCTCGAGAAGCGCTACGCGCGCGCGGTCCGCGACGGCAAGAAGGTCAAGTACGTCTACGTCATCCCCGACTTCCAGAACCCCTCCGGCATCTGCTGGAGCCTCGAGAAGCGCAAGGCCATCCTCAAGTTCGCCTATGACCACGATCTGCCCCTGGTGGAGGACGCGCCCTACCGCGAGATCCGCTTCATGGGCGAGAACCTGCCCTCCATCTACCAGCTCGACCAGCAGGGCGAGAACCGGGGCATCGTCATCAACATGAAGACCTTCTCGAAGATCCTCATCCCCGGCGCCCGCGTCGGCTGGGTCATGGCCCACCCCGAGTTCATCCAGAAGCTCGTCATCGCCAAGCAGGCCATGGACCTCTGCACCAACGTCTTCGCGCAGAAGTGGCTGGCCGAGTACCTCCAGACCGGCAAGCTCTACGGGGTCATCGAGAACACCTGCAAGCTGTACCGCGACAAGCGCAACCACATGGTGGCCATGCTCGAGAAGTACATGCCCAAGCGCTACGACCTGACCTGGACCAAGCCCGAGGGCGGGCTCTTCCTCTGGATCTCGCTGCCGAAGTACATCGACACCGACCAGATGATCTTCAAGGCCGTCGAGCGCAAGGTGGCCTACGTGGTGGGCTCGGCCTTCTACTTCGACGAGCCCGAGCACAACGCCATGCGCATCAACTTCTCGTACTCGGGCTTCGAGCAGATCGAGGAGGGCGTGAAGCGCCTGGCCGAGGTGATCAAGGCCGAGATCGACGCGCACGAGGCCGGCCCCCGCGGCCGCACCTCAGCCGAAGGTATATAGCACGGGAGAAACCACGGATGAGGTGCCCGTCCAAGGCGGGCACCTCAATACCTTCCTATCCGAAAGCGCCGACAGGCGCAGGCACGGAGAAGGGGAGGGAACAGGGAGGAGATCGATCCAGGATCATGATCTAGCCTTTCCCCCCCGGTTTCTCCCTCCGGTCTCCGTGCCTCTGTGCCTCCGTGGTTTAATTCGTTTGTAAGGGCCGCGTCCTTGATCGGAGGACGCGGCCCTCGCTATTTTTATCCCCATGCGGTCCGGAGCCGGGAGCCCCGGGCGCGCCGGCACGACCGCGCCCCGAGGGCGGCGGGCCGGCCGGGGACGGCCTTTCGAGCTCCTCCCCCGCCAGAGCCGCGCCGGCCCCCCCGAAGGGGCGGCGCCCCAGGAGCATCGCGCATGTCCATCATCGAACTCGCCGAAGTCCGCAAGACCTACCCCCTCGGAAAGACCGAGGTGCAGGCCGTCAAGGGCGTCTCGTTCCGCATCGAGCGGGGCGACTTCATCTCCATCGCGGG
The DNA here is from genome assembly GCA_016926955.1 of Spirochaetales bacterium. Classification (GTDB taxonomy): domain Bacteria; phylum Spirochaetota; class Spirochaetia; order Treponematales; family UBA12059; genus JAFGNN01. Next base: position 19,793 of record JAFGNN010000013.1, on the reverse strand, counting down.
TCCTTCCGGCTCCGGAAAGACCACCATCCTCAACATGATCGGCCTCGTGGACCGCCCCTCGGGCGGCGAGGTGCTGATCGAGGGCAAGCCCACCTCGAAGCTGGCCGACCGCGAGCTGACCACGCTGCGCCACGAGACGCTCGGATTCATCTTCCAGAGCTTCAACCTGATTCCGGTGCTCAACGTGCGCGAGAACGTGGAGTTCCCCCTGCTCCTCGGCGCGAAGCGGCAGCCACGGAAGGAGGCGGCCGAGTGGGTGGACTTCCTCATCGAGGAAGTCGGGCTCTCGGACTGGAAGGGGCACCGCTCCAACGAGCTGTCTGGCGGCCAGCGCCAGCGCGTGGCCATCGCGCGCGCCCTGGTGACCAAGCCCAAGATCGTGCTGGCCGACGAGCCGACCGCCAACCTCGACTCCGCCACGGGCGAGCAGATCATCGAGCTCATGAAGAAGATCAACCGCGACCTGGAGACGACCTTCATCTTCTCCACCCACGACGCCAAGATTGTCGACATCGCCGATCACGTGGTGCGCCTCCGGGACGGACTCGTGACCGAGAACTTCCGGCGCGAGCGCGCGGGCGCGGAGGCCTAGATGCCCATCCTGGTACGCATAGCCCTCAGGAACCTGCTCGAGCACAAGGCCAAGAGCTTCATCATCGGAGGCCTGCTCGCGCTCGGCGTGGTCATCCTGGTCGTCGGCAACAGTTTCATGGACACCGCAGCCGCCGGCATCCGCAAGACCTTCACCGAGAACTACACGGCGGACGTCTTCATCCACGCCGAGACGACGGACCCGGTCAGCCTCTTCGGCGTGCAGTCGGTGGGCGGCCGGGAGGAAACCCCTGCCATCCCCGACTACGAACGGGTCCGCGCGATCCTGGAGGAGACGGACGGCGTGATCGGCGTCGCGAGCCAGGTCACCGGCTATGCCCTCGCCGCCCCGCGCGACTCCGAGGAAACCGGCTTTGCCCTCATGTTCGGCGTCATGCCCGACGAGTACTCGCGTGTCTTCGAGAACGCCGTCGTGGTCGAGGGCCGCATGCTCGAACCCGGCGAGGAGGGCATACTCCTCACCAAGCGCCAGGTCGAGCGCATGGCCGAGCAGCTCGAAGTCGAATTCAAGGTCGGCGACGACGTCGTCCTGACCGGCCTGGGCAACTCCGGTTTCAAGATCCGGGCGGTGCCGCTCGTCGGCCTCATCGAGTACAAGGCCGACACCGAGGCCACCGAGTTCATTTCGTACGTGGACGCGGACACGCTCCGCATCCTCATGGGGCTTACCCTCGGCACCGACGCGGACATCGTGCTCGCGCCGGAGGAAACCGAGCTGCTCTCGTCCTTGAGCGACGACGACCTCTTCGGCGCGCCTGAAACCGTCGACCTCGCGTCTGCGGCGGCGGCCGTGCCGGAACCCGTCCCCGTAGAGGCGATTTCCCCCGCCGCGCCGGCCACCTTGGTCGATTCCGGCGCCTGGCATTTCCTGCTGGCGCGACTCGAGCGCCCGGCCCAGGCGGAGCGAGTCGTGAAGCAGCTCAACGAGCGCTTCGCCGAGGAAGGCCTGCCGGTCGTCGCCGAAGGCTGGAAGGCGGCCGCCGGCCCCTTCGCCCAGAGCGTCGACGTAGTGCGCGTCGTCTTCAACGTCGCCATCATCATCGTGGCCATCGTGGCGATCATCATAATGACCAACACCCTGGTCATTTCGGTCATCGAACGCACCGGCGAGATCGGCACCATGCGGGCCCTGGGCGCGCAGAAAGGCTTCGTGCGCAAGATGTTCCTGGTGGAAACCGTCGTCATCGCCGCAGTCTTCGGCCTCGTCGGCACTGCCCTCGCCTTCGGAATACTCGGCGTCCTGTCCGCGATGAACATCGAGGCTGGCAATGCCTTCCTCGAGATCCTCTTCGCCGGCAAGGTCCTGAAGCCTGCGGTGAACCCGATGTCGGTGCTTTGGTCCCTGGTCATGGTCACCGCGGTCTCCGTGGTCGCCCACGTGTATCCCGTGCAGCTCGCGCTCCGCATCCAGCCGGTCCGCGCGATGCAGGCCGAGTAAGGAGTCCGCGATGCAGACAGCCAGGCTCGCCTTCCGCAACCTGAGCCGCCAGAAGCGGCGATCCTTCCTGCTCGGGGGCGCCATCGCCTTCGGCGTCATGATAGTCACCCTGATCGACGGCTTCGCCGGCGCCTTCGTGGACAACGTATCCGAGAATTTCTCGAACCTGCTCGCCGGCCACGTCTTCGTGGAAGGCGTCGAAAAGAGCCCCAAAGGACGGGACCTCGACATCATCCGCGACGACGCCGCGCTCCGCGAGGCGGCCGAGGCCGCGGGCATCGAGGCGAAATACGTCTCGCGCCGCTCCGCCCTCCAAGGCTCGCTCAAATTCGCGGGCCGCACCGCCTCCCTGGCGGTGCAGGGCGTGGACTTCGCCGCGGAGTCCTTCCTCGCCGAGCGCCTCGCCCTGGCCTCGGGCAGCCTCGATAACCTGCCCCGGGACGGCATCGTCATCCCCGAACCGATAGCCGACAAGCTCGGAGTCGAGACAGGCGACCGCCTGCTCGTGACCACCCGCACCTACTCCGGACAGCAGAACGTCGGAGAGTTCGCCGTGGCCGCCGTCATCAAGGACCCGGGCATACTCGGCTCGATCTCGGCATACGCCACGCGCGACTACGTCAACGAGCTACTCGACCTGGCGCCGGACGAGTACCAGGCCCTCTCGTTCTACCTTCCCTCGCTCTCCGGCATGGACGAGGCCGGCGACCGCCTGCACGCCGAGGTGTCGAGCCGGCTACAGACCTTCGAGCGCGAGGCGCCCGGCGCCGAGGGCGAAAACCCCATCCTGGCCATGATGCGCGGCGAGGACGAGGAGACCTGGACCGGCGTCAAATACCGCGTCACCACCTTGAACGACGCGCTCGCCCAGGTGCAGCAGATCGTCGACGTGCTGGAAACCGCAAGCCTCGTCATCCTGCTCGTGCTCTTCCTGATCATCATGGTGGGCATCACCAACACCTTCCGCATCATCATGTACGAGCGCATCCGCGAGATCGGCACGATGCGGGCGGTAGGCATGCAGCGCGGCCAGGTGCGCGGCCTCTTCCTGTGGGAAGCGCTCTTCCTGGCCCTCGGCGGAGCGGTCGCGGGACTCGCGGCCGCCTCCCTCGTCATGCTCGGCGTGGGGCTGATCGACTTCGGGCTGGACAGTCCGCTCTTCATCATCCTCAAGAACGGGCATATGAGCTTCCGCCTCGACTGGGCGAGCGTCGCGCTCAAGGTGGCGATCGTCGCCTTCCTGACCCTTGCGGCCGCCTTCCTTCCGGCGCGGAGCGCCGCGAAGCTCGATCCCGCCGTGGCCCTCCGCACGGCCGTCTGACAACAAATGAACCACGGAGGCACGGAGGTACGGAGGGAATGCGGGAGATGAAGCGATCTTGTGGGAAATCGCCTTTCCCGAATCCCTCTTCTCCCTCCCTCCTCGCTCCCTTGCTCCGTGTCTCCGTGGTCTTCTTTTTCAGGGAGGTTCCATGAAACGCGTGATGATATCGGTTTTGGCGGCGCTGTCGGTGGCGATGGCGGGGGCCCAGGATTTCAAGGCCATGCTGCGCGAGATCGACTCGCTCGGCGATTTCGGCGGACAGGACTTCAGCGCCACCTACACCATCGTCTCGGAGAAGCCGGGGCAGAAGCCCGAGACCGTCCAGGTCCGCGTCTACCGCCGCGACGAGCGCGAGCAGTTCGTCTTCCTCTTCCTCAAGCCCGAACGCCAGAAGGGCCAGGGCTACCTCAAGGTGGACGACAACGTCTGGTTCTACGACCCCGAGTCGGGCGAGTTCGCCAAGAGCACCATCAAGGAGAGCGTGCAGGACTCGGAGGCGCGCAACTCCGACCTTTCGCGCATGAGCTACGCCGACGACTACGATATCGAGAAAAGCTCCGAGGGCAAGCTCGGCGCCTACGACGTATGGATCCTCGAGCTCGTGTCGAAGGACTCGGAGGTCAGCTGGCAGCGCGTCCGCCTCTACGTCCGCAAGGACAAGCCGCTCGTGCTCAAGGAGGAGGACTTCTCCGTGTCGGGCCGGCTCATGCGCACGGTCAGCTTCCCGCCGAGCTACATCAGCGCGGGCGGCAAGCAGATACCCTCGCGCATCCTGATCGTCGACGAGATCAACTCGGGCGAGAAGAGCCAGCTGACCCTCTCCGACGTCGCCGTCGGGCGCTTGCCCGACGACACTTTCACCGAGTCCTTCCTCAAGCGCGCCCGGTAGAACCGATGAAATCAACCACGGAGGCACGGAGAAAGGGAGGAAGGAGGGAGGAATATCAGGGCTGATTTTTATGAATCCCTGATTCGTTCTTGCTCCCTCTTCGCTCCGTACCTCTGTGCCTCCGTGGTTTCTTCCCTTTTGGAGGACATAATGAAAGGCAATACACTTCACGTTCTGGTTTTCGCGGCCGCCTTCGCGGCACTCGTTTCGCCGGCCGCTGCCCAGTCCGACGAGGACCTGTTCGGCGCCCCTGAGACCGTCGAGGAGGCCGCGGACGCGGCCGAGATCGACCGCTCCGAGTTCCTCGAATGGGACGCCCCGCGCGTCTCCGGCTGGCTCTCCGGCTCGCTCGGCTTCTCGTGGACCTGGCTCGACCCCTGGGCCTTCGAGTCCGCGATGTACGACGACTACGCCATGAATCCCGCCCTCTCGAGCCGCCTGACCCTGCAGGCCAAGCCCGCTGCCGACTGGGGCTACTACGCCGCCCTCGACCTTTCATACCCCTTCACGACTACCGCCACGGGAAGTTCGGTGGTGCATTGGGACCACGACTCCGACCCCATGACGCCCGATGCCGAGGCCAGCGAATCTTCGACCGTTGACGGCATACCCAACATTTCGATCTATGCGCTCTACGCGAATTTCTCGTGGGACGACGCGCTCTTCTTCAGCTTCGGCAAGCAGCCACTGCGCCTCGGCGTCGGGCGCTTCTTCCAGCCGGCCGACGACCTCGTGTCGCTCTCGGAGATCGACGTGTCCGACCCCGAGGCCGAGCGCGAGGGACCGCTCGCCTTCACCGCCCTTTGGCCGATACCCCGCACCCTGTCGAGCGTAGCCCTCTGGACCGTCTTCCCGAAGGGAGCCGAAAAGCCCGAGGACATCATGTACGCGGCCAAGGCCAAGCACTTCTTCGGCGACACGGAGCTGTCCCTGGCCGCCGCGTACAAGTACGACGCCCCGCCCTCGGCCTTCCTCATGCTCAACTCGGGGCTCTGGGACCTCAACGTCTTCGGCGAGGCCCAGCTCAAGTACGGCTCCGAGCGCACCTTCCTCGAATCCGACGAGGCGACTCCGCTCACGGTTCTCATGCTCGGCTCGTCAGCCTTCGAGGCGGTCGAATACCCCGACCGCTTCTTCGCCAGCGCGACGCTCGGCGCCAGCTACCTGAACCAGGAAACGAACCTGACGGTGATGGCGCAGTACCTGTTCAACGGCGAGGCCCAGAGCGAGGCGACGGCCGCGGAGGCGTTCAACCACTTCTTCCTTCAGACAGCCCTGCAGGAAACCGGCTCGTTCACCGATCCGGTCGCGTTCGCCCTCGACACGCTCCGCTTTTCGCGCCACTACGCGGCGGCCTCGGTCTCGCTCGGCGAGCTCTTCGGCGCCGAGGACCTCTCGGCTTCGCTGACCGCCATGGCGAACCTTTCGGACCTCTCGGGCTTCGCGATGCCGCAGCTTTCGTACCGCTTCTTCGACTACCTCTCCGCCAGCCTCTCGGCGCGCTTCACCTTCGGCGAGGAAGGGGACGAGTTCACCATGGGGCCCACCGGCCCCGGAAAGCCCTCGGCCTCGGTGTCGCTCTCCATCACCGTCGGCTCGGGCAGCTTCTGAAGATACAAACCACGGAGGCACGGAGATAGGGAGGGCAAGAGGGAGGGAAGGAAGGGAATCGGGGAGGCATTCCCGTTCTCATTGTCCCGGTCTCTTCCGCTTTCTCCGTCTCTCCTCCGTGTCCCCGTGGTCAGTCTTCTTCGATGGAGCTGACCGCGAGGCGGGCGGCGGCGCCGGGAGGGCCGCCTTCGAGGAGCTCGCCCTCGAGCCGCACGCGGCGGTTCTGCAAGCGCTCGAGCTCCGCGAGGAGCGGTCCCTCGAGCGCGAGGTCCCGCCCGTCGTCGATCCTCAGGACCAGCATCGAGAACGGCTCGTTGCCCACCCGGAGCACCGTTCCCTCGAGCGTCGCGTCGCAGGCACCCAGGAGGACCAGGGCGGGCAGCGCGGCCGCGAAAAGCCCGAGGACGAAGCGCCGGGACGGTCGGCTCACTCGCTCACCACCACGGTCATGGACATGCCCCGGTAGAGTGTGAGCGTTCCGGCCGCCGTCCCGTCCGCGGCCACCGGCAACGCGATGTACAGGTTGGCGGCGGGGGCGATGGAGCCTGAGGATGGAATATCGCTTAGAATCTTCAGCCCTGTTTCATGAAGGACGGTCGTGCTTCCATCCTCTATCTGGCGATAGCGATTCAAACCAATCGAGCCTACCTGATACGTGGTTGATCCCACCGTCCCAGTAAACCAGGTCCCTGAATTGAACCGGTATGGAATTTCCATTGGATAGGTCACAGGATCGAAGGTCGAGCCAATACTGGCAACTGCCCAATCCCGCAATAGGGTCGACTCGTCCGGCTTCACGTACCCCAGATTGGCAATCGCATTTTCGAGCGCCTGGAATCCAGTATCCAAACTCTGAACCATTCCCTGGAAGACCTGGGGACCATAGTTCCTGCCAAGCCACGCGGCGAACGCGTAGGCGCTGCCGTAGTCATGCATCGTAGACAGTTCTGGCGAGGGCCAATAGGTCAAAGAATCCTCAGGATACCATACGAAATAGGGCAGGAGGCCGCTTTGGTTTCCCGTATCGCCTGCATCGGCCCGATCCCATGAAACGCCTCTGGGTCCGTTGATTGCGAGCTTATACGATACCAGATCTTCAGCCGCGGCCGAACACGTTTCGTCATACCATGTCGGCGATTGGGCGGACTCGCGTTCCACGAATTTTTCATTGAAGTGGATCATGTGCTGCAGTTCGTGCGCCAGCGTGGACCAGATTTCCATGGGACCGATGTCGGTTGGTTCCCAGATCGAGTTCTTGCCGCCGGACGGATCAGCAAGTATGGGTGCATCGATGAAAAACATCACTCTCTCGTTCGAATCCGAAAAAACTCTCTTTTGGTAATTGTGCAACGAATGGAAATATCCGATTATTCCGCTCTTTATATCCTGCTGCCCAATGTCCGCGATCAGGATGTCGATAACATCGGCATCGGTGATGAGCGCATCGGAACGAGCAGCGACGGGGGTCGAGTAGCTGTCGCCGAAAACACTTGACACCCAGTCATGGATATCGTTGTCGCTTCCCACCACAAGGAATTTCGAGATTACCGCATCAATCATAGTTTGGCTTATCGTGCTGTCGGCCAGAAGGCTATCAAGAACCCATACTGCGGCGCTGATGCCTGTAGTGGTATCAGTGTCGTAAGCCTTGCACGTAGCAAATGCCGTTACGGTCTCGAGTTCACCTACGGAGTTGACGATCAGGTAGCTGAATTCCGCCTTCTCATAGAGTGCTGAAGTGCTTAAGACAGGCGCGGAGGGAACGATGGCCCTGCTGGAAATCGCGCTCTCTTCGACGTACGCCCACGGGTCCGCGTTGAACTCGCTGACCGCGGGGATGTCGCGGAGGTAGCGCGTCAAGGTGTCGGCAGTGGCGGTGTCGGTGGATTCGACCGCCGTCCGCGCCTCGGGCACCGCGTTGGCAAGTGTGCCGGAAAGCTCGAAGGAGGCGCCCGGGTCGGCGTTGGTGACGACGAGCCAGGCCTTGCCGGGCACGAGGCCGCTCGCGGTGAACGACACTTCCTCGTTGCGGTCCGCGGGAGCGTAGGTTGCGAAGCGGACCGAAGGGCCGGCCGCGGTCCAGGCGGACGCGTCCGCGGCGTCGAACGACGCGGAAACGGGATAGACCGTCTCGTCTACCGGGTCAGGCTGGCCGCAGGAGCCGAGGGCGACGAGGAAGGTGAGGACGGCGAGGAGGGAAGCGGCGCGCGGCGCGCGCGCGGGGCGGCGGCCCCTTTTGTTGAACGTGGCGCTCATATACCCGGAATATACCGCGCGCGCTGCCCGACGGTTGCGCCGGCAGGCTCAATTCCAGGCGGGAAGGCGGACCGTGAACTCGGTGTAGCCGGGCCTCGATTCAAACTCGACGCTTCCCCCGAAACCCTCGGCGATGCGCCTGGCAACCATGAGCCCGAGCCCGAGCCCCTCGCCGCCCGGCTTGGTGGTGAAGAAGGGCTCGAACACGCGGTCGCGGATCTCCTCGGGGATGCCGGGACCGTTGTCGCGTACCCGCGCGACCGCCATGCCGTCCTCGACGCGCGCGGAAAGGCCGAGCTCGCCCTGGTAGGCCATGGCCTGCACCGCGTTCCGGATCAGGTTGTACCATATCCGCATCAGATCCTCGCGCTTGCCGCGGGCGTGCACGGCCGCGCAGTCCCGCGAGACGGTGATCCGGGACAGCGCGAACTCGCTCATGAGCGAAAGCGCCTCCTCGAAGCCCTTCGCGACATCGACGGGACCGAGTTCGGGAAGCGCACTGTCGTCCAGGTACGGTTTAAGCGCCGCCACGACCTCCGAAGCCTTCTGGGCGGCCAGCGCGGCCACCTCCGCCATGCGTTTAGCGTTGACCGGTTGCAGGGCCGCCTCGAGGACTGACGCGGCGCCGGGAACGCCGAGGAGCTCCTTGAAACGTTCGAGCGCGGCCTCGCCGCCCAGTTCGTGGAGGCTGGCCGCTAGCTCGGCGCCGTCATCCACGCCGAGCTTCGCGAGCTCGGCCTTGAGGCGCTTGAGCCCGCTCCGCGCGGCACTGCCCGCGGCCAGGTCGGCGTCGCCGGAAAGGCCCGCCTCCAGCGCCGCGTCGAACAGCGCGGCGGCCTCCGGAGCGAGCTCGCCGCGGTAGCGGACGAGCCCGAGCGCCTGCTTTCCGAAATACGTCCGTATCGAGCCGAGGGCCGAGACGATGGCGCCGAGCGGAGTGTTGAGCTCGTGCGCGACGCCGGCGGACAGGTGGCCGAGGGCGGAAAGCTTCTCGGCATCGACGAGCAGGCGTTGGGTCCGCTTGAGCTCGGAAAGGGAGTCGCTGAGCTCGGAGGTGCGCTCGGCCACGCGCGTCTCGAGCGTGGCGTTGGCGTGAATCAGCTCGCGGTTCTTGGCCTCGACGCGTCCGGCCATGTCGTTGAGCAGGGCGACGACCTGGTTGACGTCCCGGTAGCGGGTCAGCGGCACGGGCCGCTCGTAGTCCCCGCGCGCTATGGCCCCGACGCCGGAAGCAAGACCCCGGAGGGTCCGCCCGATCTGTCGCGCAAGGATCAGGGAGAGCGCGAGCGCGTTGGCGAGGCTCGCGCTCAGGATGACGGCGACTCCGAGCCCCGCGAGCAGCTTCCTGGTTTCCTCGAGCCGCCGGTCGGAGAAATGAAGCGTCACGGAGCCGACAGCGAGGCCGTCGCGCTCGATCCGGCGCCCGAGCGACTCGATGGTGGAAGGCCCGGACGGCTCGACCTCGAGGACGATGCCGGAGACGGGCGACTCGAGGCGGATGCCGTCGATGCGCCCCGAGGAGAGCAGGGCCTCGCCGATGGCGCGCGCCTGCTCGTCGTCGATGCGGTAGAGCGGATCGGCAAGGAGGTCGCGCGTCTCGTCAGCGGCATTCGCCGCATCCGCCTTGAGCTCGCGGGCGATCGAGACGGAGACGAGGGCGATGAAGGCGAGCACGACGAGGGCCAGGATGGCTGTCGGGACGGCCACGGCGAGGAACTGGACCTCCTGCCGGAGCGTCCGCCCCTTCGCCGCGACCTTGCCTTGGTCCGGACTCATCTTCAGGCTGCCTCCCCGAAGCGGTGATTATGGGAGTATAGCGCGCGGTCCGGCCGGGGCGCAAATCGGGCCGGCGCCCGGGGGAAAGAGGGGGGAGCGGAAGCGACCGGAGCCGGAAGCTTCCGCTTCCGGCGAGGACGCTGAAGCGGGGGGGAGCCGCGTCGTACGGTTGCGACGGCGAACCGCCGCGGCGGCAGTCATCCGGGCGGGCGCTCCCCCTTTCCCTTCAACCTTACTCCGCCTTCCGGCCGACCTTGTCGGAAAGCCAGATGACGAGGAAAAAGACGCCGAGCGTGGCGAAGACGCCGATGAGGCCGCCGGCCGAGACGCCGAGCGCCTTGACCGTGTCGTCGCCGTATTTGAGCCATTCGGTGAAGCGTTCCATCGTGCTGCTCCTTATCAGAGGCCCGCGACGAGCGGGACCAGGGCGAGCACCATGCCGCCCGCGATGACCGAGCCGAGCTGGCCCGAGACGTTGGACCCGATGGCGTGCATGAGGATGATGTTGCCCTTCTCCTCGTCGCTGGCCATCTTCTGCACGATGCGGCCCGACATGGGGAAGGCGGAGATGCCGCAGGCGCCGATCATCGGGTTCACCTTGCGGCCCGTGGGCAGGAAGAGGTTGACGGCCTTGGCGAAGAGGACGCCGCCCGCGGTGTCGAAGACGAAGGCCACGAGGCCCATGCCCATGATGAGCAGGGTCTTCCAGGTCAGGAAGTCGGCCGCCTTCATGCTGGAGCCGATGGTGATGCCGAGGAGCAGGGTCACGAGGTACGCGAGCTCGTTCTGCGCCGTCTGCGAAAGGCGCTCGAGGACGCCGGACTCGCGGATGAGGTTGCCGAACATGAGGCTTCCGATGAGCGGAACGGAGATGGGGGCCACGAAGCCGGAGATCATGGTGACGGCGATGGGGAACATCACCTTGAGCCACTTCGGCGAATTGGATTCGTGGTAGGTCATGTGTATGCGGCGCTCCGCCTTGGTGGTCAGCGCCTTGATGACCGGCGGCTGGATCAGGGGCACGAGCGACATGTACGAGTACGCGGCCACCGAGATCGGGCCGAGCAGCTTCGGGGCGAAGATGTTGGCGACGAAGATGCTCGTGGGGCCGTCGGCCGCGCCGATGATGCCGATGCTCGCGGCCTCGCGGAGGTCGAAGCCGACCAGGGTCGCCACGATCATGGTGGCGAAGATGCCGAACTGGGCGGCGGCGCCGAAGAAGATCATGTAGGGGTTCTTGAACAGCGGCCCGAAGTCGATCATGGCCCCCACCGCCACGAAGATGAGCAGGGGGAAGAGCTCGGTCGCGATGCCGGCCTCGTAGAGGATCTTGAGGAAGCCGGGGGCGCCGGAGTGCTCCCACACGGTCTCGAGAGGCAGGTTCACGAGGATGGCGCCGAAGCCGATGGGCAGAAGCAGCATCGGTTCGTACTGCTTGACGATGGCCAGGACGATGAGCGCGACGCCCACCAGGTACATGACCAGGTGCTGCCAGGTCACCGACGTGAAGCCGATGAAGAGTTCTTCCATGTTGGTGGATCCTCCGTCCGGATTGCTTTCGGTCGATTCTAGGACGATACGAGGCCTTCGGGCAAGCGGCGCGGCCCGAGGCCGGGTCCGGCTGCCCTCAGCCTCGCGGATCCCCGCCCGTTCCGCCGGGATTTGCCGCTCCGGCCGGGTTGAGCGCCGCGATGGCGCGCAGGCCCTCCAGGGCCAGGTCCGGCTCGAAGGAAAGGTAGCCCCGAACCGGTTCCAGCAGGCGGCCGTATTCCTCGCCGGAGCCCACCACCAGGCAGGGCTCGCCGAGCTCGGCGGCCATGCGCTCCACCACGCGGTCCACGAGGCCCGCGAAGCCCAGCGCGAGGCCCGAGCGCATGGCGTCCGCGGTGTTCCTGCCGATGGCGCGCGTGCTCGCCTCGAAGCGGGCTTCGGGCAGTAGCGCCGCCCCGCGCGATAGGGCCAGCGAGGCCAGCTCGGGCCCCGGGGCTATCGAGGCGCCCAGGTACTCGCCCGAGGCGGACAGCGCCGAGAAGGCGATGGCGGAGCCGAAGTCGACGACGACGCAGGGATGCCCGTCGAGGCCGCGCGCTGCCATCAATTCGCGTGCGGCCACGGCGTCGCAGACCAGGTCCGAGCCGAGCTCCGAGGGCGAGTCGGTGCGGATCTTGAGCCCGTTGCGCACGCCGGGCCCCACGACCAGCGGCTCGAGGGCGAACGCCTTCGAGCAGGCCCCGAGGAGCCGGGAGCTGAGGCTCGGCACCACGCACGAGAGGACGACCCGATCGACGAGCGACGGCTCGACTCCCCCGGCGCGCAGCATCGAATCGAGCGCGTAGGCCCACTCGTCGGCGCTGCGCGAGGCGCCGGCCCCGAGCCGGAAGCGGACGGGACCTGCCGCGCCGCCCTCGCGCCAGGCGCCGACGGAGATCGAGGCGTTGCGGGCGTCCAGCGCGAGGAGCACGGCTACCTGTCCTCTTCGGCGGCGATCGAGGCCTTGCCGCCCCTTCGGGCGACGCCCTTCCAGGCGGCCACGACGGCCACGTTGACGATGGCGGCGGCGCCGGCCTCCGGAAGCCCGTTCGCCGTGACGACCGGCCAGAAGAGGTCCCAGGTCAGGAAGCCGAACAGCGCGAGAGCCGCCACCACCAGCATTGTGTTCACGAGGCTGCCGACTATGCCGGAAAGCCCGAGCGCCGGGATTTCCAGCTTGCCGCGGAAGGCGGCGTAGGCGAGGAAGGCCGCCGGTCCCACGAGCAGGCGCGGCAGCACCGAGATGAGCGGATTGACGAAGGCCGGATCGAGCGGCCCCGTCGGCGCGATGGCCGCCTGCAGCAGGCTCGTGAGGCCGAACACCAGGCCGATGACGGCGCCGACGATCGGTCCCTCGAGCACCGCGCCGACGATGGCCGGCACGTGCATGACGGTGAGCGAGGCCCCGGAGAACCACGGGATGTAGCCGAGCCGGGTCAGGCCGAGGAAGGCGGCGACGGCGGAGAGCACTCCCGCCACGACGATCTTGCGGACGACGGACTTCTTCACGACATTGCTCCTTTAATTGCGATGTGTCAGAGCCAGGTTCCGAAGGGCGACGGCGCCCTCGAGACCAGGATTACCGAGACGACGGCGAACAGGACGAGGCCGGCGCGGAGCGCCTTTTCGCCCGATCCGACCGGATAGGACGCGAGGCGCGAGCGGAGACCGCCGGAATACCCGCGGGCCTCCATAGCCTCGACCAGCGACTCCGAGCGCTCGAGGGCGCGCAGCATGAGAGGCACCAGCACAGGCAGCCAGGCCTTCACGCGCCTGACCGGGTTCCGCGTGCCGGATCCGAAGTCCGCGCCGCGCGAGGCCTGCGCCTTGACGATGAGCTCGGCCTCGCCCGCCAGGATCGGTATGAAGCGGAAGGCGATGCCGACCACGAGCGCGAGCCGGTGCGCCGGAATGCCGAGCCGCGAAAGCGGCGAGAGGATGTCCTCGATGCCGTGGACGATCTGGCTCTCGGATGCCGTGGCGGTGAAGAGCCCGAGCGTCACCATGAGCGCCGCGAGCCGCGCCGCGATACGCGCGGAGTTCGCGAGCTCGGCCAGCGTCACGTCGATCGGGCCGAGGCGGAGCAGCACCGCGCTCTCGTCGCCGGGCCAGGAGAGCAGCACCTGAAGCGCCATGATGAGGGCCAGGGCAGGGAGCGCGGGCTTGAGTCCGCGGAGCAGGAAGGCCGGCCGCACCTTCGCCGCCAGAGCGACGAGGAGGCCCAGCGCCATGACGGCAAGGGCCGCGTAGGCGGGGCGAGACGCGAGGGCCGGCGCAGCCAGCGCGAAGAGGCCAAGGTACTTGGTGAGCGGCGCAAGCGCGTGCACACGCGAATGGGAGTCGACATACTGCCCGAGGGTGGCGTTGCGGAAGAATTCGAGGTCCTTCACGGCGCCGCCTCCAGCCCCCCGCGCGGGACGCCGCCCGGAGGCGCGACACCGAGTACGGCCAGCGCCTCGTCGGCCAACGCCGCGGCGTCGAGGGCGGTCGGGGCGTCAGTGAGCCCGGCGCGCCACATCAGCACGGACGCTTCAGCGGCCCAAGGCCGTTCGAGCCCGGGCGGCGGCTCGGTCCCGAGGAAGACTTCCGCCGAGCTCCCTTCGGCTACAACCCTGCCCCGCTCGAGGACGTACACGCGGTCCGCCCGCGTCGCGTCCTCCATCGAGTGGGTCGAAACGGCCACCGTCCGGCCGTCCGAACTCAGCGCGGCCTGAAGCGCCAGCGCCGACTCGCGGCCCGCCGGGTCGAGTCCCGCGCAGGGTTCGTCCAGCAGCAGAAGCTCGGGATCGAGGGCCAGAACCCCGGCCATGGCAGCGCGGCGCTTCTCGCCGCCCGAGAGCGCGCGGACCGGGCGGTCGCGGAAATCCGCGTACGGCAAATTGACCCGCGCCATGGCCGAGCGGACCCGCTCCACGAGCGCACGGCCCCGCAGTCCCTGGTTGCGGGGGCCGAAGGCCACATCGTCGCCGACGCAGGTCTCGAAGAGGGCGGTCTCGGGCCGCTGGACGGCCAGGGCCGCCCGCGACCTCAAGGCCTTGAGGTCGACGCCCTTGGCCGCGGGGTCGAGGCCCAGGACGCGCGCCGATCCGGAGGACGGCGCGAGCAGGGCGTTTCCGTGCTGGAGCGCGGAGCTCTTGCCGGAACCCGTTGCGCCCACCAGGGCGACGAGCTCGCCCTTCCCGACGCGGAGCGAGACGCCGTCGAGCGCGAGCCTCGAGAGCTCGGTGCCGCCCAGGTACTCGTGCGCGACCTTGTCGAGAACGAGCGCGTCGTCTTCGCGCGGCGGGTCGACGGAAACGGCGGGTGCCGGAAGCGAGACGTCGGTGCGCGGGCTCGCCGGAACCTTCCCCGAAGCCCGGGCAAGGCGCGAGAGTTCGTCGCGGAAATCCTCGGGGGCGTGGCCGGCGGGCCGGAACCCCGGAAACGCAAAGCGGACGCGACGCGCCGCTTCCAGCGAGGCGGGCCGCGAAAGCGACCAGGACTCCAGCCCGGGCCGCTCGAACAGGTCCGCGGGCGTTCCGTCGAACACGAGGCGACCTTCATGCAGGACCAGGGCGCGGCCCGCGCGAAGGACTTCTTCCATGGAATGGGTGACGTGGATGACCGTCGTGCCGTCTGAGTTGAGGCGTCCTATCAGGTCGAGGAAACCCGTGCGTCCGGGCGGATCGATCATGGCGGTGGCTTCGTCGAGGAGCAGCAGCTCGGGTTCGAGGGCGAGCGCGCCGGCGACAGCGAGGCGCTGCTGCTGGCCCGCGGACAGGGCCCAGGCGGGCCGGGAGCGTTCCGCCTGCAAGCCTGCCGCTTCCAGGGCCGAGGCGACCCGTCGAGCGATCTCCTCCCGCGGCAGGCCGAGGTTCTCGGGACCGAAGGCGCAGTCCTCCTCGACTACGGAGGCGACCAGCTGGTCGGCGGGCGACTGGAAGACGAGGCCGACGCGCGAACGCAAGTCCGCGAGCTGCTCCGCGTTCATGGGGTCGAGCCCGCCGACGAGCACCGTGCCGCTTTCGATCTCGGCGAGACCGTCGAGGCAGCGCACGAGGGTGCTCTTGCCGGAGCCGTTGGCGCCGAGCACGGCCAGGTACTCGCCCGGCTGGACCTGGAAGGATACGTCGGACAGGGAATGGACGGGCGAACCCGGGTAGCGGTGGAACAGCCCGCGGACGTCTACGAACGCCATGGCCCCGCCCTTCCGCGCGGAAGGGGAGCCTCAGGTATCGTCATGCGAAACTCCCGCGTCCCGGTCGCGACGGATCCAGGCGCGGTGTCAATCTAGCGCCGACAATTCAGCGAGTCAAGGGCGGGACGGGGCCCGAAGCGCCGGGGCCGCTTCCGCGCGCCTCATCTTCGCCGCGCCCCGCTCTCAGGCTCCGGAGGACGCGTCGCCGCCAGCCTCGTCGACGCCGCGTCGCTTCCGTGCCGATTTCCAGGAACCGATCAACAGGGACACCGGTTCGAGCATGGGGACGTTCTCGCACACGATCTTGACTATGACCGTCATCGGCACCGCCAGCACCAGGCCGGCGAAGCCCCAGAGCCACCCCCACGCCACCAGCGAGACGACGATAACGAAGGGCGAGAGGCCCAGGTTATCGCCCATGATCTTCGGTTCGAGGAAGTTGCCGATCACCTGGTTGACCCCGAGCATGACGATGCCGACCCCGATGATGGGGCCGGGCTCCGGCCAGAACTGGACCAGGGCGAAAGCGCCCGCGCCGAGACCCGCGCCGATGCTGCCGAAGGTGGGTATGAAGTTGAGGACGAAGGATATGACGCCCCACACGATCGCGAAATCGAGGCCGACGATCTCGAGGCCCACCGTGACCAGGATGCCGGTGCCCAGCGATATGAAGAATTTAGCGCTGAGATAGCGGCTGACCTGGGAGACCACGTCGGTCACGATGGCGCGGATGCGGTCCGAAAGGCGATGCTCGAAGGCTATCTCGATCTTGCCGCGGAAATGCCCGAGCTCGAGGAGCAGGAAGGTCGTCATGATGAGCACGATCATGGCGTCGGAGAGGAAGCCGATGGAGCCTTCCGAAAGCGAGAGGGCGAGCGACTGGACTTTGGACCGCACGCCGAGCTGGCCCCACAGGTTGCCGAAAACCGAGAGCCGCGCGTCGTAGGGCAGGCTGAGGACCTCGGCCACCCTCGCGTAGATCTCTGAGAAGCGCGCCTCGTACTTCGGGTAGAGGCTCAGGATGGTCCGTCCGCTCGTGAAGACTATGGCGCCGATCACGTAGATGCCGCCGCCCAGCAGGATGAAAACGGCTATGATGGACAACAGACGCGGAATCCGCAGCCGTTCGATGAAGAGGACGAGGGGCTCGAGCACGAAGGCGAGCAGCAGGGCTATGACGAGCGGGATCATCACCGTGGCGGTCAGTTTCGCCACGGCCATGAGCACGACCAGGGCCATGAAACCCACGAGAAAGAAGTTGGCCCTGCCCGCGTTGAAATTCCTGAACCGGTCTTGCATCCTGCCTCCGCGCGCGTCGCGACGCGACGGGCACCCGATGAAAATGGCGCGCCCGCGCGCGCGAGTCAAGGCGTCGGAGGCGTGGAGAGCCCGTCCGCGCTCCGGCCCCGCGACCTTAGCCGGCTCTTGGCCAGTCCGGCGGGTCCGGGCTAGCATCGGCTTCATGCGTTGCCGAGCCTGCGCCGCCGCCTTTCCCGCCGACGCCCCGTGGACCCGAGCCAGGGGCGTCGAATGGTTCCGCTGCCCGGTCTGCGGCCACGTGCGCGTCGAACGGGGCGCTGTCCCTGACGCGCAGACGGCCGAGGCCCGCTACCGCCTCCACCGCAACGATCCGGCCGACTCAGGCTACCGCCGCTTCCTCGCATCCTTCGTCGACCGCGCCGTGGCGCCCTTCGCCCCGCCGCCCGCGCGCGTCCTCGATTTCGGCTCCGGTCCCGAACCGGCGCTGGCCCTGATTCTGCGGGAACGCGGCTACCGCGCCGAGGCGTGGGATCCGATCTTCGCCCCGGAGCGCCGCGCCCTCGCCGGGCGCTTCGCCCTGATCGCCGTCCACGAGGTGCTCGAACACGTCCCCTACCCCTACCGCCTGCTTTCGGCGCTCGCGCGGAAGCTCGAAGTCGGCGGCTCGATAGCGCTGCGCACGCGCTTCCCGCCGGAGCGCCGCGAGGATTTCGGGCGTTGGTGGTACAAGGAAGACCCCACGCATGTCGGCTTTTTCGGTCCGCGCGCCTTCGCGGCCCTGGCGGAGCGGCTCGGCGCGCGCCTGTCGCTGGTCGAGGAACCCGACCTCGCGGTGCTGGGTTTCCCCGCGGCCCCCGACGCTGGCCGCCTTCCGTAGCGACGCCCTCGGGAGGCACCCGGCGCCCGCGTCTACGCGAGCGGAATGACGAGGACGGCCCGGGTGCCCGGTCGCGCCTCCTCGATCCTGAGCTCCGCCTTCAGCTGCAGGGCCAGTACCCGCACCAAGCCGAGCCCGATGCCTTCCGGTCGCTCAGCGTCGAGGCCGGGACCGCGGTCGCCCACCTCGACGACGAGCGACGCTTCCCCCTCGAGCCAGGCCCGGAGCGAAAGCTCGGCCCGTCCATCCGCTCCCCTGCCGTGGCGCAGGGCATTGTCCGCGAGCTCGCCGACCGCGAGCGCGAGCGGCGTCGCGGTTTCGACCGGCAGCGACAGGTCGGGCAGATCGCATGCTATCTCCGAGGCCAAGCCCAGCGCGGTCCGCGCGGACACGGCGATGGCCTCCACGCAATCGCGCAGGGACACCCGCGCGTAGTCCTCCGACGAGCCGAGCGAGCGCTGCACCGTGGCCAGGGTGTCGACGCGCCTGAGCGCCGAGCCGAGCACCGCCTCGCCCGACGGGTCCGCGTCGCGTTGCCAGCGCAGTATGGAGATGACCAGCGACAGGGTGTTCCGGACCCGGTGCTGGAGCTCGCGCAACAGGACCTCCTGCCGTTCGAGCGCGATCCTCAGCTGGTCGTCGCGCTCCATGAGCGCGGTCAGGTCGATGCCGCTCACGAACACCAGGGCCAGGTCCTCCTCGTGTCCGGGAGCCACGCTCCACTGCATGCGGAGGCGGAGCGGGCGTCCCCGCACCGAGCGCGCGCGGAAGTCCACGGTGAAGCGGCGGGCGCCGGAGGCGATCGAGAGGATTTCCTCGAGGAAATTGCCATACGAACCGTCGTCGAAGCCGACCGCGATGTTGCCGGTCAGCTGCTTGCGGCTGTCGGCCTCGATGAGCTCGGCGGCGGCCTGGTTCGCGTCGAGGATGCGGACCCTCGAGGCGAGGTAGCGCACCTCGCCGGGGTTCGCGCGCAGGTGCTTCTCGAGCTCGCCGCCCGACAGTCCGAGCTCCGCGAGGCGCGAAGCGACGCCGGAAAAATCCTCGATCCAGAGGGGCGTCTGCGTCGCCAGGAAGTACTCGCCGAAACCCGGCAGCCCGGGCGGGAAGAGGGCGTCTTCGTCGGGACATTCGGGCGGCGTCATGCATGGATGTTACCCCCGCGCGCCCGGAACCGCAAGTTCGCCCTTCGCATCGCGCGCCCCGGCCCCGGTTGACGGAGCCCCGCCCGCCGCCCTACCATCGCGAACGGAGGAACGAAACATGAACAGGAAACTCGCCGCGCTCGCGGCCTTCGCCGTCCTCTTCGCCGCTTCCGCGTCCGCCCAACTGGTCGTCCGCGTCGGCATGGACCTGGAGGGCACCTACAAGACCCTTTCGTCCGAGAACATCACCCTTTCAACGACGACGGTCAATGATGATCCGGACAATTACTCCGACGCCCACCTGGGCTTCACGCTCTCGGCCGAGTACCTTCTCGACGTCGAACGCTTCATGCTCCTCGGCGCGGGCTTCTCGTTCCAGATTCCCCGCGACCTCCAGAGCGCGGCCTCCGACCGCCCGACCCTCAGCTACCTGACGCCCTACGCCACCGTGCGCCTGCCGCTCCGCGTGGAAGGCGTGACCATGGGTCCGGTCGGCCGCATCGGTTTCACCTTCATGCTCCCCGATCAGGCCATGAAGGACCTCGATTCATACGATTCCATAAAACCCGGCATCTACTGGGCCGCCGGGCTCACCATGCAGCTCGGCTCGGGGCTCTTCGCCGACGTCGTCTACTCGGAGAACCGCACTTCCGGTGAATACACCGGAGCTTTCGACATCGTCGAATCGAATCGCTACTCCGCCGTCGAGATCTCGCTCGGCTACCGTTTCTAGTACGATGGGGGAAAAGGGGGGTCCCCGCCCGCGCGGGATTCCGCCCTCCACCCCCGCACCCTCTCGAGCGGCCGCCCTCCCCGGGGCGGCCTTTTTCTTCGGGTCGGGCGCGTCCTTTCAGCCGCACCGCGCGAGCTTTTCGACCAGGGCGGCAAGCGCCGCGTA
>JAFGNN010000003.1 GCA_016926955.1 Spirochaetales bacterium | reverse complement strand
CTGACCATTGGTAGGCACGATTGCTTAGACCATGGTGGCTAAAGGGGCTGGCTGTTTGGAGTTGAACAGTATGACACGCTGGGGGTCGCAGGTTCGACTCCTGCACCGCCCATGACCGAAAAGAGCCGCCGCAAGGCGGCTCTTTTCATTGGCAGGCGGTGCAGGAGGCGAACCGAAGGGCGATTCCAGACCGCGGTGGCGCTCAGTACGCCCGGGTTGCCACGAGGCCCCGGCCGCGAAGCCCGGCGAGGCGCGGTCCGAAGACAGGATCGAGCGCGAGCGCGGGCCACGGAAGTCCGTCGGGAACGTCCGCGAGCTTCCGGATCGCCGAGGCGAGCGCATGGGCGTCGGGGGCCGTGAGGCGGAGGCGCTCGAGCCTTCCGCGCCAGGTCCAGGCAAGGTTCGCCCGTCCCTTCGAGCCTGAGCCTTCGACGAGCGGGAGTCCCGCGATCCAATGCGCGCGCGCGTTTTCCGGAATGGCTTCCGCGTCGAGGGCGGCCTCCGCGGCACGTCCAAGCCTGTCGATGAAATCGGGGGGCAGGCTCGGTTTCGGCGCCGGGAATTCTTCGAACCATGCATCGAGCGGCTCTTCGAGTGCTTCGCCCTCCATCCATGCGGCGAGCGCCGCGTCGAGTCCCTGACCCCAACGCTCGAATCGCTCTTCGCCCCGGAAGGACAGATCGTTCGCCGCGAAGACGGACGCGGCAGGCGTTGGCTCGAGGCGCGCGGCGCTGTCAATCGGCTCGAGGGCGGGGCGGCGGCCTGCCTTCCACTCGGCGTACATGCGCGAGTGGCGGGTCAGCGCGAAGCGGTGCCAGAAAGCCGAGTCGACGAGACCTGCGGCGAAGAGCTGGCGGACCGCCTCCATCGAGTCGACGATATCGCGCTCGTCCTGTTCGGGGAATCCGTAGATCAGGTAGGCGTGGACGAGGACGCCGTTCCGGCGGAAGGCCAGAAGGGAACGCACGATGTCCTCGAAGGAGACGCCCTTGCCGGTCAGTTCGAGGCCGCGCTCCGTGGCGATCTCGATGCCGCCTGAGACAGCCACCAGGCCGCCCGCGGCCAGGAGCGACACAGCGTCGTCGGTCCAGGTCTTGTCGTAGCGGACGTTGCCCCAGAAGTGGAACGGCGTTTCGAGGGCGGCGTTGGCCGCGGCGAAGCGGAGCAGCTGGGGGAGAGGCAGGGCCTCGTCGACGAAGTGGATGCCTGACAGTCCGCTCGTCGCTCGCGCCGCGAGCGCGGCCTGCATGAGGCGGGGGACTTCGGAGGGCAGGTAGCGCGACACGTATTCGAGTTCGGTGTCGCAGAAGGCGCAACGCGCCCAGTAACAGCCGTAGGCCAGGTGGTACTTGAGCCAGGGCGCGTCCGACCAGAGCCGGTGCATGGGGTTCGCCGAATCGACCGCGCCGACGTAGTCCGTCCAGGGCGCGCCGCGCCAGTCGGGGAAGGTGCCGGCGATGACGGCGCGTTCGTGCGCGAAGCGGGCGTCCGCGGCCGAGCGCGCGGCCGCGGACGCCGTCGGGTCGGAGTGGCTGAGCGCTGCGGGGTCGGCGGGCGGAAAGCCGTGCGCGAGGATCCTTCCTTCCTCCCCCCTCGTCATGGTGCGGTACAGGAACGCGTCCGGAGCGCCGGCGATCGTCTCAAGGATGCCATCGAGCGCGGCGTAGCCTGAATCGAAGACAAGCCAGTCCGCATCGTCGAAGATGCCCGGGTCGGAGAGCTCGCGGAGCTCGGTGGAGACGTAGCCGCCGCCGAAGGCGACGCGGACGCGGGACCCCAGGGCGCGGCGGGCAGACCTGGCGCAGGCCAAGGCTCCTGCGGCGCAACCGGGGAAGGGAATGGTGACGAGAAGGAGAAGCGTCTCGTCGGCGGACAGCTCGAGGGCGATCCGTTCGAACTCGGCGTCGGCGAGGGGACGGTAGATCCGGTCGAGTATCCAGCCCGAGTCCGCCACGCGCGAAAGCTCCGCGAAAGAGCCGCCGGAGCGGCCGATGCGCTCGGCGTAGCGCACGGCGCCCCAGTCCGGATCGACGGCGTAGGAAAGGAAGTCGCCCAGGTCGTTGAGGATGGCCGTGGCGAAGCGCGCGGCGTCTTCCGCGCGGAGCTCGCCGTCGAGCCCGTCGAGGAGCGCCTCGGCGCGGGCGCCGTAGGGCAAGTCGCGCGAGGCGGCCAGTCGGTGCGCGTAGGACGGGTCGGCGAAGGACAGGAAGGCGACGAGCTTGTCGATCTCGCGGAGGTAGGCGTCGCGGTTCGAGAGGTATCGGAGCACCTGGTCGCGCGTCGCCTCGTCGGGCAGGACCAGTTCGCCTGAGTCGAGGCGGCGCCGGGCTTCGTCGAAGGCCAGCGCGAGCCCCGAGCGGGAATGGAGCGAGCGCCAGGCGGCGATGGAGTGGTCGATGGCCGTTGACTCGACGCCCAACGCGCGCAGCCGGGCGTCGAGGTAGAAGGCCGCGGGATAGGGCGCGTTGGGCTGGACGAAGGGCGCTTGGACGACGAGGGCGCGGAGGGCATTGCTGGCCATGACGTACAGTATACGACGAGGCCATGGGTGAGTGTCACGAAGCTTCGGGGTGGAGCCGGGTTCGAACGCCGCGAAGCTTGCGCGCCCGTGTTGGCGCGGCTAGAGTGGCGGCATGAAAAGCTTTCACGAGGAACTCTGGTTCGAGACGAAGCGCCGCATGGAGTTCGTCGACATAACCGACCGGGTCGAGGCAGCGCTGGCCCGGAGCGGGGTGCGAGAGGGACTCTGCCTGGTCAACGCCATGCACATCACCGCCTCGGTTTTCGTCAACGACGCGGAGTCGGGCCTGCACGCCGACTTCGCCGACTGGCTCGAGAAGCAGGCGCCTCACGAGCCTGTGTCCTCGTACCGGCACAACGTCGGCGAGGACAACGCCGACGCGCACCTCAAGCGCCAGATCTTCGGGCGCGAGGCGGTCGTGGCGATAACGGAGGGACGGCTCCACTTCGGACCCTGGGAACGGATCTTCTACGGCGAGTTCGACGGACGCAGGCGGAAGCGGGTGCTCGTCAAGATCATCGGCGAGTAAGGTTGATGGAGGAGCGGACGGACGCAGCCCCTCCACGGCCGCGGTTCAAGAGGTGGCGCGGATCGTCCAATCCCGGAGCGCCGCGCGCAGGGCCGCGTCCTCGACCAGCGGGTTCGGTGTGCGGGGCTTTTTCGCGGCCCAGTAGAGCCCGCTCCGGCGTTCGTCGCCGAGCGCGAGGCGAAGCACCGTCGACGCGCCGCGGCGCGGCGTCGACAGGAAGCCCGTGAGGTAGCCGAGCCAGGCGGCCGGTTGCATGAGGGCCTTGTAGATGGGACCGCCGCTCCGGTAAAAGAGGTTCGTGTTGACGACGCCGGGGTGGACCGCGTAACTCCTGAGGCGCTCGCCGTAGCGCTCGTGGAGCTCGCGGCTCCAGAGCGTTTGCGCCAGCTTTGATTCTCGGTAGGAGCGCATGGCGTCGTAGTCGCGTTCGCCCACCGTCGCGACGGCCTCGAATTCCGCGATGGTCGAGGCGCGGCCCTTCTCGCCGGACAGTGACGAAACGGAGATGACCTTCGCGTCGCGCGCTACGAGGCCCGCTTCGTCGAGGAGCCGGAAGAGCAGGGCGTGGCCGAGGTAGTTCGCCTGGAATTGGCTTTCGTAGCCGTCGACGGTGCGCCGATATGGCGGCGTCATCACCCCGGCGTTGAGGATGAGGGTATCGAAGATCCTGCCGGTAGCGATTAGGCGCGCAGCCGCCGCGCGCACCGAAGCGAGGTCACCGAGCTCGAGGATTTCCACCCCGACGAGCCGTGAAGGAACGGGAAAGTGGTCCCGGAACGCGGCGGCCTTGGCCTCGTCGCGAACCGTCGCGATCACTTCGCGCCCCGCTCGCGCGAGGCCGAGCGCGGTCTCGCGCCCCATGCCCGAATTCGCACCCGTGACGAGGGTCGCCGTCGCATGATTCGCCATGTCAGTCTCCTTTCGCGCGCCGGTTTCCGCCGGGCGCGGCTTTCGTACTTGCGGCTGCCATCGACTCCAGATGCGCTGCGGTGGCGAGAAGGAGGCGCGCGTATGCCTTCGCGTCTTCCACTCCGAGCGCGTCGACGAGCGAGGCGAAGCCCGCGTCCGCCGCGCGTTCCCATTCCCGCCACGCGGCGAGGCCGGCGAGTGTCGGACGCACGAACACGACCCGGCGATCCGCGCTGGACCTGATCCGCTCGGCCAGCGTCCGCCGTTCGAGGACGTCGACCAGGCGGGTCACGGCGCCGGCGGTGAGCTCGAGGGCGTCGGCGAGTTCGCTGACCTTGCGGCCTTCGCCGAGAACCGCGAAAAGGCGGGCTTCAGCCGGACTCAAGGTTTGGGAGGACAGCCACTTGCGGTCGCTCCGGAGCAGGCGCTGGTACGCGTCCCGCAGGGAGCGCGCGAGGTCGAGTGGATCATCCATAAAAGCATGATATACTCAATAGTTGATAATGTCAAGTATAGAGGTTCAACGGTGGAGACATTGCCGCCGCCGCGCTCCGGGGCGATACTACTACCGGCTCGGGGCTCCGGACCGGGCGCCGCGAAGCGGAACGAGGAAAGGAAGAGGTAGCCGGAATCGTGGACTTCTCCATCGGGCCGCGAGCGGCCGACGCGATGCGTCGATTTTCCCTCGCCCGCTTCCGCGGCGCGCCGTCCGAAGCCGGATCCGGCTCGCCGGAAGGACTCCTCGTCGTGCTCGAGCGGGGAACCCTGGACGTCCCCGCGGAGCCAGGCGCCGAGGTGACGGTGCCGTTCATCGAGGCTCCCGGCATCGCGATCGCCGCGGACGGAAGATTTCCGGAGGACGCACGCGGCGACGCCGCGGGCTTCGCGCTCCGCTTCGAACCAGGTTTTCCCGGGACGCTGGGGGCCGGACCGACCGGCTCTGGCGCCGTCCGAGTCGCACGGCTCGAGCCACGAGAACTCTCGCGCGCCGGCGAGATCGCGGCCGCCCTCTTCTCCGAGACCGGCCCGGATGACGCATGGCGCGACACCCTGCTCGGAGCCCTCGTCGCGGAGCTCTTCGCGCTCTGTTTCCGGGCGCTCGTGGGGAGTCGACCCTACGCCTGGCCCCGACCCGCGGTTCCGGTCATTTCAGGGCGCCCCGAGCTTCCGGCCTTCCCCCGCCACGCGGCCCCGGACGGCCGTCCCTGGCGCGTCGAGGACGCGGTGAGCTGGGCCGCGGAGCACTGCGCCGAGGCGCACTCGCTCGACTTCTACGTGACGCGCTGCGCCACCAATCCGAGCGACTTCTCGAGGCGCTTCAAGGCGCTCGCCGGCTGCCCGCTTTTCGAATACGTCAACCGCAAGCGCGTCGAGCGCGCCTGCGTCCTGCTCAAGAACACCGAGCTCTCTATCCTCGAGGTTTCGCTCGCGGTCGGCTACAACAACCTCTCCTTCTTCAACCGCTACTTCCTGAGGCTCATGGGGCTCCAGCCGCGGGCCTGGCGCGAACGCGCGAGGAAGTGAGCGGTCCCGCGTGTGGGGGGCCGGCGCCGGCATCCGCAATGCGGCATCGGGCGAGCCTGAGTCGCGGAGGCGTTCGCGCCGCGCCGCTTCGCCCGCAATCGAGTGCCGTTTCCTCTCCGCATTTCCTCAAGATCGTGCAAGACCGCCTTTCCGCGCCGATCTAGGCTTTGCGGCATGGAGGAAACCATGGACGGATCGAAACGCGCGGACCGCAGGGAGGACCCGGCCGCGGACGTGGTGCTGGCCACCGAGCTCGTGCTGGTCCGCGGCTCCCTGTCTCCGCTTGAGATAGCCGCGGGAAGCCGGGAGGGCAGGATCGAGCTGCCCGCGGGCGAAGGCGGGCGGATGCTGCTCGAGGCCGGCGGCACGGCGATAGCCGAAGGCCGCATCGTTCGCAAGGGCGGCCGGAATTTCTTCAAGGTTACGCGGCTCTTCGGGCCGGGGGAGGAGGCATGATGCGGACGGGAACGGTAGAGGACGCGAGGCTTCGGGTCGAGGTGGTGCTGGGCGCTACCGAGCTCACGGTCGGCGAGCTTTCCGAGCTGGGCCGGGGCAATATCATCCAGCTCGAGTCGATCGCGGGCGAGCCTGTGGAGCTCCGCGCCGGCGGGCGGATGGTGGCTCGTGGCGAGGTGGTGGTCATCGACGAGAACTTCGGCATCAGGGTAACCGAGCTCACGGGCCGTCCGGGAGGCGGAGCATGAGCGACGCCGAGACGAAAGACCTCACGCCGGGCCGGGAAATACTCGGCCTGCGCGGTCCGGTCGATAGGGGGTATCAGGTCAAGCGCTATGACTTCAGGCGGCCGGACAAGTTCACCAAGGAGCAGATCCGCACCGTGGCAAACATCCACGAGACCTTCGCCCGCACGGCCGGGGCCGCTCTCTCTGCCCGGCTCCGGCTGCCCTGCGAGGCACGGCTCTCGATGGTCGACCAGCTGACCTGGGAGGAGTACGCGAACTCGATCCCGACTCCGACCGTGCTGTCGGTCGGGCGCATGGCGCCGCTCAAGGGACGCTTCACGCTCGAACTCGAGCCGGTGGCGGCGGACGCCCTCGTCGAGCGGCTTTTCGGCGCGAGCTCCGCCTCCGCTCCGGCGTATGGCGCGAGCGGCGCGCCGTCGGACTATGAGGCGCTGAAGACGGCCGGCGCGGAGACCCGGCTCGGCGCGGCCGGCGTGACTGACCTTGAGTTCGCGGCGCTCGAATCGACGCTCGTCGAGCTGTACGGACTCGTCTCCGATGCCTGGTCGGGCATCGAGAAGCTCGAATGCGCGCTTGAGCAGGTCGAGAGCGACGTCCAGTTCGTCCAGATCGTCCCGCCGACCGAGATGATCGTCATCGCGACGATCGAGCTCGTCATCGGTGGGCGAAAGGGCCTCCTCAACCTGGTCTACCCCTTCATGCTGATCGAGCCGCTTGTGCCGAAGCTGCGGGCCGGCTTCTGGTACAGCCTCCCGCGGAAAGGCGGCGATACGGTCGGCGCGGCCGGAGCCTGGCGGCTGCCTGCGTCCGCCGAAGCGATAGCCGCGGGCGCGCGGCTTTCCGTGGCGGAGCTCCGCGCCCTCAGGAAGGGCAGCCTCGTGCCGCTGCCGGGGCTCGACGACGGCGTCGCGCGGCTCCGCTCGGGCGGCGCGGAAGTGCGGACGCTCCGCGTACCCGCGACGCGTTCGGGGCGGATGCTCCGCTTCGAGGTGATCGCCGACGCCGGAGCGGACGAGGCGCCGCCTTGGGATTCCGACGGCGCTTCGGGACGCGGCGCGACCGAAGGCCTCCAGAAAAGCCTCGAGGTTTTCGGCGCGAAGGTCGAAGCGTCGATCGCGGGGTTCGGCGCCTCGTTGGCGGCGCTCGAAGGAAAGCAGGAAGCGCTCGCGGACCGCCTCCTTTACGGCGCGACCTCGGGAGCGGAGGAGCTTCCCCCCCGTCGGGCAGGCGCGCGGCCATTCGCGGAGCTGTCGGGCGCCAAAGCGGAGGACCTCGCGCTTTCCCTTTCGAAAGAGCGGCCGCAGGCGGTCGCCCTGGTGCTCTCGTGGCTGGACCCTGCCCTGTCATCCGCTGTTCTTCCCCGCCTTGGCGAGGATGTCCAGGCGGAGGTAGTACGGCGGATCGGCTGTCTCGAGGGAGCGTCCGCGGAGGTGCTTTCGTCGAGCGCCCGCGTGCTCGCAAGAAAGCTCGCCGCCATGGGCGCGGAAAACCGCGCCGCGGGCGGGGTGCAGACCATCGTCGGAATGCTCAACCTGGTGCCGCGCGAGGTGGAGAAGCGCGTCATCCAGACGCTCGACCGCGTCGATCCGGCCCTTGCGGAGAACATCAAGCGGAGCATGTTCGTCTTCGAGGACATCGCCATCCTCGATGACGAGTCGATCGACGCCGTGCTCGGAAAAGCGGAGGAACGCGACATGCTGGTGGCCATGAAAGTCGTGCAGGAGCCCCTGCGCGAGCGGCTGTTCGCGCGTTTCGCGAAGGTCAAGGGCGAAGCGGAAGGCGAGCGGCTCAAGGCCGCCTTCTCCTCGATCGGCCGCGTGCGCCTCTCCGACGCCGACGCCGCCGGCTTCCGGGTGGTCGCAGCCATCAAGGCCCTCGAGGAGGAAGGCCGGATCTTCATCGCCCGCGAGGAGGATTGACGAGCTCAACCACGGAGGCACGGAGACACGGAGCAAGGAGGGAGGATAAGAATCGGGAGAAGAGAAAATCAAGAACCCGAGGTTCGGGTCCATCCCCTCCCTCTTCTCTCCGAAGCTCCGTGCCTCCGTGGTCTTCTTTGCACAACGCGACGCGACCGCCGAGGCATGGGAAACTCCGAAGCTCCGTGTCTCCGTGGTTTCTTGTACGAGGAAGGTCTTGACCATCGTGGGCGATTCCGGTATAAACCTTTCCTGTCGCGCCGCTGTAGCTCAGTTGGTAGAGCAGTGGACTGAAAATCCACGTGTCGTCAGTTCAATTCTGACCGGTGGCAACGATCGGGGCCGTCCTTCGGGACGGCCCCGTTTTTTGTCCGCGCGGGACGGTCGCGCGGCCTCCCCGAAGCGGCGTTTCCGCGCTAGAATGTCGGCAGCGTCCCATTGATCCGGGACTGACGGACGACGCGAGGAGCACCCATGAAAATCCTGGTCATCGGCGGAGCCGGCTACATCGGCTCGCACGTCGCGCGCGAATTCCTCGATTCAGGCGACTCGGTCACGGTCTTCGACGACCTCTCGAGCGGGATGCGCGAGAACCTCTTCCCCGAAGCGCATTTCATCGAGGGCAGCATCATGGACTACGCGGCGCTCAAGGCCGCCCTCTCGGCAGGCTACGACGCGGCCGTTCATCTGGCCGCCTTCAAGGCCGCGGGCGAATCCATGGTCGCGCCGGGGAAATACGCCACCAACAACATCGCGGGCACCGTCAACATCCTGAACGCTTGCGTCGAGACCGGCTGCAAGGCCCTGGTCTTCTCGAGTTCGGCCGCCGTCTACGGCGAGCCACGCTACCTGCCCATCGACGAGAAGCATCCGACCGAGCCGGAGAACTTCTACGGCTTCACCAAGCTGGAGATCGAGCGGGTCCTCTCCTGGTACGACAGGCTGACCGGGCTGCGTTACGCCGCGCTGCGTTATTTCAACGCGGCGGGGTATGACGAGGCCGGCCGCGTGAAGGGCGTCGAGAGGAATCCCGCCAACCTGATTCCCGTGGTCATGGAGGCGGCGGCGGGCATGCGCGGCGAGCTCCAGGTGTTCGGGGACGACTACGAGACCAAGGACGGCACGGGCGTGCGCGACTACGTGCACGTTTCGGACCTGGCGAAAGCCCACGTGGCCTCGCTGAGGAGGATCGTCGGGACGGGGGAAAGCCTCACCGTGAATCTCGGCAGCGAGGAAGGGCTATCCGTAATGGAGATCGTCGAGGCGGCCCGCCGCCTGACCGGCTCGCCCATTCCCGTCAAGGTTGTGGCGCGTCGGCCCGGAGACCCGGCGAAGCTCGTCGCCTCCTCGGCCCTTGCCCGCGAGACGCTCGGCTGGAAGGCGGAGCGTTCGGGGCTGGATTCGATCGTGAGGACCACCTGGGAGCAATACCGCCGCGCACGCGGCATTTCCTGAATCCGCATCCGGATCGAAATGAAACCGTAACGCCGGCCCCGCGGGGCGCGGCCATGGAGGCACCATGTCGAACAAGCAGACCATATTCTCCGCTCTCGACCGCGCCGAGCCGCTTGTCATCGAGCTCGAGAAGCTACTCGTGGCGATTCCGGCCATCGCGCCCGAATCGGGCGGAACGGGCGAGCTCCGCAAGGCTGAAGCCCTCGAGAAATGGCTCCGCGCCAAGGGCATCACGGCGATCGAGCGCCACGACGCGCCGGATCCGCGCGCCGAGGGCGGCGTCCGCCCGAACATCGTCGCCACCATCCCGGGCGCCGACGATACGAAGCGACTCTGGATCATGGCCCATCTCGACGTGGTGCCCGAGGGCGAACGCTCGCTCTGGGATACCGATCCTTTCGAGGTGACGGTCAGGGACGGCAAGATCTACGGCCGCGGCGTCGAGGATAACCACCAGGGCCTGGTCGCGGGCGCCGTGGCCGCCGCCGCGCTCGTCGAGGCGGGCGCGAAGCCCGCGCACACGGTCAAGCTCCTCTTCGTCGCCGACGAGGAATTCGGCTCGGTCTTCGGCATCCAGTGGCTTCTCGAGAACCGGTCCCTCTTCCGCAAGGACGACCTCATCGTCATTCCCGACGGCGGCAAGCCCGACGGATCCGAGATCGAGGTGGCCGAGAAGAACATCTGCTGGCTCAAGGTGATCACCAAGGGAAAGCAGTGCCACGCCTCGACGCCCGACGTCGGAGCCAATGCCTTCCTGGCCAACTGCGAGCTGGCGCTCAAGCTCAACGAGCTCGAGCGCGACACCTTCACCGCGCGCGACCCGCTCTTCGACCCGGACCGCACCACCATCACGCCGACCAAGAAGGAAGCGAACGTCCCGAACATCAACACCATCCCCGCTGAGGACGTCTTCTACGTCGACATGCGCATCCTGCCGACCTACTCCGTCGACGCGGTGCTCGAGGCCGTGGACGCGCGCATGCGCGAGGTCGAAAAGAAGTACGGCGTGAAGATGGCGCGCGAGATCGTCCAGCGGAACGAGTCGCCGGCGACGCCCGCGGACACGCCGGTCGTGCCCTTGCTCCAGAAGGCGGTCAAGGAAGTCTACGGCGTCGAAGCCCGCGCGGTCGGCATCGGCGGCGGCACGGTAGGCGCGTACCTGCGCATAGCCGGCTTCGACTGCGTGGTCTGGGCCCGCCAGGACGAGACGATGCACCAGCCGAACGAGAACGCCCAGATCGCGAACATCGTCGGCGACGCCAAGGTCTTCGCTTCGTTGATGCTTCGCGAAGGCGCATAGCGCCTTCGCGGCGACGAAGGGCGGGACGCCCTTCGTCGATTCTCAGGAAGAACGCATAGCGCCTTCGCGCACCGCGAGACGATAAAAAACAGCCCCCGGAAGGTTCGCCTCCCGGGGGCTTTTTTACCGCAGTCCGTCAGGCCGGGTCGTCGCCCTTGACCGGCACCACGGTCGAGAAGGCGAGCATGGCTTCCTCCAGCGTCTCGACCGCGCGCCGTCCGGCGACGCCCGCCTCTGCTATGCGCCGGGAAAGAACCGCGAGCTCGGCCACGTTCCTTGACACCGTCGCGGTTTCGGCCACCGCGCTTTCGGTGGTCTCGACGGTCGCGCTCACCTCGGTACGCATGGAGGCGAGTCCCCCGCGCGCGGAATCGCTCGCGGCGCGAAGTTCGATCAGCGCGTGTTCGAGCCGGTCGGATGCTTCGGAGACCGCCGCCGAATCGGCGCCGAGGCGTTCGACGAGCTTGCGTTTCTCGTCAAGTCGGTCGCCGAGCCGGCCCGTTTCGCCCATGTAGAATCCGAGCAGCTCCGACAGGGAGGACTGGCTTTCTTCCGTCCGGTCGATGGCCTCGACCATCTTGGTCACGGTTCCGGTGATGCGCTCCGAGCTGCCCCGGGCGCTTTCCGCCAGCTTGCGGATCTCGTCGGAAACCACGGCGAATCCCTTGCCCGCGGCTCCGGCGTGCGCCGCCTCGATGGCGGCGTTCATCGCGAGCAGGTTCGTACGTTCGCTGATGTCCTGGATGGCGGTCACGAGGCCGAGCACGGCCGAGGCGCTGGCCGAGAGCCGCGCGATTTCGTCGCGCGTCGCGCCGAGCCGTGATTCGGCCTCGGCAGTCCGCTCCCGCAACGACGACACGACCTGGTCCTCTTCCCTGAAAATCTCGGCGGTTCGTCCGATCCCGATGCCCGTCGTCGAGAGGGCCTGGCGGACCGCCTCGACCGCTTCCGCTTGCGAGGCCACCGAAGCGTCGACGCGGCCTACCTCCTTGGCGAAGCCGTCCGCGGCCGAGGCCAGCACGGCGACGCGCTCGCCGAGCCCGCCCATGTGCTCCCGGATCGAATCGTTCGACGTCTCGACGCTGTCGAGGAAGGCGACCGTGCGCTCGGAATCCTCCGACAGGGTGCGGGTCGAAACCAGGGTCCCTCCTGCGGCTTCGGCGACCTTGCCGAAACCGGTCTCGAGGTTGCGCCTCAAGGACTCGACATCGCCCAGAAGCCTCGCCATCTCCGCCCTGGCCTTCGTGGTCGGCATGGGCGTGGCAAAGTCGCCTTCCTCGAGCCGGTGGATCGCGGCGGCCGCCGACGAGAGGGGCCGCAGCACGAGGCGCGAGAGCGCGACCGAGAGCAGCACGTTGAGGAGGGTGAACACCGCCGCCGCGGCGCCCTGGACGATGCCGTTCCTGGTCTGTATGGAAGCAGCCTCCGCCTCGAACTCGGCGAAGTCGTCGCGCGAGGCGTCGAGCTCCATCTCCAGGTGAGAGCGGGCCAGCCTCGCGGCGTCCCAGGCTCCGTCAGCCAGGGTCGCGGCCTCGGCGGCGCCCTGTTCGATCAAGGCGACCAGCGACTCTTCGACGAAACGGGAGAACTTGTCGAAGTATTCGTCCATGTACGCGGAGACGCCGAGCGCGTCCGTCGAGGACATGAAGAACGCGAGGGAGGTCCTGACCTCATCGCCCCGTTGCCGGAGCTGTTCGGTGGAGAAGGCCCCCGTCGCGGCGGTGTTCAGGAGGCGCGACAGGCCGGTCTGCACGTCGAGCAGGTTCTTGACGCCTTCCTGCAGCCTGATCAACCTCGGGATGTCCGTGTCGGTGGCTTCGGTAAGCCTCGCGCGGAGGCCCGCGGTCGTCATGAAGAACAGCCCCGCGATCGCGACTATCGACGATACGGAGAGCACCGAGAGAACGGCGAATCGGCCCGACAGGCCCATGCCGCGGAAATCCCGAGCGGAGCCGCGCGCCCTCACGGCCGGGTCTCCACGAACGCTTCCTTGAGCGCGGCTCCTGTCCGGTCGCGGAAGACGAGTGCGAGCCCCGCGGCGCTCGCGTCGAGGTCCAGCCACCCGTGGGTGCCGACGGCGATCCATTTCGAGGCCGGTGAACGGTAGCTCGGCTCGGGGTCCGGCTTGCCGCCCATGGCCCCGACGAGCGCGTAGGCGACCCCCTTCGACTCGAGCAGCTCGAGATAGTGGTTGTGGCCCGAGATCATCAGCTCGACCCGGTACTTCTCGAGGATGGGACTGACTTTCGCGATGACCTCGGCCTCGTCGTACCAGGGGCGCCGCGAGGCGGGGTCGACGTAGCCGGAGGCCCAGGCGAAGGCGTGGGAGAGCACGATGACGGGCCTTTCGGGAGGAATGGCGGCGAGCGTTCGCTCGAGCCAGGCTTCCTGCTTGCGCGAAAAGCGTTCGGCGCCCCAGAGCAGGTCGAGGATTACGATGCTTGCCGGGCCGGCGTCGAAGGAGCGGTAGTAGGGAGAGCCGGAGTCCGGGTCGGCGCCGTCGGGTTTCCAGTAGGCGCGCCAGCGCGGAGCGCCGTTGACAAGGGCGTCGTGGTTTCCCATGAGGCCGACGAGGGGCAGGTCCGGGGCGAGGCGCGCGAAGGCCTCGGCTTCCTCTTTCCAGGGTTTCGCGAACATTCCCATCTCGACATGGTCGCCCAGAACCAGGAAGGCGTCGCGCGCCGGCACGGACGAGGCGACGCCGCGGATGATATCTTCGCGGGCGCTCGGGTCGGAGCTCGCGGCGCCGAAGTGGGGATCGGAGGAGAATGAGAGCCGGACCAGCGCGGATCCCGGAGCGATGCCGACGCGCTCGTCCACGAGCCGGAGAGGCGAGTCGGCAGGACGTCCCGGCAGCGGCGCGACGGACACGCCCACGCAGGCAGCGAGCGAAACGAGGAGGCCGAGTCCGCCCGCCAGCGCCGCTACCGCGCGCGGATACCGGGCCGCCCGCTCGGAAACGAGGCGACGGGCGGCCAGCGCGACGAGGAGCAGGGCGGGCGGCACGGCCGCGAGCAGGGCCAGGGCCACGAAGGCCGGCCGCTGGTAGCCCCAATGGAAAAGCCCCGCGACGCCCGGCAGAGCGAAGAGCCAGGCCAGAACAGCCGTCGATGCGACGGCGCCCGCGAGGGCGACAGGGACGGTGCGCGGCATGTGAAACCCCCAATCGATCGGTCGGGATATCGTCGCGCAGAAACACCTCCGGCGCAAGCGTAAAATCCTGTCACGGCCCCGTTCGATCGGCCCGGATTCCCGGTCGACGCGCAGCCGCCGGCTCAGGTATCATGACGGTCCGTAAGGAGTTCCCGCATGAACCAGATCGCCCGCGCGCTCGACGTGTCTTATCCGGTACACGGCTTCGACTGCGGCTATGGCAGCGATTTCCGCGTCCTCTCGATGGCGAATTTCCTGCAGGAAGCGGCCGGGCTGTCGGCTTCGGAGCTCGGCATCGGCATGGAGCATCTGCAGGCGGAGGGCCGCACCTGGATGCTCTCTCGCATCGACGTGCGGATCGACGCCCTGCCGGTAGCCGGCGACCGCGTGACGGTGCGCACCTGGCCCGCGGGCACCGAACGGCTCTTCGCCCTGCGCGATCTGGCCATGCTCGGCGCTGACGGCTCGAGCCTGGTCCGCGCGGTCTACGCCTATCTGGTGGTGGATTTCGCGGCGCGCCGTCCCCTGCGGCCCGAGCGCCTGCTTTCGCCCGACATGAAGGTGGACCTGCCGCACCCGGTCGCCGATTTCCGGCACGCGGTGCCCGCCGCGGCGGAGACCGCGCTCTCCTTCGAACCCGCGGTGCGGCCCGCCTGCATCGACCACAACGGCCACGCCAACAACGCCTGGCTCATCGACTGGCTGGTGGACGCGGTGCCGCGTTCCGAACGCGGTTCGGGCCTCCGCGAGCTCCGCGTGGAATTCGCCAACGAAGCGCTCGAGGGCGAAAAGCTGGAAGCCCGCTGGGCGAGGGGCGGCTCCGGCGTCCTCTCCGAGCTGCGCCGTGGAGCCGACCTGGTGGCGCGCGCCGAGACGGTCTGGGGCTGAGGCGCCGGAAGGCCGGTCGCGCGCTACAGGCGGTCCGGCAAATCCCCTTCCTCGATGGTGGAAAGCAGCTCGACGCCGAGCTCGGCGAAGCCCGCCAGGCGGTCCGCCTGCCGCTCGAGCGCCTTTTCGAACAGGTTGCGCGCGAAGCGGCCGTTGCCGAAGCTGCGGTCGCGGAGCTCCCAGGCGGCGCGCAGGTACACGCGCAACTTGCCGAGCGCGCCTTCGGTCAGCTTCATGCCCGCTTCCGCGCAGAAGCGCAGGAAGATCGCCTCGAGCTCCTCGGGCGAGAAATCGTCGAAGACGAAGCGGCGGCCGAAGCGGCTCGCGAGGCCGGGGTTGGCGTCGAGAAAGCGCTCCATCTCGTCGGGATAGCCGGCGACCACGACCACCAGGCGTTCGCGCCAGTCCTCCATGCGCTTGAGGAGGGTCTCGATGGCCTCGCGTCCGAAGTCGTTGCCGCCCTCGGCGGGCGCCAGGGTGTAGGCCTCGTCGATGAAGAGGACGCCGTCGAGGGCCTTGCCTACGGCCTCGTCCACTTTGCCCGCGGTCTGGCCCACGAAGCCCGCCACCAGCGAGGCGCGGTCGGTTTCGACCAGGTGCCCCCTGGCCAGGAAGCCCTGGGCCGCGAAGATCTCGCCGAGCAGGCGCGCGACGGTGGTCTTGCCGGTGCCGGGCCTGCCGGTGAACACCGAGTGCAGCGAGACGCGCGGGACTTTCAGCCCGAGGTCCTCGCGCTTGCGGTGCACGCGCATCAGGTTGGAGAGGCTCTTCACCTGCTCCTTTATGGGCTCCATGCCGGTCAGCGCTTCAAGCTTGGCGATCGCGTCCGCGAGGCGCTTCCTGGCCGCTTCGGGGTCGGGTTTTTCGTTTCCGGGGAAAGGAGCGGCGCCCGCCCCCGCGCCGGCGGCGCCTCCGGCCAAATTCACCCCGTCACGAACTGCTTCGCCCCCAGCCGCCGGAGAGGCGCCGCCGTGCATGACGCGGTGGTTGAGCGCCTTGAGGAAATCCCCGTCGCCCGCTCCGAGCTGCCCCGCGGTGACGAAGACGTCCGCCCACTGCATGAAGGCTTCGGCCGCGCGCGCGAAGCGGGCGCCCCCCGTTTCCTCGTCGGCGCGCTTCAGGGCCGCGAGCCCGGCGCCCCAGGGTTTCATGCGCGCCGCGGCGACGCGCGACTCGACGAGGCCCGCGTGGCGCATGAGCTCCTCGAGCTCGGCGCGGTCGAGGGTGGAATCGCGGAAGAAGGGCTTCATGCCGTCGGGGCCGGGCCCCGCGTCGGGTATCAGGGGCAGGAAGCTGAGCGCGGCGAAGGCGCGGCGGCTCGGGTGGCCGAGGCCTTCGCGGTCGTAGCAGGCCGCCGCGAGTCCCCAGGCGTCCGGCAGCAGGGCGTCGAGCTCGGCGGCGACCGCCTCGACGAAGCGGCGCGCCGTGGCCACGAGGAGCTCGTCCGAGGCGCCGTCGGCCGAACGCGCCGGCGCCTTCGGTTCGGTGCGGCGCGGCGGGCGGGGCGGGGGAGGGGCGGCTTCGGCGCCGGGCGCTTCCAGCTTCCAGGTCTGTCCCCGCGCCGACCAGGTCGTGCCGACGCGGAGCGGCAGGGCGGGCCCGCCCGAATCGAGGCTGGCCCGCGACCAGACGCGGAAGGCTCCGGGGGCTGGCGCCACGAAGGCCAGGAAACCCGACACCGCGACGAGGACGCCGTTGAGTCCTCCCGGGCCGTTCTCGATGCGGCCATGCGCGGCGCCCTCGACGGCGGCCCGATCACCTGTGGCCAGGCCTTCCAGCCGCTCGAGGATCTCCGCCTCGCGGACGCCGAGGGACGGGACTCCGTGCGCGGCCAGGGCCGCCTTCCATGCTTCGCGCTTCATGGCCGCGATGGTAGCCGCGCGGATGCCCGCGAGGCAAGGACGCGGCATGGTTTCCGCGCGGCAAGGACGTCCGCGCGGATTCAGCGGCCCAGGTAGCGCTCCTCGGGGAAGTCCGGCAGCTCGAACTCGTCCGCGGCGAGCCGCTCCAAAACGCTTTGCAGTTCGGGGACGAGGGGCTCGCCCTCCGGCGGATTGCCGGTACTGAGCTCCCAGGCGCCCTCGGCGGCGCCGAGCGCCACGGAGCGGCCGCCCTCGAACTCTTCCGCGGCCAGCAGGCGGAGGGCTTCGACGGCCAGGGCCGTACGTTTCCCCGTCACGGACACGAGCAGGTTCGGTTGCGGATTCCAACCAAGGAATGCCCGCGGATCGTCGATCAGGCCGATGACCCAGCGCGGATCGCCCGAGGCCGAGCGGAGCGCGGCGGCTTCGAGCACCGGGATCGTCATGTAAAAGTAGGGGGAAAGGACGATGGCCGCCGCGCCGCGGGCGTACAGGGCCTCGGCGAGCTTGCCTTCCCGGTTTTCTGCGCCGCTTTCCGGAAGGTAATAAACCTCAAGCGCCACCTCGGGCCAGGCCGCCCGGGCTCCCGCGCCGAAGGCGGCCTCGAGCGAAACCTCGAAGGCGTTCTCGAGGACTCCCAGGAAGCCGACGGCGGGCAGCCCGCGGTCCTTCGCGACCAGGGCGGCCGCCCAGCCGGCGACGAAGGCGGCTTCCTGCTCCCGGAACCTGACGCCGACGATGTTCGGAGCGGTCGCGCCGCCTTCCAGGATCGCGAAGCGGGCTTCCGGATGCCGCGCGGCCGCCGCCTCGACGTTCGCCTGGAAGAACCACGACAGCGCGACGAGGCGGTCGCGGCCCTCGGCTTGCCACGCCTCGATGCGTTCGTCGACGCGTGCGTCGTCGTAGTGGTCCAGGGCCTCGTTCGCGAGTTCGACGCGGACGCCTGATTCCGCGGCGATGCGCCCGGCCTCGGCCGCGAGCGCGGCGAAGCTCGCGTCGTTCGCCTGGCCTTCGACCCCGAGGGCGGCGGCCGACACCGGCTTCTTCGTGTAGACGATGTCCGCCTCGGTACGCGTGTCGGCCCCGCCGCCCGTGGTGCCGCAGGAGGCGAGGAGCAGCGCCGCCGCCAGCGCTGCCGCCATGTTTTTTCCGAGTCCGTTCCGCGCCATGTGCTTCCCTCCGTCGGCCTCCAGCATACTCCCGGGACCGGGGGCCGTCCATGCGGAGGCCTGAGGTGCGCGATTCCGTCTCGTGGGTTATGATCGACCCGACGAAGGAACAGATGATGACGGAGGAACCGATGATGAAACGATCGCCAGCCCACGGCCCCGCTTCCGCGCTCGTCCTGGCTCTCGGCCTCGCGGCGCTCTCCGTTCCGCCGCTCGCCGCCCAGGCCGCCGGATCCGAAATCTTCGAGCCCGTCAATCGGGGCCTGGCGACGCGGATCGCGGTTTCGCCCGACGGAAACCTTGCCGCGATTTCCTGTGACGACGAGCTGGCGCTCTGGCGGACTTCGGACGCGCGTATCCTGGCGAGCCGCCGCTTCGACCGGAAGGTCAGCGCCCTCGGCTGGGCCGCGGACGGTTCGCTCGCCGTGCTCCTGCCCCGTTCGCCCTGCTACCTGCTCGACCCCGCGACGCTCGAAACCCGCCGGATCGCGCGCACGGGCCAGCTGGGCGAGACCGCCGCCGTCGCGCCTGGCGGGCGTTTCGCATTGGCGAGCGGCAACGGCTCGCAGATGGAGAGTCACTCGTGGGTGCTTGTCGACCTGGAAGCCGGAACGTCGGTCGAATTCAGCGGTCCGAGCGGCATCCCCTACGCGCTCTCGCCGGACGGCACGCTCGCCCTGATCCTGACCAAGGAACGGGCGGTCCAGGCGCTCGAGGTTCCGGGCGGGGCGGCCAGGCCCCTTCCCTTCGACCTTTCGCCCGTGGGCGATCCCTACTACGCGACGCCGGGCAGGGTCGTCTGGTCGCCCGACGGCTCGGTGCTGGCCATGGAGTTCGCGCTGGCGAGCGAGAGCCGGACCCTCTTATACGAGGTCGATTCCGGCGAGTTTCTCGGCATGGCGAAGACGGAGCGCTTGGATCCCTTCTTTTTCGGTTTCGCCGGAGCGGACGCTTTCGGCTCGCTTCTGGCGGCTTTCAGGTACGGCGGCGCGCTCCGCGTCGTTCCGGTGTCGGCGCTCGCCGACCCCGATTTTCCGCTCGACTCCGTGCCCGGCCCGGAAATGCCGGAGAACGGAGTCGCGTACGTCGCGGAGGTCGCTTATTCCGGCGGCACCGCGGTCATCGGCAACCAGAAGGGCGGGGTCGCCTTCATCCGCTCCGGAGCTTCGCGGCCGCTCCTCGCGGGCCCCTGGATGACCGAGACGCCGTACTTCGCGGGTTCGGCGGGAATCTGGGCGGCCGCCTACGGCGACTGGATCGCGACCGGCGCGATCCCCGAAGCGGGCGGGCTCCCGACACATCCCGCGGACATCGTCCGGAACCTGTCGCGCCACCCGGGCGCGCGGAGCTCCGTCGCGCTTCCCGTGGGTTTCCGGCTCGACCGGCTCCGCTTCGGCGCGGCGGGCACGGTCCTGCTGGCCTCGTCGCGCGACGAGGTCCTGGCCTTCGACGCCGCGGGCCTCGAGCCGCTCGGCCGCGCGACGGGCTTCGGCGAGTGGCCGCTCGAGGTCGACGCCTCGGCCGACGGCCGCTTCATCCTCGTTTCGCCGGAGGACGGGCCGAGCCGGGTCTACCGGAGCGCCGACGGCGAGCTTGTCACGAGGCTGCCCTTCGAGTCGGCCTGGGTGGAGGGAAGCCGCGGCTTCTTCTCCGCGGACGGCTCGGTCGCGATCCTCGAGCCGGGCGCCTCGTCCATCGTCTTCTACGAAGCCTCGAGCGGCAGGCGCACCGGCCTGCTCGCGCTGGGCGACGCGCTGGCCCCGGGCGCCGCGCTGGTCAGCGATCGGCGGAACTGGGCGGCCGTCCCACTCGGCACGGGCGAATACGCCCTGATAGACCTGGCGGAGCGGAAGGTTTCGCGCGCCGCCTGGCCTGAATGGCCCGTCCTGGCGTTCTGGGAGGAAGCTGGCCGCCCGGTCTTCGGGGGCTACGACGCTGACCGGACCGTATCCGCCGTCGACGCGCGGAACGGCGAGACGCTTTTCTCCGTCCGCCCCGGCTTCGCCTTCGCCACCATCCTGCCGGTCGGCGAGGATTTCAGGCTGTACTGCGTGTATCCCGAGGGGCGGGCCATTTTGCCGCCGGCTCGCGCCGGCAAGGAAGAATGGTGATGAAAACGCCGCCGGCCCGGTGGCCGGCGGCGTTTTCCGTCATGAAGCGAGCCGGCTAGTCCTGAGTCCAGCGAACGTCGTCGAGCCAGATCTCCGTCGTGGCGCCCGCGACGTTTCCTGTGGTCGCGTAGCGGTCCGCTATCACGAAGGTGTTGTAGACTTCCGCCATGTTCAGGGTCGCGCTGCCGGACATTCCGTAGGCGGGGGCCGCCCGCGCCGTTATGGCGGCGATCGGGATGGCGACCTCGTGCCAGGCGCCGTCATTAGCGTAGCCGTAGGCGTTCGAGGCCGGGTCGACGGCGAGGTAGACGTCGACCGCCAGGCTGTCCTGCGCGTTTCCGGTCAGGAAGCCGAATTCCAGCTTGCCGGCATAGGTCGTCTTGACCTTGAAGCGCAGATGGCCGGCGTCGACGAAAGCGCTCAGGTCCTCGGGCGCGTCCTTGAGCGCGTAGGCCATGCCCCAGCCCCAGACGAGCGGATCGGGAGTCACCTTGAGCGCGTTGGTTCCCTCGGGCGCGGCGGCCGTCGTGTCCTCGGCCGCGGTGCCGGTGGTGTCGTTCTCCCAGAAATTCCAGGGCCACGCGTAGTCCTCGAGCGAGCTCATCGCGACGGCCGGATCGGTCGGAATCGTGTCGGCGTAGACGTAGTAGCTCGGCGCGGTCACGACCCGCGGCTCCAGGACGGTGTACTTGAGCGCGTCCGCGTCGGTGAGGGCCGCATCCGGCGAGACGAGTGCCGAATAGGCGGCCAGGTCCTTGATGACGTAGCGCGGGGCGCGCTCGACGTCGAAGAGGCCCCACGCGTCGTCGCCGCCTTTCCAGGGCTCGTTGAAGGCCTCGAACCAGAAGCAGGCGACGGGGCTCTCGGCATCCATCCCGGCGGCGTCGTAGGTCCAGCCCATGACGCGGTCGTAGTACATCTTCTGGTTGACCGGGTGGGCGCGTCCGGGATAGCCCGCGTTCTGCCAGCCCGTCTCGCCGATGGCCAGGGGAACGTCGAAGCCCAGTCCGTCGAGCGCCTCGCGCACGGCGCGGAGGTTGGCCTTGGCGTAGTCGAGCGCCGCGTCCATCATCGCCGTGGCCCGGTCGGCTTCCGCGACCTCGGCCTGCCGCCAGTCCCAGAGGTCCCAGTTCGAGTCCCAGTAGGCGTAGGTGTGGACGGCCAGGAAGTCGACCGATCCCATCACCTTTATGATGCCCGCTGCGTCGGCGTACGGGACGCCACCCTCGGCCTTGAGGCTGAAGGGTTCCCAGTTGTCGTCGGTGCCCACGGGCTGCGACACCGCCGCGCGCACGGTGTCGATATAGTACCTGAGATCGTCCGGCGGCACGTCGAGGCTCGACCAGTCGACCAGGGTCTCGTTGCCCACGCTGAGCGCGATCACGGTGTCCGGGTAGGCGTCCGCGAGCGCGACCGCGGCCGCCACCTGCGCGTCGTTCTCCGCTCCGTGCGTCGCCCTGGAACCTGCGATCCAGACCCCGAGCATGGCCTTGAGGTCGAGCGTGTTGTCGGCGATCACCTTGAGGGTGCGGACCGCGTGCTCGGAGGCGTCGTAGAGCCGGATCAGGCCGAAGCCCCCGTCGACGAGCAGCTGGAGGTCCTCGAGGATTTCGGCCTCGCTCGGATAGATCTCCGTCGCGGGGCTCTGTCCCTCGCGGTAGCCGGAGTAGGCGACGGCGCGCCGCGCAGAAAATTCGGCGGGGAGCTCGCGCCTGACGACCGGCCGGAAGTCCTCGACAGGGGTTCCCGAGGGGTCGCAGGCCGCGAGGCCGAGCGCGAGGATGGCGGAGCACGAAAGCGCGCCTAATTGCAGGAGCTTCATCAGGTTCCTCCCGGAATGTATACGTATACATTTGCAGCCAATCCATCCGGACTCTGTCACGCGTGGCGCGATGGGCTCGGATGCAAGTGCGCTGTTCTGGAATGTGGAGAGGCTAGCCCCGCTTCGGGGAGCTGTCAAGAAAAAATGTAGACGTATTCACTGGGGTGGCGAGGCCGCTCAGTCAGGGCTTTTGGTACACCCTGACCCAGTCGACGAGCATTTCCGCGCTTGCAAAGCCGGAAGGCGGCGTCTGGTATCCGAGGAACTGCCCGCCGACCGCCAGGTTGAGTATCAGGAAAAAGGGCCCCGAGCGGAATTCCTCGCGGTCCGCTTCGACCACGGATTCGCGGTGGAAGACTTCGCCGTCGAGGTACCAGAGGACGCGTTCGGCGTTCCAGTCGACGCCGAAGACGTGCCAGCCGTCCGCGAAGACGCCTGAGGGGAGGGGCGCCTCGCCCGGGGGGGTGTACTGGTGATAGCCTGAGGCGTTCTTGTAGTGGATGGTGCCCGACACGGTATCGTCCGAGATGCCGCCCTTCATCTCGAGGATGTCGATCTCGCCGCATTCAGGCCAGCCGAGCGGATCGATGGAGTCGCCGAGCATCCAGAACGCCGGCCAGAGACCTTGCCCCGCCGGCAGCCTGATGCGGGCTTCCGCGCGGCCATACTGGAACGAGAATTTCCTTTCGGTCTTGATGCGCGCCGAGGTGTAAGCGAAGCCCTTGTAGGCTTCCGCGCGCGCGGCGATGCGGAGCGCGGAGGCGCCGTCCGCCTCGACAATGGCGAGGTTCTCCGGCCGCGCGGTGTAGTACTGCAGTTCGCCATTGCCCCAGCCGCCCGAACCGTTGCCGATTTCGGGCACCCACTTGGCCGCGTCGAGGCCAGGCCCTTCGAACTCGTCGCTCCAGGCCAGGGTCCAGTCCGTAAGGTCTATGGTCAGGAATTCCTCGACCAGGGTGCCGCCCGGTTCGACGCAGGCGGAGATGGCCAGCGGCAGCGCGGCGAAGGCGGCGAGCCGCGCCGCGCGCATCGCGGGGGGCGGTCCTCCGACTTTCATCGCGCGCTCCGGTCCGGCGC
Organism: Spirochaetales bacterium; assembly: GCA_016926955.1. Lineage (GTDB taxonomy): Bacteria > Spirochaetota > Spirochaetia > Treponematales > UBA12059 > JAFGNN01. The sequence continues at coordinate 21,015 of JAFGNN010000003.1, read as the reverse complement.
GGGTCCGATGGAGTCGCGGGACACGAAGCGGGGCTCGAACAGGAGGCGACGCCTGTCCGGCTCATCGCCCCGGACCAGCGAGAGGATGAGCGAGGCGGCCGCGACGCCGAAGTCCTGGACGGGCTGGCGGAAGCTCGAGAGCGGCGGGTCCGTGAATGGAGCGAATTCCAGGTTGTCGTCGAAGCCGACGATGGAGTAGTCGCGCGGGCAGGCGAGTCCCGCCTCGTGCGCGGCGCGCATGAAGCCGATGGCCATGGAGTCGTTTGAGGCGAATACCGCGCTGAAGGGCGGCAGGCTTCCCATCCGTCCGCGTGCCAGCTGATAGCTCACCTCGGCGTTGAACTCGCCCTCGAGCTCGCGGTCAGGACTCAGTTCGATTCCCGCCTCCGCGAGCCGCGAGCGGAAGCCGCGATGGCGTTCGACCGCGGCCGAGGAGTCGCGCCTTCCCCAGAGGAAGAGGAAGTCCCGGTGCCCCCGCTCGAGCAGTTCCTCGGCGGCGCGCCTGCCGCTGCCTTCGTTGTCCATGCAGGCCTGGAAGAGGCCCGGATCGTCCACGCAGCGGTCAGCCACGACGAAAGGATGGTTCCAGCTTGCCAGGTTGTCGAGGATGGTGTCGTCCTCCCGGGAAAGGAGGGGAAAGAACACGACGCCGTCGAGCTGGCGCTTCTTGAGGAAGGGCGGGACCATGTCGCCGTAGCTGTGGTCGAGCGTGTTCACGTCGCGCGTAAAGAAGAGGGTGCTGAAGTAGCCCTCTTCGTTGAGGCGCCACTGAATCCACGAGAACACCTCCCAATAGAAGGGACCGATGCCAGGCGCGAGGATTCCGATGTGGTTGTACTTTCCGGTCTTCAGGCACTGCGCGGAGTAATCGACGTGGTAACCGAGCTCGTCGATGGCGGCCTGGATGCGGGCTGCAGCGGCCGGGCTCACGCTGGCCGGGTCGCTCAGGTAGCGGGAGACCGTGGCGGAAGAGAGGTTCGCGAGGGTCGCGACGTCGCGTTGGTTCGGCATGACTCGACTATACGTTCTTCGCCACGGAGCGGCAAGAGAAAATGAATACGTATACATATTTTGGTTGACAGCCCGAAAGTACGGGTCTACCCTTCACCAAGTTTTATGTATACGTCTACAAAGTTTTGACAGGGGAATCCCATGCACCGGACAACTTCGTTGCCGCGGGAAGCGGCGTTGCTTCTGGCTCTCGCCTGCGTACTGTCGGTCCCGCCCGCGTTCGCGCAGACGCGGAACTTCGAGGACAACCGGCGGGGCGTGCTCTGGCTCGGACCGGCGCCAGCCATCGACGGCGACTTTTCCGACTGGGATGGGCTCCAGGGCTCCAGCACCGAGACCGTGGTGTTCGCCGGCAAGCGCACCGAGGGCGAGGGAGTCGGCTTTTTCGTCCTCCGCTCCGACAACGAGGATCTCTACGTCTACGCCGACGTCTACGACCTCAGGCCCAACGAGGTCGACCTTCCGGCTCCCATCGCCTGGCGCGACGACTCGGTCGAGATCTACCTCGGCGTCGTCACCTCGCGGCACCAGGCCTTCGCCAAGGATGACAACCACATCCGGATCGTGCCGGTCTCGAAGGACGACATCTTCGCTTTCGACCTTTCAGTAAACGACGTGGGCGTCGCCGAACGCTGCGAGGCCGCGGTGGTCTACCGCGAGGACGGTTACTCCATCGAAGCCCGCATCCCGCTCGACCTGCTGCTCATCAAGCGCTTTTCGGAAGGGCAGGCCATCCGGCTCGAATTCCAGGTGAACGACGCCGCCCGCATCGAGCGCGACCGGCTGACACACTGGAAGTCGCCGAAGGACGATCCCTACTCCGACGCCTCGGTCTGGGGAGACGGCGTGGTTCTGCCCCTGCCCGGGGATCGGTGAGGAGCGCGCCATGATATCGATGAAATGCTTCCCGCGGGCGGCCATCCTCCTGGCTTTCCTGCTCGCGCTCGCGCCGGCCTTCGCGGAAGGCCAGCTCGTGGAGACGATCAAGGACGAAGGCGGCTGGAAGCTCGTGGCCGACGGCCGCGACTTCCAGGTAAAGGGCGTGGTGTGGTCCTACACGCCGATCGGCGAGAATTACACCTATGATCTCTGGTCGAAACCCGAGGACTTCATCCGGGCGACCATAGATGCCGACATGACGCTCCTGAAGCGCATGGGCGCCACCGCGATCCGGGCCTTCACCACGATTCCCCCGGAATGGATAGAGTACATCCACGCGCGCTACGGCATCTGGACCATCGTCAACGACCTGTTCGGCCGCTACGGCGTCACCGTGGACGGACGCTGGTACGCCCACACCGATTATTCGGATCCGGCGACGCGCGCGTTCCTGCTCGAGCAGGCGCGGAAGACCTTCGAGACCTTCAGGGACGTCGACGGCGTCCTCATGTTCATGCTGGGCAACGAAGGGAACTACGGGCTCGAGTGGAGCTCCGGCGCCATCGAGGACCTGCCGCAGGGGCAGCGCCTCGACGCCAAGGCGCGCTTCCTCTACAGCCTGCTCGGCGAGGCGGTCGAGCTCGGCAAGTCGATCGACCCGAACCATCCCGTGGGCATCGTCAACGGCGACCTCGGGTACCTGGACCTCGTGGCCGAGCTCTGTCCGGAACTCGACATACTCGGCGTCAACACCTACCGGGGGCGACGCGCTTACTCCGGTTTCTACGCCAGCGTCGAGGAGACCCTCGACGTGCCCATCGTCTTCACCGAGTTCGGGGCCGACGCCTATGACATCTCGCGCTCGGTCGAGGACCAGTATTCCCAGGCGGAGTACCTCCGCGACCAGTGGGACGAACTCTACTCGCAGGCCTACGGCAAGGGGCGCAGCCAGAACGTGGTGGGCGGCTTCGTGTTCGAGTGGATGGACGAGTGGTGGAAGCACGGCATGGAGTCCGGGCTCGACGAACACGACACGACGGGCACCTGGACGAACGGAGCCTACGATTTCGACGCGATGCCGGGACGGAACAACATGAACGAGGAGTGGTTCGGCATCGTCGCGCAGGGCGAGCTCTCCGACGACGGCCTCCGGCGGCGGATTCCGCGCGCCGCGTACTGGATGCTCAAGGACGCATGGACGCTCGATCTCTACCGGTCCGGCTCGAAGCAGGCGAAAGACCACTTCGCCGCGATTTCGATCGCCGACGCTGTAATCCGGGCCGACACCCTCGCGCTCCGGAACGCTCTGAAGGACCGTTCGCCGCTTTCCGTTACCGGTTCCGTCGAGGCTCGCGGCTTTTTCGACGCCACCGAAACCGACCTGGCCGACCTCGAGGGCGCCAAGGAAAGGCTTGCCTTCCGCCGCGTCGAGACGGCGCGCGTCGACTTGGACTTCCGCCCGAACGACGGGCTCGAGGCGGCCCTGTCCCTCGACTTCGGGACCGACAGCCGCTACTTCGACACGGACGGCGTGCCGCTCTCGTGGTTCGCGGCCCCCGGCACGCTCACCTGGCAGAAAGGCACCACGGCCCCGGTCGCCGTCGCCTCCGCCTCGGGACTGTACGAGAACGACGCGCTCCGGGCCGAGTTCTTCTATAAAACAGGGCACGCGGACTGGGCGCTGGAAGGGGACGTCTTCGGCTTCCTGCCGGAAGCTTTCGACCGCTACTCGATGGACCTTAACGGATCCTCCGCCCCCTTCGCCCTCGAGCTCAGTCTCAAGGGCGCCTTCGAAGGGCTGACCCTCTACGGCGGACCCGAACCCTACGCCGGCGCCATGCCCTCGCTGCTCGGCAAATACCGCCGCGACTTCGGGGACTTCTCCGCCGCCCTCGTGCACGTCGAGGAGCTTGCCTACCCGGACGCGGTCCTCGGAGGCGCGGTTCGGGCGGCGGAGTATGCCAAGACTCCGCTTTCCCGCCGCACGAGCGCGATGTTCGAGTACGCACGGCCCGACCTGTTCACGGCGCAGCTCGGCCTCATGCTCGGCTCGCCCGAGCGGATCGGCGAAACCTTCGACGTGGCCGTGCCGACCACGCCCGGCATGGGTTCGGGCGGCAGCGCCTGGAATGTCTGGCTCGACCGGCGCGCCACGGCGCTCGACGCGCTCGGCGCCAAGCTCAGGCTTTCGACCGCCGCCGTGCCGTACCTGCCTCTCGCCTACGTGCAGGGAATTTACCTGGGTCCACTCGCGGGCGGCGAGAGCGCCATCGCGCGCGGCGGCAGCTTCATCGCCGACCCGGGCACGGGCAACCGCTTCGACATCGAGGCTGGGTTGACCTTCGCCTACGGTCCCCTGGCCCTGTCCCCGAAGTTCCTGTGGCGCCGACCGGTGTACGGCCCGCTTCCCGATATATCGTTCCTCGGCGTCCATCCCCGCGACTACACGGACCTGTTCTTCGTCTGGAACAACAGGAAGGCGATCCGCGGCGAGCTCGTGGCGGCCTGGGACCCGACCGGCGCCACCTGGTTCCACGACTGGAACAATGACGACCGCGAGGACGCGCCCTTCGCCGCCTCGCTGGCCTTCGGCTACGACTTCCTGCTCGGCGCGACCGACGCCCCGAGCTTCGTATCGGACTCGGTCGGCACCGTCATGGTCTGGCCCTCGGGCCTGCCCGAAATCTCCGGCACCTGGTCGCTCGAGGCGCGCGCGGTGGCGCGGCTCGCCCCCGCGGTCCGGCTCGTCGCCACAGCCTCGGCCGGGAAGGCGCAGAGCGGCGGCGATCCGGCCAAGGAGCCGGCCGAGTATGCGGGCGGCACTGCCCGCCTCACCGTCGACCGCCTGACGCTCGACGGCGAGCTCTTCCTCGACTCCTGGGGACCGGAGCCTTGGTACCGCGAGTTCCAGATCACCTTTCCCGTCCAGGCCAAGCTCGGCGCCTCGTGGGCCTTCGGCAAGCCCTCGCTCATGGACGCCGCGAACCGTTTCGGCTTCGAGCTCCACTACCGCAGCTTCGGCCCCGATGCTCCGACCGAACAGACCCTCGGCGGCACGATCGACTGGCGCGCCGAGCTTCGGGCATGGGTGAATTTTTCGCTGTGAGCAGAACGCCACGTGAATTCGGACGGCCGAGCGCCGTGTCGGATAGTGCAGAAAGAAGGAGGACCATGATGAAGAGATACCTGTTCGCCGCTACGGTTCTGGCCGCCGCGCTCATCGGCTTCGGATGCGATAACGGACTCGATCCGGTCGAGGAGGCGACCCTTTCCGGCATAACGGCGTCTCCCGGCAGCGTCCTGCTCTACGAGGGAAGCGGCGAGACCGCCACGATCGCGGTGAGCGCGGCATGGTCGGACGGCAGCACCACGACCGTAAGCGACGCGACCTGGGAGTCCGATTCCACCGCTACGGCCACGGTAGCCGATGGTGTCGTGACGCCCGTCGCCGCGGGAACCGCGACCGTTACCGCGACCTGGAACGGCAAGACCGCCGAGGTGCCGATAGAGGTAGCCGAACCCGCGCCGCTATTCGCTGATGCGACGATAGACCACTACGTCAGCCCTGACGAAAGTCCCGCGGGCACGGAGACCGCCATGATCGCGGCGTGGGAAGGCTCCGGTTCGGTCGAGCTCAATGGCGACGGATCGGCTACCGCCACCTTCAGCGGCTATCCCCAGTGGTGGGGCGCGGGCGTGGCGTGGGCCCAAAAACCCACCGGCGCGGTCGGCTACTACGATCTTTCCGGCGTGACGACGGTCAGCTTCCAGATACGATCCGAGACCATCCTGCCCTCGGAACTCAAGTGGTTCATGCAGTGGCTCGGCTCCGATCCTACGACCGGCGGTGAGTACTCGGCGAACCTCGGAGAACTCGGCGTGGTGGACATCACCAACTGGACGACGGTCACCTTGGATATTTCCGCCGTAGGCGGAACGACGCGCTACGGCAAGAGCTTCATCGATTTCTCGACCGGCGGCCAGTACGTCGACACCGCGTTCATGATTGCCTGGGGTGGATATACCGGCGAATATGCGGGTTCGCTGACGGCCGGCGAGTCATACATGATCCGCGACATCGCGTTCCTGGACGGGACGGGCGCCGGCGCGGATATCGACGCCACCATAGAATTCCAGGCTCCCCTCGTCGCTCCCGCCGATCCGGCCGAGGCTGACGCGGACGTCATTTCCATTTTCACTACCAAGACCTATTCGAACGTCGCGGCCAACGTTTCCTGGCACCCGAGCTGGAAGGGGACCGGGACCGTGACGGACGTGACGGTGGACGGCAAGAACCTCAAGCAGTACGCGCTCGCCGACTACGATATCATCGAGATGGATCCGATAGCGCTCGGCACCGCCGGCATGACGTACTTCCACATCGACGTGTGGTCGCCGGACATGACCCAGGTCAAGGTAAAGCTAGTGGACTTCGGCGCCGACGGCGCTTACGGCGGCGGAGACGATACGGAGAAGGAGCTGGCCCATGATCTCGTCAACGGCGAGTGGGTCAGCCTCGACATCCCTCTCGCCGATTTCCAGGTCGCGGGTGGACTCGCCATTCCCGCCGAGCACTTCAAGCAGCTCGTCCTCAGCCCCGCGGGGACGATTTACGTGACCAACATCTATTTCCACAAGTAGCGATTTCACGCGCCCGCCGCCTTCGCGCGGCGGGCCGGTCCCGCGGGGCCCATCACCCCGCGGAACCCATCGACCGCTTCGACCGAAACACGCGTTCCCGCCCGTCGGGAAGCACAGGAGACCGACATGAAACGCGCCATCGCGGCCTTCGCGCTCGCTATCGCCCTGGCCCTTCCGCTCGTCGCGCAGAGCTTCGACCCGAGGAAGAAATACGAGGTGACCTTCGGCGTCTACGGCGACCTCGAGCGCGCGTACCGCGAGGTGCTCTCAGGCCCGGACTTCAAGTCGAAGTACCCGAACATCACTTTCAAATTCCAGACGGCCGACATGAACGGCCACCACAACCGCCTGGCCACCATCATCGCGGCGGGTGAGGCCGCCAACGACATCGAAGCGGTGGAGATCCGCTTCATCTCGAACCTGGTGGAGTCGGGCGGCCTTACCGACCTGGGCGCGAAACCTTTCAACGGCAGGGTCGTCGGCAAGGATCTGGTTAAATTCGCGATGTCCAACGCCACCACAACGCGGGGCAAACTCGTTGCCATGCCGGTGGACATCGCGCCGGCGGTGCTCTTCTACCGCAAGGACCTTGCCGACGCGGCCAAGGTCAACCTGGACAGCCTCAAGAGCTGGGACGAGTACATCGAGGCGGGCAAAAAGCTCACGCTCGACAGGGACGGCGACGGCAAGAAAGACCAGTTCGCCATCACCCACCCGGGCGACGTCGGCGTCATCCCGCTCAACGGCGGCAACGGCGGCTGGTTCGAGGATGGCAAGCCCCTCGAGCCGAAGCAGAAATTCCTCGATGTGCTCGACCTGGTGCTCAAGATACGCAGGGCGGGTATCGACGCCGACCTGGGCGCGTGGACTCCCGCCTGGACCCAGGCGCTCAAGGACGGCAAGGTGGCCACCATGCCGCTCGGCTCCTGGTTCGGCGGCGCGCTCAAGACCTGGATAGCGCCCGAGTCCAAGGGGAAGTGGCGCGTGGCCTACCTGCCCGGCAAGCTCTATGCCGCCGTCGGCGGCACCTATCTGGCCATACCCGCCAAGGTGAGCGCCGCGCGCAAGGCCGCGGCCTGGGAGGTCATCAAGTACCTCGCCACCTCGCCCGTCGCGCAGCTCGCCGTGTTCAGGTCCATCGACGCCTTCCCCGCGCTCACCACCGTCTACTCCGACAAGGTGATGGACGAGGGCGTCGAGTACTTCGGCGGCCAGAAGGTCCGGAAGATCTACGCCGACGTCGCGCTCCACATTCCCGAGTCCCCGGTGTCCGAGTACGACAACGTGGTGCTCTCCATCTGGATGCGCGCGGTCAGCACTGTCGTCTTCGGCAAGAAGAGCCCGGAAGTCCTCTACGAGGAAGCCCGGAAGAAGATCCTGGCGACGGTGGAGTGAGCGCCATGACAGCCCGACGCCCGATGTTCGGGACCACCGTGCCCCGGGGCGCGGCCATGATCGCCCTGACGGCCGTGGCACTGCTCTTCGCCTTTCCCTTCTATTACATTTTCGTGCTCGGCACCTGGCCCGGCGAGCGGGTGCTCGAGCTGCCGCCCCACCTCGTCTTCGGCAACGGCCTTTCCGCCAACCTCGAGGTGCTGCTGGAGCGGGTGCCCTATTTCTCGAGCTTCCTCAACAGCCTGGGTATCGCGCTCACGCAGACAGTGCTTTCGCTCTTCTTCTGCACGATGGCCGGCTTCGCCTTCGCGAAGTACCGCTTCCGCTTCCGGAAGCAGCTGCTCGGCTTCGTCATCGCGACGCTCGCGGTGCCGGGCTTCCTGAACATCGTGCCTTTCTACAAGATGATGGTAGCCTTCGGCTGGATCAACACCTGGTTGCCGCTCGTGGTGCCCGGCATGGCCGGCGCCTTCGGCATCTTCCTGATGACGCAGTTCCTGGCGCACGGCCTGCCGGACGAGCTGCTCGACGCGGGCGCCATCGACGGCCTCGGCGAATTCGGGCTGCTGATCCGCGTGGTCTTCCCGCTGGCGCGGCCGGGCATGGCCATACTCGGCATCATCACCTTCATCGGTTCGTGGAACTCGTTCACCTCCGCGCTCGTGTTCCTGCCGGACCTTTCGAAAACCACCCTGCCCGTGGTGCTCGCGGCGCTCAATTCGCGCGTCGACAACAACCTGGGCGCGCTGATGCTCGGCACCGCCCTTTCGCTCCTGCCCATGATGGCGATCTTCCTTGTCTTCTCGCGGCAGATCATCTCGGGGCTCACCGCCGGCGCGGTGAAGGGCTAAAGGAGCAAAGCCATGCGAGTTTCCCGCGGAAAGGGCAGGATGCCCTATCTTTTCATCGCTCCGTTCTTCGCGCTGTTCGCCGTGTTCGGCGTCTTCCCGATCGGCTACTCCGTGCTCATGTCGCTGTTCAACTGGAAGATGTCGGGGCCGGTCGAGTTCATCGGGCTCGGCAACTACGTCAACGTGCTGACCGTCGACCCCTTCTTCCTGAGCGCCGTCCTCAACACGCTCGTGCTGCTGCTGACGGGCAGCCTGCTCCAGCATTTCATCGCGCTGCCGCTCGCCATCGTGGTCAACTCGCGCTTCGTGAAGGGCAAGGAATTCTTCAAGACGGCCTACTTCCTGCCGTACATTACGAGCACGGTCGCGGTGGCCATCATCTTCGCCAACCTTTTCGACACGAACTACGGCTTATTCAACTGGGCGCTCGGCGCTTTCGGCATCGAGCCGGTGGCTTGGCTGGCCGATCCGGTCGGCATCAAGGTGGCCCTGTCGGCGGTGCTCAACTGGAAGTACGTAGGCTGGAACATGGTCATCTACCTGGCGGCGCTGCAGTCGATTCCCGCCGAGCTTTACGAGGCGGTCGAGATGGACGGGGCGGGGACAATCCGCAAGCACCTGGCCATCACGCTGCCCCACCTGATGCCGGTGGTCTTCTTCGCGGTGTCGCTCAGCATCATCGGCGGCATGCAGATCTTCGAGGAGCCCTTCGTGCTGACCGGCGGCTACGAGAACATGGGCGGCGAGGGTAATTCCGGGCTCACGGCCGCGTTCTACCTGATGTTCACCGCCTTCAAGGCCGGCAGGCTCGGCAAGGCGAGCGCCATAGCCTGGATCATCTTCGTCGTCATCCTGCTCCTCAACCGGGTCAACCGTCTGGCCACCGACCGCATGCCCGGCGGAGGGGACTGACTCGACGGACGGGCGGCGCGATCTCAGCCCAGGGCTTCCGGATCCACTCCCCGCCACACGGACTCCTCGCTTTCCCCGGCGTGACGGCCGTAGAGGACGTGGCGGGGACCGGGGACGCGGCCGAAGATCTCGTCGAGCACGAGGAGCGCCGCGCCTGTGGAAACTTCGTCCGTGTCGGCGGGAAGCGGACGGAGCAGGGGGAGCCCTTCGACCCAGCCGATTGACTCGCAGACCTCGACGAGCTCGGCGAAGCGGGCCTTGAGGTCGCCGCCGATTCCGATCCAGCGGGGGTCGAGGAGCTGCGAGGCGGGGATCAGGTTGCGCAGCAGCTCGCTCACCGTGGCCCGGAAGGCCACCGGATCGTCCCGGCTCCGGCCGAAGACCGCCTCGTCGACGCCGAAAAGGATGCGGTTGGGGGGCGTCCAGAGCGCGGAGCGGAACTCGCCGGCCTTGTGGCGCCAGCCGCGATGGAGGCGGCCTCCGACTACGAGACCGAAGCCCACGGAAAGCTCGGTGGGAAGGCCGAGGGGGCCGTTCTCGAGGAAGCGGCCGAGGACGAGCAGCTCGTCCTCGCCGGAGGTCTCGTGGTCCAGGCTCGACCAGGCCCCGCAGTTGGCGTCGTTCTCCCAGAGCACGGGAAGCTTGTCCTCCCAGGGATGGGGGCAGGCGGCGTCGAGGAGGTTGAATTCGCGGGAGTCTATGATCACGCCACGGTCGGAGTCGATCCAGCCGGGGACGCCGAAACCCAGGCCGAGCAGGGGCAGGCGGGCGGGAAGCTCCGCGGCGGTTTCCCGGGCGAAGCCCAAGGCCCGCTCGAGGTAGCCTTTCCAGTTCCCGGTGAAAGGCGGGATGTGGCGCTCCGAGGTCGCGAGCACGCGACCCTGGACGTCGAGCACGGCCACCCTGACGCGGTCACGCCACAGGGTCAGGCCCCAGACCATGCCGAAGTCGCTCTTGATCCGGAGGAAGCGCCTCGGGCGCCCGCTCTGGGCGCCACGCGGGGCCGCCTCCTCGCCGGCCTGGAATTCCTCCACGAGGCCCAGGCCGATGAGGAGCCCGACGAGCCGCGAGATGCTCGACTCGTCGATGGCGAAACGCTCCACGAGCTCGCGCCGGCTCACCCCCGGCTCCTTCCACACCGTCCGGGCGAGGACGGCCAGGTTGTTGCGTCGCTGGGCGGCGGCGTTACTCGTCTGCACGGTACACCCTCACCCAGTCGACGTACATGCGCCAGGGCAGCGAGGCGTTGTCCACACCCTCGCGACCGCCCCAGTCGCCGCCCACCGCCAGGTTGAGGATAAGGTAGAAGGCCTGGTCGAAGGGCCATTCCCGCCAGCCCTTTCCGGTATTGGCGAACTCGTGGACCTCGCGGCCGTCGACCAGGAAGGCGATGCGCGCCTCGTCCCACTCCACGGCGTAGATGTGGAATTCCTCCTGGGCGTCCGGAACGGCGACGATGGCGGATTTCTGGGTCCCGGCCTTGTGGTTGAAGGCGGCGGTATGCGCCGTGAAGTGGACGACGCCGGGATCGTAGCCTACGTGTTCCATGACGTCGATCTCGCCGCCGTTCGGCCAGGAGCCGTAGACTTCCGTCCGGGGAAGCATCCAGACCGCGGGCCAGGACCCGACGCCGACGGGCAGCTTGGCCCTGGCCTCGAACCTGCCGTAGGTCCATGCCTCGCGCGACTCGAGCTTGGCGCTGGTGTAGGGCCAGCCGGCCTTCTTCTGCTTCCGGGCTTCGATGACCAGGACGCCTTCCTCGATGCGGGCGTTATCCGGCGCCAGGTCGTACCACTGCATCTCGTTGTTGCCGTAGCCGCCGCCTCCGACGATGAAGCGCCATTTTTCACGGTCTATCGCGGCGCCGTCGAATTCGTCGCTCCAGACCAGGCTCCAGCCCGGCAGCTCCTGGGCGCCCGCAGACAGGGCCGCGAAGCAGAGCGCCGCGGAAAGGAGCAAGCTTCCATATTTGCGGGCGGAGACGAACCCAGCGGGTGTGGCGAACATGAGGCGACCTCCGGTACAGTCTGGCATCGTACTACCCCTTTTCTTGCGGACCGTCAAGATACTTGCAGAAAGAAAGAATTTATGCTTGACAGTTTCCGGATAGTCCCGGACTATGTCGTTAACTTGCATACTGCAAGAAAAAGTCTCCCGGAGGCACCCAAATGAAGCGCTTGTATTCATTCCTCGTGCTGGCGCTTGTCGCCATCACCCTGCTGCCCGCCCAGGCATTCGATCCCGCCAAGAAGTACGAAGTGACCTTCGGCGGCTACGGCGACCTCGAGAAGGCCTACGCCGAGGTCTTCAAATCCGCCGATTTTAAAGCCAAGTACCCGAACATCACCGTCAAGTTCCAGACCGCTGACTTCGGCGGCCACCACACCCGCCTCACCACGATCCTCGCCGCCGGCGAGCAGACCAACGACATCGAGGCGCTCGAGGTCGGCTTCATCGCTCAGTTCGTCGAGGCCGGCGGGCTCACGGACCTGAACGCCGCGCCCTTCAAAGCCGGCGTCTTCACCAAGGACATCGTCAAGTTCGCGGTGGCCAATGCCACCACCGACTCCGGTTCACTGATCGCCATGCCGGTCGATATCGCCCCCGCGGTCCTCTTCTACCGCGAGGACCTGGCCAAGAAGGCCGGCGTCAAGATGGACGCCCTCAAGAACTGGGACGAGTACATCGCGGCCCTGAAGAAGCTTTCCGTCGGCGGCGTCTACGGCATCGAGCATCCCTCCGCGGTGCAGGCCATTCCTCTCAACGGCGGCAAGGGCGGCTGGTTCTCCGGCGGCAAGCCCCTCGAGCCCAAGGCCAAGTTCGTCGACGCGCTCAAGCTCGTCGAGAAGGTGAAGGCCGCCAAGGTGGACGGCGACCTGGGCGCCTGGTCGGGTCCCTGGTCCCAGGCCTACCTCGACGGCAAGGTCGCCACCGCGGTCAACGGCGCCTGGTTCGGCGGCACGCTCCGCACCTGGCTCTCGCCCGAGCCCGGCAAGTGGCGCGTGGCCTACCTGCCCGGCAAGATCATGGCCTCGCTCGGCGGCACCTACCTCTCCATCCCGCAGACGGTTCCCGCTCCCCGCAAGGCCGCGGCCTGGGAGGTGATCAAGTACCTCACCACCAGCCCCAACGCCCAGCTCATCAGCTTCAGGGCCATCGACGCCTTCCCGGCCCTCACCACGGTCTACAAGGACCCCGTGATGGACGAGCCCGTCGCCTTCTACGGCGGCCAGAAGGTCCGGAAGATCTTCGCCGACGTCGCTCTCAACATTCCCGAGAACAAGGTCTCCGAGTACGACAACCTCATCCTCGGCATCTGGAACGGCGCGGTCACCTCAGTGGTCAACGGCAAGGCCACCCCCGAGGCCGCCTACGCCGACGCCCTCAAGAAGATCCGAGCCACGATCGAGTAGCAGGATCGGCTCCCGTCCCGAGGCGCGCCCTCCCGACGGGAGCTCCGCTCCTCGGGCGACGGTCCGTGCCTGCCAGGCGCTGACCGCCGCCCGAGCCATCGATACCGCGCCATCGGCCGCCCCCGGAGATCGACATGACCAGACGAGCCCTCGCCGCCCTTCCCGCGCATCTCACCCTGGCCGTTTTCGGCCTGATCTTCGCCTTGCCTTTCTGGATGGTCTTCGTGCTGGCCTCCTGGCCCGCGCGGGAGGTGCTCGTCTTCCCGCCCCACCTCTGGTTCGGGAACGGTCTGCTCGAGAACTGGCAGCAGCTGCTGGCGCGCATCCCATTCGCCCGCAATTATTTCAACAGCTTCGGCATAGCCACGCTCTCGACGCTCGGCAACATCTTCTTCTGCACGATGGCCGGGTACGCCTTCGCCAAGTACCGCTTCAAGGGACGGGACTTCCTCTACGGCTTCGTCATCGCGACCATGGCGGTGCCGGGCTTTCTCAACCTGATCCCTTTCTACAAGATGATGGTCAAGTTCGGATGGATCAACACCTGGCTGCCCCTGGTCGTGCCTGGACTGGCCGGAGCCTTCGGCATCTTCCTCATGACCCAGTTCCTCACCAACTCGATCCCCGACGAGCTTCTTGACGCGGCCCGCATCGACGGGCTGACCGAGTTCGGCATCCTGCGAAGGATCATCTTCCCCCTGGCAAAGCCGGGGCTCGCCGTTCTCGGCGTCGTCACCTTCGTCGGCTCCTGGAACAACTTCACCGGCCCCCTCGTCCTCCTCCCCAAAGTGGAGTCGACGACCCTGCCCGTGGCCCTCTCGGCGCTCAACAGCCGCGTCGACAACAACCTGGGCGCCCTCATGCTGGGCAACGCCCTGACCCTCCTGCCGCTCATCATCGTATTCGTCTTCTTCTCGAAGCGGATCATCGCCGGCCTCACCGCGGGCGCGGTCAAGCAATAAGGAGGACCCAAGTGGCAAACCCCGCCGCCCGCAGGCAGAAAATCGCGCCCTACGTCTTCATTGCGCCGTTCTTCGTCCTCTTCCTGGTCTTCGGCCTCTATCCGATCGGCTATTCGATCTGGTCCTCGTTCTTCTCGATGAAGCTGATCGGGAACGCCGCGCCGGAGTTCGTGGGTTTCAGGAACTACGTCAACGTCCTAACGGTGGATCCCTTCTTCTACCAGGCCCTGCTCAACACGGTCATCCTGCTGTTCACGGGGTCCCTGCTCCAGCACTTCATCGCCCTGCCCCTCGCGATCCTGGTGAACGGGCGCTTCGTGCGAGGGCGCGAGCTTTTCAAGACGGCCTACTTCCTTCCATACATCACGAGCACGGTTTCGGTGGTGGTGATCTTCGGTACCCTCTTCGACACCAACTACGGCCTGGTGAACTGGCTGATCGGCCTCTTCTCCGACGGCGAAAAGATCCGCTGGCTGCAGGAGGCGCCTGGCATCAAGGCGGTCCTCTCCGTCATACTCAACTGGAAATTCGTCGGTTTCAACATGGTGGTATATCTGGCCGGCCTGCAGGCCATTCCGACCGAGCTCTACGAGGCCGCGGAGGTGGACGGCGCGACCAAGCTGCGCCAGCACCTCTCCATCACGCTCCCCTTGCTGCTCCCGGTCATCTTCTTCGCCGTGTCGCTCTCGATCATCGGGGGCATGCAGATCTTCGAGGAGCCCTACATCCTCACCGGCGGCTACGACAACATGGGCGGGGACGCGAACTCGGGCCTAACCGCCGCCTACTACCTCATGTTCACGGCCTTCAAGGCCTACCGGCTCGGAAAGGGCAGCGCCATCGCCTGGATCCTCTTCCTGGTCATCATCGCGCTCAACGCGGTGAACCGCCGCGTGACGAGGCATCTCGAGAACCGCTAGGGCGGGAAAGAAGGACACCATGCACGACAGCGCGAGCGGCCCGTCCGGGGCCGCGGGAGATTTCGTCGAGGAAGCGGGACGGACCTGGTACCGCATCCGGGGCTATGACCTCATGCGTCCCTTCCTCATGGCCCTGGCCTCCGACTCCGATCTGTGGGCCTATGTCTCGAGCTCCGGGTCCCTGGCGGCCGGGCGCCGCGACGCCGAGGGTTCCTTCTTCCCCTACGAGACCGCGGATCGCGTGCACGCGCGCTGGGAATACTGCGGGCCCCGCACCTGGATACTCGTCGAGAAGGACGGGGCGGTCCGCCTCTGGGAGCCTTTCGCCCTGCGGCCGGGCGCCGCGCCGAAGAAGCGGGAGCTTCGCAAGGATCCGCTCTCCGCGCGCATCCGCTTCTCGGAGGAGGATGCCGAGTCGGGACTCGTCTTCGATTACGAGTGGGCCGCCGCCGATTCCGCGGGGCTCGTGCGGAGCGCGAGCCTCCGCGCCACGCGCGGCCCGGTGAGGGTCCGCGTCCTCGACGGCGTCGTGGGCATCAGGCCCGCCGGCGTCGATAACGCGACCTGGAACTCGCTCTCGTACCTGGCCGACGCCTATACCTGGAACGAGGCCGTCGCCGACGGGCGGCTCGGCCTCTACGCGCTTTACGCGAAGATCTGGGACCGCGCCGAACCGAAGGAGAATTTCGAGGCGAACCTGGTCTGGTCAAGCGGCCCGCGCTTTTCCGGCGGGCGAAGGGTCCCGTCGACGGGCCTGCTTTCGAGCCGCCAGGTCGGGGATTTCTGCGCCGGCCGCGCGCCGGTCACGGAAACCCTGGTCCGGGGCGGGCGCGGCGCCTTTCTCCGCGCCTTCGAGGCGGAGCTGGAAGGTGAGAGCCTCGAATGGCGCCTGATCCTCGACGGCCCCCGCTCGCAGGCCCGGGTGGCTAACCTGGCCGACGCCCTCGCGCGCGGGGAACCCGACGAAGAGGCGATCGAGGCCGCGCTCGCCGCGAACGACGAGGGGGTCCGGGCCTTGGTAGCGCGCGCGGACGGACTGCAGGCCTCCGGCGATCCCATGGCCGCGGCCCACCACGCGTCCAACGCGCTCTTCAACATCATGCGGGGCGGCGTCTTCGTCGACGGCACCGCCTGGGACAAAAAAGACCTCCTCGAATTCGCCGCCGCCAGGAACCGCCTTCTCGCGCCCCGCCTTGCCGAGGCCCTTTCCGGGCTCCCCGACCGGACCGAACGCACGGCCGTCATGGTTGCTTTGCGCGACGCTGACCCGGGCCTTCGCCGCCTGGCGCGCGAATACCTACCCCTGACCTGGAGCCGTCGCCACGGCGACCCGAGCCGGCCCTGGAACCGCTTCTCGGTCCGGGTACGCGACGAAGCCGGACGGCGCCTCGTCGACTACCAGGGGAACTGGCGGGACATCTTCCAGAACTGGGAGGCCCTCCTCGCTTCCGAACCTGCCTACGCCGAGTCCTTCATAGCCACCTTCCTGTCCGCGATGACAGCCGACGGACACAATCCCTACCGCATCGGCCGCTTCGGCGTGGACTGGGAGGTCGTGGACGAGGACGATCCGTGGAGCTACATCGGCTACTGGGGCGACCACCAGATGGTGTACCTCGTCAAGCTGCTGGAAGCGGCGGAAGCCCGCGAGCCCGGCGCGCTCGCCAGGCTTTGGAACCAGAGGGCCTTCGCGTTCGCGGACGTTCCCTACCGCATCCGTCCCTACGCCGAGCTCATCGAGCGGCCGAAGGAGGGCATACGTTTCGACGCCGCCGCGCACCGCCGCGCGCTTGCGCGATCCGAATCGGTCGGGACCGAAGGCCGCCTGGTGCCGGGTCCGGACGGGCAGCCCCTGCTCGCGAGCCTGGCCGAGAAACTCGTGACCATCCTTCTGGCGAAGGCAGGCAACCTGGTTCCCGGCGGCGGCCTCTGGCTCAATACCCAGCGGCCCGAGTGGAACGACGCGAACAACGCGCTTGCCGGCTGGGGGCTTTCGCTGGTGAGCCTCGCGGAGCTGCGGCGCTTCCTCGTCTTCCTGCGCGGCCTCGACTGCCTCGACTCGGCCGTCGAAATCGCGGCTGAAAGCGCTGCCGCAATTTCGGCCTTCGTCGGCATCATCGCGGGGACCCCTTCCGGGGCGGTCGGCGACAGCGCTGCCCGAGGAGCCTGGATGGACTCCGTCGGCCCCGTCATGGACGTATGGCGGAACGCCCGCTACGAGTCCGCGGACCGCGCCTCCATCCGTGCCGAGGCGGGCGATCCTGTCCCGGAACCGGCCCTGGCAGACCTGCCTGCGGGCCGCCTTCGCGCCTTTGTCGAAGGTTTGCTCGGCCTGGTGGACGCCACCCTCCGTGCCAATCGCCGGAGCGACGGCCTCTGGCACAGCTACAACCTGATGCGCCGCGGTCCCGGGGGCGTCGAGGTGGACCAGCTCTACCTGATGCTAGAGGGTCAGGTTGCAGTGCTCGGCAGCGGCTTGCTTTCCCCGGATGAGTCCGCCTCGGTCCTCGGCGCGCTCGCGTCGAGCGAGCTGTACGTCGCGGACCGCCGGAGCTACATCCTCTATCCGGACCGCGATCTTCCCGGATTCCTGGAGCGAAACGTCCTGGACGAGGAAACCCTGGCCACGCCGGTCGTCCGCGGGCTCCTCGCGGCGGGCGGCGGGGGCGTCCTCGAGCGCCAGGCGGACGGGACGGTTCGCTTCGCGCCCGGCATGGCCAACCGCCATGACGTCGAGCGGGCTCTGGCCTACGACCCCGCGGGCGCCGCCGTCCTCGCCGGCCACTACGAGCGCTTGCTCCGGCACCGCGAGTTCACCGGCCGCTCCGGCACCATGTTCGGCTTCGAAGGCCTCGGCTCGGTGTACTGGCACATGGTCGCGAAACTTCTGCTTGCGGCTTCGGAAGCCTGCTTCGCGGCGGCCGCCGTCGCCTCTCCTGTCCTGGCGGAGCTCACGGAGCGGTACCGGGCCATCCAGGCGGGGCTCGGCTACCGCAAGTCCGTAGCCGAATACGGCGCATTCCCCGCGGATCCTTATTCGCACACGCCGGCGGGCGGAGGAGCCCAGCAGCCGGGCATGACCGGCCAGGTCAAGGAGGAACTCCTCGCGCGCTGGAACGAACTCGGATTGCGCTGGCGCCGCGGCCGCCTGTTCCTGGAGCCCATCCTCCTCGATCCGCGCGAGCTCGACCGGGAAGGGGGCCTGGAATTCACCTATCGCCGCGTCCCCTTCCGCTACCTGGCGTCGGACAAGCCCTGGATCAGGATACTCGGCCCCGGGGGCTGGGAGGAATGCCCGGGAACCGAGATACCGATCGAACGCGCGAGGTCCGTGGAAGCGGGCATCGCGTTGACCGTACCGCTCGAGCCGAGAACGGGAGGAGGACTCCGATGAGCGCCCTGAAGACGGGACTTGGAACGATACGGGCGGCGAGCTTCCTTCCGGCGGCCCTGATCCTCGCGGCCTGCGGCGGCGCCTGTTCGTCCGCGGCCTCCCGGGCCGGGTCCGCGACGGGAGTGGAGCTGTCGATGGAAGCGGAGGATCTCTCCGGGGCGGACGACATGCTTCCGGCTCCCCTGGCCAATGGCGCCATTCCCGCGGACGCGGTCTGCCGGAACCCCGCCGCGACCCCCGGGGAGCGGGCCCGCGACCTGCTTTCCCGCATGACGCTCGAGGAGAAGGTCGGCCAGATGACCCAGGCGGCCCGGGACTACCTGCTCGGCGCCGAGGAGGACATCGCGAGGTACGGCCTCGGGTCCCTGCTCTCCGGCGGGGGTTCCGGTCCCAGGGCGAACACGGCCGAGGCCTGGGCCGACATGTACGACCGCTACCAGAGGGCCGCGCTTTCGAGCCGCCTCGGCATCCCGATGATCTACGGCATCGACGCGGTCCACGGCAATAACAACGTCCGCGGTTCCACCATCTTCCCCCACAACATCGGCATGGGAGCCGCCGGCGACCCCGAGCTGGTCCGCGAAGCAGCCCGCGTCACGGCCGTCGAAGTGGCGGCCACGGGCGTCGACTGGACCTTCGCCCCCTGCGTTGCGCCCGTCCGGGACATCCGCTGGGGCCGCACCTACGAAGGTTATTCCGAGGACCCCGCCCTGGCCGGTATCCTCGGCGAGGCGGCGACCCGCGGCTTCCAGGAGGGCCGGCCCGAAGACTCCATCCTCGCCTGCGCCAAGCACTTCCTGGGCGACGGCGGAACCGGGGGCGGCAGGGATCGCGGGGACACCCGGGTGGACGAGGCGACGCTCCGCTCGCTCTTCCTCTCGCCCTATCTTCCATCCCTCGAGGCGGGGGTCGGTTCCGTCATGGTCTCGTTCTCGAGCTGGAACGGGCAACCCATGCACCAGAACCGCTACTTGATCACCGAGGTGCTGAAGGGCGAGCTCGGCTTCAAGGGCATCGTCGTCTCCGACTGGGCGGGCGTGCGCGAAGCCCCCGGCGACCCGGTGACGCAGGTCAGGCTGGCCATCAATGCGGGCATCGACATGGTCATGGTGCCGGACGACTACAAGGGTTTCATCGAAACCCTGCTCGGCCTGGTCCGCTCGGGCGAGGTGTCGATGGCGCGCGTCGACGACGCCGTGCTCCGCATCCTCGAGACGAAGTTCAGGATCGGCCTGTTCGAGCGCCCTTGGGCCGAGCGGAGCCTGCTGTCCGCGGTCGGCAGCCCCGCGCACCGCGCCGTCGCCCGGAAAGCCGTACGGGCCTCGCAGGTACTGCTCAAGGACGAAGGACTCCTGCCCCTGCCGAAAACCGGCCGCATCCTGCTCGCGGGCTCCGCGGCGGACAATGTCGGGCTCCAGTGCGGCGGTTGGACGCTCACCTGGCAAGGCGTCTCGGGCAACGCCATTCCGGGCACGAGCCTCGTCGAGGCCCTGCGCGAGGTGGGCGGCCCCGGCGTTGAAGTCATAGTCGTGGAGGATCCGGAGTCGATCGCCGGCATGAGGAAGGAAGGTGACGTGGCCGTCGTCGCGAGCGGGGAGCGGCCCTACGCCGAGGGGATGGGCGATGACGGGGTCCTGCTCTTCCGCCCGGCCGACCTCGAATACCTCCGCGCCTTCGAGTCGGCGGGTGTCCCGGCCCTGACTGTCCTCTTCTCCGGCCGACCCCTCATGATAGGGGAGGCCCTCGGCCTGAGCCGGGCCTTCGTCGCGGGCTTCCTGCCCGGCACCGAGGCGGGCGGGCTCGCGGACCTGCTTTTCGGCGAGTTCCCCTTCACGGGAAGGCTGCCCTACACCTGGCCCGACTCGGTCGACGCCATTCCGATACAGTCCGCGATGACCGGCCCCGGCGTCCTCTTCCCCCGCGGCTGGGGCCTGGGCGGCTGAGAGCGCGGACGGCGAGCGACGCCGGTCGGGGCGCCGGGCTTGGCGGCCTGACCCTCAAATGGAAACGCCGCCGGCCCGGAAGCCGGCGGCGGGTCGCCTTTCGGGATGTCGACCTCAGTCCACCGTGATCGACTTGGAGACGTTCTTCGGCACGTCGGGGTGGACGCCGTGGTCCGCGACACGCAGCGCGTCGAGCTTTTCCATCTTTATCGCCGACATGCGGAACGCGAGCCACTGCAGTACCAAGGTGGCGGAGAAGACGAACAGGTCGCGGTCGCCCGTGGGCGGCGTCTCGATCAGGAAGGACCGGTAACGCCCGTCGCCCGCGGGCCTGCCCGATGCGGCCAGGGCCAGGTCGGCTCGCTTCTCCGCGACCAGCACGATGTCCGCGCCCCGGATCTTGTGCGTGTGGATCTGGCTGATGGTGATGCGGACGTCGCGCTCGTCCGGCGGGCAGACGAACACGAGCGGGTAGTTGGCGACGCTCCCCTCGAATATCTCCGGCCTCTCGGCCAGGAGCTGCTCGAGCGGCAGGGCTTCGAGCCGCGCGCGTTCGGCGGGCGGGCAGGCGGCGATGGTCCGCCTGTAGGAATCGAGCAGGGCTTCCGCGCGCGCGAGGCCGAGCACGGTGTTCTTGCCGAGTATGGTGTTCGGCCCGTGCTTGAACTCGGCCGCGTCGTAGCCCTCGGCGTGG
>JAFGNN010000067.1 GCA_016926955.1 Spirochaetales bacterium | reverse complement strand
GACGACGGGCCTTCCGCGCCGCGACCTTCCTCATTCTTCCGGAAATTCCGGGTCGGCGTCAGTGATGGTCTTGGCCGGGCGGGAAAGCAGGTTCCTGATCCAGGGCGCTCCGGCGAAGAGGGCCCGGTACGATTGGGCGTCCAGCAGCCTGAGGCCCGAGAGCGGTCCGTCGAATGCCGCCTCGAGGCGGCCCGGAGCGGGCCGGGCGGGATCTGACGCCTCGGAAGCGAAGGCGTAGGACCAGAGCGTCCCGTACATGCGGGCGTAGGCGAAAGCGAGGCGGACCGTGGGGAAGACGCGCGCGAGCGTGGCGTGGATGGACGCGAAGGCGGCGGGACGCGCGACGGGCGATTCGGCGTGCATCGCGAAGACTCCTTCCGCGCCCGACAGCGCGCGGCGCGCGGCGCGGAAGAACTCCTCGGTGTAGAGCGCGAGCGAAGGACCGCCGGGATCCGTCATGTCCATGATCACGACGTCGAAGGAACCGGGCTCAGCGCCCTCCACGAAGGCGCGTCCGTCGGCTATCTCGACGCGGGCGCGCGCGTCGGCGAAGGCGCCGTCGGATATCTCGGGCAGGGTTTCGGCGGAGAAGCGCACCACTTCGCCGTCCAGTTCCACCATGACGGCTCGCTCGACCGAGGGGTGGCGGAGCACCTCGCGCAGGATGCCGCCGTCGCCGCCGCCTATGACGAGCACGCGCCGCGGATCGGGATGGGCGAGCAGCGCGGGATGCGCCAGCGCCTCGTGGTATTCGAATTCGCCCGAGTCCGCCGCCTGGGTCATGCCGTCGAGCGAGAGCACGCGCCCGAGGAAGGGCGTCTCGAGGAGCTCCGCGTCCTGGAAGCGCGTGCGGGACCGGACGAGGCGGCGGGCGACCGCGTAGAAGTGCCCGGCGTGGCCGTTGAACCACTCGGCGACGACCTCGCGCCGCGCCCCTGAGGGGTCTAGTAGTTCTGGCACTCGAAAATCTCCTGCATCTCCTGCCTCAGCAGCTCGCGTACCCGGCGTCGTTCCTTCTGGCCGAGTCCGTCCATCTCGGGACCGAAGAGGTAGTCGTCCAGGACGAGCTTCTTCTTGATCATCCGCGTAGTGAAGAGGTTCGCGGAGAGGATGTTGATGTCGTAGGCCTGGTAGCCGGACAGCACGTCCTCGGCAATGTAGTCCTGGATGCTCGCGATGTCGTGGTCGATGTAGATCTTGCGTCCCCTGGAATCGCGCGTGAAGCCGCGTACCCGGTAGTCCATCAGCACGATGTCGGAATCGAAGCTGTCGATCAGGTAGTGGAGGGCGCGGAGCGGCGAGATCATGCCGCAGGTGGAGACGTCGACGTCGACCCTGAAGCTCGCGATGCCCGACTCGGCGTCGTGCTCGGGATAGGTGTGGACGGTGATGTGGCTCTTGTCCAAGTGTCCGACCGCGTGCCCGCCCGCGTATTCCGATTTCGGCAGGTTATGGTCGTACTCGTTGATGAGCGCGGTGACGCTGGCTCCGCGGGGATCGTAATCCTGCGTGGATACGTTCACCAGGCGCGCGTCGATGATGCGCGTCACCTCCTCGACGATAGTGAGGAGCTTCTCCGAATTGTACTCGCCGTCGATGTACTCGAGGTAATCGATCTGGCTTTCCCGCGACTTCGCGTAGCAGATGTCGTAGATGTTGAACGAGAGCGTCTTCGTGAGGTTGTTGAACCCCTCGAGCTTTATCTTTCTTCCGCTGACCCTTCTGAGCACTGTTTCCGTCCCGCCCCCGGCCGCGCGCGGCGCGGCCTTGATGCCCGTCGGCCCGCCTTGCGCGCGTCCCGTCCGGGTCCGTCCGGAGCCGAGCGCCCCGGGCGGAAGGCAGATTCTATCCGAGCGAAGGGTACGGACGCAAGGCGGACGCGGGCCTGGTCGCCGGCTCCGGCTCCTAGCGCTTCCTCCAGAACTCGGGCAGGAACAGCGCGAACACGGTGAAGATCTCGAGCCTGCCCGCAAGCATCAGGAAGGAGAGGAACCACAGGATGTAGTCCGGCATGAAGCCGTAGTTGGCGGTCGGCCCGACCA
Organism: Spirochaetales bacterium; assembly: GCA_016926955.1. Classification (GTDB taxonomy): domain Bacteria; phylum Spirochaetota; class Spirochaetia; order Treponematales; family UBA12059; genus JAFGNN01. The sequence goes on along the minus strand of JAFGNN010000067.1, from coordinate 41,289 downwards.
GCGCGAGTCCCGGACCGATGTTGCCGAGGGTTGCCAGCGTGGCGGTCAGCGAGGTGGTCGTGTCGTAGCCTCCCGAGGCGACCACGACGGTGCCGGCTACCACCAGGAAGAGGTAGATGACGACGAAGGCGGCCGTATCGTAGATGACGTTCTTCTTGACCGCGCGGCCGTTCATGACCACCGCGAAGACGCCGCGCGGACGGGTAGCGAGGCGGAGCTCGTTCGCGGCCATCTTGAAGAGCGCCACGAGCCGGACCACCTTGATGCCGCCGCCGGTGGAGCCCGCGCAGCCGCCCACGAACATGAGCAGGAAAAGCACGGCCTGCGAGAAGGCCGGCCAGAGGGCGAAGTCCGCCGTCGCGTAGCCGGTGGTGGTGATGACCGACGCCGCCTGGAACACGGCGGCGCGGGCGGACTCTCCCGCCGCCAGGCCCGAGAGCGAGAGGTCGACCGCGATGGCGCCGGCCGCCGCCGCGACGACCAGGATGTACACCCGGAATTCGAGGTCGCGGAGCACGGCACGCGGACGCCCGGTCAGCGCGCGGTAGTGCAGGGTGAAGTTCATGCCCGCCAGCAGCATGAACACGGCGACGATCCACTCGGAAGCCGGGTTACCGTAGTGGCCGATGCTCGCGTTCTTCGGGGAGAAGCCGCCCGTGGCCATCGTGCCGAAGGCGTGAGTCGCGGCGTCGAAGGCGTCCTGGCCGGCGAGCATCAGAAGCGCCGTCTCCACGACGGTGAGACCGAGGTACACCAGCCACAGGCGCTTCGCCGTGCCCGAGATGCGCGCGCTGATCCGGTCCACTGACGGACCGGGCGCCTCCGCTTCCATGAGTCGGAAACCTCCGATGCCGAGCAGGGGAAAGAGGGCGACCGTCAGGACCACGATGCCCATGCCGCCGAGCCAATGGGTGGCCGAGCGCCAGAACAGCAGGCAGCTCGGCAACGCTTCGATGTCGGCGAGTATAGTCGCCCCCGTCGTTGTGAAGCCGCTCATCGTCTCGAAAAAGGCGTCGGAGAAGGAAGGGACGTGGCCGGACAGCATGAACGGGATTGAACCGCTCAGGGAAGCCGCCGTCCAGGAGAGCGCGACGAAGAGGAGTCCCGCCCTGGGCGGGAAGCTTTCCACGCCGCGCCTCCGGGCTCCCCCGAGGAGGAGCATCAGCAGGAGGAAGGCGGTGTTCGCCGCGACCGGCGGACCGAAGGCATGCAAGGCCACGGCGCCTTCGCCGTAGGGAAGGCCCACGGCGGCCGATATGGCCATCAGCGCGCTGATCGGAATGAGCATGAAGGAAATCAGGGTCAGGATGGTCTTCCAGGGCATCGGGACCGCCTACACCAGGTTCTCGACGTTCTGCGCGACGTCGGTCCGGACCAGGATGCCCACCCGGTCGCCGGGCTGGAGCCTGGTGTCGCCTGTGGCCGGGAGGGTCTTGCCCGCCCTTCCGACGAAGGCGACGAGGGCGCCTTCCGGTAGCCTCGCGTCCTTGAGCGACTTGTAGGCCAGGGGCGCGTCGGGGCGTATCTCGGCTTCCACGAGCTCGAGACCCTCGCCGAGGAAGGCCCGGAGCGTACGTAGCGAGCCGGCCCGGGTCGCCGCGATCACGGTAGCGGTCACCGCGTCGCGGAGGCTCACCGCCACGTCGACCTCGAGCCGCTCGAGGATCTCCGGATATTCCCCCGAGACGAGCAGGGCGGCGCAGCGCTTGGCGCCGAGCGCCTTGGCCCGCGCCGCGGAGAGCAGGTTGAAGTCCTGGTTGCCCGTGGCCGCGACGACCAGGTCATAGGCGCCGATGCGCTCGTCGGCGAAGGCTTCCTCCTCGGCCATGTCGCGATGGACGACCAGCACCTCGGGGAAGCGCTCCGCTATGTCCTTGCACTTCTCGATCGACTGCTCGAAGACGGCCGCCTTGCCGCGGGGCGCCTTGCCGTCGCCGAAGAAGCCGCGCAGCACTTCCTCGCCGACGAGCCCTCCTCCGATCACGGCGACCGTGCGGTTCCGGCCGAGCGGAAGGGGCGGTGCCCCCAGGGCCGCGTCGAGGCCGGCGGGAGACCCGATGACGAAGGCGCGGTCGTCGGGAAGCAGGCGCTCTTCCCCCCTCGGCACGATCAGCTCCTCGCCGCGGCGTATTGCCAGGACGAGGAAGTCCCCTTTTCGCGTGTTGCGCAGGTCCTTGAGCGGGACTCCCTCGAGACCCGAGCCGGAGGCTATGTCGATCGCGCGGAGCCGAAGGCCCCAGGCCGGCAGGTCCGTCTGGTCAGCGGTGGAACCGCGGCCGATCGCCGCCACGAGCTCGTGCGCGGCGGCGACCTCCGGATAGACGACCCGGTCGATGCCGGGAAAGGGCGAGCCGGACGCTCCGCCGAGCCGCGCGTAGTCGGGATTCTTGACGCGCGCTATCGTCCTGAGAGCTGGCGATTCGCGGCCGGCCACGAGGCAACTGACGATATTGACCTCGTCGGAACCGGTCAGGGCGGCCAGCAGGTCCGCCTCGGCTACGCCCGCTTCGATGAGTGCGTCAAGGTCGGTGCCTTCGCCGCAGATCACCCTGCAGTCCAGGTCATTGGACAAGTGTCGGGCCTTGATGGGGTCGCGCTCGACGAGGACGACGTCCTGACCTTTCTCAACAAGCCGGCGGGCTACCTGGGTGCCGATTATGCCCCCGCCCACAACCACGATGCGCATGGCGCGAAGTCTATCCTCGGTCCGTGAAACTGGTCAAAGGGCTTCGTCATTTTGCCTGAGCCCGGCGGGGGACAGTCGGGATCACGGGGGCGGCGCGCCGGAATCGAGCCGTATGCCTGCAAGCGCCTCCATGAAGGCGACCAGGGAGGGATCGAGAGGACTCCGCCTGAGCGTTTCGAGCCCGTGCGCTATCGAGGTGCGCAAGGCTTCGATGCCTGTGCGGCGGTACTCGAGCAGCTCCCGGAGGAGCGCGACCACGCGGCGGGTTTCCGCGGGCGAGCTTCCCTTGAGCACCGACATGGCCGCAGCGAAGGGACCGAAGCGGCGGGCCGCGTCCTCTCCGAGAGCGGGCAGTTCCCGGGCGAGCCGCCAGAGCGCGTACTCGTAACGGAGCCTCTCTTTCTCGTGGCGGGGTTCCTTCGGAAATCCGCGCTTGAGGAGCAGCCCGAGGGCCGTCCATGCGCGGAAAGATTCGGCGGCGAAGCTCCCGCCGCGTTCGGACTCCGCTTCGGCGCCAGCTTTCCGCGAGCCGAAGCGGTGCCGTTCGAAATCGCGGAGGGCTGTCTCGTACTCGGCGCGCACCCTGACGAATTCCTGCGGATCGGCGCCTGGACCGGCCAGGTCCGGATGCGTCGCCTTCGCGAGCGCGCGGAATTCCGAGGCCAGCGCCTCCGGGCTGTCGATCTCGCCATCCCTGATGCGGCGCGCGAAGCGGTTCGGCATGCCGCGACTATAGCAGAAGGGAAGGAGGGGGAAACAGCCGCCGGAGCCCCAGCTCGCCATGCCCCGTCACGAGGCGGCGCGTCAGCGTTTACGGGCGGTATTGGTGCCGTTTCCTTAGCCGTCGCCGAATCCCCGATAAAAAACGGCCCGCCTGGTGGCGGGCCGCACGATTGAAGCGCCGAAAGGGAGTCGAACCCTCGTCTCCAGCTTGGAAGGCTGGGGTAATAGCCGTTATACGACCGGCGCGATTATAGTTCGTCGCTTCCGCGACTCACGTTCAAGGTTGCCGTCGTTCGGCTCGAGGCCCTCGCGCTAGCTCGGGTTCTCGCCGTACGACCGGCGCGATTATTGTTCATCGCGGCCGGCCTTCGTCCGGACCGCGATTCACGTTCAAGGTTGCCGTCGTTCGGCTCGAGGCCCTCGCGCTAGCTCGGGTTCTCGCCGTACGACCTCGTCGATTCACGTGCGCGCTCGGCGCGCGCGAAGCTATGGTTCGGCTCGTTCATCCTCGCCCCTTCGGGGCTGCGGTGTACGACCGGCGCGCTTGAGGTTGCCGTCGTTCGGCTCGTTCATCTTCGTCCACGCGGGACGGTGGTGAACGGACGGCGGCTCGGGGCAAAAAAAAGACGTCGTGGCGAAACGGCGTCGGAAACGGGGCGCCCCGTAACGGGACGCGAAGTGGCAAGCCTCTCGGCTGCCGGGCGACCCTTGCGGGACGCGAAGTTCTTGAGATGAATATAACACGCCCGGGAGGGATGGTCAAGCACTCCGATGAACCATGAACCTTCCCCTGCGCATTTTCACCTTGTACCGCGATGTAGCTTCCCTATACTTTCAGTGAGCGCGAATAGGCACATAAGGAGGCGTCCGGTGTCCGACAGGGTCACGTTCTTCCTGGGCATCCTGCGCGCCGAGCTCGAGGATCTGGCCGAAGATCTGGCCGCCATCGATACCGGTCTGCGCGAACGTTACGAGCGTTCGGAAGTCACCCCCTACGTCTATCGCGAAAATGGCGCCTTGCTGTTGCGAGAGCAGGAATCGTGCCGGGAACTGGCTCTTTTCGTTGACGGAATACAGGGCTCGCTATATAAAAGTATCGACGAAGTAGTGGATGTGGTCCGGAAGGGCGCCCTCGACCTCGTCACCCGCCACGAGGAGCCGAAGGCCATAACCGAGCTCCTGGGCCGCAAGATCAGCAAGGTCAGACGCTATATCGAATCCGGCGATTCCCGCTGACTCTGGGAACGCCAATCCTTCGGGAAAGGAACGAAAGCAGCCATGGACATCCGACTGCAGGAGCTTCTCGAGAAAATCAAGCGCGACGGCGTAGAGGCCGCGGGGAAGGAAGCCGCGCGCATCGCGGCCGAAGCCGAGGCGGGACGGAAGGCCATCATCGAGGCCGCCGAGAGCGACGCGAAGGCTCTGCGCGAAAAAGCCGCGGCAGACGCCGCACGTGCGGAAGAGGCGGGCAAAGCCGCGATCGCCCAGGCAGCCCGCGACGCCGCGCTCGCCTTCCGCAAGGAGATCGACCGAATGCTGGCCGCGCTCACCCGCGACGAGGTCGCCAGGGCCTACGACGCGGACGCCGTGGCCAAGGCCATCCCCGCCGTGCTCGCCGGCTGGAAAGGCGAGGACGCGAAGGATCTTTCGCTGCTCGTGCCCGCCGCGGACCTCGCGAAGCTCGAGGCCGCCCTCAAGGCCAAGCTCGCCGACAGCTTCAAGGCCGGGCTCGAGATCAAGAGCCACCCGACGCTCAAGGCCGGCTTCCGCATCGCCCGCAAGGACGGCGCCGCCTACTACGACTATTCGGCTGAATCGGTCGCGGAGATCCTCGGTCAGCACCTCAATGCCAGCGTGGCCGCCATCGTCGAAAAAGCCCTCGCGGAAGGCTGAGCGCCGTGGCCAGCTACTACTACTTCGGAGCGACCTTGCCGTCGCTCTCCTGGCGCGGAGCGATGCCGCTGAGTTCCCGGGAATTCCTGGAGCGTTGCGCCATCCATCTGTCCCCGCGGGACCTCGCGATCGTGGGGGACGCCCGTCCCGCGTTGCCCGCCGACGGGGGCCTGCCCGCCGCGGCGGGCCGCTCGCGGATGCTCGCCGCCTATTATCGCTGGGAACTCGCCCTCCGGAACGAGCTCGCTCGGCTCAGGGCCGGAAGGCTCGGACAGCCGGCGGAAAAGCACGTGCGGCCCGGTTCGGTGGAGTGGGACGGTCTCAGGGCGGCCCAGTCCGCATTCCAGGCCGAGAGTCCCCTCGAAGGCGAAATCGTCATGGAGCGGGAACGCTGGAATGTCGTCGAACGGCTCCAGGTCGGGCACTATTTCGATACCGAAGCTCTTGTCGCCTACGGCCTCAAGCTCCGGATACTCGAGCGGGTCGCCCGCTTCGAGGTCGAGCGCGGCAAGGCGGCGTACGGTGAAATCTACGACGACATACTGGGCGCCGCGGGCGCCCCGGGGCAGGACGGAAAGCCCAATCCCGCAAGCGAAGACACCGGAGTGACTACATGACCGCTACAAAAGGAAGAGTTACGGGCGTCAACGGCAACATGGTCACGGCCCGAGTCGACGGACCCGTGTACATGAACGAGGTAGCCTACATCGAGAACCAGGGCCGTTCGCTCAAGAGCGAGATCATCCGGGTGCGCGGCGACTCGGTCCAGCTCCAGGTTTTCGAGCTCACCAAGGGAATCAAGGTCGACGACCCGGTCTCCTTCTCCGGCGAGCTGCTCGCCGTCGAGCTCGGGCCGGGCCTGCTCGGACAGATCTACGACGGCCTCCAGAACCCGCTGCCCGAGGTAGCGGAGAAGACCGGCTATTTCCTCGAGGCCGGCGTCTACCTCGAAGCCTTGCCGCGCAAGAATCGTTGGGTCTTCACGCCTGCGGCCAAGGCCGGCGACGTCGTCCGACGCGCGGATACGCTCGGCACGGTTCCCGAAGGGTCTTTCACCCACCGCATCATGGTGCCCTTCAACCTCTACGGCGACCTGACGGTCAAGTCGATCGCTGCGGCCGGCGAGTACGCGGTCACCGACCAGGTTGCGGAGCTCGTCGACTCGGAGGGCGTCGTCCACAAGGTGACCATGCTCTTCCAGTGGCCGGTCAAGCGCGCCGTCGACTGCTACGCCGAGCGCCTCAAGCCCGTCGAGCCCATGGTCACCCACGTCCGCCTCATCGACACCTTCTTCCCGGTGGCCAAGGGCGGCACCTACTGCATCCCCGGACCCTTCGGGGCCGGCAAGACGGTGCTCCAGCAGATCACGAGCCGCCACGCCGACGTCGACATCGTCATCATCGCGGCCTGCGGTGAGCGCGCCGGCGAGGTCGTCGAGACCCTCAAGGAATTCCCCGAGCTCCTCGACCCGCGCACCGGACGCTCGCTCATGGAACGCACCATCATCGTGTGCAACACCTCCTCGATGCCGGTCGCCGCGCGCGAGGCTTCCGTGTACACCGCGGTCACCATGGCCGAGTACTACCGGCAGATGGGCCTCGACGTCCTCCTGCTCGCGGACTCCACGAGCCGCTGGGCCCAGGCCATGCGCGAGATGTCCGGCCGCCTCGAGGAGATCCCCGGCGAGGAGGCCTTCCCCGCCTACCTCGAGTCGGTCATCGCCAGCTTCTACGAGCGCGCCGGCATCGTACGGCTCGCCGACGGCACCACCGGCTCGGTCACGGTCGGAGGTACGGTCAGCCCCGCAGGCGGCAACTTCGAGGAGCCGGTCACCCAGGCCACCCTCAAGGTCGTCGGCGCCTTCCACGGCCTCTCGCGCGAGCGCTCCGACGCTCGCAAGTACCCGGCCATACACCCGCTCGACTCCTGGTCCAAGTACGGCGGCATCATCGATCGCGAGATCGTGGCCTACGCGCACGACTTCCTGTTCCGGGGCTCAGAGGTCGGCCAGATGATGAAGGTGGTCGGCGAGGAGGGCACCAGCCTCGACGACTTCGCCGTGTACCTCAAAGGCGAGCTCCTCGACGCGGTCTACCTCCAGCAGAATTCCTTCGACCCGGTGGACGCGGCAGTCTCGCCCGAGCGGCAGAAGCGGGTCTTCGGCCTCGTGCTCACGGTGCTCGGCACCGCGTTTCGCCTCAAGGACAAGGACGAGGCGCGCTCGTACTTCAACCGCGTCCGCCAGCTCTTCATCGACCTGAACGGCGCGGAGTGGAACACCCCGCGCTTCGCGGAGGTCGAGTCCGCCCTGAAGGCCGCCGTCGCCGAGCGGTCCGAGGGCCTCGATCCCGTCGCCGCACGCCACATCGAAACCTTGGAGCGCTGACCATGAAGAAGGTATATTCCCGCATCGAGTCGATCACGGGCAACGTCATCGCGGTCAAGGCCGAGGGCGTCGCCTACGGCGAGCTGGCCGAGGTCCGCACGCGCTTCGGCGCCTCGCTGGCCGAGGTAATCCGCCTTTCGGACGACCTGGTGAGCCTGCAGGTCTTCGCTGGCGGCCGCGGCATCTCCACGGGCGACGAGGTCCGCTTCCTCGGGCACCCCATGAAGGTCTCGTTCAGCGACTCGCTCATGGGCCGCATCTTCGACGGCGCGGGCGAGCCCCGCGACAAGGGACCGACCCTCGACGAAAACCTGATCACCATCGGCGGCCCCTCGGTCAATCCGGCCATGCGCATCATCCCCAAGGAGATGATCCGCACGGGCATCCCGATGATCGACCTCTTCAACACCCTGGTGAAGAGCCAGAAGCTGCCGATCTTCTCGGTCTCCGGCGAGCCCTACAACGAGCTCCTGGCCCGCATCGCCATGCAGGCCGAGGTCGACATCATCGTGCTCGGCGGCATGGGCCTCAAGTACGACGACTACCTCTCGTTCAAGGACGCGCTCGAGTCCGGCGGCGCCATGAGCAAGACCATCATGTTCGTGCACACCGCGAGCGACCCCGTGGTCGAGTGCCTCATGGTGCCGGACATCTCGCTCGCCGTGGCCGAGCGCTTCGCCCTCAAGGGCAAGAGCGTCCTCGTCCTGCTCACCGACATGACCAATTTCTCCGACGCCATGAAGGAGATTGCCATCACCCAGGAGCAGGTTCCCTCGAACCGCGGCTACCCGGGCGACCTCTACTCGCAGCTCGCGAGCCGCTACGAGAAGGCGGTCGACTTCGAGGGCTCGGGTTCCATCACCATCCTCGCGGTCACCACCATGCCCGGCGACGACGTGACCCACCCGGTGCCGGACAACACGGGCTACATCACCGAGGGCCAGTTCTACCTGAAGAACGGCCGCATCGAGCCCTTCGGCTCCCTCTCGCGCCTCAAGCAGATGGTCAACGGCAAGACCCGGAGCGATCACCGCGCCATCATGGACGGCATGATCAAGCTCTACGCCGCCTACAAGGACACGCTCGAGAAGAAGTCCATGGGCTTCCAGATGTCGGCCTGGGACGGGAAGCTGCTCCGGTACGGCGAGCAATTCGAGAAGGGCATGATGGACCTCTCGGTCAACATACCCCTCGAGCAGGCTCTCGACCGCGGCTGGGAGATCCTGGCCGACTGCTTCGAGCCGCAGGAAACCGGTCTCCAGACCAAGCTCGTCGACCAGTACTGGCCGAAGAAGACGGCGTAGGAGGCCGGGCGCCGTTATGGCGAAAATCAAGCTGACCAAGAACGAGCTGAAGAAGCAGAAGGACGCGCTGAAGATGTTCAAGCGCTACCTTCCCACGCTCCAGCTCAAGAAGCAGCAGCTCCAGGCCGAGATCCGCGGCATCGAAGCCCGGGCCCGAGCCCTGGCCGAGGAACGCGACCGCCTTGACGCCGAGTTCGTCGCGTGGATCGCGGTCTTCGGCGAAACCGAGGCTGTACGCGCCTCGGACGGGCTCTGGCTGCTCAAGGTGCGTTCCATACGGACTCGCGTCGGCAACATCGCGGGCGTGGAAATCCCCGTGTTCGAGGGCGCGGACTTCTCGCTCGAGGACTACGACCTCTTCGTGCGGCCGCTCTGGATCGACAAGGCCCTCGAACGGCTCAAGGCAATGCTGCTCCTCGACCTCGAGATCAAGGTCCTGGACGAGCAGGTGGCGCGCCTGTCGCGCGAGCTCCGCGTCACGACGCAGCGGGTGAACCTGTTCGAGAAGGTGAAGATTCCCGAGACCGCGGAGAACATCCGCAAGATCCGCATTTACCTCGGGGACCAGCAAACCGCCCAGGTGGTCCGGGGCAAGATCGCCAAGCGCAAGGTCGTCGAGAGGGAGTCGGCATGATAGCCCCTATGAAGAAGGTATTCCTGGTCATGCTCGACCGGGAGCGCGATCAGGCCCTCAAGGCGCTCAGGCGCCTCGGCCTCGTGCATCCCGTGCCGGTGCAGGGCTCCGGAGCGGGGCTCGAAGCCGCAGCGGCAGCGCTCGAAGAGGCGCGGCGGGCCGTGGGCATACTCGAGGGGGTCAAGCTCCCGAAGGGCTTCGCGCCAGAGGCGGCCGACGAGAATCGCGGTCTCGAGGTCGCGCGCTCCGTCAACGCGCTCTCGGACGAGGAAAAACGCCTTTACGAGGAAGCGGCGGCGCTCGCCCGCGAATCCGAACGAATCGCGCCCTGGGGCGATTTCGATCCTGGTCTTGTCGGGGAGCTCCGCGCCTCCGGCCTCGAGGTGCGCCTCGTCTCCGGGCCCGCGCGGGCTCTCGCCGAGCCGCCCGAGGGATGGAGCCTTGTCCCCTTCGCGACCTCGAAGGACGCCACACGGGTCCTCCTCGTGGCGCCCCTCGGCACGGCCTTCCCGGAGTCGGAGGCGTTGCGGGAGTTCGTCCTGCCCGAGCGCGGACTCGCCCTCGTCGAAGCGCGCGGACGCGAAGTTGCCGCACGTCTCGCCGCGATCGGCGAGGAATACGCGTCGCTGGCCGCGGAGCTGCCCTCGGCGAAGGCGAGGCTCGCCAAGACCGAGCGCGACCACCGCTTCGAGACCCTTCGATCCGGACTCGAGGCCGAGGGCGAAGTCGCCTGGCTCGAAGGCTACCTGCCCGCCGCCGACTACCCGAGGCTCTCCGAAGAGGCGGTGCGGCGGGGCTGGGGCTTGCTCGCGGACGACCCGTCCGACGACGAGCTGCCGCCGACCAAGGTCGAGAGCAACGCGCTGGTGCGCATCATCCAGCCGATCTTCGAGTTCCTCGGCACCGTGCCCGGCTATCGCGAATACGACATCTCGGGCCTCTTCCTGTTTTTCTTCTCGTTCTTCTTCGCCATGATCTTCGGCGACGGCGGCTACGGCTCCATCATGCTGGTCGCCGCGCTCGTCATGGCCCTCAAGGCGAAGGCGGGAACGGGCAAGGTGCCCGACATGCTCAAGCTCGTCATCGTGCTCGCGCTCTCGACGGTGGCTTGGGGCGTGGCGACGGCCAGCTGGTTCGGCATCCCCTTTGACGCGCTGCCGGCCCTGCTCCGGAAGGTCTCGATACCCTGGATCAACGGCGGCAACAGCGAGGCTACCGACAACGTCAAGGTGCTGTGCTTCGCCATCGGCACGGTGCAGCTCGTGATTGCGCATGTCAAAAACATCCGCCGCGACTGGCCGTCCCCGAAGATGCTCGGCCAGCTCGGGCAGTTCGCCATGGTGGCGGGCATGTTCTTCATGGTGCTCAACCTGGTCATCAGCCAGAAAAAGTACCCGATCCCGTCCTGGTCGCTCGCCCTCATCGGCGGAGGCTTCGTCGCGAGTTTCGTGTTCTCGAACTACGACGGGTCGAAGGGCTTCATTAAGGGGCTTGTCGGCGGCGTGCTCGCCAGCCTCGCCAACATCGTCTCGGTGTTCCTGGGCGTGGTGAACGTCTTCGCGGACATCGTCAGCTACATCCGCCTCTGGGCGGTCGGGCTCGCGGGCGTGGCGATCAGCCAAACGGTGAACAACATGGCCGGACCGATGTTCGGAAGCGCGATCATGGCGGCCGCCGGCATCGCCCTGCTCCTCTTCGGCCACGGACTCAACATGATCATGGCCGTGCTTTCCGTCATCGTGCACGGCGTCAGGCTCAACGTGCTGGAATTCTCAAGCCACCTCGGCATGGAATGGTCCGGCTACAAATACGAACCGTTCCGCGATACCGCTCCGGCGGATCGGGCGGAGTAAAAGGAGACTCGAATGGATTTAGGCATGATCGGCGTCGCGGCTGTCCTCGGCATCTCGGCCATCGGTTCGGCCATCGGCGCCGGAACCGCGGGCCAGGCGGCCATCGGTTCGTGGAAGCGCAGCTACCTCGCGAACAAACCGGCGAGCTTCCTTCTCGTGGTCTTCGCGGGCGCCCCGCTCACCCAGACCATCTACGGCTTCATCCTCATGCAGCGCATGCTCTCGTCCGAAGCGGACTCAGGCCTCCTCCTCGGCGCCGGCGTCATCGGCGGCCTGGCCATGGGCATGTCCGCCATCGCGCAGGGTCTCGCGGGCGCCGCGGGCTCCGACGCCTTCGGCGAGACCGGCAAGGGCTTCGGCCAGTACATCACCGTCGTCGGCCTCTGCGAGACGGTGGCCCTCTTCGTCATGGCCTTCACCTTCGGCGCCATCTAGGCGCCATCCGACGAAGAAGACCACGGAGGCACGGAGACACGGAGAGGAAGAGGAAGGAAGAATTCGGGGAAAGGACTTTCGATCCCTAAGCCCTTGTCTTCTTCTCCCTCTTGTCTCCGTGCCTCCGTGGTTGGTTTTTTGGAGGGGAGCATGAAGACCAGGGCGGTGAGGGTGGGGGGCGTCATCGTGGGCGGGGGCTACCCGGCTCCGGTGCAGACCATGTGGAAGGAACCGCTCCGTCCAGACGCCCTCGACGCCGCCGAAGCGCGCATCCGGAAGCTCGGGGATCTCGGTTGCGGCATACTGCGCTTCGCCGTGCCGACCGAGGCCGACGCGGACACCCTCGGCGCCCTCGCTTCCCGCTCCGTCCTTCCCCTCGTCGCCGACATCCACTTCGACTGGCGCATCGCGCTCCGCTGCCTCGACTTTCCCGTCGCCAAGATTCGCGTCAATCCCGGCAACCTCGGCGCCGCCTGGAAGCTCGAGGAAGTCGCGTCCAAGGCCGCTGCCGCGGGCGTCCCGATCCGCGTCGGCGTGAACTCAGGCTCCCTGCCCGCCGATCTGAAAGACCTTTCTGACCGCGCCGAGGCCCTTGTCCTCGCAGCCGAGCGCGAAGTGGCCGCGCTCGACGCGCTCGGCTTCCGCGAAGTGATCGTCTCGATGAAGGCGTCGAACGTCACGGAGACCGTGCGTTGCAACGAGCGCTTCGCCGAACGCCACCCGGATATTCCCCTCCACATCGGCGTCACGGAGGCGGGACCCCTCGTCCAGGGCTGCGTGCGCAGCGCCGTGGCCCTGCATGCCCTGCTCTCGAAGGGCATAGGCGACACGCTCCGTGTCTCGCTTTCCGCCGACATGGAAAGCGAAGTGCTCGCCGGCAAGGAGATCGTGGCGCTCTCCACCGGCAAGCGGAGCGGGCCCGAGATCGTCTCCTGCCCGCGTTGCGGCCGGGCGTCTTTCGACACGCATGCGTTCGCGGAGCGTTGGCGCGACCGGATTTACGGCCTCGGAAACGACGTCACCGTTGCCATCATGGGTTGCGTGGTGAACGGCCCCGGCGAGTCGCGTCATGCCGATATCGGAATCACCGGCGCGGGAGACAGGGTGCTCGTTTTCCGCAAGGGAGAAATCGTCCGAACGATAACGGCAGCGGAAGCCGATACTGTATTCGAGGAAGAGCTCTCGAAACTATGAGTACCCGAATGAACGATAGGGCAAGGCCGCGGATTCGCGGTGCCGTCTTCGCCGCGACGCTTATACTCACCTTCGCAGGGTCCGTTCAGGCGCTGCATGCCGAGGCCGACCCGATCTGGGTACGTTTCGAGGAAGGCCGAAAGCTGTACGAAGCGGGCCGTTTCGGCGACGCCCTGACGACTTTCCGGAACGCCGCCGACGAACGCCGCCGTACCTTCGAGGAAGCCCAGGCTTCGCTCGCGTACAGTCTTAAAGATCCGCTGTCCGTCCGGGCCCTGGGCTCGATCGATGCCCTGATACGGCTCTATGCGGACCGGGATTTCATCGCGAGCGAACGGCTCGCGATAGAAACCGCCGCCGGCCAATCGCGGAGGCGCCTCGCGGAGCTCTTCCTCGAGCGTCGCCTCTCCGACAGCTTCAGGGCTTTCCTGAGCGTTCTGGACCTGGTCCTCAGGCATCGATCCTGGGACGAGCTGCACGATTCCATATCGCGCCTCGACGCCGAAACCCGGTGGCTCGCGCGTTATCCCGAAGCCGAGTACTGGATAGGCAGGGTCTACCAGCGGGAGGGAGAGATAGCGCTGGCCAGGGCGCAGTTCGAGCGCGCGCTTTCGATGGGAGAGTCGTTCGAGACGACCGAGGACCGCTACGCCGCCGCCTACGCCCTGGCCGAGACCTGGCATCTTTCGGGCGACATGGCTTCGTACGAGGCTTCGCTCAAGGCGATACTCCGCGAGGATCCGCTCATGGCTCCGGAAGAGGAATTCCTCATCGCGGCGATGGAGCGGACGCTTTCGGACGCTTCCGGCCCCAAGGCGGGTTCGGACGCTTTCGACCGCTTCATGACCCTGTACCGGACCAAAACCGCCTGGTCGCAGCGCGCCTGGCGAGAGCTTGCCGCGTTCTATCGGGCCGGCGCCCGAGAGCAGGCGTTGGTGCACGCGGCGGTCGCCGTGAACGCGCCGCTTACGCGCATCATCGAGCGCATCGCCATACGTGAACCGGGCTACGTCTACACGACGCTGGAAGAGCTTGCCGGAAGGATACTGGCCGACCGGGATTTCGCGGCCTACGCAGAGGCCAGCGGGGTGTGGCAGTCGATGCTCTATCTGGCGGATTCGATGTGGTTAAGGAATAACCGGGGCGGGGCACGATCGGTCTGGACGGTGCTTGCCCGATACCCGGAGCTCGGAGAGAGTTCGCGGGCGGCGCGGGCCCAGCTGTCGGCGCCGAGCGTGACGCCCTTCCCGTCGATACCTGGCGCGACGGGACGCTGAACGTCGCTTCGCCGCGGCCGTCCCTGGCTCAGGAGAGAGGCTTGCCGATGAGAGGCGCGTCCGCGACCGGATCGCCGATGTTGGGAATGGTGTCCACGATCGACCGGATTACGGATTTGATGAAGGAATCCGAGATCGAATAGACCCTGCGAGTCCTGTGCACCTCGGCGCTGACGATGCCGGACTGCTTGAGGATGGCAAGGTGCTGCGAGATCACCGGTTGGGGCTGCTTCAGGCATTTCCAGAGGTCCGAAACGCACGGATCCTCTTGCCTTTCGATCAGGCACAGGAGGCGCAGGCGAACCGGGTGTCCGATCGCCTTCAGTTTTTTCGCATGCTCGATGACGATTTCATCGGCGCAGGGCGGCTGGGTAAGCATGGGCGCCATCATATCGATAAATTACGAGTTTTTCAACAGGGCGCGCATGCGCCGTTCGGGGCAGCTGCGGAGATAGCCCTCGATGAGCTCGCCGTCCTCCGGCGCGATGCGGGTGAAGGAAAACGCCACAACCTTCCCGGAACGCACGACCTTGCACGATAGGTCGATGATGTCGGGGCCGACGCGGAGCGAGCAGTCCGGGACCACCTCGCCGATCTCGATGTCCGCCACCAAGGCGAGGGCGTCCGGGGAAAAGGAGACGCCGCCCGAAGAGAGGGTCTCCACGCGGCCGCTGATGGGCGTGAGGCTGCGCGGATGCGAGAAGACGAAGTCGATGCGGTCCCAGGGAGATGGCGCAACGCGCTCGTTCCGGCGGCCTTCATCCACGTCGACATAACGCTTGAGCAGCCGCTGGAAGTGGTCAACCTCCTCGCGGTCGTCCAGAGCGTCGCGGACCACCCCGTTCACGCCCAGATGCATGGCCTTGGCGGCTTCCTCGAAGGGGAAGACTTCGCCTTTCATCAGGATGATGGCGCACTTGTCCTTGGCTTTGAGCGAACGCATGGAGACGGCGATGGGCTTCCAGTGGCGCGGGTAGTCGCGCGCGCTGACCACCACGGCGTCCGGATCGATCTCATCGAGGTTGTCCAGGGCCTTGACGGGATTGCGATATCGGACGATCTCGAAACCGAGCGGCCGGAGATAGAAGCGCAGCAGCTCGGAGACGCGATCGTCGTCGACGACAACGAGTACCTTCATTCGGTTCCCCGGTTCCTGACCGAATATCCGACGACGTACCAGACATCGTCCCGCCGTGAAAGCTCGTACACATAGTCTTTGATCATGGAAAAGCCGGGATAGGCGAATTTCTGCACGACCGTCACCGTGCCGTAGGACGCGGTGTAGGCGGTCTGCACGATCTCGAAGCTGGTCGGGATTACGACGATGTCGGTATCGACACGGTCGAGGCGTAGGTCGGCCTTATAGGCTTCGATCATGCGGAGCCGGGCCTCGTCGGATTCGCGGTCGTAGCGGAGGCGAAGGCCTTCATTCCGCCTGAGCAGGCTCTCCACGTCGAGGTACAGGAAGAACTCCTCCCAACGGCCCTTCTGACGCGCCGCGATGGTGCGTCGAACCACCTCGTCCGGAGAGATCTTCTCGGGCCGGAGCACGTCGCCGGTCGAGTCGGACACCGCGGGCGCCGAGGCCGGAAGCCCGGCGGCGGGGCGCAAGGAGAGCGAGAGCGCGTTGGAAAGGATGACGGTGCCCGATTCGCCGGGACGGAGCAGTTCGGGAAGGAAGACGGCGCGAAGGGTATAGAGGCCGGCTTCGTCGAGCTTGACGTAACGGCTCGCGTCCTCGACGAAGGAGTATTCCTCGCCGGGCTCCAGGGTGATCTCGCGATAATAGACCGGCATGCTGCCGGCGACCGTACGCTTGTAGTCGTCGGAGGCGTCCAAAAGGCGGTTTGAGGGCGTGCGGGCCTCGAACGAAAGCGAGAACATGCGGCTCTCGGACAGTTTGAAGCGGAACGGCGCGGCGCCCGAATTGTGGAGGGTCACCTTCACGTGCACGCTGTCGCCGGTGTAATAGACGCGGGCGTCCCAAAAGCGGATGGAAAGTTCCGCGCCGAACGAGCTTGTCGAGGCCCCTGGGGTCTGGGCGTATGACGCGCCTGCGAGGAACGCGATGACGAGAACGGCGATAACTCGGGCTGGCCGGGAAGGTTTCACGGCGGAAGGCTCCTTGTCGCATGCGCGCTATCGGGTTAGTATACCGCGACTTCAGGGTATCCCGTTTGATTGTCGGAAAGCCAGCATGAATACATTACCGCTCGAGCCAGTCTTGGATGCCTTCTCGCGTCATGAGAGCGTCCGCGCCTTCTTGTCCCGCCTGCGCGCGGGAGAGTTCCCCGTGGACTGCGCCGAACTCGAAGGGCCAGCCGCCGCGCTCCTGGTGGCGGAGGCCTTTCGCAAGCTCCGCGCGCCTTTCCTGGTGGTGGTGCCCACCGACCAGGAAGCCGAGGATTTCGCCGGCGACCTTGAGCTCGCCGGCGTGCCGAGCGAGGTTTTCCCCTGGTGGCGGGCGGCCGCGTACCGGCCGGTTTCGGAGCGCAGCCCGGTGTTCGGGGAGCGGAGCGCGGCCCTGGCTCGCGCGCTGGGCCTCGCGGAGGGCCCCGCAGCGCGCGTCGTCGTGGCCAGCCAGCGCGCGGTCGTCGCGCCGGTGCCGCCGCGCGCCTGGTTCGAGTCCATGGTGCGCCGCGTGGCCGTGGGGGAGGAGCTCGACGCGCCCGCCCTCGCCGACGAGCTGGCCGCCTGGGGCTACCTCCGCGTTCCCCGCGTCTCGCTGCCCGGCGAATTCGCGCTCCGCGGCGAGGTGCTCGACGTCTTCCTCCCCGGCGACGATGACGCGCTCAGGCTGGTGTTCGAATTCGACACCCTCGAGGAGCTCCGCCGCTTCGACCCGGTCAGCCAGAGCTCGCGGCCCGAGCGCGAGAAGGCCGCCGTTCTCCGCCCCGTCAAGGAACTCGTCTGGACTCCCGAGCTGCTCGAGGGCCTCGAGAAGCGGCTCGCGCTCCTCCGCGGCTGGGACGCGGAAAAGGCCGCGGCTGCCTGCGCGCCCTTGCGCGAATTCGGCGAGGCCAAAGGCGAGGAACTCCTCTATCCGCTCGCCTTCGACGCGCCGGGCTCGATCTTCGACTACCTTCCCGAAGGGGCGGTGGTTTTCCTCCACGAACGCGAGCGCCTGGCCGGCCAGGTGGAAAGCATCGAGCGCGAGTACGCGGGCCTCTACCGCAAGGCCATGCTCGACGCGCCGGTGCCGCCTCCCGAGACCCAGGTGCTGCCCTTCGACGAGCGCGCCGAGAAGCTCGGCCGCGTGGTCCGCACCTGGGCCCTCAAGGACGCGGAGGCCGAGCAGCGGCTCCGCTTCGGCGTCGAGCCCCCGCGCAGCTTTTTCGGCAACGTCAACTATTTCAAGGAAGAGCTTGCGAGCCTCCTCAGGGCCGGCTACCGGGTGCGCATCTGCGCCGAAACCGAGATCCAGGCGGAGCGCATCGCCTCGATGCTCAAGGGCTTCGAGGTCGAGGTCGTCGCCGCGGGGCTTTCCGCGGGCTTCCAGCTGCCCGCGATCAAGCTGGCCCTGGTCCAGGAGAACGAGATATTCGGCCGGCGCCGCCGGGTCCCGAAGAGCGTCAAAACCGCGCGCTCGCGCGCCATCGACACCTTCGTCGAGCTCGCGCCCGGCGACTACGTGGTGCACCAGAACTACGGAATCGGCCGCTTCCTCGCCGTCGACCGCGTGCGCGTCATGGGCAACGAACGCGACTACATCAAGGTCGAGTACGCCGAGGACGAGACCGTCTTCGTCCCCATCGAACAGGCGAACCTGGTCCAGCGCTACATAGGCAACGAGGGCGAGGCCCCGCGCCTCGACCGCCTCGGCTCGAAGTCGTGGGAGAACCGCAAGAGCCGCGTGCGCAAGGCCGTCGAGGACCTTGCCGAGCGCCTGATCCGCATCTACTCGCGGCGCGCGGCCGCAAAGGGCTTCGGTTTTCCCGCCGACGGCGAGTGGCAAACCGCCTTCGAGGCCGACTTCCCCTACGAGGAGACCGCGGACCAGCTGACCTGCATCGCGGACGTCAAGGCCGACATGGAAAGCCAGAAGCCCATGGACCGCCTGATCTGCGGCGACGTCGGCTACGGCAAGACCGAGATAGCCATGCGCGCCACCTTCAAGGCCGTCATGGGCGGCAAGCAGGTCGCCTTCCTCGCGCCCACCACCATCCTCGCGGAGCAGCACTACGAGAACATGAAGGAGCGCTTCCGCAACTACCCGATCAAGGTGGCCATGCTCTCGCGCTTCGTGGAGAGGAAGGAGCAGCGCAAATCGCTCGAGGAAGCCAAGGAAGGCCGCGTCGACGTGCTTGTGGGGACGCACCGCGTTCTGCAGAAGGACGTCGCCTTCAAGGACCTGGGGCTCCTGGTCATCGACGAGGAGCAGCGCTTCGGCGTCAAGGACAAGGAGCGCCTCAAGGAGATGCGCGCCACCATCGACTGCCTGACGCTAACCGCCACGCCCATCCCGCGGACGCTGCACATGAGCCTCCTCAAGATCCGCGACATGTCCACGCTGACCACGCCCCCCTCCAACCGCCACCCCATCCGCACCGTCGTCGAGGAGTACAACGAGGAAGTGATCGCGGACGCCATACGGCGCGAGATGGAGCGCGGCGGGCAGGTGTTCTTCCTGCACAACCGCATCGAGAGCCTCGAGGAAGTGCGCGCCATGCTGCAGCGCGTCGTGCCCGAGGCCATGGTCGAGACCGCGCACGGCCAGCTCGACCCGACCGAGCTCGAGGACATCATGCACCGCTTCATCCACGGCGGCTTCAACGTCCTCGTGTCGACCACCATTATCGAGAACGGCATCGACATCCCCAACGTCAACACCATCGTCATCGACCGCGCCGACATGTACGGCATCAGCCAGCTCTACCAGCTGCGCGGCCGCGTCGGCCGCTCCGACCGCGAGGCCTACGCCTACCTCTTCTACCCCGACCGCCGCGCGCTCTCGGAGATCGCCATGAAGCGGCTCCAGATCATCTCGGATTTCACCGAGCTCGGGAGCGGCTTCAAGATCGCCATGAAGGATCTCGAGGTGCGCGGCGCCGGCAACCTGCTCGGCCGCGAGCAGTCGGGCGACATCTACGCGGTCGGCTTCGACCTCTACCTCCGCCTCCTCGACGAGGCCGTGCAGCGGCTTTCGCAGGAAGGCTGGGAACCGGAGGAGGAGCCCTACCTCGAGCTCGAGTACGCCGGCTACATTCCCGATGACTACATCGGGCAGCCCGCGGTCAAGATGGAAATCTACAAGAAGATGGCCGGCATCTGGACCCAGGACGACATCGAGGCCCTCTACCGCGAGCTCGAGGACCGCTTCGGCCCCGTCCCGGAGGAAGTCGCGTCGCTCCTCGCCCTGGCGGAGATCCGCGTGCTGTGCAAGAAGCTGGCCATCGCCACCTTGCGCGAGCGCGCGGGCCATGTCACCGTGGAGTTCTCGAAGGTCGCCAAGGTCTCGGTCGACCGCCTGCTCCGCCTCATGCGCGAGAGCGCGCAGAAGATCCGCCTCGACCCGAAGAAGCCCAACGTCATCGTCATCGAGACGGGCAAGATCGGGCTGCGCGAGAAGAGCGAGTTCATTAGGGAGAAGCTCGCAGCGCTGGCGGGGTAGCATCAAGGAAGACGAAGAGAACCGCAGAGGCGCAGAGGGAAGAGGGAGAAGAGGGAAGCTAGAAGATAACCGCGGAGACGCAGATGAGGTCGCCTGCGCGAAGCGCGGGCACTACAATCCATTCTTCTACGAAAGCGGCGCGAAGCGACGCAGGACGCAGAGGAAGAGGGAGAAGAGGGAAGGGAAAAGAGGGAGAGCTGTCCAGGAAGTCGGGGGGATCGACGGAAGGCACTAAGCCTTCCGTCGCCGCGATGGCGCCCGGCGCCATCGCGACCATCCATCCCTGCCAAGCTAAATATCTCTTTGAGGTTCGGGATGGGAGCGTGATCAGGCTACTTCGCGAGGATCGAAGAGCTTGAGTTCTCCGACAACGCCCGCGATGTTCAGGAAGTCGTTGTCGCGGTGCAGGAGCTCGAGGCCATTCTCGATGGCGATCTCGGCGATGAGGAGGTCGATGGTACTCCGGACGACGATGCCCGCCTTCCTGCATTTCACGTTGATGAGCGCGGCCTTTTCGTACGAGCCGATTCCGTTCCGGAGCTCGTGGAGGACGAGCGATCCGAGGTATTCGCGGAGCCGCTCGTATTCCGCCAGATCCCGCGCCCCCTGCAGGGTTTCCTGGAGAACGAAAGCGCAGATGCCGAAAGGTATTCCCTTGTCGATTATCCGATCGAGCGCGGCCGACTCCGGGTTCTCGATTCCCTTCAGGTAGTCGATCAGCACGGACGTGTCGAGCAGGATCATCCCGCGCTTCTCATGGCCTTATGGTCATAGCCCTCGGCGAAGGCGATCTTGCCTTTGAGCTCCTTCAGGTTTCGGGCCTTTCGCACGTTCACGAACTCCCGCAGGGCGGCATCGAGGAGCTCGCGCTTGGTCCGGATGTCGTCGGCGAGCCTGAAAGCCTCGTCGACCAAGTTATCGTCCAGAACGATGTTTGTGCGCATTGGATACACCTCACCATGTGTATGCTAATGCACATGCTGGCTGTCGTCAAGCTCTGGTGGCGTCGCCATCGCGACCATCCATCCCCGTCCGCTTGCCTGGCTTGGGGCTGAAGTCCACGCTTGACTTGTATGTGTTGCAAAATGCCTGTATATTGCATGCAGGAGGACGATATGCCCACATTGCAGGTTCGGGACGTGCCGGCGGAGATCTACCGCCAGCTTTCATTCCTCGCCGAGAAGGAACACCGGAGCCTTACCCAGGAGGCTATCGTCATTCTGAAGGAAGGAATCGAGGTGAAGCTGGGCGACAAGTCGCGCAGGGTGGAGGCTATCCGCAGGCTCGAGGAGCTGGGCATCGACGGAGCCGGCCTTCCCGATCCCGTAGCCCTGGTCAGGGAGGATCGCGAACGATGACCGTGGTGATCGACGCGAGCGCCGCGGTGGAGATCGCCTTGAACCTGGGAATGAAGACCGCGTTTCTCCGGACGCTCGAAGCCACCGACCTGGTGCTGGCGCCGGACACGTATCCGTCCGAGATCACGAACGCCTTCTGGAAGTATGCGGCGTTTTCCGGCCTTGACGAGGCCAGCTGCCAGGACGGCATCGAAGGCTGTCTCGCGCTCGTCGATGACTTCATAAGCACGAAAGAGCTCTGCAAGGAAGTCTTCGCCGAAGCGGCGAAGCGACGCCACCCCGCTTACGACCTGTTCTACCTGATCGCGGCGCGCAGGCACGGCGCTTCCGTCGTCTCAAGGGACAAGGCCATGCTCGCGCTCGCGAAGGACCTGGGCCTTTCGGCGGCTACTTGAAGCGGAGGACGAATTCCCGCGGGGTGAGCACTTCGATCTGGAATTCGCCATAATCTTCGACGTTCCTGGTCACGATCAAGTCGCAGCCGTTCTCGAAGGCGCAGTAATGCTGGACGCCATCCTCGAAGTCGAGAAATTCGGAGTCCAGCGCTTTCCTTATGTTGTTGTGGTCCACCGGAATGACTGAGAGGTACTCGAGAATGGTCCGCAGGAAGGCCTTCGCCTTTTCGCTCGAACCGAGCTTTCTCAACACGTAGTAGATATTGGTGACGCTGTTCGACGAGACGACACCGACGGCAAGCCCATTTTCCATGATGGATAGGGTTTCGGCGCTCGCGTCGACGAAGGGCGTCCGTCCCGTCGCCACGTCGAGGATGACGTCGGAATCGACGAAGACCTTCCTGATCATGCGTGATTCTCCAGCAAGGCTTCCTCGAGCAGCTCACGATAGGGCTGCCCCTTGTACTCGTCCCTGAACATGCCCGTGACGCTCCTGGTCAGGGCGCCCTCATGCTGAGTCCCGGAGGCAGCGGCGGCATCAGCGGTAGAAACGGCGAGGAGGTAATCCTCCACCATCCGGGAAACGCTGCGTTTCCGCTTCCGGGCGTAGCTTTTCGCCTTCATTATGACGTCGCGATCTATGGTGAGTGTCAGTTTCGTAAGCATGGCATCCTCCGACACGTGCTCATTAATATAATGTACACGTGTTTGCAAGGTGCACACGTGTACATCGAGAGTCTTCAAGTGCCGACGCCTCCGCGCATTGCTACTCCAATCTTAGCCTGGAGTGCCCGACGAAAAAGCGGGTCAGCCCGGGTTTCTGGAGTTCCGACCGGGCGACGGACATCATGGCTTCGTATGCCTCGTCCTCCGTGGCATCGAAGTCGAAGCCGTTCAGGTCCAGGAAGACGAGCGCCGACGCGAGGGCGACCTGCTTGTTTCCGTCACGCGCCGAGGCCACTCAGGACGTTGCCGAATTTTCCGTTTATCTTCTCGAGGGATCGCAGCAAGTCCGGTTCATCCCGCCTGTCGCCCTGCGGGGAAAGAATCAAGTTCCTGCCGTCCGTGGTGAGCTCGAAGGTCGTGTCGACGGTGATGTTCAAGAGCTCCAATATCGGCTTGTCGATGACCAGAGCGGCGCTGTTCCCGTGCTGGATGAGCTTCTTGGTCATGACTTGCCTCCGGCTTCGAAATCTGCGCCTGCGTCGCTTCGCGCTACTTTCGGCAAGCAATGGATTGTACCGCGCGCTTGTCGCGCGCTTCCTCAGCTGCGGTTCAATCCGTTTACTTGCACCCCGTCTGCCGGTACGCCGCGGGAACTTCGATGAGCGAGAGGTTAACGAGGAAGGGCCCCAGGGGCGTATTGAATGGTACGCCGACTATAGGTTCGCGGTCTGGCCAGGCGACAGTATGGTTCTTGCCCTGGATGACCACGGGCACGGAGATCTCGATGTTGAAGCCGGAGAGCTCGGTAGACGCGTTGCCCGCGATGACGTTTACCAGCTCGCCCACCATGCCGTTGACGAGCTCGTGCCGCTCCTCCTCGGTCTTCCAGGTGACGCCGGAGCGGTCAAGGAGCTTGTCTCCGAGCAGCCGCGTCAGCCTGATGGCCACGACGCCGATGGCGTTACCCGTCAGCACCATAACCCCCGAGATGTCCCAGCGGTGGCTCAGACCGCGGTCCTCCAGGTAGGGTTTGCCCGGTTCGGCGGCGACGCCGAAGGTCCGCTCGAAAAGGCGTATGGTGGCCGAGAGGAAGGGATTGACGTGCGCGGCGTTCATGCTCCACTCCGTGCGCCCGGCGGGGCTCCTTCATGGTAGACCGGAAACGGGGAGGGGGCAAGGGTCGGAGGGGCTTCCGGCTCCGGTAGAAAAAAGGCCGCGGCGCGGTGTATAGTCCCCTTCCGGCCCGGAACGGCCGGTACCA
This sequence comes from Spirochaetales bacterium, assembly GCA_016926955.1. Taxonomy (GTDB): domain Bacteria; phylum Spirochaetota; class Spirochaetia; order Treponematales; family UBA12059; genus JAFGNN01. The sequence goes on along the minus strand of JAFGNN010000067.1, from coordinate 17,613 downwards.
CCGATCCGGGAGCCTCCTGTGAAGAACCGGTCCTTCGTCGCGGCGTCCGCCGCCGTTTTTTTCTTGCTTTTCAGTCTTTCGTCCTGCATGCCCCCCGCGCTCGACCTGCCCGTGCCGGGCGCACCCGTGCTGTCGGCGCCGGCCGTCACGAACCAGAGCCGGCCGACCTGGACCTGGACCGCCGCCGAGTACGCGGACGCCTACCTGGTCCAGCTCGACTCGATGAGCGGCGCCTGGACGCGCGTCGGCGTCCTGCCCCGCGCCTGGACGCCCTCGTACGACCTGACGGACGGCAACCACAGCCTGTACATCAAGGCGGTGAACGCGGAGGGCGAGGAATCCTCGTTCGACGTCAGGACCGTGAAGGTCGACACGCTCGCGCCAGACGCGCCGGCCGTCACGCTCGAGAGTCCGGCGACGGATGTCACCCCGACCTGGACCTGGACCGCCTCGACGGATTCCGTTTCGTTCAGGGTGCAGCTCGACGCCACCGACTCAAGCGGATGGACTACGATAGCGGACACGACCTGGACCGCGCCGGCGCTCCCAGTCGGCAGTACGCACACCCTCTACGTCCAAGGCGTCGACACCGCCGGGAACTGGTCGACCTCAGGCTCGGCCTCGGTAAGCATCGAGTCGGGCGGCGCCGCGGTCTTCACCGAGAATCCGGAACTGCCACTCGCGGTGCGCGACTATTACCGGAGCGCGTACGGCCTTTCCGGAGCGGAACTCAAGGCGGAGCTTCAGACCATCATAACCTCGACACATACACCGAAAACGTATGATGGACTTTGGGAGATGGTCCAAACCACCGACGCCGCGCCAAGTGGCAAGGTCTGGGACATGTACTCGAACACGAGCGCTGATGGAAGTACCGCGGTGTACTGGTATACCTTCGTGCTCAATCAGCTTGGCAACTATGATAGTGAGCAAGATGGATACAACCGCGAACACTCGTGGCCCAAGAGCTCGTTCGGTGACGCAATGCCAGCATACTCTGATGGACACCACATTTTCCCGACCGACGGCTATGTGAACGGTAAGAGAAGCAACTTCGCCTATGGTGAAGTCGGCAGCGCTTCTTGGTCCTCAATGAACCTATCCAAACTGGGAAGCGCAAGGATGGATCTCGGATTCACCGGGACCGTTTTCGAACCTCTCGCATACTATAAGGGCGATATCGCCCGCATGCACTTTTACATAGCCATCCGTTACTACAATGATCCCGCGTTTTCCATGAGTCCGGTAGAATCATACACCCCGACCTATCCTTGGGCTAAACCGGGAGCTCGCTTAACAACTTGGTACGACAACATGCTCCGCGCCTGGGCCGCGGCCGACCCGGTGAGCGCGAAGGAAACCGCGCGCAACGGAGCGGTGGCGGCATGGCAGGGAAACAGGAACCCTTTCATAGATTATCCGGAGCTGGTGGAGCTGGTGGATTTCGAAAATTAGATTCAAATCATAAGCAAGCAGACCATATAACCTCGTTATTGCGTATTGAAAAAAAGACGAAAAGTTTATATGAAAGGGCCGCCCCCTTGCGGGGGCGGCCCTTGTTCTCAAGGTTCAGTAATTGACATGCTTATTCTTCGTAAACGATATCGTCGATGTAGAAATCACAGGTCAAACCGGTAGCGCCGCCGACTTTAAACGCTATGGTATTTCCAGCCGTCGTCGTGGCGGTACCGGTAATGAGGTCGAGGGTGATTTTTACCCAATTCCCCTCCGTATTGAGCGAACCAGTGTAGCTGTGATTGGTGGCTGAAACGACAGTCTTGTCACTTGCCCCAATAACTCCGCAGGGGAACAACTGACCAGGAGCGCTGCTACCAACACTTCCAACCTGGATGGACAGGGTCTTGTCCACGACCGTTATAGCGCCTTTAACCCAGAAACTTATCTTGGTGTAGGTTCCCTGGGCATTTAATGGTACAGCGGAGGTGAAGATAAAAGCCGTGCTTGTATTCGTACCGTACACGTGAAGCGCCCTGGACGTGGTACCGTCATGCCCGGTTACTGACTCATACCCACTGGTAGTAGGCTTGAGTCCGTAGCTCGTATTGTGCATGTCGGCTTCCATGTCGCTGTTGGCAAAGGCAAGCTCGTTTCCAACCTTGACGACCAACTGCTCTGTCTCGGTCAGCGAGTTTATGCTATCCGTGGCAGTGATGGTCACCGTGTAGGAACCAGCGGCCTGGGTGTCAGAAACCGTGAACGATGAGTCAGTCCAGGTGCCGCTCCCGCCGTCAGTCATGGCAACCACGGAGCCACCATCAAAAGCGCTATAGTCCACGGTCACGCTGTCAGGCGCCGCGCCGTTGACTGCCATGATATCCACGCTGGCTGCCAACAGCGTAGCGTTACCTACCACAACAAGGTCTGGAGTGACGCTGGCGTTGGACAGGAGCATGGTGGGCTGGTCGGTGACCACCATGGAAAGCGACGCATCCGTCTTGACCAGGTCGGATACGCCGTTCTCTCCCAGGACCGTTACGGTAACCGTGATGGGATAGGTGCCGGCGGCAACAGTGCCCGGAATTTCGTAGGCCAGGGTCCAGGTGTCGTCAAGGTCAGCGTCGGCCAGGGCCTCGTCAGCCGCTCCGCCAAGGGCCGTAAGGTCCATGGACACTGAATCCACGGCTTCGATATTGATCGGCGTTACATCCACGGAGAAATTCACCGGAGTGGCAACCCCCCACAGGATCAGGGCGTTGTCCACCGCAACCGCATCAATAGTAAAGTCCTTGGCCCCGAGCACTGTGTACCCGTAGGTCGTGGCTGTGTCCAACAGGGTAACGCCGTTGACCACGGTCTCGGTGCGGAAGCGGAGGGACTTATATCCTGCGGTAACGGTAGAGGGAATATTGAAATCGAGGGTATACGTACCGTCGACGTCCAAGTCTGCCATAGGCTCGTTGGTAGTGTTAGATGACTGACCCAGCAAAGGACTCACGTCGAGCGCTATGCTCGTCATGCTGTGGGTTCCAGTACCACTGTATACCGGCGTCACGCTGAAGGTAACGTCCCCGCCGGTGCCTGCGTTGACCTGGCGCGATGCTGCCGCGCCGGACAGGGTCCAGAACTCCTGGCCAGTGGCCCGTTCCCAAGCGGCAGCTGACACGCCATGGGTAAAGCCGGCAGCGAGCTGGTAGTAACAACCGGCGGTGTATGCGACCGGAGTGTACGCAGTATCGAGGGCTGTGCTCGGCCAGAGCTTGTTGTCTACTGCGGTGGTCTGTGAGGTCTTGGTCTTCCAGGTGGAATTCGTTCCGACCGAGTACGCTACGTAATTTACCGGCGTGCCGCCGATTTCGATGAAGAGGGCGCCGTACTTTTCGCCCAAGTTGTACTTGCCGGCTTCCAGGTTGAGCTGGTCCCATACGGCAGGCGAATTGTCAGACTTGACGGTGTCGGAGGTCTTGAGCGCGTATGCGTCCCAAACCCTGATGACATCCCCGTCAACCACGCTAGCCCAGATCGGCAGGGCGGTGAAGTCGGGGATAAGGGTGTTCTCGTATTCCCCGGTCGCGACAAGCCGGGCCACACCGGTCACGCGCGTCTTGTCTATGACCTTGACCTCTATCCATTTGAGGTTGTCTGCGTCATCGGCGGAGTCAAAGGCGACGATGGCCAGGGCAGGGGTGTTGTCGGGCTTGCGCACGGTGTACGAAAGCGCGGTGCTCCCGTCCTCAGCGGTGGCGGTCAGGATCTTGTCGGCGCCAAGATCGAGCACGCTGGTCCCGCTCGCAAGCGGCGTGGCACCGTCGACGAGCGTGGCGGCCACGTGTGCCATGGTGAAGTTCACCGTAAGCGCATTGATGTCCACATACACCGGCAGGAGCGGGAAGGTGACTTCTGTTCCCGCGATGGTGCCCGGGAAGGTCTCGGTACCGTAGGTAACGGAGAATTCGGACAGGCCGGCCTCGGTGGATGCGCTGGCGGCCGCGGTCACGGAAACCGTGTAAGTCTTGCTGATCACGTCTCCGTTGCGGAGCTCGATGCTCCAGGACGGCTGGCCGGCGGCGGAGAAGTCAAGAGTGGACGTACCGCTTGTCAGCTCGTTGACGCCTTCAAACACGGCATCGCCATTATTAGCGAAGCTGACCACGACCGGGCTGTCCAGGGCGGTCCTGAACGTGTACGGGACCTCTCCGGTGATGGTGAGGGCGTCGTTGTTAAAGTTCAGTGGCATGGTGTCGCCGGGAAGACCGGCGACCGCTATCGAGAAGCTGGTGAAACCCAGCTCGGGCGCGGTGACGGTAACCGTGTAGTCCTTTGCGGTGCTTCCGTCCTCGGCGGTCACGGTGAAAGTGACCGGAGCGGTGAAGTCGACCGGCGTCACGCCCGAGGTGACCGCGCTGCCGTCCGCCTTGACGCTGGCGCCGGCCGACACGGTGAAGGTCGGGATGAGCGCGTCGATCGAGGCGCCGGTGGGCAGCGCGGAGAACACGAACGCGCCGGTCACGGGATTCTGGGTGCCGACAAGATCCTCGCCGAGCTGCGGGTTGAGCGAGACGGGCAGCGAGATCGAGGTCAGGTCGGCGGCGGTCGATGCCGATGGCCCTACCGGACTTGGGCAGCCGGAAAGGCCGATGAGCAGGATGGCCGCGAGGCCAAGGTAAAGGAAACGTTTCATTCGGAAGCCTCCTGAATGTTGTCCCCCGACGGGGGCTATCACAGAGCCAGCTCGAGCAGAACCGGATAGTGATCGGATAGCACGACGCTTTGGTCCACGTCGATTGAGTCTGCCTTGTACCTGGACGACAAGGCGGGAGAAAGGATGATGTGGTCGAGTACGCTTCCCATCTGGTGTGTGGCGGTGGTCGGAAGAAGCGACTCGTTCACCGCCCAGAAATCGTTGGTGGTATCCGGGTCGTCGAGCATGCGGAGGTAGCCCATCGTCGAAGTCGCCGAGCCGCGGTCCCCCGCGGCCACCGTGTTCAAGTCGCCCGCGATGATGTAATACCCGTTCGAGAGGTCGGCCTCATAAGTGGTACGGAGGTAGTTCGCGAGTGATCGCGCTTGTTCCAATCTGATGGAGAGCCCGTCTACCATCGCCTTCAGGTGGAAGCCCATGACGGTCAGGTAGACGTATGCTCCCGATCCGTTTTGAACTTTCAGCTTGGCCAGCACCCCGGGGCGCATGCCGTTTTCGCTCCCGGTCGTGCAGCTCAGCACGGTTTCCGATTCGATGGGAAACTTGCTGACGATCACGGCGTCATCTTCGTAACCTGAGTCAGCGACCGCGACGTATTGCATCGGCCAGCCGATCTCGACCAGTTCGGTTTGGAGAAGCCCGACATCATTGTCCAGCCCCGAAGCCTCGGTTTCCGTGAGAATCACGACCTCAACGCTCTTCGCCTTCAGCATCGACGCGATCTCCGCATGCTTCGCGGGGCCGCCGCCCATGTCGAAATCCTCTGCGTTGTAGCTTGCGACAGTGACGTCCACGCCGATGGGATCGCCGGACGGCGGCGGCGCTTCTTGTCCGAGCAGGGCGAGAAGTTCTACGCTCGAGCCGTCTTCGGCGCTTATCTCGAAGAGCGCGCCGGCGCGGAAGTCGATCGGGGTGATGCCCGCTTCTACGCGCGTGCCGCCGATGGAGGCCGTGGCGCCCTCCGATAGCGCAAAGCGCGCCACGAGGCCGGAGAGGTCGGCGTCGAAGGGCGCCTGCGGAGGGATGCTGACGAAGGCCTGGTGATTGCGGTTCCAGGTGAATGAGTAGTCATCCCCGAGCCCGGCCTCCGGGTTGTCGGAGGCCAGGATCGAGAGCGAGGAAAGCTGCTTCTCCGAAGACTTGAACTCGGGCAGGGTCGACGGGACGCAGGAAAGCAGCGAGACGAGCGACGCGGCGACGAGCGCCGCGAGGAAGGCGCGAAGCTTCATGGCTTACGGGGCCTTGATCTGGATTTCGTCCGAGATTTCAATCCGGTATGCAGAATAGCTGTACGAGACCGGCCCGAAGAATTCGCCGCGCTTCCCCTCCGCCAACAGGGGGGCGTAGGACGCGTAGCGGTCGGAATGGAATTTGAGCGCGCCTTCGAAGGTTCCCTGTGAGAAGGAGTCCATCCCTTCGGCTATGATGCCTTCCCAGCGGTAGACCGAGCCGCGCGCTTCCTCGTTGTCGTAATTTCCTTCGCGATAGTAGATGTCATACACCTGCTCATCGCTACGCGTGAGGCCCGTGAAAGCGGTGATCTCGGGCATACCGTAGTATTTCGAGCCGGAGGTGGCGGTGAAGCTGACCTTCGCCCCCATCGGGTAGGGTATGCTGGTGCCCGTGCATACGAGGATGCCACGGTCGCCGTCCTGCACGAAGAAAGACTTGTTGAAGCCCGAGGATATGTAGACGTCCTTCGCGGTGACGATGCCGGTAATCGTAGTGTCGGGTGCGAAGCTGCCGGTAAAGTTGCCTGAGTCGTCGCCGAGCGCCATGAGGAAGTCCCACGCTGCGTCGACATTGCCCGTGAAATCATGGTTCACGGTGGTGAACTGGAGCTCGTGGTAACGCGATACAAGGACCGTGTAGTTGCGCCAGGTCGAGCCGTCGGCCGCCCATACCGTGATGGTTGCCCCGTCATCGAGGTTGATGGTCGATACGCCCGAGTAGATGAGCTGGCCCAGAAAGGAAATGCCGGCGCCCTGGGTGGAGAAGAACGGATTGACCGCGCTCAGGTCGGTGTGCTCCTCGACGCTCAGGGTGACCGTTCCAGCCGCGGTGTCGATGGTTCCGTAGACGCGCGGCTCGAGGGCCTCGAGCGCAAAATAAGTGAGGGTCGTGTCGGTGGGGGCGAAGGGCGGCGTCACGAGTCCGCAGTTATCGTCGTCCGCTGCGGTGTTGAGGATGGCGTAGGCGACCCAGTCCTTCTCGTCCCAGTTCTTGGATGGAAGCCGGTCGCTCTTGCGGAGCATGCGCTTTTCCCGTCCCCAGTCGTAGTCGGCTCCCGTCCCGCCGTTCGGTCCCAGGACGTCGAGCGTGACGCCGTCGCGCACCAATTGGAACCCGTCGTCGCCGTCGAAATCGATCACCGAGTTGTAAGCCAGGTCGGAATAGCCGACGCCGGCGGCTTTGGCGCCCGAGAAAGTCGATGCGGTGCGGTCCGCGTAGATGACGATCGAGTCATTTGCTGCGATTGTGCCGCGCAACTGGATCGACTGGTCGCGTTCCGGCGTCCGGATTCCATCCTCGCGCGCGTATTTCACGAGGCGGTATTGCGCGAGGTCGACCGGCGCGGTGTGCTTGTTGGTGATTTCGATCCAGCGATTGAAGGGCGATTCGTACTCGTACCCCGTACCCGCGTAGTACTCGGTGAAGAGCACCGTGTCTGCGGGAGCGTAGGCCAGGGCGGCGCCGACGTCCACCAGGTAGACGCGTTGTTCGCCCAGGTCGTTGCCGACGGTGAGCGCGGTCGGATTCGTGGAGAAATCGGTCGGGAGCGCGGGAAAGACCGTGTTTCCTTCGCTTGCGCTCACCCTGGCCACGAGGTTCGAGTAATCCGTGACGGTGTCGGGGAGGCGCACCGTGATGACGTCCGTCTCCTCGTCGATGAAGCCTTCGACGTCTACGCCGAGGCCAGCCGCCGCGTTGTCAGCGGCCTTGAACGTAAAGGTAGTTATCGCCGGAAATTCCGGTACGGGAGCGCAGGAGGCGAACGCTGACGCGAGGAGAAGGATGAGGCTTGTCGCCGGTGCGAAGTGCTTGAGTTTCTTCATGCTCAGTCCCCGATCTTGAACCGGCCCACGATGGCGTCGTGGTCGGAGCTCTGGATGTGGTTGTTCTTGGAGAAGGGCGAGTCGATGTGCGAGATGAAAACGGCCTCGGTCCAATCGGCACGGGCCGCGGCGTCGTTCGGCATGATCAATCCGTACGAGGCGTAGATGTTGTCGATCTGCTGGAGGTTGCCGCGGAAGGCGTAGCTGAATTGCTCGTTGCGCGGCATGTATTCCTCGCTCGGGCTCCAGAGGATGCGCGCTCCGGTATCCTGGCCCGAGAGCGCTTTCATGGAGTCGGCCCAGGGGAAGTCGTTCATGTCGCCGCCGACCACGATCTTGGCGCCGGGGGCGATGTCGAGTATCTGCGACACGAGCTTCGCGATCTCCTTGCCCTGCTCGGCGCGGCGGGCGTCGGAGCCGAACACGGGCGGCTGCTGCTCGCCGTAGAGGGGCGTGTCGCCGCGCTTGGAGCCGAGGTGGGCGGCGATGACGAAGAACTTCTCGCCCGTCGCCTTGTGGATGAATTCGCCGACGAGCGGCTTCCGCGTGGCGCCGGCGAAGGGGGCTCCGATGATGCGCCCCGGGCTCTGGCTGAGCGCGGGCTTGCCGTCGACCGGGTCGCGGACGACCGAGGTGGCTGTCGTGGCGAGCGCGGTGGCGAGCGCGGAGGGGAAGCCTACGGCCCACTCCGTTTCGGGAGAAACCGTGGTCGAGGTGCCGGTCGTTAGCAGGTGGTTGGTCGGGAGCCCCGCGTCCACGAATTCCACCGTGTCGGTCCGGAAGAGAAAGCCCACGCGGATGTTGGTGCCCGGCTCGCCGCCGTCGCGGTTTTCCTCCGGATCGATGCAACGGAAGTCGTACTGGGGACCGCCCACGGACTTGATTGCATCTATGATAGAGCGGAAATTGAGCACCGAGGTGACGATGCCGTCGGGTATGGCGTAGGAGTTGTCCTGGTTGACGTAAACGATGGTCGAGCCGTAGTCGTCGCCCATCTCCACGACGATGAGCACGTCGGGGGCGCTCATGTTGTGGACTATGATGTCAGCGATATCCACTTCGGTCCCGTAAGTGCCGCCCTGCTCTTCGAAATTCTCGATGTTGAACGCGCCTACCTTGAGCCAGGCGGGATCGGGCGTGATGCCCCAGGGGGCTTTGAAGCGTGCGTCTGCCGATGCGCCGATGCGCCAATTGCGGATCGTGCCACGATCGGCTGTCGAAATTTTCTGTGAAGACGTATAGGCGTCCAGCAGGGTGGCAATGCTGCCGTAATCAGGGTTCACTTCAAAATTCCAGCCTTGGTCCACAATCGCGCTGACGCCGTCGGCGGTCAGGCCCGCGGGCAGGTTCTGGAGCGGCTTGATCATGTAGAGGGCGTCAGCCGTATATTCCATGACGCCGCGGAGCACGTAGGCGTTCGACGAGTCCTGGAGGCGGTCGCCCGTCTGGGGAATCGGGTTGAAAGTAGCCCAGTTGGGTTTCTGATAGTCGCAGAAAAGGAGCTCGGCGTTGAAGTCCATGCCGTTCACGGACGGGTCCTGGAGGACCACGCCCTTCCAGGCGGCGTTCAGGCTCGGGTTGTCGATGCCGCCTTTCTGGCCAGAGTCGGCGAGGATGCCGGTGACGTTGTAATAGGTGGAGGTGGAGACGAGGGGATCGTTGACGCGGACCACCATGCCTTCGACGCTCTCGAGGACGAGCGACGCGTCGAGGAGGCTCAGCTTGCCCGCGGCGTCCGGACCCCAGGGCAGGGTGCGCCATTCGGCGACGCCGGCGGGCAGGGCTGGGGCTTCTTCGTAGGTGAGCAGCACTCCGGCCGGGAAGTCGTCGGTGCGTGTAACAGGCACCCCCGCTTCGGAGACGCGGAGCACGGTCGGTCCCTCGATGCGGGTGAAGGTCAGGTAGCCTTCGGAGTTGCCGAAGCGGTCGACGGGGCGGTGCTCGCGCACGACGCCCGAGACCGAGACCACGTCGCCGACTTCGAGGTCCGAGGGCACGGAGTCAAGCCACTTGGATTCGACGTAGGCGTCGTTGTGGGTGTAGACGAAGATGCCGTCCGAGGTGAGCGGGTTCCCGTCCTTGTACGAGTCGAAGGCTTCCATGAAGAAGCCGTCTTCCGAGACCCACTGCGGGGTAGTGGTGCCGTCGCTGAGCAGGGTTTCGTAGATCACGTGCGGAGCCTTGCGCGTCAGCTGTGTGACGACGCCGATGACGTTGCGCACTTCCTGGCCGGTGAGCGGGCTCGTGAAGCCGGTACCCTGTATCATGGGAATGGTCAGGGAACCGGCATCCGCGGCGACGAAATCGAGCTCAACGCTCCGGCTCTCCCCGAGGAAGACCACGGCGCCATCTCGCGTCGCGTCGGATCGTCGCGGAACGAAGACCATGCCGGGCTTGGTCGCCACGACACGCCAAGTGCCGTAGGGCGCGGGACTCAGGGAGTACGTGCCGTCGGCGGCGCTCGTCGTCGACATGGCGTCGCCCTCGAGCGAGATGGAGACGCCGGCCACAGGAGAGCCGGCGGCGTCGAGAACCGTGCCCTCCAGCACGTAGCCCGAGCGCAACGGTGCGCAGGATGCCAGGATGATCAGGAGGGCCGCGAAGACAAGGGTCGTGACTCGGGTGATTTTCATCGAATTGACGCGCTCCGTTCTTATAATACGTGCCGCCGACGCGTCACTGATGGGATGCGCGGGCGGAAAAGGGGAGGGTATGGTAAATCCGTCACATCCAAAACGCAAGCTTTATTTTGCCTCCGGGTTCGCTCCGGAGGCTTTTTTTGTTGACAGGCATTGAAGGGTCGGTATAGTTGTGAGTTCCGCTCGCCCCGGCCATCCGCTGTGAAGGTAGGGACAAAATGCGAGAAATTTAACACGATACGCTCGCCGCCGCCTCCTGGCGCCGCGGCCCCGTCTCAGTGAAAAGGAACCCGGATGCTGAAAAGAAACATCGTACCGCTCCTGCTTGCGCTGATCGCCTTTGCCGCGGGAGCGCAGGAATCCGTCTCCGTCCCCGGTCCGAAGTTCGTCGGATCGGCCACTGCTGGATTCGCGGACTTCAACCTGCTCCGCGATCCCTTCGTCGCGGACGTACCCGGTTTAACCGGAGGCTTGTTCCTCGCGGATGTAGAGCTCATTTTCTCCGCCACGGCGACCCGCGGCGGCATAGACCGGACCTGGTACGAGGATCAGTACCGGGTGGAGCGAACGTTCGGCTACGAAGCCGGCCTCAAGTTCGACCTCGCCGAGCTTCTTGCTGTGGAGTCGGCTACATACGAGGCCGACTTCGACGCCGACACCTCGGGCTACCCGGAGATCCAGCGCATGATCGACTGGTACGTCGACAACCGCGAGCGCTACGGGATGGCCGCGATCGCCTGGCCCACCACCAGCTACGGCGCTTCGAGCGGACGCTACCGCTTCATCTACGGAAACACCGCCGAACCGATCGAGTGGGTCTCATGGACCCAGGACAAGTGGTCCGACGCCCGCGCGCTCTACACAGACCTGCGCGACGCCATCCTGGGCGCCATCGAGAACATCTCCGGCGACGTCACCTCCGGTTCCGGCGACCCGATCAACCAGTATGCGTTCCGCCTGCTCACCGCGGAACAGCAGGAGGCCGTCCTCCAGGAAATGGAAGCCTACACGCGCTTCGAGGAATACGTCTTCGGCAGCGATTCGACCCTGAGCATCGGCGGCGTCAAGGTGAAGGCGGCCTGGCTCTCTCTCACGAATCTTTTCGGCCTCCTCGACCTTCGTTTCGATTTCCTCGGCTCCGCCCTCTCGACGGGTGCGCTCGTACGGAGTCCCCGCGCCTCGCAGGACGAGGCGGGTTCCAGCCTGCGCCTCGCCCTCGCGCCCGGATTCGTCCCGGGACTGTCGTTCTCGATCACCGCGGCCGCTTCGGGCGGCATCGAGTCCGTCGTCGAGGACTACAACACCAAGACCATGGAATGGTACCCGGGCGAGTCTTCGTGGATCGGCGCCAAGCTCGCGGCCGCCTACGATTTCGAGCGCCTGATAGGCCACGAGCTTTCGGTCTCGCTCGAGCTGCTCGCGCCGGACCTGCTTGTCAGGCCGGAGCACCTGGCCGCCAGCCTCGGCATCGACTACGAGCTCCGCGGGGCGCTCTCCGTCGATGCCGCGCTCGAACTCGACGCCATCCTGTGGAACGACCGCTATCTTGAAGGTGACCCCTCCGAGCTGTCGCTCGCGTTCGGCGCCGATTTCTCGGCCGACTGGCTCGGCTTCGGCCTCGAGGGCGCGGCCGCATTCAAGCAGTACGGGTATGGCGGCTGGGGCGGCAACCTGCTCGAAGACCGCTTCGACGGCGTTTCGCTCTGGGGCGACTTCGACGCCGCCAAGGCCGGCAACGCGCTCGGCGCCGAACTCGGCGTCGATATCTCGCCCGCGGCCTTCCTCGGCATGGACTTGGGTGCCCTCCGCGGCGGCTACCGCATCCTGGTATACGGGGTCGAATCCCTCGCCATGCAGGGCGCCGGCTGGTACGGAGAACTCGAGCTCCGGACCCATGAGCTCCTCGGCCTGCCGCTCGCGCTGACACTCGGCGCCGAGCGCTGGACCAACAACGGCCTCGTGTCCTACGCCGACTCCGGAGCCTGGCCCCTCCCCGGCCTCCTCGACGACGTCTCCTGGACCGCGTCCCTGGTCTGGGACCCCACCGAGCGCTTCGAAGTCGAGCTCTCCGCCTCGGGCGCCGAATCCGGCTGGAAGGTCGACACGAGCCAGGTCGTCTCGCTCGGCCTCTACAGCACCATCAAGTTCTGAGCCGAGCGCATCTCGAATCCACGGGCCGCCCTTCGGGGCGGCTTTTTTACATCCATTGGTCCAGTACGATCCATACATAATTCCGATTGAATCGAAAGAAGGCATGATTTCCGGTCGATCATCGACGGGTTCCGTCCTTAAAGGCGCGGTCGTATACGGCGGGACGGCTTCCTTCGAGTTCAAGGGTTGCGGCGTGAGGAGCTACCTCGAAGTCGCCGGGCTTGTCGAGCCCTGTGGCTGATCCCGTCCGACCGGGGAGCGGATTCACGCGTAGGTGCGGATACGCTGGTACTCCGCGCTTACTGGTGTATACTCTGAAGTGTACACAGGAGGTCGTGTCATGGAAGTGACCACGAAGGAACTCAGGATTCAGCCCGGCAGGATCATCGAGCAGGTGGCGGGCGGCCAGGAGGTAGTCGTCACTTTCCGCGGGACGCCCCTCGCGCGGATCGTGCCTTTCAGGACCGGCGAGAAGGAACGGGACGACCTTTCCATCTTCGGGATGTGGGAAGACCGGAGTGCTGCGGAGAGCGTCGAGGAACAGGTCCGGGAGCTCCGAAAAGGAAGACGGTTTTGATCATCGATTCCGACGTCCTCATCCGGTATCTCCGCGGCAACGTCGCGGCGAGGACGGTCGTGGAAAAGAGCGTACCGTTCTCGGTGTCGGTCGTCACCTACACGGAACTGCTACGGGGCATGAGGGACAAGGATGAGGCCAGGCGTTTCCGGAAGCGCATGAACGCGTGGAACGTCGAGATCGTCCAGATCGACAGGGAGATTTCCGCGCGGGCCATGTTCTACGTCCAGGAGTACGCGTTGAGCCACTCGATGACCCTGGCGGACGCCCTGATCGCGGCCACGGTGGTCCAGTCGGGCGAGACGCTCCTTACGGCGAACGAAAAGCACTATAAGTATATCCCCACGATCGAGTGCAGGAAGTTCGTTCCCTAATCGGCATGGGCTCGACGTAGTTCCCGGCTGCGCCATCCCCGGAGCCTCCCGGCGCCGCCCCGCCTCGAATCGCGCCAGGGACTGCAGCGGAATCGCCGCGCGCCTGCCCGGGCAGAACGAAGCCCCTGCCCGGAAGCTTCGTGACACTCGTCTGATGGCGCGGCGATTGGAGCGGAAGCCCCGGTCGGGCGCGTCCTCCGACGCGCCCGAGGCGCCCTGGCAATGCTCTTGCGAAAAAAAGAACCGCCCGTCCTCGATGGACGGGCGGCTTCCGTTGTGCGGTTCGCGAAGGGCGGGAAGCCCCTAGAAGACCGCTTTCAGCACTTCGGGCTTGCGGGCGCGGATGACGCCGGCCTTTTCAGCGTACTCGATGAGGGCGTCGCGGATGGGGACGAAGGTGTTCACGCTTTCGACAGCGGCTTTCTCCATCATGACGTAGCCGTCGCCGCCTTCGAAGATGAAGTCGTTCGTGACGATGGTGTAGAGACCGTCGTCAGCTACGCGCGTCCCGTCGGCGAGGCGCATTGAGACGATCTTGGCGCCCTGGGGCTTCATGGGATCGTACTCGACGACGAGGCCGGCGAACTGCCCGTTGCCGAAGCCGACGGAGTCGAGCCCGTGCTCGATCATGGCTCGCAGGTCGGATCCCTTGGCCTTGAAGACCACGGCGGTGTTGTCGAAGGGCATGAGGTCCCAGAAGTCCTGGACCGCGACGCGGCCGGGCGCGAAGCCCTTGCGCAAGCCTCCGCCGTTCATGATGGCGACCTGGGCGCCGAAGCGCTCGATCATGGCGGTGCCGACCCAGAGACCCATCGGGGTGACGTTGGAGGAGCGGTCGTGTGCAAGGTCGCCTTCGACCGTGGCGACCTTGCGGAGCAGGGTGGCTCCGTGCTCGGCCATGTAGCGGGCGTAGAGGGCCTTCGCCTCGGGATCCTCGAGGATGGAGTCCTTGGCCGAGTAGAGGTCGACGAAGCCGGTCGAAAGCGAGAAGGAGCCGTCGTCGCGGAAGGTGATGGCGATGCGGCCGAGGCCGCGGCCGTTGTAGTAGGCCTGGACGACGGGGACGCCGTCGGTCTTGGCGGAGACGCGGGCGTGGCTGTGGCCGGTGACGATGGCGTCGATGCCCTCGACCGCGGCCAGGGCCTCGAGCTCGCCGAGCTCCGAGGCGGAGACGGCGCGCGAGGCGTCGAGCTTGTCGACGGCCGAGGGAATGTGGGTCAGGGCGATCAGGACCTCGGGCTTCTCGGTGGCGCGGATGCGGTTGACCCAGAAGCGGGCGGTGGCGGCGGGGTCGAGAAAATCGTAGGCGGCGACGTTGGCGGGCGTGGTACTGGTCGGCGTCTCGAGCGTGGCGAGGCCGAGAAGGGCGATGCGATGGCCGCCGACCTTGATGATGGTGTAGGGGACGGCCCACGAGGGGATCTCGCCCGTCGCCTTCAGGGCGATGTTGGCGGCGACGAAGGGGAAGCCGCCGTCGCGCGACCAGTCGTCGAACCATTCGTCGCCCCAGTCGAACTCGTGGTTGCCGACCGCGCTCGCGGCGACGCCCATCGACTTGAGGAACTCGGAGACGATCTTGCCCTTGGACAGGATCGACAGGGCGGAGCCTTGGTAGCTGTCGCCGGCGGAGACGAAGACCGTATTCGGGTTCGTCCGCTTCATTTCGCGCATGGCGGTGGCGAGCTTGGCCATGCCGGGGTTCTTGCCCTGGACGATGACGCCGCCGTCGACCACGGTGAGTTCCTCGACGAGGGCGGCGTGGAAGTCGTTGAAGCTGACGATGTCGACGCGGCGGGCGCTGCCGTTGGCGAGAAGCTCGACCGCGGCGCGGTCGAGGCTGCCGTATTCCGCGATCGGAGCGGTCTGGCAGGAGACGAGGAGCGAGAACAGCGCGATCAGGCCGATCGCGAACTTGGATGATTTCACGTGATCCTCCCGGGAATCATTCGATCATGGGCCTTCCCGGCCGGAGCCGGAAGGGAACGCAATAATAAACCACCATGTTCGATTGCGCAAAGAAAAATACGTGAAATGTTCTGAATTTCACGCACCCGGGCTGCCGGAGCCCCGGGCGGAGAGCAGGGCCTGCGCGGCGAGTCCCGCGGCGAGGAGGAGCGCGAGCGCGAGGAACACGGCCTTCATCGAGGCGGCCTGGTAGACGAGGCCGCCCGCCGCGGCGCCGGCGAACTGCCCCGTGGTCAGAAGGGCCTCGTGGACGTTCATGCGTTTGTCGCGGTCGGGGGCGCCCGAGGCGCCGTAGAAGATCGAGTTGTTGTAGGCCCATGCCATGAGGAGCCCCACGAGCGAGAAACCGAGGGCGAAGTGCCAGGGGAGCTTCGCGAAGGCGAGTGCCACGATGACAGGGAGCATGAGGGCGATGGGCGCCGCCACCAGGGCGCGCTTGAACTGCCAGCCGTGCCAGCGGCCGAGCAGTGCGAAGCCGGCGCCGGTCAGGACGGCGCGCAGGGTCAGGGTGAAGCCCACGGCGCCTTCGGCGAGGCCGAGTTCGTCGCGGGCGTAGACCGGGAATATGGTGAACGCGACGCCCAGGGCCGCGTACACGAGGACGACGCCGATCCATGCCGGGAAGCGGAGCGAGGTGGAGCGGTCGGACGACTGCGCGGCCCTGGCGTCGGGACGGGCTTCCCAGGGATCGCGGAGCCAGACGCGCGAGGAGAGCACGAAGAGCGCTTCGAGGGCGAAGACGAAGGCGGCCGCCAGCACCGGAAGGAATTTGTCATGCTCGGACAGCAGGCCGCCGAGCCAGGGGCTCACGATGCCGCCCGAGGTCCACGACACCGAAAAGAGCCCGGCGGCCTTGCCGAGCTTCTCGCCCTCGAGCCCGCGCGAGAGCCAGCCCATGAGGGGCGGCCAGTGGAGGGCTATCGCGAAGGCTACGATGGCGTAGGCGACATAGGCCAGGGCAAGCGATGGCCGGATGAGGAAGCCGGCAAGCGCGAGCGCGGCGCCGCCCGTGGCCAACGCGACGGCGACGCGGGCGGGAAGCCGCTTCGCCGGTTTCATGAGGAGGAATACCCCGGCCAGGTAGGCCGCGGACCAGAGCGCGCCGAACCAGCCCACGGCGGCCGGCGGCACGAGATAGACTTCCTTGACGACAAAGAGCAAGCCCAGCTGGAGGAAGCCGATCGCGATGGCGGCCAGGAAGGACGCGGGCATGATGACCGCCATGCGGCGCAGGTCCGCGGGCGGAGGCGAGGTCGATTCGGTCTGCATGGTTGTCTCCGGATCCGCCCGAAGCGGTTTTTATATGGTAGCTTTCCGCGCTCGCGGGGGTCAACGGGGTGCTCGGGCCGGCTTTGACAGCGGAGCGGAGGAGCGCGTAGAATCGCGCCCATGAAACGCGGGAAGGAAGCGGCGCGCGTCGCGGAGCTCGAGCGGGAAATCCGCCGCCACCAGGATCTCTATTACAACGGCCAACCCGAGATTTCCGACGCCGAATTCGACGTCCTTTGGGATGAGCTCTCCGATCTCGATCCGGATAACCCGGTTTTGGGCGCGGTAGGGGCGGATTCCGCGGACGGCTGGCCGAAGGCGCGACACCTGATTCCCATGGGAAGCCAGGAGAAGGCTTCCGATCCCGAGGCCTTCCTGGCCTGGGCCGCCAAGGTCGGGCACCCCGAGTGGCTCGTGCAGCACAAACTCGACGGGGCCAGCCTCGAGCTCCAGTACGAGGGGGGGCGCTTCGTCAGGGCCGTCACCCGCGGCGATGGCGAGACCGGCGACGACATCACGCCCAACGCGCTCCGTATGGTCGGGATCGTGAGGGAGCTGCCGGGCGCTTTCTCGGGCGGCGTGCGGGGCGAGGTGCTCATGCCGCGCGCGGTGCACGCCGCGAAGTACTCGGACAAGGCCAATTGCCGCAACGCCGCCAACGGGCTCATGAAGCGGAAGGACGGATCCGGTTCGGAAGACCTCCGCGTCGTCGTGTACGACGTGCTTTCGACCGGGGACATCGAGCGCGTGGCAGCCTCCGCCGCGCCGCGCAGGCCGGTCGCCGGGGCCGGTCCCTCGCTCTTCGACGAGCCCGTCCCGGGCGGCGCGGCGCTTCCCGCCTTCGGCGACGAGCTCGCGAAGCTCGAGTGGCTCTCGGCCGCCGGCTTCGAGGTGGTGCCCTGGGTGCTGTTGCCCGATCCGG
>JAFGNN010000066.1 GCA_016926955.1 Spirochaetales bacterium | reverse complement strand
CGTCATACGCCGCCGCGGGCGGCCGGCGGGGGAAGAAGAGGAAACGGAGCCTGATGACGAGGGCGGTGGCCGCGAGGGTCAGCAAGACTCCGCCCGATCCGATGATGGGGCTGCCGAGCTCGGGCCTTCCGAGGAAGCGCGCGCCGAAGGCCGCGCCGAGCCCGGGTTCGCCGAAGGCGCGGAGGGCCGCGACGAGGCAGGCGAAGGGCAGGAGCGATCCGGCAAGCAGGAAGTGCGCTTCCGGGCGATACTCCGGGCCGAGAAGCAAGAGCGCGCCGGCCAGCAGCCAAAGCGGCAGGAAGACGGCTGGCGCTCCGAACGCCTCGAAAAGCGTGGCGCCCGCTTCCGGGAGGAGGCCGGCGCCGCCCGGATCGGCCAGGCTCGCGACCATGGGCGCCGCGAAGCCTGCGGCGGCGAGTATGAGGAACAGGCCGATCAGGACGGACAGGCCGCGGCCGGGACTGGACTTGCTGTTCACGCGCTCGCTCTCCGCTCGTCGATGATGGGAACCGCGCGACGAAGGGCGGGCCGGGGGCCCGTGGACGCGGGATTCCCGGAGCCGTCCGGGCGACAGGGCGCGGACGGCTCTCCTTTCGTCAATATCGGCCGATGGGCAGGGCTGCGAAATAGGCCATCGGGTCGAATTCGCGATTCGTCAGGGGAGGAGCACCAGGCCGAGTATGCCCGCCGGCACCAGGTAGACGGCGAACCAGGCGAGCTTGCCGCGGCGGACGATGGGCATGAGGAGCTTGAGCGAGGCGACGCCGACGGCGAAGGCGACGGCCATCCCGAGGGCGAGGGGGCCGGCGGGCACCACGTCGCTCATGGTGCCGAGCTCGGGCAGCTCGAGGATCAGGGCTCCGAGTATGGCCGGAATGGAGATCAGGAAGGCGTATTCCCCCGCGACCTCGCGCCTGAGGCCGACGGCGAGGCCGGCGGCGATGCTCGTGCCGGAGCGGCTGACGCCGGGAAGTACGGAGATGCCCTGCGCAAGCCCGATGGCCAGTCCGCGCGGGATGCCGAGGTCGCGGTAGCCGACCGCGCCCCCGAGGAAGCTCGAGGCGACCAGCAGGGCTGCCGTCGCCAGAAACAGGCCCGAAACCACGCGGGTCGAGAGCTCGATATCCTTGATCAGGAAGCCTGCGGCGGCGGTGACGACCGTGCCCGCCAGGAGGGGCGCCACGAGGCCGAGGTTGTCGGCGTCCTGCTGCCCCGCCCGTCCGCCGATCCAGCGCAGCAGGGAGACCAGGATTCCGGCGATGCGGGCGCGGAATACGAGCAGGACTGCCCCGAGCGTCGCCACGTGGAGGGCGATGTCGAACAGCAGGGGGACGTCGGAGAGACCGAGCAGCTCCTGTCCGATGAGGAGGTGGCCGCTGGACGATACGGGGAGGAATTCGGCTACGCCCTGGAGGGCGCCGAGCAGAAGGGCTTGAAGGTAGTTCATGGGAGTCTTGTTTCCTTTCCGGGCGGACACTATAGCACGGCGTGGGGCTTCGGTTAAGCGCCCGACCCCGGCGCGGCTTGCCGGACGGCCGCCGTTCAGGGTACATTCTCCGGACGCGCGCTTGGGTTTCCGGATCGTCGATCCGGGCGCCGCTTCCCCGTCCTGCATCACCCGCGCGAGGCTGAAGGCCAGCGTCGCGTTCCCGACAGACGCAAGAACCGTCCGAGCCCGGACGGCCATACTCCCTTTCAGGTAGGTGTTTCCATGATCATCGAGAAGGACCGCGTGGTCTCCATCGAGTATTCCCTGACGGACGACGAAGGAACCCTCGTCGACTCCTCCGACGGCTCCGAGCCCCTGGTCTATCTGCACGGCAACGGAAACATCATCGAGGGCCTCGAGGCCGAGCTGGCCGGCAAGAAGGCCGGCGACCATGTCACCTGCGTCGTGGCGCCCGCCCAGGGCTACGGCGAACGCGATGACGCCCTCGTCTTCACCGTGGAGCGCTCCCAGTTCGCTTCCGGCGAGAAGGTCGAGGAAGGCATGCAGTTCGAGGCGCACGACGAGAACGGCGCCCGGATCGTCACCGTCGTGGGCGTCGAGGACGACAAGGTCACCATCGACGCGAACCACCCGCTCGCCGGCGCGAACCTCCACTTCGACGTGAAGGTGGTCGAGGTGCGCGAGGCCAGCGCCGAGGAGCTCGAGCACGGCCACGTCCACTCGCACGACCATGGCTGCGGCGACGATTGCGACTGCGAGGGCGGTTGCGACGACTCCGGCTGCGGCTGCGGCCACTGAGAGCGCGGGGACGGGGCGGCCTCCCGGCCCGTATCCCGTCCCCTCTCCCAATCCATGGAACGTCGCCGTTCGCCCGTAAAGCCCCTGGACCTGCTGATCGTCGCCTTCGCGGTGCTCGCGACCGCGCTCGGGGCCGTGTCCGCGCTCGGCGCGGCCGGAGCCCCGCGCGTCATCGTCTCCGACGGCGACAACGAATGGATTTACCCCCTCGACACGGACCGCTCGCTGCCCGTGGAGGGGCCGCTCGGCGTGACTCTCGTGGTCATCGAGGACGGCGCGGTCCACGTCCACGAGTCCCCCTGCGGCAATCAGACCTGCGTCGCGGCCGGAACGATCGAAAGACCCGGGCAATGGGTCGCCTGCCTGCCCAACAAGGTTTTCGTCCGCGTCGATTCCGGCGGCGAGGAAGCGCAATCGGTCGACGCCGATTCCTGGTAGGCATGCCGGTTCCGGGGCGCGGCTGCCCGCTCCGGCTTTCGCTATGGCTCGATCCCGCCCGCGCCGATATCCTATAGTGTTATAATCGGCGAAACCGAGGCGCCTGGCCGCGCCCGACATCGACCGCGGAGGTACGCGTTGACCGTCCGTTCCAAGCTGCTTGTGCTCAACCTCGCGCCGCTCCTCCTGGCGCTCGGCCTCGCCGCTTTCGTGATCCTCAACCAAGTTTCGAACCTGGGCAGGATCACCGAGACCGAGACCGATCTCGAACTGGTCCTCTCGGCGATGTCGGCCGTCGAGGCCACCCAGGACGAGCGTGTCCTGACCGTCTTCGCAGTCGCGGGAGTCGACGCGCCGGCTGATCTCGCGGAAGCGAGGTCCGAGACCGATCGGGTCCTCGGCGAACGCCTTGGCACTCTCCTCGAGGCGAATGCGCAGGATGATACCCGCAACCTGGTCGGGCTGGCGGCCAACGAGTTGCCCGACCTGCGCCTTCGCGTCGACGAGGACAGCATCCACGAACTGACCGCGTTCAACGACTACTCGAGGCGGATCGAGCTCTTCCAGCGGCTCTCGCGCGAGATCATCGAGCTGGGCGACTCCGATCCGACCCTCAACCGGCGGCTCGTCGGCCTCATGACGCTCGACAATGCCCGCGAATTCGCGAGCAAGATCCAGGCGAACCTGACCTTGATCGTCGCGGCCAACCGCACCGCGGCCGCGAACGTCCAGGCGGATCTGCTGACCTCGGTCGCGCAGGTCAACACCTCGCTCTACTCGCCTTCGCTCGTCCTCGACCCCAGCGTCGTCACGCATCGCGACGTGCTCATGGGCGGAACCGAATGGCGCCGGGTGAACGAGATAGTCCGGCTCGTGGTCGAACAGGGCGCATCCGGCGATTACGGCGTGGAGCCGGCGCAGGTTTTCGGTCTGATGACGACGATCGTGGACGAGATCGGCGCCTTCATCGCTGACGAGGTGGCGGCCATCCGGACTGCCCTCGACGCCCGCCGCGCGATCATCTTCCGCACCATGCTCGCCATCGGGCTCGGCGTCGGCTTCGTCACGCTCGCGGTCGCCCTGCTTTCCATCCTGATCCTGAGCGGCGTATCCCGGCGCCTGAACGAACTCGTCATGTCGATGGAGGTCATCTCCCGCGGCGAGGCGGACCTCACCGTCGACCTCGCGGTCCGGACGCGCGACGAGCTCGGTCGCATGGCGCGCTACTTCAACCGCTTCGTCGGCTCGTTGCGCGAGCTGATCGGACGCATCAAGACCGAGTCGCGCTCGCTCTCCGACGGCATGACCCGACTCTCGGCCAATACCGAGGAGACCGCCGGCGCCGTGCGGCAGATCGCCGCCAACATCGAGAGCCTCAAGCGGCAGACTTCCGACCAGAGCGCAAGCGCCGTGGAGTCCAGCGCGACCGTCGAGCAGATCGCCCGCAACATCCACGAGCTTCACAAGCTGATCGCGAAGCAGGGCGAAGGCGTCCAGACCAGCTCTAGCTCGATCGAAGAGATGGTCGCCAACATCCAGTCGGTAACCGCCAACGTCGAACGCATGGGCGGCTACTACCAGAGGCTGCTCGGCCGTTCCGAAGCCGGGCGCGGCGTCATCAAGACCGTCGCCGAGGAAGTCCGCACCATCGAGGATCGCTCCGAAAGCCTTCAGGACGCGAACACCCTCATCGCGGGCATAGCGGCGCAGACCAACCTGCTGGCCATGAACGCCGCCATCGAAGCCGCCCACGCCGGCGACGCGGGAGCGGGTTTCGCGGTGGTTGCCGACGAGATCCGAAAGCTCGCCGAGAACGCGTCGCGGCAGTCGAAGGTCATCACCGAGAGCTCCGGCTCCATCCGCGGCCTTATCGGCAAGGTTGTCGAATCTTCGGGCGAGGCCGAGCGCATCTTCGACGAGATGGTCGAGCAGATCGAGACCCTCTCGCGCCTCGAGGAGGAGGTGAAGTACGCCATGCAGGAACAGAGCTCCGGCAGCGTGCAGATCCTCGAATCCCTTTCCGCCATCAACGACGTGACCCGCGACGTGCGGGCCTCCGCCGACGAGATGGAGGAAGGCTCCGGGTCCATCCTCAAGGAGACCAAGCGCCTGCTCCAGCTCGCGAGCGAGCTCGAAAACGGCATGAACGAGATGGCCGCCGGCGCCGACGAGATCCGTCGGGCCGCCACGGACACCAACGAGCTGTCCGTGGGCGCCGCCGAGAGCGTCCGCAGCCTGGTGAGTGAGACGGAGAAGTTCAAGACGGAGAAGTAGGGCCTGATCGGGGAATGCACACATTGCTCGCGAAACAGCGTAAGGCGCTATCGTAGCCTGCCAGCGCAGGGCCTGACGCCCTTGAACACGGGCCCTCCCTTTGGTCGGGTCCGCGTTCCTGGGCGTCACCCGCCGCGCTGACGAGTTCTGATCGGGCATTGCCATGTTAACGCTACCACGCTGCAGTTCCGAAGGGCGCTCCTTCCTGGGCGATTGCGGCGCCGGCTGGTTTGCGCAAGCACGCTGCGTGCGCCGGGAGGGCGCTCCTTCCTGGGCGATGGCGGGAGCCCTTGAACGCCGCGCTTCCGCGACCGCCTCAGGCGGTCGCACGCCGGCGGGAGCTTCATACTATATTCATATGATGCTTCGAGGTTTCCGACGATCTCGCGGCCGGCGCGGGCGTTCTCCCCTCCTGCCGGGCAAGAAGCGCTTGATCGCCGCGTCGACGGTCCTGGCGCTCGCCATCGCCGTGTCGCTTTCGGCCTCGATGGAGGAGGCGCGGCTCGCGGGAGCGCGCGAGAAAACCCGAGCCCGGGTCGAGGCGTACGCGTCGAGACTGTCCTTCCGGCTCCATGCCGCCCTGCATCCGGCCCTCTACGTCGAGGGGGCGGCGAGCGACGGGGCGCTTCCCGAGGCCGAGTTCCGCGCGATAGCCGATTCGGCCCTCTCGGACCGCCGGGAGCTCCTCGCTCTCGCTTACTCGGAAGGAAGCATCATCCGTTACGTCGCTCCCGAGGGAGCGGCCTTCCCGCAGCCCGGCCTCGATCTTTTCCGCTTCGGAACGAGCGCCGCGGTCGCCACGCGGTCCCGGTTCTCGTCCCAGGCCTCAATCTCCGCCCCTTTCGAGGACGAGCGCGGTTCCACGGTCTTCCTGGCCCTCATTCCCGTCGAGGCGAAGGGGAACGAAGAGTCGCGGGGCTTCGTCGGGTTCGCCGCGGCGCTCATCGACTTGGAGAGCGTTCTTGTCGACGCCGGACTCGCCGCGCTCGAGGACGAAGGCTACGACTATCGCCTTGTATGCCTGGACGGCTCGGGAATGCGCCTCGCGGAGCTCGCCGTCTCGCGCGGAGCGCTCGCCCGCGATCCGGTCGGAGTCAAGCTGCTGACCGAAGGCGGTGAATGGCGGCTGGAAGCGGCACCCCGCTCCGGCTGGACAGATCTCCGGGCGCATGTCGCGTACGCCGCCGTCGCCCTCGCGCTCGGCGCCTTCGCCTTCGCCCTGGCCCTTGCGGCCGCGCGCTACCTCGAAAGCGAGCAGCGCTACCGCCTGATCGCGGAGCACGCGCGCGACGTCATCTGGACCGCTTCCTTCCCGGAACTGCGCTTTACCTACCTGAGCCCCTCGTTCGAGCAGCTCACGGGCTACGCGGTCGAGGAAGCGCTCGGGCGCTCCATCGTCCAGGCCCTGCCCGGGGAGGCCGCCGAGCGGCTGCGGGATGCGCTCGAACGCCGCGTGCCGCGCGCCGTCATGGGCGATCCGGCCGCCCGGTCCGGACGCTCGGAATACCTGCAACGGCGAAAGGACGGGAGCGAGGTCTGGGTAGGGCTCGAGACCACCTTCATAAGCGACCGGTACGACCGCATCCGGGCGGTGCTCGGCATCGCCCGCGACATTGACGAACGGAAGCGGGCCGAACTCGAGCTCGCGCGCCTCGCGACGACCGATCCGCTGACCGGCGCGGTCAACCGCCGGCTCCTTTTCGACGAGGCCGCGCGCGAACTCGCCCGCGCCAGCCGCTCGGGAACTCCGACCGGCCTCGTCATGGTGGATCTCGACCACTTCAAAGTCATGAACGACGCGCGCGGCCACCAGGCGGGCGACCGCGTCCTCGCGTCCGTGGCGGACGCGCTGCAGTCCGCGGTGCGCGCGGAGGACCTCGTGGGCCGCTATGGCGGCGAAGAATTCGCCGTGCTCCTTCCGGGCGCGGACCTGGACCATGCGATGACGCTCGCCGAACGGCTTCGCGGGCTCGTCGAGTCGCTCCGCTTCGAGGGCGGCGACGGGCCATACGGCATTACCGCGAGCTTCGGCGCCGCCACCCTGGCGCCGGGCGGGGGGAATTTCGACGCGCTGGTCTCGGCGGCGGACGCCGCCCTCTACGAGGCCAAGCGCGAGGGCAGGAACCGGGTCAGGGGCGCGGGGCGCACCTGACCCCGGCCATCACTTCACGACGACGTTGACCATGCGGTCCTTGACGACGATGACCTTGGCCACCTGCTTGCCGGCGGTCCATTCGGCGATCTTCGGACTCGCGAGCGCGAGGGCCTCGAGCTCCTTTTCGGCCGTGCCGGGCGCCACGACGAGCTTGTCGCGGAGCTTGCCGTTCACCGAAACCGGCACCTCGATCTTCTCGTCGACGCAGAGGGCCGGATCGAAGCT
>JAFGNN010000065.1 GCA_016926955.1 Spirochaetales bacterium | reverse complement strand
GGCTGCGTCGAGCGCCCAGGTGTAGCGCTCGTAGTAGGGGTCGGCCAGCCAGGACTCGGCGACGCCCGAAAGCCTGAAGGCGACCCACTCAGGGCAGGCGAAGAAGCGGCCGATGCGGGCGAAGCGCTCCGGGTCCCGCTCGCGGAGCCAGAGCGCCTTCGGAAGGTAGAACGAGGGATCGAGGGGGAGTCCCGCGAGCCGTCCGACGCTCAGGGCCTCGTCCCTCGCGCGACGGTCCATCCAGGAGAGAGCGCGGCCGACGGGCTCGCCGTCCGCGTCGCAGGGGACCAGGGTCGGGCCGTTGCCGCTCACCGAGAGCGCCAAAACCTCCGTCGGGCCCGCCCCCCGCAAGACCGCTTTCGAGGCGGCGGCCATGGCCGAAAGCCACTCGCGGGGCTCGGACTCGTATTCGCGCTCGTCCGCGCCGCGGTAGAGCCCCACCGGCGACCTGGCTTCCGCCAGGGCCGCGCCGTCGACCCCGACCAGGGCCGCCTTGACCGAGGAAGTTCCGATGTCGAACGAGAGCCAGGCGGGCGTCCTCATGAGGGCGGCCGCTTGACCAAAAGGCGGACGTCGCAACGTTCCGCCCAGCGGCAGCTCGCGCACGAGGCACCCGGGCATTCGAAGAAGTCGTTGGCCCGTTCGACCTGCTCGACGTGCCAGGACAGGTCCTCTATGTACGCGTCGAGCTGGGCGCGGCGCCGCAGGGCTTCGTCCAGCTTCTGGCGGTACTTGACGGCGAGTCCCTCGCGCACGGTGGCGCCCGTCCGGTCCACGCGCGCCATCTCGAAGAGAGCTGAAATTTCCGAGAGGGTGAGGCCGTAATCCTTCAGCTGCTGGATGCGCTTG
The DNA here is from genome assembly GCA_016926955.1 of Spirochaetales bacterium. Taxonomy (GTDB): domain Bacteria; phylum Spirochaetota; class Spirochaetia; order Treponematales; family UBA12059; genus JAFGNN01. The sequence continues at coordinate 126,397 of JAFGNN010000065.1, read as the reverse complement.
ATGCGGATGACGTTGCGCTCCGAGTAGCGGCGATGCTCGGAGCCGTCGCGGTCCATGGACTCGATGAGCCCGAGCTCCTCGTAGAAACGCACGGTGCGCGAGGTGATGCCGAACATCCGGACGAGCTCGCCGATCCGGTACGAGTTTTCCTTTTCCATCGCTAGCGTACCCTTTACGTCAACTTGAGACCGCGGAAGCATCCGGTCCGTGGAGGCGCCGCGGATGGGTGAGTATACTCCGGCGCAAACTTCGTGGACAAGGAAGGTTTCCCGGATGAAACGCCTCAAGACCGCCGCCGCCATCGTCGCCGTCCTCCTGCTCCTCTCCTCCTGCGGACCCGCTGCTCCCTACGACTCGCTCAAGGTCGGCGTCTTCGTGCCCGGAGTGGCTTCCGGCAGCCCGATCTACGAGATGCTCGTCGAAGGCGCCTGCCGCGCGGTCGAGGCCACTCCCGGTGCCGCGTTGACCGTAGTCGAGGCAGGCTTCAACCAGGCCGAGTGGCTCGACAAACTTTCCGCGATGGCGGGCTCGGGCAAGTTCGGTCTCATCGTGACCTCGAATCCGGCCCTCCCGGAACTGTGCGCGGTGGTCGCGGAGCAGTATCCGCGCGCCCGCTTCCTCGTGGCCGACGCCTGGCTCGAAGGCAACGACGCCATCCATACGGTGCTCTACAACCAGCTCGAGCAGGGCTACCTGGCCGGCTACCTGGCCGGCCTCGTGACCACGGGCGGCGCGCCCGGCTCGAACCCGGAGAAGAAGGTTGGTCTCGTCATCGCCCAGACCTACCCGACCCTGGACAAGCTCATCGAGCCGGGCTTCCGCGCGGGACTCAAGGCCGTGGACCCGGCCATCGAGCTCGAGACCCGCGTCGTCGGCAACTGGTTCGACGCGGCCAAGGCCGGCGAGCTCGCCAAGGGCCTGTTCGATGCGGGCGTCGACATCATCCTGCCGATCGCCGGAGGCGCCAACCAGGGCGTGCTTTCGGTGGCGGCCGAATCAGGCAGGCGCGTGGTGCTGCTCGAGAGCGGCACGGGCGTCGCATACGATCCCGAAGTTGTGGTGGGCTCTGCCTGGATCGCCCAGGATCGCCTGGTGGAAGAAAAGGTGAAGGCCCTGCTCGGCGGGGTGGAAGGCCTGTACGGCACGGCCGAGCTGCGCGGCTTCGCCGAGGGCTACATCGGCTTCGCGGACGAGGCTCCCTGGTTCCTGGCCCTGCCCGCCGCGACGCGCGAACGCTTCACGGCCGCGGAAAAAGCGCTCGCGGAGGGCGAGCCGGCCTTCCCCGTCACGGGCTTCTGATTGTAGATTGGGACCGGGCCGGGAGCCTCGTAGCTCCGCCCGGTCCAGTTTCCAGCCGAGGCACCATGGCACTCCTCTCCGCGACCGGCGTTTCGAAATACTATCCCTCCACCGCGACGCGGGCCAACGACGGCATCGATTTCCGCGTCGACCCGGGCGAGCTCGTCGCGCTCGTCGGCGAGAACGGGGCGGGCAAGTCGACCTTCGCCCGCATCGTCGCGGGCCTCGAGGAGCCCGATTCGGGAGAAATCAGGGTCAAGGGGACCGCGCTCCGCCGCGGAAGGCCGGGAGAGGCCGAACGGCTCGGCGTGGGCTTCGTGCCCCAGGTCTCCTCGTTGGCGCCGGGGCTGACGGTAGCCGAGAACCTGGTCCTGGGGCGCGAACCCATCCGATTCGGCTTCCTGCTCGACCGCCGCCGGGCAGAATACGAGGCGGCCATGCTCGCCGAGCGCTACGGCTTCCTTCTCGATCCGGGCGCCGCCGTATCATCGCTGCCGCCGGCCGCGCGGCGTTCCGCCGACATACTCAGGGCACTCGCCCGCGGGGCGGACCTCCTCGTGCTCGACGAACCGACCTCCATACTCACCGAGGCCGAGGCCGACAGGCTGTTCGACCTGCTCGCTCGCCTCCGTGCGGCGGGGAAGGGAGTGATCCTGATCAGCCACCGGATCCGCGAGGTCCTCGAGGTTTCCGACCGCATCGTCGTGCTGCGCAAGGGGCGGGTCGAGGCTTCGCTCCGGCCCGCCGACACCGACGAGCGTTCGCTGGCGGCCCTGGCCGCGAACGCGGTGCCGCGCGAGCGCGTTCGCAAGCCGAGGGCGGAACCGGGGGAAGCGCGGCTCGAATTCCGGGGCGCCTCGCTCGGCGGCGCCGGAAGCGCGACGGTGCGCGAGGTCTCGTTCGAAGTCCGCTCGGGAGAGGTGTTCGGCATCGCCGCGCTGGCGGGCAACGGGCTGGACGCGCTCGAGGACCTGGCGGCGGCCGAGCGCGAACCGGACTCTGGCGTAGTTCTCGTCCTCGGCACGCGAGTCAAGCCGCGCGAGCGCGCCTCGCTCCGCCGGGAGCGCCTGGCTTACCTGCCGACGGACCGCGAGGGCAGGGCGCTGTCCCCTCGCGCCAGCCTCGTCGACAACGCGCTCGCGCGCACACTCGCCGGAAGCGGCCGGAAGGCGCTCCGGGGCTTGCGCGCGATGTCTGCGGCGGCGCTCCGCCAGAACGCCTGGTTCGGCCTCCATGCGGAGCCTTCGCGCCCCGCGTCGACGCTCTCGGGCGGGAACCGCCAGCGCCTCGTGGCTGCCCGGGAGCTCTCGGGCAGCCCGGAGCTGGTCATCGCGGCGAACCCGAGCCAGGGCCTCGACGCGAGCGCCCAGGCCGACCTCTGGGCGAGGCTCTCCGAGCTGGCGCACTCGGGTAGCGCCGTACTCCTGCTCACTTCCAGCGCGGAGGAACTGCTGGCCGTCTCGACGAAGGCCGCCGTGCTCTATCGCGGACGGCTTAAGCCCCTCGCCGAGGATCCCTCCGCGACGAGCGTCCACGCGGTCGCGGCCGCCATGTCGGGAGCCGCGTCTTGAATATCCCCTCCATCCGCGCCCGGGTTTCCGCGGGCAGCCTCCTGCGCGCCGCGGCGCCGCCCCTCGCGGCGATCGTCGCGGGGCCCCTCGTCGTGGCCCTGTTTTCCGGAGATCCCGGAACGGCCATCGCATCCTTCGCCTTCGGGCCGGTCTCCAGCGCGGGCGCCGCTTCGGCTTTCGTCGAACAGTCCGCCCTGCTCGCGCTCTGCGCGCTCGGCGCGGCCCTGGCTTTCCGCTCGGGAAGCTTCAACCTCGGTGGGGAAGGCCAGCTCTACTCGGGCGGGCTCGTGGCGGTGCTCGCGGCCCTGGCGCTGTCCTCGGCTTCCCCGGCGGCCGCGCTCGCCGCGGCGCTCGGCTTCGGGGCCCTCGGCGGCGCCGCGCTTGCCTTGCCGAGCGCGCTTGGCAAGCGTTTCGCCGGAGCTGACGTGCTCCTTTCGAGCTTCCTCGTCTCGCAGGCGGCCGTCCTCGCGATCGACTGGCTCATAGCCTCACCCTTGCGCGACGCGGAAAGCAACCTCATCGCCACGAAGATGGTGTCGCGCGCCATTTTGCCTGACCGCGCGGCCTTTCCCGCGGGCTACGCTCCCTTTGCCGCGCTGCTGTTTGCCGCCGCGCTGGCCCTCTTTTTCGCGCGCACCGGCGAAGGACGGGCCGTCGATCTCTACGGCGGAAACCCGACCTTCGCCAAAAGCGTCGGGCTCCCCGTCGGAAAGCTCGCCCTCTGGCCGCTTGTCGGCGCGGGCGCCCTGCACGGGCTCGCGGGCGCCTTCATAGCGCTCGGCCCCGCGGGAAGGGCGGTGCGCGGCATGTCCGGCGGCATGGGCTGGACCGCGATCGCGGTAAGCCTGCTCGCGGGGAACCGACCGCTCGCCATACTCCCTGCCGCCCTGCTGCTCGGCTGGCTCGACTCGGGGGCCCGGCAGGCCGCCGTGATCGCGGGGGTACCCTTCGACGCCGCCCTGCTCGTAAAGGCCTTCGTGCTGCTCCTCGCGACAGCGCGCCTCCTGCCGCCTCGCGCGCGCGGCGGGAGGCCGGCGTGAGCTGGCTGCTCTCCCTGCCCGGCGACGCCGTCGCGCAGGGCGGTTCCATCGTACTCGCGGCGCTCGGCGGCCTCGCGAGCGACGCCGCGGGCGTGCTCAACACCGCGCTCGAAGGCTTCATGTCGCTCGGAGCCTTCGCCTACGCCCTGGTCGCCCCGCGCGCGGGCGCCTTCGCGGGCAACCTGGCCGCTGCCGGGGCGGCCTGCCTGCTCGCCGCGACCATCATCCATGCCGTGTTCAAGCTGCGGGCGGACATCTTCGTGGCTGGCCTGGCCGCCAACCTGCTCGTGCAGGGCGGGGTGGCGCTGCTCTCGTGGCGGGCCTTCGGCACCAAGGGCGTCGTCGCCTTCCCGGAGCTGCTTTCACACCGGCTCGACCCGGGACCGCTCGCGGAGCTGCCTGTCATCGGGACCCTCATCGCCCAGCGCCCCTCGAACCTGCTCCTCTACGCCCTGGCCGCCTTGCTCTGGTTGCTCCTCGCCGCCACGCCCCTGGGCTTGCGGCTACGCGCTGCGGGACAGCGCGAAGAGGCCCTCGCGCTCGCGGGCGTGAATCCCTCCCGTGTCCGCTTCATGGCCTTCGCGATTTCCGGAATGGCCGCGGCCGTGGCGGGCGCCGCCTTGAGCGCCCAGACGGGCGCCTGGGTGCCTGGCGCCACTTCGGGCCGGGGCTGGATCGCCCTTGTCGCGGTCTACCTCGGAAGGCGCAAGCCCGGCGGGACGGTGGCGGCCTCGCTCGGCTTCGCGGCGCTCTTCGCCGCCTCGAACGGCCTCCAGGCCTTCGACGCTCCTCCCGAGCTCGTGCTCGCGCTGCCCTACGTAGCGACCGCCCTGCTCGTGCTGGCGGGCAAGGCCAGGCTGCCTCGCCTCAGGCCGCGCGACGAAGGCCCCGGGCGCGACGCATAGGCGGAAGGCCGTCATTCCCGTATTGACCTGAATCGCTGTGGATTGTATTATCCTAGTATTCAGGTAGGAATACTGGAGATTGCCCTTGTTCCAGGTCTCGACGCGGATACAGTACGGCCTCAGGGCTCTCGCCTACCTCGCCAGCAAGGAAGGTCCGGCCAGCGCGGCCGAGATAGCCGGAGCCGAAGGGATACCCGGAAAATACCTGGAAGGCATACTGGGACAGCTGACCGCCTCGGGCCTCCTCCGCTCCGAGAGGGGCAAGAACGGCGGTTACCGGCTTTCGCTGCCCGCCGCCGAGCTTACCGTCCTCAGCATTGTCGAGGCGCTCGAGGGCGAGATCCGCCCGACCGAGTGCGCCGCCGGTCCCGGCGCCTGCGACCACGACCTCGCCTGCCTGCCCCGCCGTTTCTGGCTCGGGCTCAAGACCGCGGTTGACGAATACCTCAGTTCCCGCACCCTGCTCGACGTCATCGATCCCGCTTCCTGAAAGGAGCCGACCATGGAACGCCGCATCGTCTACATGGACTACAACGCCACGACTCCCCTCCACCCGCTCGTACGGGACGCGATGGCGGCGGACCTGGGCGTCTTCGCAAACGCTTCGAGCATGCACGAGGCCGGACGCGCCGCGAAGGCGAGGGTCGACGCCGCCCGCGCGGAGGTCGCGAAGCTCGCAGGCGTGCCGAACCCGGACGAGATCGTGTTCACCTCCGGCGGTTCCGAATCGAACAACACCGTCTTCGCGACCATGTTCCACCTCGGCCGCAAGGGCGGGCGCCGCAAGATAGTCACCACCGCCATCGAGCATCCCTGCGTCATCAACGCGGCCTCCTGGCTCCGCGACGAGGGCTTTCCCGTGGTCTTCCTGCCCGTGGACGCCTCCGGTCGGGTGGACATGGAAGCCGCGGAGCGCGAGATCGACGGCGACACCCTGCTCGTCTCGGTCATGTCGGCCAACAACGAGATCGGCACGATGGAGGACGTCCCGGCGCTCTGCCGCATGGCCAAGGCCAAAGGCGCCCTCTTCCACACCGACGCCACCCAGTCCGCCGGCAAGGTTCCCGTCGAGGCGGCCGCTTGGGGCGTCGACTACCTGACCCTGTCGGCCCACAAGATCTACGGCCCCAAGGGCGTCGGCGCCCTCTACGTCCGCAAGGGCGCTCCCATCGAGCCCCTGATCCGCGGGGGCCACCAGGAGCACGGCCACCGGGCGGGCACCTACAACAACATCGGGATACTCGGCTTCGGCCTCGCGGCCCGCCTCGCGCTCGAGGACCTCGAGGGAAGGGCGGCCCGCATCCGCGTGATGCGGAACCGGCTCCGCGACGGCATTGTTGAGCGGGTGCCCGACGTCCGCGTGAACGGACACGCCACCGAGGTGCTGCCGAACACGCTCAACGTATCCTTCCCCGGCGCGGAAGGCGAGGCCATCCTGCTCTACCTCGACCTCGAAGGCGTCCAGGTCTCCACGGGCTCGGCCTGCGCCTCCGGAAGCCTCGAGCCGAGCCACGTGCTGCTGGCCACGGGCGTGGGACCCGAGCTCGCGCACGGTTCGATCCGCTTCAGCCTCGGATCTCTCACGACCGGCGAGGACGTCGACTACGTCCTCGAGGTCCTTCCCCCCATCATCAAGCGGCTTCGCCGCATGTCCACGGTCAGCGTGGCCTAGCAGGACAAGGAGCATCCCATGGACGCCATGCAGTGGCTGTATTCGGACATCGTACTCGATCACTTCAAGAACCCGCGCAACGTCTACGACCCGGACGAGAAGTTCGCGTACGATGCCGAGGGAACGGTCGGCAACGTCAAGTGCGGCGACCAGATGATGTTCATGCTCAAGATAGGCGAGGACGACGTCATCCGCGACGTGCGCTGGCGCACCTACGGCTGCGCGAGCGCCATCGCCAGCACCTCGATGCTGTCCGCGGTGACGAAGGGCCTGCACATCCGCGAGGCGTACAACCTCAAGCCCGAGGACATCGCCACGCGCCTGGGCGGCCTGCCCGACAACAAGATCCACTGCTCGGTGCTCGGCGACAAGGCGCTCCGCGCCGCCATCGACGAGTGGCTGGAGAAGACGGGGCGCGCCGGGCTCTACCGAAACGAGGGCGCCACCGTCATCTGCACCTGCCTCAACATCACCGACCGCGACATCGAGACCGCCGTGCGCGAGGGCGCGCGGAACTGGGAGCAGCTGCAGGAGCGCACCAAGATCGGCACCGTCTGCGGCGGCTGCAAGGTGAAGGGAGAGGCCCTGCTGCACGAGTACGTTCACATCTTCGGCGAGGAGTAGGGGAAGTCCGGGCATCGCCGCGCCTCCGGTGGCGCGGTAACGAGCCCCCGAGCCGCTTCGCACTTGCGGTCCGGGCCTGCGGCCATTATCCTGACGCGTACCGAGGGGCACGTAACCGGCCCCGCGCCGGGAGTCATTGAAGCATGAAATACGCCGCTCCGACCCTTCCCTCGCTGCTGGTCCTTTCCGCGCTCGCGCTTGCGCTCGCCTCCTGCGGCATGCCCGACTCCGAGCTCGTGGAATCGTGGCGGATCGCACATGGCGACTCCCCGGACCGGGCAGACCCGTCATACGACGACTCCTCGTGGGAGAGCCTGACGGCTCCGACCCTCATACCGGTGCCTGAAGCCGATTCATGGTTCTGGGTGCGGGCGGACCTCCGCTTCGAGGGAACGGGGCCCTTCTGGCTCCTCTCGCAGAAGCTCGGCGCGGCCTGCCAGGTCTTCGTCGACGGCGTGCTCGTCGGCGAGCGCGGCTCACTCCCGCCGAAGCCGCTGATCCGGCCCGGCGTCACCGACGCGTGGCTGGTGCCCTCCAACCTCGTCGACGACGGAAGGGCCGTGGTGGCCGTGCGCGCCTATGCACGCGGCACCAGCGCGGCCTTTCCCGGCTTCAAGGTAGGCGGGCGGGAAGCGGCGGAATTCGAGCTCCACACCGCGCAGCTCCTCAACCTCCAGGTCTACATCGTTCTGGCCGTCCTCTGCCTCTTCCTCGGCGCCTACTTCATCTGGCAGTACAAGTCGAGGCCGAAGGACCGCTTCAACCTCTGGTACGCGCTCTCGCTCGTCCTGATCTCCTTCTATTTTTACGAGCTCGGCGCGGAACGCTTCATCCCCGTCGGACTGGCCTTCAAGGCCTTCGCCAAGCTCGCGCTGACCGCCTCGATCGGCTTCCTGATGCTGTTCTTCACCGAGTTCTTCGACATCCTGTCGGGCCGGGTCTTCAAGGTCGTGGTGGGCGTCCAGATACTCGCGTTCTCTGTGCTCTTCTTCTCGAACACGGGCGACGAGACCGAGATGATGAACGTCTTCTCGCTGAGCCTCCTGCCGATTTTCGCCGAGATCCTGAGCGGTGTCTACATACTGATACGGGCGGCCCTGCTCAAGCGGCGCGACGCGATTCCCATCCTCGCGGGGCTCGTGCTCGGGGTCGGCTTCGGGGTGCACGACATAGTCTACCAGGTCGGCGGCACCGAGCCTATGGCCTGGCTTCAGGGCTTCACCTTCTTCGCGTTGGACATGGGCGTCTTCGTGGCGATGAGCGCCCGGGCTGCCCGCGCCACCAACGAGGTCGAGGTGTTCGCGCGAGAGACGGCCGAGCGGCGGGATCGCCTCGGGGCGGTGGTGGACGCGGCCGGACGCGTGGTTGGCGCGGTGACGGCCATGGCCCGCGACCTGGAGGAGCGCGCGGGAGAGCTCGCCAGGACCGCGGAGCTCTCGCAGAACGAGGCGAGGGCCATCGAGGCGGAAGCGGACCGGCAGCGCGCGGCGGTGGGCGAAGCCGTCGGGTCTGTAAGCGACATGGCCAAGTCCAGCGAACAGGTTGACGAGGAACTCGCGCTCGAGTCGGAACGGCTTGACGGGGCGCTCGGAGCGGTCGTGGACATCATTTCCGGCACGGTCGGCGTCTCGAGCGACGTCTCCGTGGCCGCGGAACTCTCCGAGGGACTCGCCCGGCGCGTCGAGGAGGGAGTCCGGGACGTCGCTTCGCTCGGTTCCTCCATCGCGAAGGTACGCGAGGCCTCGAAGGAGATCACGGAGGTGGTCGAGTCGGTGAATGATTTCGCGGAGCGGACCAACCTGCTGGCCATGAACGCCTCCATCGAGGCTGCGCACGCGGGCGCTGCGGGCCGGGGCTTTTCGGTCATCGCGCACGAGATCAAGAAACTAGCGCAGGCAAGCGCTGACCGGGCGGCCCGCATCGGCGAGATGGCGTCATCCATCGATGCCCTCGTGTCGGAGGGTGCCGGGGCGGCCGCGAAGGTGGAAAACGGGCTCGGCCGGATCGCCGGGGATTCCGGCGACGCTGTCGGCCGCATCAAGGGCGTCGCGGACGCCGCGCTCAGGCAGCGCGAACTGGCGGACGGAGCCTCTTCGGTCCTCGGTACCTTCTCCGCTTCCTCGCGGCGCATGCGCGAGCAGACCGCCGCCCAGGCCGGCTACTCGCGCCTCGTGCGGGACTCCATGGGAGCCTTGGAGGAAGGCGCGGCCAAGGTCAAATCCGCGGGCAGCCGCATCGTCACGGGCGTCGGCACCCTCGCCGCTCAGGCCATCGGCCTGCGCGATCTCGCGACGCGGAGCAGCGCCATAGCCGCGGAACTCGAGGCCATAGTGGGCAAGCGGCGGGAGACCGACGATGCGCTCGAGGCTCTCGAGCCCGAGGAGAACCGTTCCTGAAGGCCACTCCGCTACCGCCTTCGAGCCGGGATATCGAAGCCTTCCGCGAAGCGGTGTACGCCGAGTACCAAGAACGCGGGCGCGTGCTGCCTTGGCGGGAAACGCGCGATCCCTGGGCCATCCTCGTGTCAGAGCTGATGTTGCAGCAGACCCAGGTCGCGCGTGTCCTCCCGAAATACGGGGAATGGTTGCGCCGCTGGCCCGATCCGTCCTCGATGGCGGCGGCCTCCGTCGCCGAGGTGCTGGCCGCGTGGAGCGGCCTCGGCTACAACCGGCGCGCGCTCGCGCTCAAGGCGGCGGCTTCCATCATCGAGACCGAGCACGGAGGGACGGTCCCCGAGGACGCGGCCGCCCTGCGCGCCCTGCCCGGCGTCGGCGGCTACACGGCAGGCGCGGTCCGGGCCTTCGCCTTCGGGCTTCCCGACGTCTTCCTGGAGACGAACATCCGCGCGGCCCTGCTGCACTGGTTCTTTCCGGACCGTGAAGGGGTCCGCGACCGGGAGCTTCTTCCCGTCGCCGCGGCGGTCCTCGACCGAGCTGATCCGCGCGCCTGGCATTACGCGCTGATGGACTACGGAGCGGCGCTCAAGAAGCTCGCGCCCAATCCATCGCGCCGCTCGGCGCACCATGCCGTACAGTCCCGCTTCGAGGGGTCGCTCAGGCAGGCCCGCGGGGCCATCGTTCGGATCCTCTCCGCCGAAGGCCCGCACGAGGCGGAAAGCATCCACGAACGCTGCGGCATGGAGCGCGAGCGCGTCGCGAACGCGCTCGCGGCCCTGGTCGCGGAGGGCACGGTCGAATACGCGGGCAGCCTTGTCCGCGTCAGGGAGACCTGAGCGAGAACGGGAAACGCCCGAGGCTCTCCGGACGGCGCCCTCGAGGTGGACGCCCGGCCGATCTCAGGCGGCAGCGGGCATGAGTGGCGCGCCGTTTCCCCCGAAGGCGCGCCTGAAAAAGAGGACGAGGGTATCGATGAGCCTGCGCAGCCAGGAGCCCGCGCCGATGTCCCTCGGGGCAACGAGCTCGACGCGCGCGTACACTTGATCCCCGGCCAGCACCTTAACGAAGCCCACACGGGCGGACGCGGGAAACGGCGCCATGAGTTCGGGGTAGGCCTCGACAACGGCGCGCGCGTCACCTGATACGGAGCGGGGGACGGTAACGGCAAGGCTGCCCGCGGGAATGCCCGCGAGGACTCGCTCGCTCCCTTTCCAGACGCGCGCCGGCTCGAAATCCGGAAGGGCGGGACGCACCGTGACCCAGTTTTGGAAAGCCCAATCGAGCAGGGCCGAGCCGTCCTCCACCCGTCGCGCCTGGGCGTCCGCGGTGCCGGTCGCGGAAGCACCGAGCAGGACCAGCACGAAGCGCGTGCCCTCGCGTTCCGCCGTCGCGACGAAGTTGAAGCCGCTCTCGCTGATGTAGCCGGTCTTGAGGCCGTCGCAGCCGGGATAGGCCCCGAGCAGGGGGTTGCGGTTCTCGAGGAGGGGCGGGACATAGCCGGCGGGCACCCGCCGGCCGGGCGGGAAGTTGGCGGGCTTGGGGAATCCGAACGAGGGCAGGGCGTGGAGGCTCTCGACGAAGTCGGGGCGCTCGGCGAGGTAGGCGAGGGCGAAGGAGGCCATTTCGCGCGCGGTTGTGACGTTGCGGTCCGAGAGCCCGGACGGTTCCTCGAAGCGCGTGACTGCGAGCCCGTAGCGCCGCGCGACCGCGTTCATGCGCGCGGAGAATGCCGACACGGAACCGGAGACGACGCGGGCGAGCACGAAGGCCGCGTCGTTCGCGCTCGCCACGGCGAGGCCGCGCGCCAGGTCGCCGACCGTGAGGCGCATGCCGCGCTCCAGATACATGGCGCTCGAGTTCCAGGGCAGCTCGTCCCAGGCCTCGCCGGGCAGCACTTCTACTGGCGTCGAGAGCGAGAGCCTCCCCGAGTCGAGCTCCTCCCCGAGCACGGCGAGCGTCGCGAGCTTGGCTAGGCTCGCGGGCGGAATCGGTTCGTCGGCGTTCCGTTCGACGAGGGCGGCGCCGCGGGCCGCCTCGACAAGTATCATCGACCGGGCGGCGACCGGCGGGGCCGCCTCCATGGCGAAGCATGAAACGGCCGCGGCCATGAGGGCCGCGGCCAGGAAGCGTTTCGTCACGTCCGCGCCTTCCTAGAACTCGGCCTGCTTGACCGCCCGCGGGAAGGGGATGACGTCGCGGATGTTCTCCATGCCCGTCACCCAGCGGATGAGCCGCTCGAAGCCCAGCCCGAAGCCGGAGTGCGGCGCCGTGCCGTAGCGGCGGAGGTCCAGGTACCAGCCGTAGGCAGCCGGATCGAGGCCCTTCGCCTTCATGGCCCCGACCAGCGCGTCGTAGCGGTACTCCCGCTCCGAGCCGCCGATGATCTCGCCGATGCGCGGCACGAGCACGTCCATGGCGCGCACCGTCCGCCCGTCGTCGTTGGCCCGCATGTAGAAGGCCTTGAGCTCCTTCGGGTAGTCCGTGACGATGAGCGGGCCCTTGACGACCTGCTCGGTCAGGAAGCGCTCGTGCTCGGTCTGGAGGTCGCAGCCCCAGAAGGGCTTGAACTCGAAGGAATCCTTCCGCTTCTCGAGCTCGGCCACGGCGTCGGTATAGCTCATGTGGGCGAATTTCGAGGAGCGCACCGCCTCGAGGCTCTCGCGGAGTCCGCTCTGGATGCGCTTGTCGAAGAATTCGAGATCCTCGGCACAATCGTCCAGCGCGCTCGAGAGCAGGCGCTTGAGGAAGTCCTCGGCCAGCTCCATGTTCTCGGGCAGCTCGGCGAAGGCGATTTCCGGCTCGATCATCCAGAACTCCGCCAGGTGGCGTGTGGTGTTGGAGTTCTCGGCCCTGAAGGTCGGGCCGAAGGTATAGACCGAGCCGAGGGCCATGCAGTAAGCCTCGACGTTGAGCTGGCCCGAGACGGAAAGGTAGGAGCGCTTCCCGAAGAAGTCCCTGGCGTAGTCGACGCTCTTGCCGCCCTTCGCGATCGCGTCGAGGTCGAGCGTGGTCACCTGGAACATCTCGCCCGCGCCCTCGGCGTCGCTCGCGGTGATGATGGGCGTGTGGATGTACTGGAAGCCGCGCTCCTGGAAGAAGGAGTGGGCGGCGAAGGCCATGCGGTTGCGGACCCGGGCCACGGCGCCGAAGGTGTTGGTGCGCGGGCGGAGGTGCGCTATCTCGCGGAGGAATTCGAAGGAGTGCTGCTTCTTCTGGAGCGGGTAGGTCTCAGGATCCGCCTCGCCGATGAGCTCGAGGGCGGAAGCCTTGACCTCGAGCGTCTGGCCCGCCGCGGGCGAGCTCACGAGGCTGCCAGTCGCGGCCACGGCGGCGCCGGTGCCGGCGCGCTCGAGCGCGTTCCGGGAATTCGCGTCGAGGGTGGCCGCGTCGAAGACGCACTGCACGTTGCGGAAGCAGGAGCCGTCGTTCAGCTCCAGGAAGACCGTGCCCTTGGTCTCCCGCTTCGTGCGTACCCAACCCTTGACGACGACCGTCGCGCCGTCAGGGTCCCGCGAAAGGATTTCCCGAATGCTCGCCATTGTTAGGCTCCTCGCGTATGTCGGTCGGTCCCGGAACGGCCCGGCCCCCCGATCCCGTCCCAAGGAGGAAACCGAGGTAGGGAAAGTGGTATCATGAGGCGCGCCCGGTGGTCAAACCGTGGACGGGAAATCCGGGAGGCGCGGGCGAGCGGGAAAAAAATATGCGCGTCCCGAGCTTTTCCTATCGTCGACCCGGGTGGTATCATGACAGCATCACGATTCCGGAGCGAAACGAAGTGCGCTACAACCTCGCCATAGCCTATCTCCTGTGGTTGTTCGGCGGCGTCGGAGTCCTCGGCCTCCAACGCTACTATCTCGGGAAGATCGGGACCGGCGTCCTTTGGACCGTCACGGGAGGCCTCGGCGGCTTCGGCGCTTTCTACGACTTCTTCACCCTGCCGCGGCAGGTGCGCGAGGCCAACATCCGGGACGCCGCGCGGCTCATCGCCGAGTCGCGGCTCGCCGAGAGCTATGCCCGCCCCGCCGTTCCCCGGACCGCGCCCCGCGAACCCCTCGAACGGGCCGCGCTCAAGGTGGCGCGCGCCTCTGGCGGACACGTCACGCCGGGCGAGCTCTCGCTCGAATCGGATTGCACCCTCGACGAGGCGCGCAAGGTGCTTGACGAGCTCGCCCGCAAGGGCTACGCCGAGGTCAAGGTGCGTTCCAGCGGCGTCGTGGTCTACGGCTTTCCCGAGTTCTACCGCGAGGGCCGGAACGACTTCGAAATCGGCTGAGCGTCACGCGGCTCAAGCGTCGCGGATGGTGGGCGCGGTAGCCGTCGCCCGCCCGAGCCGGGCGGAACGGAGGCAGCATGGAAGAACGCGAAATCAAGTTCGAGATCGTCGAGCGCCTCGGCGCCCTCGCAGAAGGATCCCGCGGATGGACGACGGAGCTCAACCTCGTGTCGTGGAACGAGCGTCCGCCCAAGTTCGACATACGCCCCTGGGATCCTTCCCACGAACGCATGGGAAAGGGCGTCACCCTCTCCGAGGAAGAGGCCCGGAAGCTCTCGGAGCTGCTCGCGGCGCGCTTCGCCCCGCGATGAGGGGAACCGGCTCCGACGGGTCCCCGGATGACGGCGAGGTCCTCGTCGTCGGCGCCGTCGTCGAACGGGACGGGCGGCTTTTCCTGGCCAGGCGGGCTGCCGGGGAACGTCACGGCGGCCGCTGGGAGCTGCCCGGAGGCAAGGTCGAACGCGGCGAATCGCCGGAACGCGCCCTCGCGCGCGAACTCCGCGAGGAGCTCGCGGTCGAGGCCGAGGTATCCGCCCTTGTGGCCGAGAGCGCCGTCTCGATCGAGGGCAAGCGCTACCGCTTCCTCGCGCTGGAGGCCGCCTTCGATCGCGATCCGGTCGCCGGGCCTGCCCATTCGGGGTTCGGATGGTTCGAGCCGGAGTCCTTGCCCGACGAGAACGATTTGGCCCCTCTTGACGCCCCCGCTCTCGAAGCCTGGCTTCGGAGGGCAGGAAAATCGGAAAGCTGATACCAAGCGGCGCCCGCGGACGGCGTCGGGGAGATATTCGCAGCATGCGCCGGAACTTCGCCGTATTCCTGATCCTCGTGCCCCTTCTGGCTTCGGTGTTCGGCTCCTGCGGCAAGAAGGAGGAGACTCCCTTGCCCGCGCTGGAACCGACGCCCGTACTGGGCGACGGACCGGGCTGGCTCGTCGTGGAGCAAGCCTACGTCCGGGTGAAATCGTCCCCGGGCTTCGATTCCGGGGATGTCGCCTTCCTGAGGGCTGGCGATGTCGTAGAAGTCTTCGGGCGGGAACGGGGCGAGGCGGAGCGCCCGGAAGCCGGCGTCTGGTATCGCGTGCGCAGTCTCGGCGTGGAAGGGTGGGTGCACGGGAGCTTCGCCTCGCTGTATCCTCACCGGGAGCAGGCGGAGCGGGCCGCCGGGGTTTTCCGATGAAGGAGCTGCTTCCCTGGGTCTTGCCGCCGGCCATCGGCGCCGTGATCGGCTGGTTTACCAACGCGCTGGCCATCAAGATGCTGTTCCGGCCCTACCGCGAGCACCGCCTCTTCGGCCTGCGGATTCCCTTCACGCCGGGCATATTGCCGCGCGAAAAGGCGCGGCTCGCGGTGTCCATCGGCGACTCCGTGGCAAGCGACCTCATCACGCCCGAGGTGCTCCGCGAGCGTCTGGAGGCGCCCGACCTCCGGGCCAAGGTCGCGCAGGCTGCCCGCTCCATCGTGGACTCGCTCCTCGACGCCAAGGCCGCGACCCTGCTGGACGGCGGGCTCCTTGCCTCGCCCGGCGGCACCCTGGCGCGCGGCGCCCTCGACTCGCTCTGGCGGGGTTTCCTTTCGAGCGGCGCCCTCGCGGCGGGCGTAGAGTCGGCGGCCTTCGAGCTGCTCGAGTCGATGGCGGACCGGAGGCTCGACGAAATCGCGCCGCCCGGGCGCCTGGCCGAGCTGGCCGCCCGCTTCGCGGACAGTCCCGCCGCAACGCGCGCGCGTGAGCTCGCGGCCACGCTCGCCGGGGGAGCGGTCGAACGCGCGCTTGAAGCAGGGCTCAGGCCCCACGACGTCGTGCCGCTCGGCAAGGCACTCGGAGTTTTCGACGCGGCCACGGGCGCCCTCATGCCCGCGCTCGAGGCGGCGCTATCGCGCTACCTCGACGAGCCTTCGGTGCGGGTCATCCTCGAGCGCTACGGCGCCGCGATGGTGCGGAAGGAGATCGACCGCCTCGGCACCCTGCAGCGGCTCCTCGTCAACGCTGGCGGCTACGAGCGTTCGATCATCGAGACAATGCCGAAGGCCATAGACGACCTGGTGGACGCGATCAGGAAGTTCGCGTTCGGTCCCGAAGGAGGGAACAAGCTCGCGGCCTGGCTCCGCGCGCGGCTTGAGCTCCTGTGGAAGGAACCGCTCGCGAGCCACGCCCTGCTCGGGAACGGGGCGGCCTCGACCTTCGCCGCCTCGCTGGCCGATACGGTAGCAGAGCGGCTGCTGGCCGCCTCCCGCGACGAGAAGCTCGAGGGCCGGCTCTCGGCCCTGCTTTCGAAGCCGGAAATCGCGACGGTAGGCGCCGTGCTGGAGACCCTCGGACCGGACACCGCCCGCGGAGCGGCGAAGCTCGCTTCGCGCGCCGCGCTGGCCGCGCTCTCCGGTTTGGCCGGCGCCGGCACTTCCCGCGCGGCGGCGGCCTTCGCCGGCGGCGCGGCTGCCGCGCTCGGCGGCGCCACCGTGGGAGAGCTCGGCGCGTTCGACTCCCGATGGCGCGACGAGGCCGCGGACGTCCTCGCGGGCATGGTCATAGCCCTGGCCGTGAAGGAAACCCCGAGGGCCCTTGAGGGCATCGACGTGAGCCGGCTCGTGCGCGAGCGCATCGAGGCGCTCGACATGCGGGAGCTCGAGACGATGGTGCTCCGCGTGGTGGACCGGGAGCTGTTCTGGATAACGGCCTTGGGCGGCATACTCGGGGCGGCCATCGGCGCGATCCAGAGCCTGCTGTCACTCTTCGGGATCTGAACGCGGCTCCGGACTCCCGACAGGCGCCCCGAGCCGCTCAGGCTCCGTCGAACAGCTTCGCGGCTTCCGCGGCCAGGTAGAAGGAGCCGAGCACGAGCAGGGGCTTGCCGCTCGCTGCCGAGCGCCTGCGTCCTTCCCGAAGCGCCTCGGCGGTGTCGGCGACAAGTTCGGTCCTGAAGCCCGCGGCCCTGAAGCTCGCCTCGACGGCGCCCGGATCGCTCTGCTTGAAGGTACCCGGCTTGGTCACGATCGCTGAGTCGAAGCCGCGCGACAGCGCGAGCGCCATCTCGGGGTGGCGCTTGTCGTGCGCGCACGCGAACACGAGCACGCCTCCCTCGGGGAAGATGGAACGGAAGCTCTCCAGGGCGAAGGCGACGCTCTCCGGGGTGTGCGCGCCGTCGAGCACGATAGCGGGCTCGGCCGGCAGCAGCTCGAAGCGCGCCCGGATCCGCGCCGAGGCGAGCCCTTCGACGACGGCTTCGGGCGGGCAGGCGAAGGTCGAGGCGCGCGCGACCAGGGCGGCCAGCGCCGCGTTCCTCGCCTGGACCGCGCCGATGATCGGCGTGCGCACGCGCAGGGGTTCCGGGAAGATGGCGCGATCCCGGAACGTGAGCAACGCCTCGGTGCCGCGGCGGTCGATGCGGAGCTCGGAGACCGAGCATTCCTCGTCGAGGACGCGCAGGCTCGCGCCCCGTTCCGCGGCGACGCGACGGAAGACCTCCAGGGCCTCGGGCCGGGTCGCGCCCGTGAAGGCCGGGACGCCCGGCTTGATGATGCCCGCCTTCTCGAAGGCGATCTCCGCGATGGTGTTCCCGAGGAATTCCGTATGCTCGAGCTCGATGGCGGTGATGGCGACGGCCTCGGGCGAGACCACGTTGGTCGTGTCGAGCCTGCCGCCCATGCCGACCTCGTACACGGCGGCGTCCATGCCAGCTTCGACGAAGGACAGGAAGCCGAGCACGGTGGCCAGCTCGAAGAAGGTGGGCTCCATGCCGCCCGGCCAGTCCGCGGCCCTTTTCCCGTCCACGAGGGGCCCGAGGCGGTCCCAGGCCGAGAGGAGGAAACCGTCTCCCAATCCGTCTCCCGCCCGGCTGATGCGCTCCGAAAAATCGATCAGGTGGGGACTCGTGTAGAGTCCGGTCTTCCGTCCCGAGGCCTCGAGGACGCGCGCGAGCATGGTCGAGACCGAACCCTTGCCTTTAGAGCCGGCGACATGGAGGCAAGGCAGGGAGGCTTCCGGATTCCCGAGTTCGGCGAGCAGGGTCCTGACGCGGTCGAATTTGAAATCGACGCTCTGGCCTTTTTCGAAATTGACGAATTCGAGCAGGCGGGCGTAGACGGCTTCCACGGTCTCGAGGCGGTGCGGCATGGGTGCGAGTATCCGGAGCGCCCCGAAGCCTGTCAATACGAGGCGGGAGGCGCTAGCCTCGCGGCGGAGCGGACGGGAGCGCGAGGAAGGCCAGAGCGCCGGGCCAGGGCACCGGGCCTCGGGAAGTCGAGGCTCTCAGGGCCGCCGCGATCGCGTCGAGCTCCGAGGCGCCGAAGGCGGCCGAGAGGGCCGCGCCGTAAGGACCTTCGGGCGAGAGCCACGCGTCGAGGCGCGAGACCGGAATGGCCCGCTCGGTTTCGACGCGGGACGTTTCGATCGTGGCGCCGGGTCGTAAGGACGCGAGCTTCCGGAGCTTGGCGGCGGCCGAATCGACATCGCCGCTTTCGAAGCCGTAGAATCCGTCCTCGAACCGGGCGAAGCGCGTGGCCAGCTCCGCGCCGAGTTCGGCCTCGACTCCGGGGATGAGCGAAAGCCGTCCCCCGGAGCCGGCCAGGGTTTCGGCGAACACCATGCGCGCTTCCGGCAGGGCCTCGCGCCAGCGGTCCAGGAGGGTCCCGGCTTCATCCGCGTCCCGTCGGGCCAGGACGTCCCTGAACAGCGCCACGTCGAACGACGCGAAGCCGAAGGCCGCTACCATGGTCTCCCGATCGGGAGCGGCCGGGTCGCCGACCAGCGCCGTCGGACGCATGAGCTCCTCGAGGCCCGCGGCAAAAGCCTCGAGGACCTCCGCCGCGCGGGCGTCCTGGACCAGGGCGGCGCAGGCCCCCTCCGGCGCCTTGCGGATGGCTTCCCTGAGCGCGAGGCCGTCGCGTTCGCCGACCACCAGCACCCGCTCGTGCCGCTGTATGGCGGCGCGGGCGTGAAGCCCGTCCCGGGCCGCCCGGGCGAGGGCGGTCGAGCCGCCGGAAGCGCGCGCCAGCCACTCGAGCGAACGGTCCGCCTCCTTCGAGTAGGTCAGACGGTCGACGCGCGACTGGGCTTCGTCGAGCGCGGCGACGAGCTGTTCCTCCCGCCGGGCGAGCACCGTTTCGCGGACAGAACCCTCGTGGCCGAGCGCGCCGGGCTTGTAGAAGACGCGCCCGCGGAGGAGCTCGGGGAGGTACTGCTGCGCCGTCCAGTGGTCGCGGTAGGCGTGCGGATACCTGTAGCCGTCACCGTGGCCGAAGCCGGGACCGTCGCGGCTGCCGTCCTTGAGGTGGAGGGGCACCTCGGCGCGGCTTTTCTCCACCTCCGCGAGCGCGTCGAAGTAGGCGAGGGCGCTGTTCGACTTCGGCGCGGTGGCGAGGTACAGAGCAGCTTCCGCCATGTGGAACTGTCCTTCCGGAAACCCTATGCGCTCGAAGGCGCGCGCGCAGGCATCGACCACTTCCACTGCGCGCGGATCGGCGAGCCCGACATCCTCGGCCGCGGAGATGAGCATGCGGCGGAAGATGAAGGCAGGGTCTTCCCCCGCGTAGACCATGCGCGCCATCCAGTAGAGCGCGGCGTCGGGATCGGACCCGCGGAGGCTTTTTATGAAGGCGCTGATCGAGTCGTAGTGGTAGTCGCCGTCCTTGTCGTAGAGCACCGCGCGGCGCTGTATGCTTTCCTCGGCCGCCTCCATCGTGACGCTCACCGTCGCGCCCTCGGGCGGGGGCCAGGGTTCGTGGCTCGTTTCCACCGCGAGCTCGAGCGCGTTGAGCAGGCTCCGCGCGTCTCCGTCGGCCACGTCCACAAGGTGCTCGAGGGCCCCCTCGGCGAACTCGACCTTCCAGCGGCCGTAGCCGCGCTCGCGGTCGGATAGCGCGCGGCGCGCCACCTCGAGGAGGTCGGCGGCATCGAGCGCCTTGAGCAGGAACACGCGCGAGCGCGATACCAGGGCGCGGTTCACCTCGAAGAAGGGATTTTCAGTGGTCGCGCCGACGAGCACGATGGTCCCGTTCTCCACCCAGGGCAGCAGGGCGTCCTGCTGGGCCTTGTTCCAGCGGTGCACTTCGTCGACGAAGAGTATGGTCCTGCGGTCGTAGAGCTCGCGGGCTCGCTTCGCCTCGTCGATGGCGTCGCGTATGGCCTGGACCCCCGCCAGCACGGCGTTGATGGCGACGAAGCGGGCGCTGGTGCCGTTCGCGATGACGCGCGCGAGCGTCGTCTTGCCGGTGCCCGGAGGGCCTGAGAGGATGAGCGAGGACAGGCGGTCCTTCTGGATGGCGCGGCGGAGCAGGCGGCCGGGGCCGACGATGTGCTCCTGCCCGACGAAGTCGTCGAGGACGCGCGGCCGCATGCGCGCGGCCAGGGGCTCGGACGCAGAGCGGTCCTTGTCCTCGGGCGCTAGTCCGAAAAGGTCATTGCCGTCCGCGCCCACCGCTTCCTCCGTCCTAAAGTCCCGTCGTGAATGGAAACGCCGGAACCGGCGACCCCGAGGATCCCGGTTCCGGCGCGTCGAGCTTCAGGCCCGGGCTATTCCCGGTTCCAGCCGGACCAGGACGTGCCGTTCCAGTGGTTGGACCAGAGCCCGTCGCCGACCGTGCACGCGAAAAGGATTCCGTCCGCCGCGTCCCAGAAGCATTCCACGATGCCGAGATCCTCGAGCGTGGTCTGGTAGTTGGTCGTCGTCGTGACAAGGTCGTGGTCCTCGTTCACCGACCAGTCGAGCGGGGAGACCTCGTAGTAGCCGCGGGCCACCTTCGTGCCGAAACCGCGGGCGGCGGCCAGGATGACCGTGCCGCCGCCGTGCGCCGGAACCTCGACGAGGTCGGAGAGGTAGGCGGCGGAATCGATCACATGGGGGGTCCAGGCCGAACCGTCCCAGACCGCGACGCTGCCCGAGGCACCGGCCGCGACGACGACGTCCGCGCCGCGCGCGAGCAGGGCCGTGACGGTCCCGATGGCGGGCTGCAGGGCCATGGTGGTCAGTCCGCCGGCGTCCGCGTCGCCGGAATACACGTCATCAGCGTGGGCCGAGTAGTAGGTGAGGCTGTCATGGACGAGCGCCTTGACGATTCCTCCCGTCGGCGCGGTGGCGAAGGCTGCCGTCGCGAACCCTAAGCCGGAATGGATGTTGGCGCTCGTCACGTCGGGATCTGCTTCCGTGTCGGTGGCGCCGACAGAGAGGAAGAGCGTCGTGTCGGCGTAATGGAGCGCGTCGGGCTTCATGGTGCCGATGCCCGTGGTGGCCAGGTCGGGCGCCCAGGCGCTTCCGTCCCACTCCTTGACCACGCTGGAGTCGCCGTCCGTGAAGAGCACGAACAGGGCGGAACCGTCCGTGGCGGCGCTGGTCGCGAGCATCCCGTCCGGGGTCCCGGGAACAGGGTTCCAGGCTCCGCCGCCGACGGGTCGTTTCCAGAGGGTGCCGACGCCGGCGTAGTAGTCGGCGCCGAGGCGAACCACGAAATTGGGCGTCAGGCCGGAGAACGCCTCGGTGCCGTTGTCGACGGGGGTTTCGAGCGAGAGGCTCTCGAAGATGCCCAGCGGTCCGGCCGTGCAGGCGCCGAGGATGACCGCGGACAGGAGCGCGAGGGCGAGCGTGGCGCGCGCGAGGTGTTTCATGGTTGCGCCCTCCTTAGAGATGGTAGGTGGCGGTCAGGGTGGTCTCGAGGAAACCGCCGAGCCGGTTGCTGTCGGGATAGTCGAGGTAGAACTGGGGAATCAGCCAGAGCTCGGTGCGCAAGCCAAGGCCCCAGTCCGCCGACTGGCGCCAGAGCCAGTCAGCGCCGAGGCGGACTATGGGGTCGACGTGCGAAAGCTCCCCGAGGCGCTGCAGGGTGGCGCCGGCGGCGACAGAGGGGACGATCTCGAAAGGCGAAAGGACGAAGTGCCAGGAAGCGCGGAACACCAGCGGCGCCGCGAAGAAGGTCCGTCCGGCTATCGAGCCCGCCACGAGCCCGCCGAGCTCGCCGCCTAAGGCGAAACCCCGGGCGACGAAATGCATGTAGGAGAGAGAGAAGGCGGCGCCGGGACCCAGATTGAGCTCGTCGAAGCTCCCCTCGGAGAGGTCGAGGTTGAGCAGCCCGAAGCCGGCGCCGAGCCTGAAGGAGAGCAGGGCGTCGCCGCTTTCATAGGGATTGGTCCGGAACGTGCCGGAATCCACGGTCGGATCGCCGGATTCCTGTGCGAAGGCCGCGCTCGCGGCGAGCGCGACGGCCAGTACGGCGATCGCGCGGAAGGAAGGTCGGTTCATGGGGCCTCCGGGTCGGGACTATAGCACGAAGCGTGCCCGTTGAAAAGGACGCGGGCTTTCGATGGTTACGCGCCGGATGGCCGGTCTCGTATCCTTATCCAGGCGCTCGCCTCCGGATCGAGAAGCAATCCTTCGGCCGGGGCATCGACGCGGGCCGCGCGCCACAGCGAAAGCCTGAAGCTTCTGAAGGAGAGCGGCGCGATCTCCCGCGGGGTTCCACCGGTTCCCTCAGGCGCCGCGACACCGATGGCCTCTCCCGCCGCGATCCCGTCGCATCCGCCGGACCCGGCGCGGTCCGGAAAGCATGCGCCGAGGCGCTCAAGGAGCTCCGCGGTCGGAGCGTCCGGCGGCAGGAACAGGGTCCTCCCTTTCCAGGCCGGCGGACCGAAGCGCAAAGCAAGCGTATATGAGCGCGCGCGAACGAGCGCAGCTTCGAACGCAGGCAGGGATGGCTCTCCGCTCCCTGAGGCGATGAGCGCGGCGCCGAAGGGCAGCAGCGGAGGAAGCAGGGCCGCGCGACGGACGGCGAGGGCGGTACGCAGCTCCGCCACCAGGTTCGCCGGCGCTTCGAGGAGCGCCATCCACTCGCCGTATTCGAGTCCCGCATGCATGCCGTCATGGTATACTCGCCGTAAGCGACTTGGAAAGGGAGGGCCCATGCGCCAGAAAGTGGGAGAGCTCGCGGATCGCCTCGCGGCCGCGATCGGCGCCGACGCGAACATCGAGGCTATAGTCCTGGGGGAGGCCAGCGCGGCGGATCCCAACGACCCGTACTTCGCGCTCGTGCTCGACGTCTATTGCCGCGAGGGAGTTCCCGAACCGACGCGGCGCGCGACGGCCTACGGCGAGGTCGGCGACCTGGAAAGCTCCCGCTTCCAGGACAAGGATCGATTCTTCGTCGGCGGACTGCCCGTCCGGGTCGAGTACAAGCGGGTGGCGCGCGTCGAGGAGCTGCTCGGAAAGGGCAAGGACGCGCTACCGGTCCTCAAGGGCTCGGGTACGTACACCCTCTACCGCCTCGAGAACGGACCGATTCTTTTCGACCGATCCGGGTGGCTCGCCGGGATCCGCTCGAGCCTCCGGTCGCTCCCCGGTGAATTCTGGGAGATGCTGCTCGAGGGTTTCCGTTTCAAGATGGAACACTACCTGTCTGATCTCGGCGCGGCCGCGCTGACGGGAGATCCGTTCTTCTTCCATGTTTCGATGGCCGGTTTTCTGCGCTATGTCGCCGCCACGATGTTCATGGCGAACCGTCGGTTCGAACCCTCGAACCGGCAGGTCGACGCCATGGTCAGGGCGCTGCCGAGCTTGCCGGACCAGTTCGAGGCGAGATGGACGAGCCTGCTCCGCTTCGACGGCGGAATCACCCCCGAGCGCGCGTTCGGCATCGCGCAGCTCCTGGCCCGGAGCGTCCTCGCCCTGGGCTGACCTCGCCGCGGACATTCAGGAGAGCGCCTCGCCGAGTATCTCCAGGGCGCGACGCCTCGCCGCTTCGAGCGCGTCCTCCGGCGAATGTTCGCTTCCTCCGCCGAGCGCGGCGGCCAGCGGCAGCAAGGTGGTCCACAGGTCCCGCGACGCCGCATCGACTCGCGCCAGATGGACGGCAGCCGGCGTTTCCGGGCTGCCGAGAGCGGCCAGTTCGTCGCGATACTTGGCGAGGAAGCGCGACGCGCTCATTGAGGCGGAACCCGCCCCGAAAAAACGCGGCCGCCCTCGCAGACCCGAGACGCTTCCCCGCAGCCGGAGCGCCACGCCGCGGCCGTCCGCGGCGGATACGCGCATGCGCGAGCGCGCGGCGAAGGCTTCGAGACGAGAACGGTAGGCTTCGAGCGGCCGCGACACGTAGCGGAAGCCCCGGTCGTCCTCCTCGCGCGCGAGCGGATCGCTGCGATACAGGAAGCCCGAGAAGGCGGACTCGAGCGGCCGGAGCCGGCCGGCGCCGTCGTCGAAAAGCCGGTGGATGTAGGTGCCGCGGGCGTAGCTCGATCCTTCCGGATACGAGTAGTCGGCCCCGTAGAGGATCGCACGCTCCGCGCCGAGCGACTCGGCAAGCGAGAGCGCCGCCATGGCCACGTTCCCCCCGCTCGTGTCGATGGCCGGAAAGTTCCGCCATTCGGCCGAAACGTAGCGGCAGAACGGATGTCCCGACGAGACGAAGCGCAGGTCCCGGAAGCGCCGCGCCACCGTGGGAGGCGACGCGAGGTCGAGTACCAGGGGGATGTCCGGCTGGTTTCCGACGAAATGGTAATAGCTGATGTGCTGGCAGTCGATGGAGACCACGAGGTCGGGCTCGAGGCCGGCGGCCGTGAGCGCGGGCAGGCTCGTATCGGTCGCTATGAGGAACGCGCCGTTCCTGGCTGTGCGGACCGCTTCGAGCTGGTCCTCCAGCGATGGTCCGGCGGCGGTCACCAGTGCCTTCTTTATCGGCGGCAGCGGAGGGTAGGCGCCTTCCGCCAGCGGGAGGTTCCGGACCGTGTTCCTGAACCAGGCAAGGCCGAAATGGGCCTGGACGCTGAAATCGTCGCGGATCGCGGATAGCGCCCGATCTATGCCCAGCGCGCAAGCCTCAAACCAGGGGCGGTCGAGTTCCACGCGCGGCCTGAGCGGGCACGAGTTCAAGCCGCCATGAATCGACGGAAGGAAGGTCCCCGGGAGCTCCCTTCCCGCCGCCTGCGGGTCCGCGTCTACGAGCAGGGTGAATCGGGGATCGGCGAAAACGCGCGCGAAATCCACGGCCTCCACCAGCGATCGCGCCATCCGAAGGTCGGGCTCGACGCAGAGCACGCCGCTCGTCCGCGGATCGTCGAGGAAGGGAAGGATGTGCCATGCGGCGCCGAGCCCGTAGGCGAGGACGAAGGCGCTTCGTTCCGGGCGGCCGGCCGCCCGCCTGCCATCCTCCGCCGGATCGTAGAGCCCGTGAAGCCGGATGCTTCGACCACCGCGCTCGACGATCGGCACGAGCGCGCCCGACCTCGCCTTTACGAAGGAGACGGCCGGATCTGGCGCAGTTCCGGAGAGGAGCCCGGCGATACGACCGTGCCCGGCCGCGAGCGCCAGCAAGTTCCGTTCGAGCGTCTCGTTCATCCCAGCAGTTCCTCGAGGAGCTCCCGGGGGGCCTCTCTCGCGAGAGCGGCCGTGGCGGCTGTCAGGGATGGGGTATTCGCTCCGCGCGCCCTTTCGGCCAGCCATTCGGAGGAAGCGGCGCCGCAGAAGGCCTCGAGGCCCTGCCGGATCGGGTCCGGCAAGCGGGCGCCGGGTTCCAGGCGCTCGAGGGCCGTGGCCACGCTTTCGGCGAGGCGCCCGAGAAGGCCGGGGAGAAGGTTTTCGCGTTCGCTTCGCGTGAGCCGAGTCGGGAACGGACCGTGGATCGAGGCGTTCGATTCAGGGGCGGGAGCGAGAAGGGACCGTGCCTCGGCCGCGTCGATGCGCGGAATCGAGAACGGAGATGCGGGCGAGGCGCTCAGGGTCAGAGCGGCGGCGCAGGGCAGGCCGGCTCCGGAGTAGGCTTCGAAAGCGCGTGAAACCCGCCACCGGCCAACGGTCCGGCTCGGGTAGTGTGTCGTCACGCGCGAGAAGACGGCCGAATGCGACGGCTTCAGACGGCTTTCGCCCGAGCGGTCGAGGGCATCGAACGCGTAAGGACGGGCGTGGTCGCGGAGGTCCAGGGCGGCGAAATCGACGCCGGCCATGACCACGGCAGTTGCGCCCGACCAGGCGGCGAGCGAGGCAGCGCTTCCCGCCGCGGTGCCGTGCGGCGCGAGCGGAACGGCCTCAGCGCCGAGCGCGGCGAGCAGGGGCGCGTCATGGAAGATCCCGAGTTCGGCGGGCACGAGGTTTCCCCGCTCCACCATGCCCGCGGGCAGCTTTGCGTGTATCGGCGCGACGACGGGAAGCGCTTCGGGAAACCTGAAATGCAGAAGGCTCCAGGCTCCGGCATCGCTCGCGAACAAGAGCTCCGGATGGAATCCCCGCACGACGCAGGCTTCCGCCGCCGAGGCGAGAGTCCAGACCCTGAGGCGTCCCCGGAGCTCCGAAAGTTCGTCCAGCGCGCTCTCCAACCCGGGACCCGCCCCGGCCAGCAGGACGGGACGCGCATCGCGTCGAATTACGGAGACGGAATCGAGACGGAGGAAGTTCCTGCAGGAATTGAGCAGCCAGCGGCGAGCCCAGTACCGCTCGCTGTTCCGCGCCGAGGACAGGAAGCGGAGAGCCTCGGCGAGCTCGGTGCCGGCCGCGGTGGCGAAGCCGGGGTAGCGCGCAAGGGCCGGGCGCCATTCGGCCACGAGTATGCCGCCATCCATGCTTCCTTCGAGCGTACCCGCCAGGAAGTCCCTGATGCAGCGCGGTGAATCGGGGTACCATCTGATAGCGGAGGATGGTACTTCCGTTCCGCGGAAACCGGGATCCGGTTGCAGGGAGACGATCGTGATGCCGGGCCACAGCCGTTCGGCGGCGAGGGCGAGCCAGTCTTGCGCCGGCGCGATCGAAACCAGGGACGAGGGCCTGCGGCCCGCGGACTTGGCTTCGAGGAAACGGCAAGCTTCGGCGAACGGGTCGCGACCCGAATGGCAGCGAGATGGATCGATCCGGTCGCTCACGGAAGCGCTCAAGGCACGATCTTGAACGGAGCCAGGAATCCCTCGACCGATCGCTCGATATCCCGTTCTTCCGCGTGGATCACGAGGAAGCGGAGGATGGGCAGGTCGGCCTTGCCGAAACCGCCGAGGGCGCGGGAGAGGCTCGTGGCGAACTGGGACGCGAGCAATTCCGGGTCAGGCGGCGTGCGTGTCAGGACGTGGATTACCAACCTGGAGTCTTCCGAGACGCAGGCCCCTCCCGTCTCCGAGAGCAAGGCGGAGGCGAGGCGCCCCATTACGGACAGATAGGTCGCGGGTTCGACCGAGAGGTCCTTCTCCATGAGCGACCTGATTGCTGTAGCGTCGAAGGCGGCCAGGACTGCATGCGAAGCCTTGGCTGTCCTCATCCTGCGGATGAGCCCGGAGGCGGCCTCGGCGGAGGCGCAGGGCTTAGGGCCTCCCGGTCCGGTTATCCGGGCGAGGGTGGGGTCAAGCCTCGAGCCGAAGGAGGCCAGAGCGGTTTCGAGCGAACCGCTCGGACGAGGTTCGATCGGGCGCTCGGCGAGGAAAACGGCCCGGCTCCCGAGGCGCAAGGCCTCCATGAGCCCGAGCCCCGCGGCGCTCAGGGCAGGAGCGGCACGCACGAGCGTTTCCAGTTCCTGAGCCTCGACGCGGTGGGCGATGGGCCAGGGTTCGATCGTGGCCCCGGGGATGGCGGCGGCGCCGTTCCCGCGAAGGTCGAAGCCGGCGCCGGAAACGTAGCGGAAATCCGGGTCCTCGCCTGTCCGCAGGAAGAGCGCCCATCTCCGGCTCGATAGGTGGATGGCGAACTCACGGGCGGCCTTCAGCGCGACCCATACGGAGGATCCCTGGATGGCGTCCAGACGCTTGCCGAAGCCTTCGAGCGTGGCCGATGGCAACACACGCGCCGAGCCGGGAGCGCGGCGGGCCGGAGGGGGAGGGGTTTCTGAACGTCGGGGCGAGGGAAGAGCGTGACCCGGGGCCGGGCGAGGGCGCGGCCCCGGTCGCGGCGGATCAGCTACCGGGGCTTTTTTTTTTCGTGGCCGGCTTCGAGGGCCCGCCTGAGCAACCCATCCCGTTCGGGACGACCGGGGACGCTACCCGAGAGGGCTCGTTCAAGGAGGCTCATCTCACACCAATCCCAGTTCCTCGAACAGGCGTTTGTAGGTTTCGAAGTGTTCCGAGCGCGCGAACTCCTCGATCTTGTCGTCAGGCAGCGAATCGAGCAGTTTGTCCAGGTAGGAGAGGACGTTCCGGACCTCGTCGCGAAGGGGATCCTTGTCGGTCGGACCCGCGGGAGCCGCGGCTGGCTCGAAGTCGGTATCGACGGGGAGGATCACTTCGTCTTCCGATTCAGGCTCGAGCTCGTCGAACCCGTCGGCGTCCGTGCTGAAGGTCTCTTCCTCGAGGGTCTCTGAAGCCGGGCCCGTGAAAGCGGAACCCGACGGGGATTCCGGCGTCGTCAGGCCGGAGGCGGCGTCGGCGTCGAAAGACTCCGGTACCGAGGATTCCTCGTGCAGGTTGATCTCGGATTCAGCCGCGGCCTCGTCCTCGAGGACGAAGTCATCGATCGGCAGCTCGAATTCGGATCCTTCGCCAGCGAGCTCGAGAACGTCCTCCCCGGAGTCGGTTTCGATTTCGGGGATCGTTTCGAGCGCGTCGAGATCCTGGCCGAGCGGGGAGGGCGCTTCCGCGGCGGGGACGTCGAAGGGAATGTCCTCGAGGCTCATGCCCGAGGCGTCCTCGGCGTCTTCGAGCACGGGCAGGTCCTCGCCGGAACCCAGGATGTCGGCTTCGTCGGCGAGATCGAAATCGTCGAGGTCCGGCTCGGCGAGGGGCGTGTCTTCGAGCGGCTCCGCGTCAAGCTCCAGCGGCTCTTCGCCCTCGAGTGATTCCTCCAGGTAAGCGGTGTCCTCGAGCGCGGGGGTCAGCGGGTGTATGCCTTCCTCCAGGATGCCATCGAGGGCGTCGTCGCGTACCGGTTCGCCGTCTCCGTCGTGGCCGGGTTCGAGGCGGATTTCCTCGATTGCCGGCGAGCTGGCGTACTCGCCATCCTCGGGCAGGAGCTCGGTTTCGGTCGCGGAGTAGGAGGCCGAGTCGCCTGCGGAGACGGGCTCGCCTTCGGCCGTCTCCTCGGTGAAGGCGGCGGTGTTGAGGATGTTGTCCAGCTCGTCCCCGGTAAGGGCGATGGTCTCGTCCTCCTCCTCGTCGAAGAAGCCTCCCGCGCGTTCCTGGCGATCCGCGCCAGCGGCGGGGGCGAGCGTATCGCCGCTTCCCTTCAGTTCATTGAGCTGGCGCTTGAGCGTGACGAGCTCGCCGCGGATTCCGGCAAGGTCTTCGGCTATGCGTTTCAGCAGGTCGGATGATTCCGCCGCGGCGGCGCGGGCGGGTACGGACGCGAGGTCCCGTTCCAGCGCGCCGAGATCGTCGAACGTCGAGTCACGGGAAGGAGTCTCGTCGAGCACGAGCTCGGGGAGCCCGTCGGAGGCGCCGAGCTCGTCGGGAAGGGAATCGGCCGAGGCTGCGCGTTTCTGAGAAGCGGACGCGGAGACAGGAGCCGAAGGGGCTCCGCCGATGCTGTCGAGATCGATCTCGACCGATTCGGCCTCCGCGGCCGGAGCGGCGCCCGATCCCGCCGAGGGCGAGAGGCTTTCCTCCGCGCCGAGGAAATCGTCAAATTCGGTGACCGTCTCGAAACCCTTGGGACTGGCGGAGGGGGCGGGGATTATCTCGTCCAGGTCGAACGATACCTCGTCCCCTTCCGAGACCATAGGGCTGGGGATGGTGTCGTCGAACTGGAGATCGATGTCGATCGGTTCGAAGGCGTTCTCGCCCGGACTCCCTGCTTCCTGGTCGAAGGAGGTGCCGGACGTCTCGGATGGACCTTCCGCCTCGAGCTCGACGCCGAAATCCTCGGGAGAGAATATCTCGAGGTCGGCGTCCGCGCGCGGAGCCGCCTGATCCGGCAAGCGCGGCGACGGACGCGGAGCGGACTCCAGCTCGTCGAGCTCGATGTCGATGACTCCGGACCCGAGCTCGGGGAGCTCGGATTCCCGCGAGTCGGCGGTATCGTCGAACGCCGAGACGGGGCCGGGCAGATCCATGCTGTCGAGCAGGCGCTCCTCGTCGGCGGACAGGAACCTGTTCCCGTCCGGATCGAGCCCGCCTATCTCGGGCAGGGAGCCCGTATCGTCAATTTCAGGCAACATCTCGTCCACCGCATCGCGCTCGATCTCGAGCTCCTCGACGTCTTCGGGTTCGGATTTCACCCAAACGCCGTACTGCTCGAGCTCGCGATCCGGAGGAAGCTCCGCTTCCGATCCGAGGTGCCGGGAGTCCTTTCGATCCTTGCTCGACATGGCCACTCCGTTCGTAGGGTCGTCTCATCAGAGTATCGGATGCCCGACAACCTTATTGTAGTCTACTTCACGCTTTTTCCGGTTGTCAACGTCGAAGGCCCGCTCAAGGCGAAGCCGGAGACGGCCGAAGTCTTGTATTGATGAAATCGCGCATGGTCTCAGCCTTGTCCGCCTCGCTCGTGGCGTACTGCATTTTCGCCGTCGCGTGGGGCTCGTCCGGGGTGAGGGCCGAGCGCGAAGCGCGCATCCTCGTGGATCGCATGGTCGAGAACGTGGAAACGCTCGAGACGCGAAATCGCGACCTGAAGGCGCGGCTGGAGTGGATGGCGAACGAGGAAGAGGCGATGCGTCTGGAAGCGCGATCGCTCGGCTACCTGGAGCGGGACGCGCTGCTCGTCCGACTGCCCCGCGCCGCTGAGCGTTCGGATTCGGCATCCACGGGTTCGTTCATCGCCTGGGAGCACGTCGAAGGCGTTTCCGACGCCGATCTCAAGCTGGCGGGCCTGCTCTCGGGTTTGGCCGTCTTCTTTGCCTCGCTCTTCGTCCCCGATGGAGGCGGTCGTCGACGGAAATCGGGACTGTCGGGCGCGGAATTCAGGCTCGAGAGAAAACCCGCCTGAAAAAGGCCGCAATGGCCCGCCACAAGCGCAACAGGAATCCGGGCGACCTGAGTCGTTCGAGGCGGGCGTACGCGTCCGCCACCTCTTCCGTAGGCACCGCGACCCGCTGGGCGTTTTCCTCGAGCTCGAGCTCGAGTCGAGTCACCCGGTCCGCCGCATCGACCACGAGGGCTTCGATGGTCGTCCAGCCGAGTCGCCGAGCGGCGGCCAGCCGCCTGCGGCCGGATACGAGCATGTTGCGCCTGTTGATGACGATGGGGTGCAACTGACCGTAGCGCTCGAGGCTGGCCGCGAGATCGTCGATGCCCGTGAGCTCCTTGCGGATGCGCCTGCCCACCTTGATCTCGGCTATCCTTATCCTCACCTGTCACCGGCCTCCAGACATGACTCGGGAATCATCCCGCGACATCAAGGATAACGCCGGGAAGCCCGGGACCGCAAGAAGGCCCGCCGCGTCGATGCTGCCGCGAGCCGGCGCTTACGGGGCGGTTTCGTCCTCGGGCGGAGGAACGGCCTCCTCGGGCGGAGCGACCTCGTCCTCGGGCGGAGCGGTCTCGTCCCCGGGCGGAGGGCCTTCTTCCTCGGGGGGAAGCGCTTCTTCCGGAACCGGCGCGCCTTCGAGGCTTTCGGACGGCGCGGGAAGCGGCGTCCCGGAGTCGGGCGCTTCCCCCGAATCGGTCGAGGTCCCGGGGGAAGGCGTATCGGAACCCAGGCCGCCGAGAAGGGCCTCGAGGTCGAGTCCGAGGTCGATATCCGAATCGAAGTCGATGGTCGGCGGGAACAAGGTGGGGCTCATGCCGGAAGGCGTGAAACCGCCGCCTTCCCCATGGACGTCGCAGAATCGGTCGGGCTGCGTTCCGGCGAGGAAGCTCAAGGTCACGAGGCCGTCGGTGCAGGCCTCGGTGGGCAGGAGGCCGGAGCTCGCGCAGACCGTGGCCCTGACGAGGCCGGTCTGGGGCTTCGCGAATGAACGCGGAGGAAGCCCCTCGTGGATCTCCTTCATGTAATCGGCCCATACGTAGCGAGCGATCGTCTCGCCCGTCTGCGCCACGCCGAGGGAGTTGCCCCGCCTGTCGAAGCCGAACCACGTGGCGGTGGCCAGGTATGGCGAGTAGCCGATGACCCAGGCGTCTTCCCAGTTCTGCGTGGTGCCGGTCTTGCCCGCCAGGGGGATGGTGTATTCCCCGCCCTCGGGATTCTTGTAGGTCAGGTACTGGCCCTTGTCGGTGGCGCCCCTCAAGGTGCCATAGGCGGTGACCATGGAGAGCAGGTCGGTCATGATGGCGGCGTTCTGGGGACTGACCACCTGTATGTCGTCGCCGCGGCGCTTCTGGTCGGCGCGCAGGTCCTTCTCGGGTTCCAGGATGATCCTGCCTTCCCGATCTTCCACGTAGGTGATGGCTATCGGGTCCACGGCCCTTCCCTGGTTGCCGAAGATGCTGTACGCCCGGGTCATCTGGAGCGGCGTGACGCCGATGACGCCGAGCGCCAGCGGGTAGTAGCGGGGAAAGGTCTGCCGTTTGACGGCGGGATCGGTGATGCCGAGCAGGGCGCCCGCGCGGTCGATGACGGGGTCGAAGCCGACCGCGTCGAGGGTGCGCACGGCGGGGATGTTGAGCGAGAGGGCGAGCGCCCTCCAGAGCAGGATGGGACCGTAGTAGGTACCAGAATAGTTGCGCGGAATGTATTCGCTGCCGTCGGCGTTGTAGAAGACGACGGGCTCGTCGTAGATCAAGGTGGCCATGGTCGACTTGCGCGAGTCGAGCGCGGCCGAGTAGAGGAAGGGTTTGAAGGAGGAGCCCGGCATGAGCTTGGCCTGCGTGGCCCTGATGTACTGGCTGGCCTGGGTGTACTTCGAGCCGCCGACGAGGGCCTTGATGTGGCCCGTGTCGATCTCGAGGGTAACCAGGGCGCCTTCGACGGTGCCCTTTTCGACTTCCTTGTTGAGTTCCGAGTAGCTCGCGTCGGTGGCGCGTTTGAGCTCGCTGACGCCGAACAGCAGGGCGGCCGCGTCGATGACCGGGTTGACGCGGTGGTTGTAGTAATCCAGGGCGCGGCTGCGGATCTCGGTCTCGCCCGCGAACCATTCCGAAAATCCGAAGCTCAGGCCTACGAGCTCTACAAGCGGTACATAGAAGGAATCTGCTTCCCGGAGACGGAGCGAGCTCGAGGCGAGGAATTCGCGGTTCGCGAGCTCGATGCCGCGCTTCATGTAGCGGTCCGCCGCCTTCTGGAAATCGAGGTCCAGGGTCGTGTGGACGGTGAGGCCGTCCTTGTAGAGATCGATCGAGCCGTAGAGCAGTTCGCCGAGGTTTCGGTGGACATACTCGCTGAACCACGGCGCCTCGTCTGCGCGGGAGAAGAAGGCGCTCGTGGAGGCGCGGGTGTAGTCGAAATTGTCCCAGTAGTCGTCGAACGAGGCCTGCGCTTCGGCCTCGGTGGCGTATCCCGCCTCCACCATCGCGCTGAGCACCGCCCGCGAGCGGTCCCTGGACCGGTTTGGGAAGTCGATGGGATTGTAGGAGTAGGGACTCGAGAGGGTCACCACGAGGATGGCCGATTCGGCCAGCGTCGCCTCGCGCGCGGAATGGCCGAAGTAGAATTTGCTGGCGGCCTCGAAGCCGTATACGCCCGGCCCCATGGCCATGCGGTTCAGGTAGAGTTCGAGGATCTCTTCCTTGGAGTAGCGCCGCTCGAGCTGGAATGCCCACCAGAGCTCGACGAGCTTGCGCTTGAGGCTGATGTCGGAGCGGTCCGCGTACAGGGTGCCCGCGAGCTGCTGGGTGATCGTGGAGCCGCCGCCGAGATTGCGGCCGATCAACCGTCCCACCACGGCCCGGAGGATGCTCTTTACGGTGAAGCCGCGATGCGTCCAGAACGAGTCGTCCTCGCGGGTTATCAAGGCGTCGACCAGGTGCCTGGGCAATTCCTTGAGCGCCACGAGTTCTCGCTTCTCTTCTGAATAGAACTCGGTGATCAGGCGGCCCTTGGAGTCGAGGATCCTGGAAGGAAGGGCCGGATCCAGTTCCGAGTAGTTCTCGATGTTGATAGTGTTTACGGTCGCGGCGATCGCGACCCCGGCCCCGATTCCGGCTAGGAGGAGGAGTCCGAGCGATACGTAGACGACGACGAGGAAAACGCGGGGGCGCTTCCCGGCATGCTCCGTGGAGACCATGCGGCCACACTATGCGGAAAACCCGTTCCGGGTCAACGGGCATGGCGCGGCGTCCAAAAGAAAGGCCGGTCTCTCGACCGGCCTTGCCCCGAGGGGCGTCGCAGGGGACCATAGCGAACTGGGAGGGGAGCTATGATTCGTCTCCGACAGCTTGAATATCGGCTAGGGACGATATGAATTTAATCATTCCCGGCGCATTTTGCCACTTGACGCCGGAATGATCCGCGAAATCGTTTTTCCCCGTCCGATTGACGAAGGAAAGGCGTTTCGGATATCATACCGGTACTAAAATATCGATTCGTCATCCACCCAGGAGGTTCTCATGAAGGTAGCCATCAACGGATTCGGCCGCATCGGTCGCCTCGTCTTCCAGTCGCTCGTCGAGCAGGGACTGCTCGGCAAAGACAAGGTCGACGTGGTCGCGGTGGTCGACGTCGCCACCGACGCCAAGTACTTCGCCTACCAGCTCAAGTACGATTCCGTCCACGGACGCATGAACGCGCGGCTCGAGACCCGGAAGAGCGATCCCGCCTTGCCCGAGGACGACATCCTCGTCGTGAACGGACACGAGATCCGCTGCGTCATGGCGCAGCGCGAGCTCAAGAACCTTCCATGGAAGCAGCTCGGCGTCGAATACGTCATCGAATCCACCGGCATCTTCTCCGACGAGAAGGCCTACGACCACCTCGAGGCCGGCGCGCGGAAGGTGATCATCTCCGCCCCCGCCAAGAGCAGGGACGAGAACAAGAAGATCAAGACTTTCGTCATGGGCGTCAACGAGGGCGATTACGACGACGCGAAGCACCACGTCGTCTCCAACGCCTCCTGCACCACCAACTGCCTCGCGCCGGTCGTCCACGTCCTCCTCAAGGAGGGCATCGGCATCGAGACGGGCCTCATGACCACCATCCATTCCTACACCGCCACGCAGAAGACCGTCGACGGCGTGTCGAAGAAGGACTGGCGCGGCGGGCGCGCGGCGGCCATGAACATCATCCCCTCGACCACCGGTGCCGCCAAGGCCGTGGGCGAGGTGCTTCCGGTCACCAAGGGCAAGCTCACCGGCATGTCCTTCCGCGTGCCGACCGCCGACGTCTCGGTCGTCGACCTGACCTTCCGCTCCGAGAAGGACAGCTCAATCCAGGAGATCGACGGCCTGCTCCGGAAGGCCAGCGAGACCTACCTGAAGGGCATCCTGGGCTACGGCGACGAGGAGCTCGTCTCCACGGATTTCATCCATGACGAGCGCTCGTCCATCTACGACAGCCTCGCCACCCTGCAGAACAACCTGCCCGGCGAGAAGCGCTTCTTCAAGATCGTCTCCTGGTACGACAACGAGTGGGGCTACTCCAACCGCGTCGTCGACCTGCTCCGCCACATGGGCGGCATGAAGAAGTAACGAAGAGTGCAGCCGCCAGGGCCCGCCGAGAGGCGGGCCCTGATTCCATCGGGGCCGCTCGCCGCCTTCGCGCCGCTCGCCCCACCATACGGAGGACCGCATGCTCAGGACCATCAAGGATATCGACCTGAAGGGAAAGCGCGTGCTCATGCGCGTAGACTTCAACGTGCCGATGAAGGCCGGCGTCGTCCAGGACGACACCCGCATCGCGGCCGCCCTGCCCACAATCAGAGCCGCGCTTGACGCGGGAGCCGCCTCGCTCGTACTCATGAGCCATCTGGGCGATCCGAAGAAGGACTCGAAGAAGGCGAGGGAAAAGGCGGAGAAGGAAGGCAAGCCCTTCGACCTCGAAGCCTATCTCGACGGCAAGCACCGCATGAAGCCGGTGGCCGAGCGCCTCTCGAAGCTGCTCGGGAAGCCGGTCGCCGTCGCGGCGGACTGCATCGGCGCCGAGGTCGCGAAGCTCGCCGCGGGCCTGCCCGCGGGAGGCGTCCTCATGCTCGAGAACACGCGCTTCCATGAAGGGGAGACGAGCGAGGACCCGATCAAGCGCGAGTCGCTCGCGAGGGAGCTCGCGAAGCTCGGCGACGTCTTCGTCAACGACGCCTTCGGCACGGCGCACCGGGCGCACGCCTCGACCGAGACGGTCGCGCGCTTCCTGCCGGCCTACGCCGGCTTCCTCATGGAAAAGGAAGTGAGGTACCTCGAACCCCTCGTCTCCGACCCGGCCAAGCCCTTCGTGGCCATCATCGGCGGAGCGAAGGTCAGCTCGAAGATCGCCGTGCTCTCCAAGCTGCTCGACACGGCCGACGTGCTCGTGGTCGGGGGCGGCATGGCCTATACCTTCCTCAAGGCCCTGGGGCATCCCATCGGGAAGAGCCTGGTGGAGGACGACCAGCTGGGCGTGGCGAAGGACATCCTGGCCAAGGCCGAGCGTCGCGACGTCGAGATCGTCCTGCCCGTGGACCACGTCGGCGCCGCCGCCTTCGACACCGCGTCCGCGCCGGTTCCCGTCGACGGGGCGGACCTTCCGGAGGGCCTCATGGGCCTGGATGTGGGGCCGAAGACGGTGGAGCTCTATCGGGAGGCCCTCTCGGACGCGCGCAGCGTGGTATGGAACGGACCCGTCGGCGTGTTCGAGTTCGACGCCTTCGCGAAGGGCACCGAGGCCGTGGCGCGCCTCGTGGCAGAGGCCACGGCCCGCGGCGCGACAACCGTTGTCGGTGGCGGCGATTCCGTAGCGGCCGTAAACAAGTTCGGCCTCGCGGACCGCATGAGCCACGTATCGACGGGCGGAGGAGCCAGCCTCGAATACCTCGAGGGCAAGGTCCTGCCCGGCATCGCCATCCTCGTCGCGAAGCAGTAAGGGAGCGTATCGTGAGAAGCTATTTCATCGCCGGAAACTGGAAGATGCACAAGACTGTCGGCGAGTCCGTCGCGCTCGCGACTGAGCTGGTCGCGAAACTGTCCGGCGCGGGCGAGAAGGTCATGGTCGCGCCCGCCTTCACCGCGCTTCAGGCCGTCGCCGCGGTCGTGAAGGGCTCGAACGTGCTGCTCGGCGCCCAGAACATGGGGCCGGAGGAGCAGGGAGCCCACACGGGCGAGGTGTCCGTCCTCATGCTCAAGGACCTGGGCGTGAGCCACGTCATCCTCGGACATTCGGAGCGCCGGCATTCCTACGGGGAGGACGATGCCCTGATCAACCGGAAGGTCCGCCTGGCACTCAAGCACGGGCTGGAGCCCATCCTCTGCGTCGGCGAGACCCTCGAGGAACGGGAGTCCGGCAGGCTCGAGGCCGTGGTGGGCACCCAGACCCGTGAGGGCCTCGCGGGCGTCGACGCAGCCGAGCTCGGGAAGGTGACCATAGCCTACGAGCCGGTCTGGGCCATCGGCACCGGCAAGACCGCCACGCCGGACGACGCCGACGCCGTGCACGCCTTCATCCGCAAGGTGCTCGCGGGCCTCTACGGCGACGCCGCGTCGAAGGGCGTCTGCATCCAGTACGGCGGTTCGGTCAAGCCCGACAACGCCGCCGAGCTCATGGCCAAGCCCAACATCGACGGCGCCCTCGTCGGCGGGGCTTCGCTCAAGGCGGAGAGCTTCGTTCCGATAGTCAGGTTCCGGTAGGGAGGAGGGCGGCGCCGCGGTCGACTTCGTCCGCGGCGTCTCGCCTCTTGCACTTCGGGCCGCAAACGGGTACTATCTCCGCCGCCTCCGCATCCCGCGCGCCGGGACGGGTCCGTACGGTCCGCCGGGGCGCAGCACAGCAACGAACACGGAGTCTAAAGCATGGGTTTCCTGGGAATTCTCCTTCTCGTCGTCTTCGTCATCGTGGCCATCCTCCTCGTCCTCATGGTCGTCATCCAGGACGAGGGCGGCGACAGCCTCGGCGGCATCTTCGCCGGCTCCGGCGACACCGCGTTCGGCGCCCGCGCCAGCAATGTGGTGGTCCGTGTCACCTATATACTGGGCGGTCTCTTCTTCGTCCTCGCGTTCGCCCTGGCGGTCGTCAGCCGCTCGGGTTCCGCGAACCTGGAAGCCAAGGCCCTCGAGGCCGCCGGCACCCAGGCGGTGGAGTGGTGGAACGAGGCTCCCGCAGACGGCCTTCCCGAGATGAACCTCGAAGCCGCCCCCGCGGACACGACTCCCCTCGAGGCTCCCGCTTCCGGTTCCGGCCAGTAAGGCCAGACCGCCTGCCCAAGGTCGAGCCCGCGCGCAGAGCGCGGGCTCGATTCGTCGCCCGGGGAGGGTTTCGCGTGGCTGACCATTACGAACTGCTCGGCGTGGCGCGCGACGCCGGTACCCGCGAGATAAAGAGCGCTTTCCGGGTCAAGGCGAAGCGTCTGCACCCGGATCTGGTCCGCGGGAATGACGACGATCCGGCCATGCGGCTCCTGCTCGACGCCTACCGGACCCTGCTGGACCCCGAACGCCGCCTGGCCTACGACCGCACCCTCCGCAGACGCCACGCGGGCTCTCAGGGCAGGCCCTCCTTCGACTATCGCGCCTGGCTCAAGGAACGCCTCGAGCAGCCGGAATACCGCGCCAAGCTCCTGGTCTACGACCTTCTGCACGGGCTGGAGGATGAAGCCCTCGAGCTGTTCGAAAGCCTCCAGGGCCTCGATGACGGCCG
This sequence comes from Spirochaetales bacterium, assembly GCA_016926955.1. Lineage (GTDB taxonomy): Bacteria > Spirochaetota > Spirochaetia > Treponematales > UBA12059 > JAFGNN01. The sequence continues at coordinate 88,109 of JAFGNN010000065.1, read as the reverse complement.
CCTCGAGCGATTTTTCGAACGTTCCGAGGCCATGGACGCGGAATTCTGCATCGCGGAGGAATACGAGAAGCGCGGCCGCTTCGTCGACGCCTACCGCGTCTACCTTTCGATCTTCCGCAAGGAACGGGACAAGCCCGCGCTCGGCTATTTCCTCGACGTGGTGGCCCTCCGTTTCAGGCGCCTGGTGTTGGAAGGATTGCGTTCGGTGCTCGAGGACGAACCCTACCTCTCGATACTCGCGGAAGCCGCCTCGATCGTCCCCGATGACAGGGATTCAGCCCAGCTCCTCCGGCGACAGGCCGAGCTGTCGCTCCGCATGGGCGACACGCGCGGCGCCTTCCTCGCGCTCGCGGAAGCCCGCCGGCGCCATCCGCGCCTGGCCGGGCTCGCCACGCTCGAGCGGCGGGCGTCCCAGGCCGCGGGCGCGAGAACTGCTTGAAGAAAGCCCGTGCTTCGTATACCTTTGCGCGAATCGTTTGTTTGATGACGACGGGGCGCACGCCCGTCCATCACCGCATCCAGGAAGGTCCAGCCATGAATCGCATCATCCCGGCCGTCGCCGCAGTCCTCCTCCTCGCCGGTTTCGCCGGCGCCCAGTCCACGCTCATCGACGCTCCGGTGGCCACCGTGAAGCTCCTTCGGTCCGAGGTCCTCGGGCAGCGGCAGTTCGCCCTGGACGTCCAGGTGATGGAGAAGGCGCTCGGACGCAAGCTCTCCGCCGAGGAGAAGCGGCAATACCTCGAAACCAAGGTAAACGACCTGCTCTTCTTCCAGATGTGCGAGCGCGACAAGCTGTTCGCGACCGAGGCCGAGATCGACGCCTACATCAAGATGATGCGCGAACAGACGGCCGGCGGGCTTTCCGACGCCCAGTTCGAGGCCGCCCTCAAGGCTCAGGGCATCGACTTCGCGGAGCTCCGCAAGTCCGCCAAACAGCAGATCCTCTTCCAGAAGTATGTCGACACCTTCCGCAAGTCCGATGTCGAAAAGCTCAAGGCACCGACCGCCGACGAGGTCATCGAGGCCTACGAGCTGAACAAGTCCAGCTACCTTCGCCCGGACACGGTGCGCGTGAGCGTCATATACGTCGACACGAGGGGAATGGACGCCGCGGGCCGCGCCAAGGCCAAGACCATGATGCTCGACCTCGCGGCGCGGATCCGCGAAAACCCGGTCCGGTTCGACGAGTACCTCGTAAAGGCTTCCGATCCGAGCTCCGGTTTCCGCGGGACGAGTTCGCTCTACGTTCCCCGTTCGCCGCAGGCCGTGCAGAGCTGGGGACAGGAGTTCATGGACTCGGCCTTCGGGCTCAAGGCCGGGCAGATCGGCGAGCTCGTGGAAAACGAAGCCGGCTACCAGATCATCCGCGTGAACGAGATACTGCCCCTCAAGATCCTGAGCCTGACCGATCCCTTCCAGCCGGGACAGAGCGCGACCGTCCAGGACGTGATCCGTTACCAGCTTCTCCAGTCGGCCCGGCAGAAGCTGCTTTCCGACATCATGGAAAGCCTGATCGCGGAGCTGCGCAAGGCCGCGACCGTCAAGATCTACGAAGAAAACCTGAAGTAGGGGGAGCGGATGGCTTCGCGCCGGAAAGGCAGGATACTCGCGTTCCAGGCGCTCTACGCCTGGGACGTGGCCGGGACTCCCCTGGACGAGTTGCTCGACTTCGCGTGGCTCGACGAGGACAAGCGCGCCGCCCTCGACCAGGAGGTGCGCGTCTTCGCGGGCCTCATGATCGCCGGAACCGTGGGGGACATCGAGCGTATCGACGAGTCCATAAGGCGACGCCTCGAACACTGGACCTTCGAACGCCTGAAGCGCGTCGAGCTCGCGATCCTGCGGATATCGGTCTGGTCCCTGCTCGAGCAGCCCGACATTCCGGCGCAGATCACCATCGACGAAGCGATCGAGATAGCGAAGGAATTCGGTTCCGAGGATTCCTACAAGTTCATAAACGGGGTTTTGGATGGGGTCTGGAAGGCGGAGCGGAAGGTCGACTGAGACCGGCCGCCGCCTCGGCGGACGGGCGCGCGCGAGGGTGCTAGCCGCCCTCGCGGGCGTTCTGGCGTTCGCCACCCCATCCTGCGCTCCATCCGGCGGCTTCGAGGAAGCGCTCGCGCGTATCGACACGGCCGCACCGGCCGCCAGGGCGGGCCTCTACGAGGCCGCGTCGCGAAAGGCGGGATCGGCGCGCGACCAGCTCAGGCTCGTGTCCAGGGCCCGCAATGAAAATGACGCCGGTCTGTACCGCGCGGTCGCCGAACGTGCGCTCGCCGCCTTCCCCAACCATCCTTCACTGGCCTACGCGTGCGCCGCCGCCCGCTTGGACGCCGGATCGCCCGGCGAAGCGCTTGCGCTCTTCGACGATCCCCTCGCGCCCGGCGACGAGCCGGAGCTCTACGCGCTGGCCTGGATAAGCGAAGCGAGAATCGCCTTGAGGGAGGGCAGGATGCCGCCGGATCCGGGCCCGGCTTCCCTCGGCCTGGTCGCGGAGGCGCTCCGGGCTCCCGAACCCCTTCTGGTAGCGGCATGCTTCGCGCTCGGCCGTTCGGATGTATTCCTCGCGGAGCGTTACCTCGACGCGGCGTCTTCGCTCGGCGCTTCGGCGCCGGAGCTCGCCTGGGAGCTCGGCCGTTTCGATCTCGTGCTCGCGGCGCCGCTTCCGGCAGACCCCGAACCGGGCACCCCGGAGGCCGGGCGGAGCGCGCGGGCGATCGATCTGGCGCGCCGCGCCGACGCCGCACTGATGTCCGGCGACATCGAACTGTCCCGGAGGCTGCACCTCGCCCTCTTGGACGAGGCACCGGCTTCATCCTGGAAATCATGGGAGACCCTGGCCCTGCTCGCCGAAGGCTGGCGGCCCGACCTGGACGCGAGCCATCCCGAGCGGGCCAAGCTCCTCGGTCCCGTCGACCCGGAGGAGCTCGCCTACCGCGACGCACGGCTGGCCTCGGGGTTCGGCGAGCTTCCCGAGGTCGCTCTGGCCAGGGCCGCCCGCCTCTCGCGCACGGGCGAGGCGGTGGAGGCCATGCTCCTCGCCTCGTCTCTCGGAAAGCGCCCCGACGCCCTGTTGATCTCGGCGGCCGCCCGCCTGCGCGGAGGGGATCCCTCGCGCGCCGCGCTGGACGCGCTTGCCGCTCTTGAAATCGATCCAGATGACCCCGAAGTGCTGGATGCCGCGCTGTCGATGCTCGTGCGCTCCGGAGAGCCTTGGGCCGCGGTCCTGGCGGCGCGCCGCGCGCTTTCAGCGTCTGCCGGCGGGGAAGCGGGCTGGTTCGCCGGCGCGCTCGAGGCCGTAGCGACTGGCCGACTCGATGCCGCGATCGACATCATCGAAGCCCGAGGCGTCCTGGATGGGGGCTACGCGTCGACGGCCTGTCTCGCGCTCCTGTTGCGCGAGACAGGCCGCCGACGCGAGGCGGCCGACAGATGGTCGCTCGCGGCAAGGGAATCAAGCGATACCGGGGACAAAACACGCTTCCTGGTCGAGGAAGCTCGCGACCTCATCGCATCGGGCGATTCCGCCGCCGCCAAGGCCGTCCTCACCGTCGCGCTCGATCTCACGCCCGGTTCGATAGAAGCGGCGAGCCTCATGGCCGCCGCATCGCGCCCCTGAAGGAAGGACCCATGTTGAAACTGAAGAACGCCCGCCAGGTCGAAGGCATAGCCCGTTCCTGCCAGCTCCTCTCGGAACTCTACGCGGCGCTCAGGCCGCGGATCGTTCCGGGCGTCAGTACCGGCGAGCTGGATGATTTCGCCCGCGAGTTCATCGTCAAGGCCGGCGGCAAGCCCGCCTTCCTCGGGTACATGGATTATCCGGCAACCCTCTGCGTGTCCGTCAACGAGGAGGTCATTCACGGCATTCCGGGCAAGCGGCGCCTCGCGGAGGGTGACCTGGCGGGAATAGACTGCGGCATCGAACTCGACGGCTACTTCTCCGACGCCGCCTTCAGCGTCGCCGTCGGCACGGTCGCTCCGGAAGTCCGCCGCCTCATGGAAGTGACGAAGGAGTGCCTCGAGCTCGCCATCGCCCAGGTCAAGCCGGGCAATCGCGTCCACCACATCGGAAAGGCCGTGTACGCCCACGCTGTCGCCGCCGGTTTCGGGGTAGTCCGGCAGTATTGCGGCCACGGCGTCGGATTTTCCCAGCACGAGGACCCGCAGGTCCCCAACTACGTCAGTCCCGGACCCAATCCCCGGCTGGTTCCCGGCATGGTCCTGGCCATCGAGCCGATGATCAACCTGGGTACCGGGGACGTCACCGTGCTCGAGGACGATTGGACCGTGGTGACCCTGGACGGAAGACCCTCGGCGCACTTCGAGCATACGGTCGTGGTGACGCAGGACGGCTGCAGGGTGCTCACCGACTGGTGAGCCTGCGCGGGCGCGGAACGCCCGGACCGATCTCATTTGCCGTCGCCGCCCCGCGCCTGTATCTTTTGTAACGTTGATTTGTTGACGCGAAGTACAGGCAATCGACAATTTCCCGGAGGATTCCCGACCATGAACCTGAAGCAGCGCCTCTCATCGGGCAAGATCTTCGTATTCAACCTGGTCATGCTGGGCATCGTGCTCGGAGCGGCCCTCACGCTGATGTCCTTCTCGTGCGCCTCGCCCTCCGTCTCGCCCGGAGCCATCAAGGCCGACACGCCTGCACTGGCGCCGCCCTCGGGCGACCTGGCCCAGGCCCTCGCAGCGGCCGAGTCGATACAGCGGGCCTTCAACTACGTCGCGGACACGGTCAAGCCGAGCGTCGTCGAGCTCGACGTGGTGGAGACCCTTTCCGCGCCGTCCGGATCGGAGGACAATCCGTTCCGCTTCTTCTTCGGCCCGCCCGAGGACGGGGAGCCGGTCCCCCGCGAGTTCGAGCAGAACGGGCTCGGATCCGGCGTCATCGTCCGTCGCGACGGGGACACAGTCTATGTCCTGACCAACAACCACGTGGTCGGGGCGGCCACGAGCATCACGGTCAAGCTCCATGACGAACGGGAGTTCGAGGCGAGCGTGGTCGGCACCGACGAGCGGCGAGATCTCGCGCTCGTGAAATTCGAGACGGCGGACAAGGACATCGCGGTCGCACGGCTCGGCGACTCCTCGACCCTCCGCGTCGGCGACTGGGCCATCGCCATCGGCAGCCCCCTCGGGTATTTCGAGAGCGTGACCGCCGGCATCGTCAGCGCCCTCGGCCGCTCGGGCGGCCCGGACGGGAACATCTCCGACTTCATACAGACCGACGCCGCCATCAACCGCGGCAACTCCGGCGGCGCGCTCGTGAACATCCGCGGCGAGGTGATCGGCATCAACACCTGGATCGCCTCGAACACCGGCGGCTCGCTGGGTTTGGGCTTCTCCATCCCGATCAACAACGCCAAGCGCGCCATCGACGACTTCATCTCGAAGGGGAAGGTCGAGTACGGCTGGCTCGGCGTCCTGCTCCGCGAGCTTGACAAGCCCAGCGTGGCCTCGCTCGGCTTGCCGGACTCGAGAGGCGCGTTTGTCGGCCACGTTTTCCAGGGCAGTCCCGCCGACAAGGCTGGCATGATGCCCGGCGATTTCGTGACGGCGCTCGACGGTGCGCGCGTTTCGAGCGTGGACCAGCTGGTGCGCGCGGTCGGCGACATCCCGGCCGGGCAGAAAGCCGCGTTCACGGTCCTGCGGGACGGGAAAAAGCTCGAACTCGTGGCGCTGATAGAGAAGCGCGACGACGCGAGCGCGGCGGACTACTCCAAGCTGTGGCCAGGCCTCGACGTGGTGTCTCCCGCGTCGCCGGATGTGCCGAAAGAAGCGGTACCCGAGGACGGGAAGGGCGCCTTTGTCGTCAACGTGCTGCCGAGGACCCCCGCCGCCATCGTGGAGCTGAAGCCCGGCGACTTGATCGTCGCGGTCAACGAAAAGCCCGTGAGCGACCTGTCCTCGTTCTACCGCATGCTGAACGACCGCAAGGAACCGAAGGTCTCGTTCACCGTCGTACGCGAAGGCGCGACCCTCACGACGCTTGCCTTCGTCCGCAAGTAGGGCTAGAATGCGCTGAGGCGTAGCGGCGTGGTGCCGCGGCCGCGGCGCCGGGGGGCAGATGCAGCCTCCCGGCGCCCGTGCATATAAGGAAAGGTGGATCGATGCGCAAGGAATTCCTTCCCTATGACCAGGTACGCAACAACGCGCTCAAGCTCGCGCACAGGATCCACTCCGACGGCTTCGTGCCCGACGTGATTTACGTGTCGCTCCGCGGAGGCGCCTACCTCGGCAACGTCATCTCGGAGTACTTCAAGATAGCGAGGACGGACGGCCGTCCGTCATTCTACGCCGCCGTCGTCGCGCGCTCCTACACCGACATCCGGAAGCGGGAGCAAGTCAGGGTCGATGGCTGGACCTACAGCCCGAACCACCTCAGGACCGGCGACAAGATCCTGCTCGTCGACGACATCTACGATTCGGGGCGGACGGTCAACCACCTGGTGAACATAATCCTCCGGAAGGGCATACCCCGGAAGGACATCAAGGTCGCCGTGCACGACTACAAGGTGATCGCCTACCGCGACGAGGCCCTGCCCATCCACCCCGACTACTGGTGCCGCAAGCACGAGATCGCGACGCCGGAGGACGAGGTCTGGATCCATTACATGAGCCACGAGCTCGTGGGTTTGACCGAAGAGGAGCTCCGCGAGTTCTACTATCCCCGCGATCCTGAGCTCCAGGGCATACTCAAGACGCTCAAGAGCTAGGGCCCCTGATGGGATTCAAGGCCGCCGCGAGATCCGTCGTCGCCACGGCGACGGATCTTCCACGTACGAGGACGCACCGCATGAAACCCGGCAAGGCGGTCGCGACGGGAGTCCTGTTCCTGCTCGCGGCCCTTCACCTGGGCGCCCAGGATTACGCCTGGCTCGATTTCGCCGCGCCCAAACAGCGCGCTCCGCTGCAGGCGGCCGCCAAGAACCTCGACGACTCGATACGGGTACTCGAGACGGCGTTGATCGCCGCCGCTATGGCCCGTGATCCCGCCCTCCGCGACGCGGGGAACGGGGACCAGGGGAAACGAGCCGAGTCCGGCGCGCTCCCGGTCGCCGAGGCGGTGAAAGCCAGGGCCAAGGCGGCGGCCGGCTTCCTCAAGCTTCTCGAGCCCCAGCTCGCCGGGCTCGCCGGCGCACCTTGGGAGACCCTGCGCGGAGCGCTGGCCGCGCGTTCTCCCGTCGGGCTCTACGGGCGGTATCCGTACGCAGCCGAGACGCTCGAGGCGCTGAACGCGCTCGGACCGTCCGGCCGCGCTGCAATCTGCCGGATGCATCTCGCAGCCGATGCCGAGGAAGCCCTCGGACTCCTGGCCGCGCCGGACCGGGCGATGCGCGCGCCCCTCGAGGCCGCCCTCGGCGCAGCCACCGCTGCTTCCCTGAAAGAACGTGCAACTCTTGAACTTCGGGCCGCGAACGCCTGGCTGGGCGCGGCGGCGGCGCTCGCCTCGGGGGCCGGCTCGCTCGCGCTCGATTCCGCCGCCCTTGCCACCGCCCTCGACGCGCTGGATGCCCTCGAGCCGTGGCGCGCCTTCGAACTGGCCGCCTCCCTCGCTCCGTACGAGGCCTGGACCCTGGCCATCGCCCTGCGCGCCCTCGATGACGAGGGGAGAGCCCGGGCCGCCGCAAGGCTCTCGCTGGACGCCTTCCACGTGCGGATCGCGCTCCGGGTTTTCGCGTCGGCCCTTCCGGTCCTTGCCGGTGGCCCGCCGCTGCCGGAAGCGAGGCTTCTGCCCCGCGCGGAGAGCGCGGCGGCGCTCACGGCCTTCGAATCGGCGTTCCTCGCCGGGCGCGAGCCCCTCGAAGCGTTCCGCGCCGCCTTCGCCGATCCGGCGGCCCGGCGCGTCGTCTTCCTCGCGCCCGCCTTCGCCGTCCCGCGCGAGCGCGTATTCCGCGCCGTCGAAGCCCTGGTCGCCGACGCGGGTCTCCGCGCCGGGCTCGAGCCGGCCGAAGGGGTTGCGTCGGCCGACCTGCCGGTTTCAGCCCGCTGCCTGCCGCTCGACGCGGAGACGGGCACCTGGCGCGTCGAACTTGGCGTTTCCACGGACTCGGGCTTCAAGCCGCTCGATCCCGCAAAGAGCGCGGCACTCGCATCACGCGTGCTGGATGACTTCCTCGGCGCCGGAAGCTCCGGCCGGGAACGTCTGGCCTCCGCGGGAATCGTCGACGGCGCGGGCCCCTTGGACGACTGGGGCGACGCGGCCTTCGCGGCGGCCTATCTCGACGCCGCGGACCGTTTCGCGGCCACGATGCGCGCGATCGGTTTCCAGGGAACGGTCAAGCTCGGTTCGACCCTCTACGGGGCCCTTCAATACCTATACACCGGCGATCCGGATGCCCTGAAGCGCGAGCGGGAGGCGGATCCGGCGGCGGGCCTTCGGCTCCGCGTCAAGGCCGCTTCCGCCGCGGCCGCCGCGGAACTCCTGGCCGCCCTCGGAGAGCTCGACAGATGAAAGCCTCACGACTCCTCCTGCCAGCCCTGGTCTGCGTCCTTCTCGCCGCCTCCTGCGGCGAGAAGGACGGCACCAGCTCCGGCGCCGCGGAACCGGATTCCCCGACGTCCGCCGTCGCGGAACCTGAGCGTCCCGCTCATGGCGAGCGCTCGGGATGGCTGCCCGCGCTCCGGCCTTCCTCCACGGGCGGGCTGCTCTACCTGGACCCGTGGCTCTCCGGGCGCGCAAGCGCGCTCGACGTTCGCGGCGGCCTTCTCGTCGCCGCCTTCGAGGACGGCAACGTCTCCGCGTATCCTTCATCGGGCGACGATCCCTATCGCCTGGGTCTGCCGGACGAGCCCCTTCCGGAAGCCCTCTGGACCGCGAAGCTTTCCTTCACGGCCGATCGGATCGAATTGCTGGACGGCTCGCGAATCCTCGCCCTCGGCTCTGGCAGGCTCGCGCTCCTGTCCGGCGTGGACGGTAGCACGCTCGCCTCGGCGGAGCCCGGTTCGGCGACGCGCTTCGCCCCCGCGACGACTGTCGGGACGCTCGCCCTCGCTTACGACGACGCGCTCAACCTGTTCGCGCTTGAAGACCTTACGCAGGCGACCAGGCTTCCGCTCCCGGCGGCCCCGGCTTCCTCGCCCGCTTCGGCCCTGGGGCGCTTCGCCGTCCTCCTCATGGACGGCGCCTTGTTCTCGGTCGCCGCGGACGGCACCGAGGCATGGACGGCCGCGGGGCTCGATCCGCGCGGCGGCCTCGCCTGTGACGGCGCCGCCTGGTACGCGCTGGACTCGGCCGGCTCCGTCGCGAGCTTCGCCTTCCGGGAAGGGACGAGGCTCGATCCGCTGTCGCCCGGACCATGGCGCCGCGTGCTCGGCGTCGACGAGGAGTACCTGCGCGTGATCGCTGCGGACGGCACGCGGGCGCGCGTCGAACTCTCGACCGGAATCTCCGGGGTAGAGGACGGGAGCGGAACGGGGAACGAGGCCGAGGCGCCGGATCCCGATGATCTGTTCGGCCCCGTTCCGGAGCTGCGGGCCGCCATCGGAAACGCCCTGTCGAAATACCGCCCCGACCTGGAGCCGGGCGGAGGCGACTCGATTTCCTGGCGCGTCTGGGCCGAGGGCGCCGCCTCGGGCGGCAGCGTTGCAGGTCCCCGGTTCTTCGCCTACCGGTACGTACCGGAGAAGAGCGCCCCGGTGCGCTTCTCCCACTCCGCCGGCGACGGGCGCGAGGTGTTGCTGGCCGTTTTCGGCGCTTTCGGCGAGGAACTGGTATCGAACGTGGGCGAGCATGTCGACCAGGAGACGGCCCCCGTGCCGCTCCGCGCGGGCGAAACCTACTGGGTCGTCTCCGGAGAGCTGGGCTCGACGCGGTCCGAGTCCGCCGCGATCCTGTCCGCCCGGTAAAAAAGCGCCGGCCGGGGCAGGCTTACCCGCCCCGGCCGGCTCCTCGCCCCGGCGGACGCTCGTCTCAGATGGACGTGCCCGAAGGCAACACCGCGTTCTTCGGTATGACGATGATGCCGTCCACGACGTGGTGGGTGCCGAAATCGCCGTCGAGCCGTTCCTTGTCGTCGATGCCTATGCGGCAGTTGTCGCCGATGCGGGCGTTCTTGTCGATGATGCAGCCCTTCAGGATGCAGCCCTTGCCGATCCCGATGTTCGGAACGCCCTTCGAGGCGTTGTACGACTTCTCTTCCTCGCTCTCGTAGTAGTCCGCGCCGACGCATACCACCCCGTCGAGGCTGGCGCCCGACTCGATGATGGTGCGGATCCCGACGATCGAATTGGCGATGCTGGCGTTGGTGATGATGCAGCCGTCCGCGCTCAGCGACTGCGTGATCGTGCAGTGGTTCAGCTTCGACGCCGGCAGGTTGCGCCGGTGTGTGAAGATGGGGCTGTGTTCCTCGTAGAAGTTGAATTCCGGCGCGATGCGCGTCAGGTCCAGGTTGGCCTCGTAGTAGTTCCGTATGGTGCCGATGTCCTCCCAGTATCCCCGGAAGATGTAGGCGTTGACCGCTTTCTCGGCGAGAACCTTCGGAATGACTTCCTTGCCGAAATCCATGAGGTCGTTGGCCAGCGCCTCCTCCATGAGGGCGGCGTCGAAAATGTAGATGCCCATGCTCGCGAGGTAGTCCTTGCCTCCCGAGCGCCGGTCGCCGGCCAGCTCGGGCGGGATGCGGAAAGCGGAGATGTCCCGATCCGGTCCGGGCTTTTCCGTGAATTCGACGATGCGGCTCTTCGGGTCGACACGGGCGATGCCGAGGGCGCCGGTCGCCTCCTTCGGGACCGTAGTGCAGGCTATGGTCAGACCGCAGCCCGAGGCGATGTGCTTCTCGAACATGTCCGCAAGGTCCATGCTGTAGAGCTGGTCGCCCGAGACTATGAGGTAGTGCGTGGGCTTCTGGGGGCGGAAGTGGACCAGATTCTTCCGGACCGCGTCCGCGGTGCCCTCGTACCAGCCCGAGTGCGTAAGGGTCTGCTCGGCGGCGAGCACCTCGACGAAGCCGTTGGTGAAGTCGTCGAAGACGTAGGTGCGAGCCACGTGGATATGCAGCGAGGCGGAGTTGAATTGGGTGAGGATATAGATTCGCTTGAACCCTGCGTTGATGCAGTTGGATATCGGGATGTCGACGATGCGATACTTGCCGCCGAAGGGTACGGCCGGCTTCGCGCGATCCTTGGTGAGGGGGAAGAGCCTCGTGCCCTTGCCCCCGCCCAGGACTATCGACAATACGTTCGCCACGGGATCCTCCTTCACAGACTCGAGGCGCGCCGCGCGATCCGCCCTTCACGGAAGCGCTCCGCTACCGTACACTAGTATAGATATGGATACGGATTCCGCCACCGGCTTTTTCGCCAAAACGTTCGGTTCTCCGGGCTCGGACCCCCGTTTCGTCCACGTCGAGTCCATCCCGCCGCGGGAAGGAGCCTACGCCGGGTTCCCGGCGGACCTCGATCCGCGCCTTTCCCGCGCGCTCCGGGGACGGGGCATCGACCGGCTCTACGTCCACCAGGCCCGGTCCTTCGAAGCCGCGCGCAAGGGACGGAACGTCTGCGTCGTCACTCCGACCGCCTCGGGGAAGACGCTCTGCTACAACCTGCCCGTGGCGCAAGCCCTGCTCGAGTCGCCGAGCGCGCGTGCCCTCTACCTCTTTCCCACCAAGGCGCTCTCGCAGGACCAGCAGGCCGAGCTCAACGAGTTGGCGCTCGGCGGAGAACTGCCCATACGCGTCGCCACCTACGACGGCGACACGCCTTCTTCCCTGCGCGCGGCCGCCCGCGACACGGGCCGCATCGTCATCACCAATCCCGACATGCTCCATTCGGGCGTGCTGCCGAACCACCCGAAGTGGATCAAGTTCTTCTCGGACCTCCGCTATGTCGTGATAGACGAGATGCACGGCTACCGCGGCGTCTTCGGATCGCACGTGGCGAACGTGGTGCGGCGCCTGAAGCGCGTCGCGGCGTTCTATGGAGCCCGACCGACCTTCATCCTCTGCTCGGCCACCATCGGCAATCCGGCAGAGCTGGCGCGGCGCCTGATCGGGGAGGACGTGGAGCTCGTGGACGAGAACGGCTCTCCCTCGGCGCCGAAGCTGGTCGCGTTCTGCAATCCGCCGCTCGTCGACCCGGTGCAGGGCATACGCAGGAGCACCGCCACCGAGAGCGTCGAGCTCGCGCTCCGCCTGCTCCGCTCGGGCGTCAAGACCATACTCTTCGCCCGCTCGCGGGTGCGGGTCGAGCTCATCGCGAGCTACCTGAACGACGCGCTCGCGAACGTGTGGACGGAGAACGAGCGTATCCGCGTCGAGCCCTACCGATCCGGCCTCCTGCCGAACGAGCGGCGCGCCATCGAGAAGGGCCTGCGCGGCGGGGAGATACAGGGCGTCGTCTCGACCAACGCCCTCGAGCTCGGCATCGACATCGGAGGGCTCGACGCCGCCGTCATCGCGGGCTTCCCCGGCAGCTTCGCCAGCTTCTGGCAGCAGGCGGGCAGGGCGGGGCGGCGCTCGGGCGCGAGCCTCGCCGTCTTCGTCGCCTCGTCGAGCCCGCTGGACCAGTACATCGTCGCCCACCCGGACTATTTTTTCGGCCGCGACGTGGAATCGGCCCGGCTCGACCCGGACAACCCCTACGTCTACGCCGACCACGTCAAGTGCGCGGCCTTCGAGCTGCCCTTCGCCGAGGGCGAGGCCTTCGGTCCCGACCTCGAAGGGGCTCTTTCCTTCCTCGAGGAGGATGGACACGTGCGGAGGACCGAAGGCCGCTGGTACTGGTCGAGCCAGGGCTACCCGAGCGAAGGGATCAGCCTCCGTTCCGCCACGGCCGACAACGTCGTCATCGTCGACGCGACCGACGGCCGCGACGCAGTCATAGGAGAGATGGACCGGCCGAGCGCGAAGGAGCTCATCTTCGACGACGCGGTCTACATCCATCGAGGCAGGCAGTACGTGGTGCTCAAGCTGGACATCGAGAACCGCCTCTGCAAGGTCGAGGAACGCGAGGTCAACTACTACACCGACGCGGTGGTCAAGACCGACCTCAAGGTGCTGTCCGCGGACGCGGAAGGCGGAGAGCCGGGCTATGCCTGGTCGCTCGGGGACGTGCTCGTGCGCTCGCAGGCGGAGAAGTTCAAGAAGATCCGCTTCCACACCCACGAGAATGTGGGCTACGGCGAGGTGCACCAGGCGCCGGAGGAGACGCAGACACGGGCGGCGAGCCTTCTCTTCCCGCCCGAAAGTGCGGGCGGCGCCGTGCTGGCCCGGCTTTCGGAGGCGGGGCGCGCCGCCGCCATATCCTCGGCGGCCAATCTGGTCAGGCAGATCGCTCCCGTCTTCCTCATGTGCGATCCGCGCGATCTCGGCGTGTCCGAGCGTTCGCGCGACCCGCACTTCGACGTTCCCTGCATCCACCTCTACGACCGCTACCCCGGCGGTACGGGGCTCGCCGAGGCGCTCGTTGAGCGCCTTCCGGAAATCTTCGCGGCCGCTCTCGAACGGGAGAACGCGTGCGCCTGCGAATCGGGCTGCCCGTCGTGCATAGGGGTCGATTGGCAGGTTCCCTTCGCCCAGGTCCCCGGCCGGGCGGTCAAGGCTTCGACCCGCGACTTCCTCGCCGCGTGCGCGGACGGGAAGGGCGCCGCGAGCGGCTCAGGCGAGCGGGACTGATCCCTCGTGGCCTCGCTCAAGGACCGCCTGAGGCGCGCCCGCGAGATAGCCGGCGCCAGGGCGGACGCCCCTCGCGCGCCAGCGCCCAAGTCCGCCGACCGTGCGTCGCCCGAGGGCTTCGAAGGCGTCGGACCGGGCCTCCTCCTGCGCGAGACCTTCTTCCCGCTCGATCTTCCCGAAACCTGGAATCTTGAACCCTTCCTCGGCGGCGCGGACCTCTCCGCCCTCGGGAATCCGCGCGCGGTCGAAGCAAGGCGCCTCCGCTTCTTCGACCTGGAGACCACCGGGCTTTCGGGCGGGGCCGGCACCATCGCCTTCCTCGCCGCCGTCGGACGCGCGGTGGCGGGAGGGCTTCTGGTCCGCCAGTGGTTGCTGGAGGACTGGCCGGGGGAAGTCGCCCTGCTCGCCGAGCTGGCCCGGGAGCTCGACCCGGAAGCGGTGCTCGTCAGCTACAACGGACGGAGCTTCGACGTCCCGCTGATCCGCGGCCGTTTCGTCCTGAACCGCTCCCGGTGCCCGGAACGGCCGCACGCGGACATCCTCCACGCATGCCGAAGGCTCTGGCGCAGGACGCTCGGTTCCTGCTCGCTCCAGGCCCTCGAAAGCGCTGTGCTGGGCCGCGCGCGAGAGGCGGACATTCCGGGCGCGGAAATACCCGAGGTGTTTATCGCCTTTGCCCGAACGGGACGGGACGAACGCATGGACCTGGTGGCGAGGCACAACGCCCGCGACGTCGCGAGCCTCGCCTCGCTCGCCTTCGAAACCGTCAGGGCCCATGAGTATCCGTTCCTGCGAGAGGACATCGACCTTGGATCGCTGGGCGCCTGGCTCTCGCGGCGCGACGCTGCGCTGGCGCGCGCCGTCCTCGAACGGGGTTTTGCCCGCGGAGACGCGCGCTCCGGTCTCGCCCTGGCCGCTCTCTGCAGGCGGGAGGGGGACGAGAAGTCCCGCGACGCGATACTCGGGGAGCTCGCACCGACGCCCTTCACGCTGGTCGAGCGCGCCAAGCGGGCCGAGCACGCGCTCCGCGATCCGGCCTCCGCCCTCGCTTTCGCGGAAGCGGCGCTCGCGCTCGAAGGCCGCCAGGCGGCCCGCGCCGCCCTCGAACGCAGGATCGCGCGGCTCCTGCGGAAAACCGGAATGCTAGCCTGAGACCCGAGGCCGAAAACCGCCCCGGTGCCGCCGCTTCAATCGATGCGCGCTATTCGCTGTCCAAAAACCGATGCAAACCACGGAGACACAGAGAACAGAGGGAAGAGGGAGAAGAATCGGAAATGGATTAACCATTTTCCGCATTCCTCCCTCCGGGCTCCGTGCCTCCGTGCCTCCGTGGTTTCTTCCGGGGAGGCCGGGACTTCAGTACCCGGGCATGTCCCAGAGGCCGCCGGCGTTCATGACGTCGGTGAAGCCGGCCATCTTGAGGAAGCGGGCGGCGAGGGCGCTCCGGGCGCCGGACGCGCAGTAGAGCAGCACCGGCTTGTCCTTCGGCCCGATGGAGTCGGCTTGCGCCTGGATGACGTTGACGGGAATGTTCACGGCGTTCGGGAAATGCTCGTCCTCGAACTCCTCGGGGCTCCGAACGTCGACTATCACCGCGCCGGCCTTGATTTTCTCTTCGATGATGTTCATCGCCATGGTCTCTCCCTCCGCGGCCAAACAGCGCCGCTTCATGAATCGGTTCACGACGCCTCGAATCGGGTCGCGGCGTCGTGCCCTTCGTCGGTCAAACGATCGGGGAATCAGTCCTCGCCGAGGACGAGACCGTCCTCGCGCGAGAGGAAGGTCCATCCGCCCGTGACGTTGCGGACCTTGTCGAAGCCGTTCTGGACAAGCTGGCGGAGCGCCACGTGGCTCTCGTAGCCGCCCTTGGAAACCAGGTACAGGGTCCTGTCTTTCGGGAGCTCCTCATGGCGGTCGCGGAGCTCGTCGAGGGGCAGGTGGATGGATCCAGCGGCATGTCCGCGGGCCCATTCGCCGTAGCCGCGCACGTCGACGATGGCGCCTTCGCCCTTGGCGACGGCCTCGAGCGCCTCGCGGGGCAGGGCCAGGGGCGAGAAGCCCGACAGCTCGTTCATGGCGGCGAAGGCGGCCATGTTGAGCGGGTCGTTCGCGGAGCCGTAGGGCGGCGCGTAGGAGAGGTCCAGCTCGGAGAGGTCGTCGACCGTCAGGCCGCCGAGCAGGGCGGTGGCGACCACGTCGACGCGCTTCTCGATGCCGTCGCGGCCGAAGGCCTGGGCGCCGAGCACCTTGCGGGTGGCGCGGTCGAAGACCAGCTTGAGGACGACGTCGGTGGAACCCGGGTAGTAGGAAACGTGGTTCCCCTTGACCACCGAGGCCACGCCGACCGGGAAGCCCGCGTCGCGGGCGGCCTTCTCGGTCAGGCCCGTCATGGCGAAGGTGTCCTCCACGGCTTTGAAGACGCTCGTGCCGAGGGCGCCGCGATAGACGGCCTTGCCGCCGAGCATGTTGGTGGCGGCGATGCGGCCCTGGCGGTTGGCGGGACCGGCGAGCGGCACGCGCACCTTCCTGCCGGCCACGCGCTGGGTCACCTCGATCATGTCACCGGCGGCCCAGATGGCCGGGTCGGCCGTGCGGAGCGTTTCGTCGACCGCGACGCCGCCCGAGGCGCCGATCTCCAGGCCGGCGGCCTTGGCGAGTTCGGTGTTGGGCCGCACGCCTGCGCTCATGAGCACGATGCCCGCGTCGACCACGGTGCCGTCGTCGAGGATGACGGTTTTGGAGGCGGCGTCGACTTTATTGACGGAGCGACCGGTGATGACCGTAGCGCCGGCTTCCTCGAAGGAAGCGGCTATCATGCTGCCGAACTCGGGGTCGGCGGGGGGCATGACGCGCGGGGTGAGCTCGACGATGGTGGTCTTGAGGCCCCGCTTGACGAAGGCCTCGGCGGCCTCGAGCCCGATGAAGCCGCCGCCGACCACGACGGCGCTTTCGGGCTTCTCGGCGTCGATGTACTTGTGCACCGCGTCCATGTCCGGGATGGTCCAGAGCCGGAAGACGTGAGGGGCGTCCTTGCCTTCCACGGGGGGGACGAAGGGCGTGCCGCCCTGGGCCAGGATCAGCGCGTCGTAGGGCAGCTCGCGCTCGCCCGAGGCGTCGCGCACCTTGAGCAGCTTGCCGGCCCGGTCGATGCCGACCGCCTCGGTCTCGAGGAGCACGTCGACGCGGTAGCGGGCGAAGAAGCCCTCGGGGGTCTGGAGTATGAGCTGGCTGCGCTTCTGGATGTCGCGAGAGACGAAGTAGGGCAGGCCGCAGTTGGCGAAAGAGACGTAGCGTCCCTTTTCGACGATGGTGATCTCCGCGCTCTCGTCGAGGCGCCGGATTCGGGCCGCCGCCGTCGCGCCGGCCGCGACACCGCCGACCACGAGGATTTTCCTGGCACTGGATTCGGACATGGCTTCCTCCCGGAATGGATGCTGGTAAACATATGGAAAAGTATATATATAGTCAATAGTCTCATTGCAGATAATGGAACTTTTGCGACGTCAGGCATCAAAACGTATGGTTAATCCGCTTACTAGGGCTTCCTGCGCGGCGAAGGCCATGAGATGGCTGTCGAGGCTCTCCGAGACCAGGGTCGGCGGCAGCCCGCCCGAGAGGAAGCGAGCGAAGGCGTCCATCAAGGCGCGATCCGCCTCGCCGTGGCCGAGCGGATCGCCCGAGACCGGAAGGCGGGCCTTCCGGCCGGTCCTGTGGTCGATCACCTCGAGCGCCCCGCGCCCCGCGAAGAGGCCGCGCAGGGTGCCGCGGGTGCCGTCGAGCCGTATCGTCCGTCCTTCCCGATGGGAATGGCCCTGCATGGTCAGGCTCGCGGTGACGCCGTTCCTGAACTTGACGACGGTGTGCTGGTGGTCGACCTGGTCCGAGCCCGCGCGGTAGACGCAGCGGCCGTAGGGGCCGTTCCTGAGGGCTTCGAGTAGACCTGCGTCGGAGAGGTCGTCGGTGATCGTGGAAACGGGCCAGCCGCGCCAGGGGGCGTAGGCCTTGAGTCCGGGAAGGAGGGCCGCGAAGCGCGGGTGCCTGAGCACGAAGCGCGCGCCTACGGCGGTCGCCCCGCCGCCCTGCGCCGCGTCGCGGAGGAGGGGTTCCGCCCGCAGGTAGAGACGTGTCGCCTCGTAGGGGCAGCGGGACGCCTCGGGACAGCCGTCGGCGCAACGTTCCGGAGCTCCCGCGGGCGCCCGCTCGGGGCGGAATTCGTGGAGTCCGCCCACGCTGGCGACCGTTTCGGGCGGCGCGCCCGCGAACCAGCGGAGCAGGTCGAAGTCGTGGCTGCACTTGGCCAGGATCATCGGGCTCGAGCGGACGGAGCTTCCCCAGGAGCCGCGTACGTACGAATGCGCCATATGCCAGTACGCGACGTTCTCGGCGTGCTCGATGGACACGAGTTCGCCGATCAGGCCTTCGTCGAGGGCGCGTCGGATCGCGCGGAAGAAGGAGGAATAGCGGAGCACGTGGCAGACGACCACCTCGTTGCCAGTCCGCGCGGACGCTTCGGCGATGGAGCGGCACGAGTCCGCGTCGGGAGCCATGGGCTTTTCGAGCAGTACCCGATAGCCGCGCTCGAGGGCGGCCAAGGCGGGAGCGAGGTGTTCGCGGTCAGGCGTCGCGACGAGCAGGGCGTCGGCCAGGCGCGGCCGGTCGAGAAGCTCGCGCCAGTCCTCGAACACCGCTGCCGCAGGAAGGCCATGCAGGTTGGCGAAACGGGCTCGACGCACGGGATCGCGCTCGGCGAACGCGGATATGCGGAGGCGCTCCGGATGCTCGAGGGCGAAGCGGGCGTAGGTGTTGCCGCGATCGCCCGCGCCGACGACGGCGAGGGTGGGCACGGGGCGCGAAAATGGCATGCGGATAGACTAATTCCGCCCGCCCGCGGCGGCAAGCGCCCAAGACCTAAGGAACCGAGCGGAAAAAGGCCACGTCGCGCTCGATGACGCGGGAAAAGCTCCGCGAGATGTTGTGATCCTCGCCGGGATACTCGTGGAAGACGTAGTCGACGCCTGCAGCGTCGAGGCGCGCGCGGAAGGGCGCAGCCCAGGCGAAGGGCACGGAGTCGTCCGCCGTGCCGTGGTGCACGATGAGCGGCTCCTCGACCAGGGCCAGGTTGTCGACCGGACTGAACGCGGCGAAGGGAATTCCGCCGAGCTCCCCGCGGATGCGCGCGAGCGTTTGTTCGGCGAGGGCCGGATTCCGCTTCCGCAGATAGTGCAGGGTGTTCTCGGGAAAGGGTTCGGTGACCGCGGCCCAGAGGCTCGCGGCTTTCACCGCGTCGGAGAGCGCGAGAACCCGGAGCGCCACCTCGCCGCCCATCGAATGCCCGTAGAGGAAGACCCGCGAGGGATCGGCTCCGGGAATCGACGGGATCTTGGCGAGCAGCTCCAGGACGTCGACGGTGTATTCGATGGTGCGGAAAGTACCCTCGGCGACGCCGCCCGATTCCCCGTGTCCGCGATAGTCGGGCTTGAGCACCAAGAAGCCGCGTACCGCGTAGGCGGAACTCGGAATGATGTAGGAACCCGCCGTGGTCCACACGTCTGGGGGCACGTGCCCGTGGGCCATCAGCACT
Source organism: Spirochaetales bacterium (assembly GCA_016926955.1). Taxonomy (GTDB): domain Bacteria; phylum Spirochaetota; class Spirochaetia; order Treponematales; family UBA12059; genus JAFGNN01. Next base: position 68,906 of record JAFGNN010000065.1, on the reverse strand, counting down.
ACAGGGAAGCCGCCGGGCGGCGGCTCGCGGTCGGGCGTCTGCAGAAGGGCGCGGAGCTTGTTCCCGTCGCTTTCGTACTCGATCACCGAAGTCCGCGCGCCGCGGACAAGCCCGAGCCGCTCCACGACGACCGGGTCAGGCCCCGTCCCCCACGCGCGCAAGGCAAGCCCCTCCAGCGAGTAGGGATGCGGCGCCTGAGCGCCCGTTTCCGCCGCGAGTCCCGTCCCGGCTGAAGGGCCAGCTCCCACCGAGCCCTCAGCCCCCGCCGGCGCGCACGACACCGCCAGCAAGCCAATCGCCACCACGAGTCCTGCGAGCGACCTCATCCGGTTCTCCCGCGTCTTCCATACCTTACTTTTCATATAATCAATATAGCGTCCCGTCCCGCGAAGCGGAAACCCGCCTCACGGTTTCCCTTATCTTCTCCCTATCTTTCCCTCTTCTCCCTCTTTCCTCCGTGTCTTCGTGTCTCCGTGGTTTTATTGTCTGGAAATCAGATCTCCGTGATCACGTGCCCGTGGTAGTACTGGTCGCGGAGCTCGCGCACCTGCTTGTCGGCCAGGTACTCGTCGAAGGGCATGCAGCGGTCGATGACGCCGCCCGGGCAGAACTCGACGACGCGGTTGGCGATGGAGTTGACGAACTCGTGGTCGTGGCTGGTGAAAAGCACGACGCCGTCGAAGTCGATCAGGGCGTCGTTGAGGGCGGTGATGGCCTCGAGGTCCAGGTGGTTGGTCGGCTCGTCGAGGATGAGCACGTTGGCGCCCTGCAGCATGAGCTTGGAGAGGATGCAGCGCACCTTCTCGCCGCCGGAGAGCACGCGCACGGGCTTCAGGGCCTCGTCGCCGGAGAAGAGCATGCGGCCGAGGAAGGAGCGGACGTAGGTGTCATCGTCCTGGGGGCTGAACTGCCGGAGCCACTCGGTGATCGACAGGTCCGAGTCGAACCAGGCGGAGGTCTCCTTCGGGAAGTAACCGACTGTGATGGTCTGTCCCCAGTAGACGTCGCCCGAGTCGGCCTCGGCCGCGCCCGCGAGGATGGCGAAGAACTCGCTCTTGGTGAGGTGCTCGTGGCCGACGAAGGCGATCTTGTCTTCGCGGTTTACGATCATGGAGTAATCGCCCAGGCTCGCTGCGCCCTCGATGGCCCGGGAGAGCTTCTCGACGCGCACCACGTTGTTGCCGACCGCCCGCTCGCTCTTGAAGGCGACGTAGGGCACCTTGCGGCTCGAGGGCTGGAGGTCCTCGACCTGCAGCTTCTCGAGCACCTTCTTGCGCGAGGTGGCCTGGCGGCTCTTGGAGGCGTTCGACGAGAAGCGCTGGATGAAGTCCTTCAAGTCCTTCATCTTCTCCTCGCGCCGCTTCTTCTGGTCCTTCTGCTGCTGGTTGAGCATGCGGCTCATGCGGAACCAGAAGTCGTAGTTGCCCGGGTACATGCGGATGTGGCCGAAGTCGATGTCGCAGACGTGGGTGCACACCGCGTTGAGGAAGTGCCGGTCGTGCGACACCACGATGACCACGTTCGGGAACTCGATGAGGAATTCCTCGAGCCACGAGATCGAGTCGAGATCGAGGCCGTTGGTAGGCTCGTCGAGGAGGAGTATCTCCGGGTTGCCGAACAGCGCCTGGGCGAGCAGTACGCGGACCTTGATGCCCTCGTCGACCTCGGACATGAGGCGCTCGTGCCACTGGTCGGGCACGCCGAGTCCGGAAAGCAGCGAGCTGGCCTGCGCCTCCGCCTCCCAGCCGCCGAGCTCGGCGAATTCGCCCTCGAGCTCCGAGACGCGCATGCCGTCCGCTTCGGTGAAGTCCTCCTTGGCGTAGAGGGCCTCGCGCTCCTTGGCGACCGACCAGAGCTTCGGGTAGCCCATGACCACGGTGTCGACGACGCGGTGCTCCTCGAAGGCGAAGTGGTCCTGCGAGAGCACCGCCATGCGGTGCTTGGCCGGATAGTTGACGAGGCCCTTGTCGGGCTGGAGCTCGCCGGAAAGCACCTTGAGGAAGGTCGACTTGCCGGCGCCGTTGGCGCCGATGATGCCGTAGCAGTTGCCGGGATTGAAGATGAGGTTGACGTCCTTGAAAAGGGTGCGCTCGCCGAAGCCGAGCGCCAGTTCGCTGACCGTGACCATGCCGTGGGTTTCCTTGCGTCGCGGGCGCCGCGCGGGGCCGCCCCGGTTCATGAAAGGGATGCTTCCAGTATGCCGGAAAGCCGGAGCGGGAAGCAAGGACCGCCCGAGGCCGACGCTTTTAGCGCGCCGCGTCTTGCAAAGCGCGCGGCCCGCGCGCGAGGATGCTGGATCGAAGGAGGAAGCGGGATGTCGGAGACGATGAAGCGCGCGGACGGGCGGGCGGTACGGCTCATGGCACTGGTGCGCGCCGTGGACGAAGGCAGGGCCGGCAAAGCTCTCGTGGAGGCGCATCGCGCCGACCTGGACGCCCTCGAGCCCGAGGACGTCGCCGCCATCGTTGACCGCCTTGTCGCCGGGGAACGGCCGATGGAGGCGCTCAAGGTCCTCGTCGCCAAAATCATCAACCTATTCCACGACCCGCTCGAGGCGGGCGCCGCCCGTCGCGCCGCGACGACGGACTTCGTCCGGCTCCTCGACGCCGAGAACGAGGCCATGCTCGCCGTGATCGCGCGCGGCAAGGCGAGCGCCCTCGCGCTCAAGGCCGCTTCCGGCGGATCGGGCCGCCGCGACGCCCTGGATGGACTCGGGAGCATGCGGAGCGAGCTCGAACCCTTCGAAGCCCACTTCCGCCGCAAGGAGAACGTCGTCTTCCCGATCTTCGAAAGCCTCGCCCCGGACTGGCGCTGCGTGCAGGTCATGTGGTCCATCCACGACGACGCCCGGCGCGAGCTGGCCTCGCTCAAGGAACTGCTCGCGGCGGACGACGCGGCCGACGCCGCGCTTAACGCCTGCCTCGGACGGCTCTACTTCGCCCTGAACGCCAACGCCTTCCGCGAGCGCTGCGTCCTCCACCCCGTGCTGGAACGCGCGGCCCCTCCCGGACTCCTCGACGGAATGCTCGGGGAACTCGTGGATTTCGGCCGCGGCTTGGTACCCGAAGCTGTCTGGGAGGCGAGCTTCGCGCGCGCGCGGAGCGGCGTGGAAACCGCCGCGGAGACCGCCGGCGACGCTTCCCCCGATGCCGTCGCTGATCCTTCCGCCGGCCTGATCCCGCTCGACTCGGGCGCCCTGCCCGCGGCGACAGTGGACCTGATCCTCAAGGCGCTCCCGCTCGACTGCACCTTCGTGGACGCTGAGGACCGCGTGCGATGGTTCTCGAACGGCCCGCACCGGATTTTTCCCAGGAGCCCCGCCATCATCGGCCGCGAGGTCCGGAACTGCCACCCCTCGGAGAGCGTCGGACGCGTGCTCGCTATCCTCGAAGCGTTCCGCTCCGGCCGCAAGGACCGCGAGGACTTCTGGATACGCGTGAAGGGCCGCTTCGTCCTGATCCGCTACCTCGCCATCCGGGGGGCCTCCGGCGAATACCTCGGTTGCCTCGAGGCAAGCCAGGACTTGACCGATGAACGAGCGCTCGAGGGGGAGAAAAGGCTCGCGGAGTAGCGGGAGCGGATCCGCAACCAAGGACACAGGAAGGACACGCACGCTTCCTTGTCAGTCGTGTCGATGACCACCCATCGCTTGGTCAAGCGATGCCGCCGAGGCGGATTTGAATTTCTGATGGCGCCGTTCGATCCTGGCGCCCGGGAGGAATCCTTGAAGAAGCGAAGCTGGATGCTCGTCTGTCTGTTGATTTCCCTAAGCCTTTCCGCTGAACCGATCAGCATTCTCGCAACTCCGCGAAAGGCAGTCGAGGTTCCAGCGATTACCTTGCGGTCGATCGGGAGATCTTCGGATTCTGGCGAATCGGTGATTCCGGGCGTGGTTGATGCCTCAGGGCGATTCTTTTTCCCTCTCTCCGATTTTACGCTCGCGGTCTTGTCCGGCACTTTTGCGCTCAGTGGCGTGCACCCGCTATCGCCTGCCGGCTTTTATTCCTCCGCGACCCGAATAGCGGGCGGGAAGCTTGTCGGAACCGCGGGGTCCGTCGGTTTTTCGATTAACTCCTTCGACGGCGTCTTGATGAATTCCCGCGTTGAAGTGGGCGATGACCTGAGCTATTTGGTTTCCCTGGGGAACGCGCTGATTTTTCGCGACGACTCACCCGCCATCCGCTACGTGGTTTATCTCGTGTCCCCCGACGGCTCGGCGCGACGCATGGAGCACGATGAGGCGCTCGCCAGCCTTCCGGAAAACGTGCCCGGCGTGACGGTCAAGGACGGGATCATTTACTATAAAGGCAACGGGCTTACGAGGAACCTGAGTTTCAGCCAAGTCGATGATGACGGCAATTTCTATTCGGGCAGAACGGTGTACCAAGGGTCAAAAGACCTGGGGACTATCAACAGCACGACCGACTCCTACGACAACTACATGCAATCCTTCATACACAACGAAGGCAATTTCTGGGCCATGGACTTCACGAAGGACGAGAAGCAGTCCCTCGTCCTCCTTTACTCAGGCCGCGACTGGGGCTACCGCGAGTCGCCGAGGAAGGCCGTGACCACCGACTCCGGTCTCCGCATCCGCCTCCGGGCCTCCACCGACGCCTTCGTCCTCGGGAGCCTCGGGAAGGGCGAGGCGATCACCATCCTCAAGACCGGCGTGATTGCGACCATCGGGGGAATCACCGCGCCCTGGTACCGCATCAAGAAGGCGGACGGCCTCATCGGCTGGGCCTTCGGGGGCTACATCAAGGTGCTGGAGTAGTATTCCGGCGCGGGGACCGGATCTTCCCGTTCCCGTCCGGCCTCAGTCTCCAGCCGCCGCGAGCCGTTCGCGCAGGACGGCTTCCGGATCGCGCTTCGTTCGCGCCGCTTCCTTCGCCGCCTCGCGCGCGTCCTCCACGAGCCTCCGCACCGAGCCGCCCGCGACATGCTCGAGGTAGGCCGCCCAGAAGCCCGAGTCGGGTTCGTAGAGGCGATAGAGGTCGAGGAGGGCGTTGTCGACCTTGTCCATCGGGTAGTTCCGATAGGCCTCGAGCGAGTACGCGGCAGCGTCGCGCGCGTACTCGGCCGCGCGTTCCGCGATGAGCGCCGCCTTGCATCCGCGCATCGCCTCTTCGTCGATCCCCGACCCGTAGAGGGCCTCAAGCTTCCGCGCCGTCTCCGCGAGGAAGGCCGCGAAGCGCCGGCCGTCGGCCTTTGCCGCCTCGTAGGCGGCGAGTTCTGCCGAGGACTCGCCGTACTTCTCGCGGAGCCACGACTTCGCCCCTTCGACGCCGACGAAGGTGGCGAGGGCCTCGTTGAAGCCCTCGCGGCCCTTGACGAAGACGGTCGCGTGGGTCAGCTCGTGCACGAGGATTTCCGCGAGCGAGCCCGGGCCGTACGAAACCATGAAGGACCAGAGCGGGTCCTTGAACCAGCCGAGCGTGCTGAAGGCGTCCACCTCGCGCACGAGGACGTCCCAGCCCTTGGCGCGGAGCTTCGCGGCTTCCGCCTCGGCCTCCGCCCGCTTGAAAAAGCCCTTGTAGGGCAGGGCGCCGACCACCGGGTATTTCCAGAGCTTCCGTTCGAACGAGAGCGGCGCGCAGGCCGAAACGACGTCCGCGAGGTAGTCGCGCTCGAGACGCACCAGGGTGGTGAAGTTGCGGGACTCCGCGAGTCCCAGTTCGTCGCGGGCGAAGGCGCGGACCTCGGCGGCCCGGACGAGCAGGTCGCGGATCGCAGGTTCAGTGGCCGGATCAGCCATCAGGCGCTCGAGGCTCACCGCCTTCGCCTGCAGGCCGAGATAGCGGGCGCCCTGGACGGTGACGTAGCAGGACGAAAGCAGCGCGAGCGCGAGTGGGGCCAGGAGCGCGAGTGCGATGCGATGCGGGCTCATGCGCTGATGGTAGCACGCGCGTGGATTCGGGGACAGAGCTCGCCTGGAAACGGGGACAGAGCTCACGCTGAAAGGACACAGCAGTGGGAACAGAGCTCGCCTGGAAACAGGGACAGAGCTCGGACCGCCTTCCGGGACCTGGCGGGCGTGCGGGATCTGCCTCTGCCGCCACTTGCGCCGGAGCGCCCCTTCCGGCCAAGATGCCCCCGACGCGCAAGGAGTCATCCATACCATGGAAGAACGACGCCATCTCGCCTCCGAACTCGCCCTGGTCCTGGTCGCCGCGGTCTGGGGTTTCGCATTCGTCGCGCAACGCGCCGGCATGGACCATGTCGGCCCCTTCACCTACAACGGCGTGCGCTTCCTGCTCGGCTTCATCGCCCTGCTGCCGCTCATCGCGGCCCGCCGCGCCGCCGTCCGCCGCCAGGCTTTCGCCGCGGGCGAGAATCTCCCGCCCGCGTTCGACCGCCGCCTCCTCGCCGCCGTCCCTCTGGCCGCGCTGGCCCTCTTCGCGGGCGCGACGCTCCAGCAGGTCGGCATGCAGTGGACCAGCGCCGGCAAGGCGGGCTTCATAACGGGGCTCTACGTCGTCTTCGTGCCCGTCGCCGCCTTCTTCTCAGGCAAGCGCACCGGCGCGAGGATCTGGCTCGGGGCGGCGCTCGCCATTCCCGGCCTCTGGCTCCTCTCCGCGGGCGCGGACTTCTCCATCGGAAAGGGAGACCTGATCGTCCTCGCGGGCGCCTTCTTCTGGACCGCGCACATCCTGGTCGTGGACCGCTGGGCTTCGCGCGTCGACCCCATCGAGCTCGCGGCCGGACAGTTCCTGCTCGTCGGTCTCGCGACGCTCGTCCTTGCCTTCCTTCTCGAAGAGCCGGGCGTCGCGGCGATACGCGCCGCGGCCATTCCCATCCTCTACGGCGGCCTCGGGTCGATCGGCGTCGGCTATACGCTCCAGATGGTCGCACAGAAGCGCGCGCACCCGGCCCGCGCTTCGCTCATCATGAGCCTTGAGGCGCCTTTCGCCGCGCTCGGCGGCGGCCTCATCCTGGGCGAACGGCTCGCCGGCCGTGCGCTCGCGGGCGCCGCCTTGATGCTCGCGGGCATGGTCCTGGCGCAGCTGCCTGCGCGGAAGCGCCCCGCGGGCGGCCTCGAAGGGGCGCCGGTATGAGCGCCGTCCGCCGTGTCGAGATCCCGCTCCTCCACGACAATCACAGCCATACGAGCCTCTACGCTGCGCTCGCATCCCTCGGCGATCTGTCGGCCCTGGACGCGGGTGCCGCCCTGCGCCTCATCCGATCCCTGCCCTCCGACCGCCTGACGGTGTTGCGCGGCTGGCGGACCAACGTGCTCTCGCTCGGCCCGGAAGCGCTCGCGGAGCTGCCGCCGGTCCTTCTCGTCAACAGCAGCCTGCACGGCTTCCTGCTCTCGGACGCCGCGTTGCCCTTCGTCGAGGCGGCCTTGCCCGACCTGGCGGAGCACCGCGACGACGCGGCCTGGCGCGAAGCGAACATCCCGCGGCTTTTCGAAGCCTACTGCGACCTGGCGGGCCTGAACCGGTCCAAGCTCGACGCCTTCCTCGACACGCTTCCGCCGCTCGGCTTCGGCTCGATCGAGGATCTGGCGGTGGCGTCCGCTCGCGCGCTCGCGGTCGTGACGGAAAACCCGCGCTGCGCCGAAGCCTGGGCGGGCGCGGCGCTGTACCGTTCGCTGGACGGTGAAGGGCGCGCCGCCTGCGCGGGCGTCAAGCTCTTCCTCGACGGCGCCATCGGGGCGCGAACGGCGGCCATCGAGACCGGCTGGATCGGCGGCTCGACGCCCCTCATGCCCTACGACGACGGGGCCCTGCTCGCCGAGCTCGACGCGGCGGCTTCGCTCGGCGCCGCCCTGGCCATCCACGCCATCGGCCCTCTCGCCATAGAACAGGCCCTGCGCTGCCTCGAGCGGGCTCGGGGGGACGGGCTCGACTTTCCGCTCGTCCGGCTCGAGCACCTGCAATTCATTTCTCGCGAGCAGGCTTTCCGCGCCCGCGAGCTCGGGGCAATCCTGTCCATGCAGCCGAACTTCTCGAGCGACACGGAGGATTACCGCGACCGGCTCGAACCCGCACTTCTGGCGCGGAACAACCCTTTCCGCATGCTCATCGACGAAGCGGGCTTCGTTCCCGGCCGCGACCTGATCTTCGGCTCCGACGGGATGCCCCACGGATTCGCGCATCCGGCCCGCTGCTCGCTCTTCCCGTCGGCGCCTCTCCAGCGGCTCTCGCTCGAAGAGCTCGTCGCCGGCTACGGGACGGCCCGCGGCGTCGCGGGTTCTTTCGTCGTGGAGATCGACGATGGCGCGGGGAGCGTGCGCGTCGCGGACGCTCCCTGAAGGGTGCGGACAAAAAAATACCGGGGCCCGCGCGCGGAGCCCCGGTGCATATCCAGTGAGATGATTCAGGCTTCGATGGCGGCCGCGAGCTCGTCTTCCCAGAAGCTCGGCGGGAAGCGCCTGCCTTCGTCCGGATCGGGCTCGGGCGGCAGGGCCGCGAGCTTCGCCTTCCATTCCTTTTCGCGCTCGGCACGCAGGAATTTGTCCGCGACGCTCGGGAAGAGTTCGAGGAGGAGCTCCTCCTTGGCGTCGAGCGCCAGGCGGACGCCGCCGAACTCGGGCAACTCGGGATTGGCCTGCACCTTGTACTTCGAGGTGTCGTAGGGCGTCTCGTCCCGCACGAGCGCGATCCTCTCGCGGAAGGCGGGGTCGATCGGCCAGGGGGTGCGGCCGTACGAGCCCTTGACGAGTTCGATGAAATTCTTGGAGACGTTGGTGTACCAGGGCTTCCCCTGGGTCTTGTCGATGACGCAGTTGACCGCCTGCACGCCCACGATCTGGCTGGTCGGCGTCACCAGTGGCGGTACGCCCGCGTCGAGGCGGACGAGGGGGACGGAGCGGAGCACTTCGTCCATGTGCTGCTCGAGCTTCGCTTCCTTGAGCTGGGCGAGCATGTTGGTGTACATGCCGCCGGGAATCTGGGCCCGCTTGACGATGCCGTCGGGCTCGGGATAGTTGAACCACTTTTCGATGCCCTGGCAGGCGCCGAGCACCGCATCGATCTTCCCGGCCTTCGCGGCCGCGACCGCGTGCTCGACGAGTCCTTCGAGCGCCGCGGGCACCGTCCCCGAAGCGATGTCGAAGGCGGGCGGAAGCCGCTTGAACTGGTCGAACTTGTCGAGCTCCGCGCGTATCCCGCGGAGCTCCAGGTCGAGGGACGAGACTGCCTTGAGGTCCACGCCCGTATCGAGCCCGAGCCGGTCCGCGAAAAGCTGTACGATCTCGAAGGCAGGCGCCGCGGGGCCGCCCGAGAAGCCGAGCACCACCGAGTCGACGATGTCGACGCCGGAGACCATGGCCATGAGGACGCTCGCGACGCCGTAGCCCGGCGTGCAGTGCGTGTGGAAGTCGAGGGGAAGGGGAACCGCGTCCTTGATGGCCTTGACAAGGTCGGCGGCGGCCGCGGGTTCGACGAGGCCGGCCATGTCCTTGATGGAGATCATGTCGGCGCCACGGCGGGCCAGTTCCTTCGCCTTCTCTACAAAGTAGGAGGTGGTAAAAATGGCCTTCGGAAGGCGCTTGCCCTTGAGGAAGGCCGAGAAGCGCTCGCCACGCGTGAACTGGGGGTCCGTGGTGTAGCAGACCGCGCAGTCGGCCTGGCCGCCGGCCTTCTTCACGGCGTCGATGGAGCTCGTCATGTTGTCGATGTCGTTGAGCGCGTCGAAGATGCGCATGACGTCGACGCCGCTCTTCACGGCGTTGACGCAGAAACCTTCGATGACCGAGTCGGGGTAGGGGTTGTAGCCGAAGAGGTTGCGCCCGCGGGAAAGGGCGGTCAGCTTCGAAACGCCGCCGACGCCGTCGCGGATCTTCTCGAGGCGGGTCCAGGGGCTCTCCCCGAGGTAGCGCATGACGGAATCCGGCACCGCGCCGCCCCAGACCTCCATGCCCCAGAAGCCGGCTTTCGCGTAGTGGGGAAGGGTGCGGTCGACCTGCGACTGGTTCATGCGGGTGGCGAACTGGGACTGCTGTCCGTCGCGGAGGGTCAGGTCCCGGACGAGGAGCTTGCGCGGCATGTAGTGGCCTCCTGGCGTGCTGAAGGCGCCCTTCTGAAACGGCGCTCGGTCAAGTATAGCGCCCTTCCTTTTGAGTGTGAACCGGAGCCGACGGAGCCAGATCCCGGCATGTGGCCGTGGAGACCGGGTCCCGCATCGTCATGCCTTCAGGATGTATAATTATTAAAAGGAGTTAGGTTCGATGGCGACGCCGCGGGAACGCTTTCCGGCTTTACAGTCCGAAATTCCTCGAGTACACTCAACGCACGCATCATGCAGACGAAGGCCGCGATCCAGGTCGGATTCCCCCAGGGGAAGTCCGTATCCTGAACCGGCGCGTCGCGGACCGTCCCGGTCGGGACGGAGCCGATCCCAACGAGAGAGCGCCATGAGCGACAAGAAATTCTACCGTCACCTGATCAGGGAAAAGTTCTGCAAGGGCTGCAACATCTGCGTCGCGTACTGCCCGAAGAAGGTCCTCGAGCTCAGGGACGGGAAGGTTTTCGCCGCCCGGCCCGACGACTGCATCGGCTGCCTCATGTGCGAGCTCCGCTGTCCGGACTTCGCCATCGAGGTGAAGCCGCGCGACGCGGCGCAAGCCCCTTCGCCGGACGATCACGTCGTCGACCTGCAGGTTCCCCCGGAGGCCCATCATGCCTAAGACCGTCAAGCTCATGCAGGGCAACGAGGCTTGCACGGTCGGCGCCCTCGCCGCCGGGCTGGAGTTCTACGCCGGTTATCCGATCACGCCGAGCACCGAGATCGCCGAGCTCTGCGCGGAGGAACTCCCGAAAGTAGGCGGCTCGTTCATCCAGATGGAGGACGAGATCGCCAGCGCGGCCGCCATCATCGGCGCCTCGCTGACCGGCAAGAAGGCGATGACCGCGACGAGCGGCCCCGGCTTCTCGCTCATGCAGGAACTGCTCGGCTACGCCTCGCTCTGCGAGGTGCCCGTCGTCTTCGTCAACGTCCAGCGTGTCGGACCTTCGACCGGCATGCCCACGAGCCCCGCCCAGGGCGACGTGATGCAGGCGCGTTGGGGAACCCACGGCGACCATCCGGTTGTCGTGCTCTCGCCCGGCAACGTCAAGGAATGCTTTGAGCTGACGGTGCGCGCCTTCAACCTCTCCGAGCGCTACCGCGTGCCCGCGGTGGTCCTCATGGATGAGGTCATCGGCCACATGCGCGAAAAGGTCGAGCTGCCCGACGCCTCCGAGCTGGTCATCGAGAACCGCCCGGCGCCGAAGTCGCGCGTCGGCTACAAACCCTACGAGGCCGACGTCGACGGCGGGGTTCCGCCGATGGCGCCCTTCGGCGAAGGCTACCGCTGGCATGTCACGGGCCTGTTCCACGACGAGACGGGCTTTCCCTCGAACAAGCCCGAGGTCGCCGACCGCCTGATGCGCCGCCTGGCCGCCAAGATCGACCGCCACGAAACCGAAATCCGCGACTACGTCACCGAGAGCCTCGACGACTGCGAGGTCGCCGTCGTCTCCTTCGGCTCGTCCGCCATGAGCGCGCTCTCAGCCGTCCGGAAGGCGCGCGCTGCCGGCGTCAAGGCGGGCATGCTGCGACTCAGGACCATCTGGCCCTTTCCCCACGACGAGGTTCTCGAGCTTTCGAAACGGGTCAAGGCCATCGTCGTGCCGGAGATGAACCTCGGGCAGGTAGCGCTCGAGGTGGAGCGCGCCTCCCGCTGCAGCGCCAAGGTCGTCCGCGTCTCGAAGGTGAACGGCGAGCTCTTCCGTCCCGAGGAGATCTTCACCGCGATCATGGAGGCGGCGAAATGAGCGAGACCCTTTCCTACTTCCGCCAGGACCGCCTGCCGCACATCTGGTGCCCGGGTTGCGGCCACGGCACCATCACCGGCGCCCTGATCCGCGCCATCGACCGCCTCGGGCTCGACAAGAACAAGCTCATCCTCGTTTCCGGCATCGGCTGCTCGAGCCGCGCGGTCGGCTACCTCGATTTCGACACCCTGCACACCGCGCATGGCCGCGCCCTCGCGTTCGCAACGGGCCTCAAGGTGGCCCGCCCCGACCTCAAGGTCATCGTCATGACCGGCGACGGGGACTGCACGGCCATAGGCGGAAACCATTTCATACATGCGGCGCGCCGCAACATAGACATCACCACCATCGTCATGAACAACAACATCTACGGCATGACGAGCGGCCAGTACTCGCCGATGACGCCGAAGGGCATGCTCGCCACCACCGCGCCCTACGGCAACTCCGAGCGCGACTTCGACCTCGCCGAGCTCGCGAAGGCGGCCGGCGCCACCTACGTGGCCCGCGGCACCAGCTTCCACGTGCCCATGCTGATAGACCTTCTCGAGCAGGCCCTGCAGAACAAGGGCTTCTCGGTGGTCGAAGCGCTGAGCCAGTGCCCCACCTACATGGGAAGGAAGAACAAGATCGGCTCGGCCGTGGACATGCTCGAGTGGATCAAGGGCCGCACGGTCAACGCCAAGGCGGCCGCCGCCCTGCCGCCGGAGAAGGTGCAGGGCAAGCTCCTCATCGGCGAGCTCCACCGCTCGTCGCAGCCCGAGTACTGCGACGAGTACCTCAAGGCCACCGCCAAGGTGCGCCGCGCCTGGAAGAACATCGACGGAGGGCTTCGCGGATGCGAACAGAATTCCGACTGAGCGGCTCGGGCGGACAGGGGCTCCTCCTGGCGGGCATCGTGCTTGCCGAGGCCGCCATCCTCGAGGGCAAGAACGCGGTCCAGACGCAGAGCTACGGGCCCGAGGCCCGCGGCGGCGCCTCGAAAGCCGAGGTGGTGGTGTCGGAGGACGACATCGACTATCCGAAGGCCATCGATCCCGACTTCCTCCTGGCGCTGACCGCGGAAGCCTATCGCACCTACGGCAAGCTCATGGGCAAGGGACTCGTCATCGTCGACGCGAGCGTTCCCGAGTCCTCCGAGGTTTCCGCGCGCACGGTCCGCGTTCCCATCCTCTCGACCGCCGCCGACGAGCTCGGCAAGAAGGTCGTGGCGAACATCGTGGCGCTCGGCGTCCTCGGCCGCGTCTCCGGCGCGGTCGACCTGCCCACCCTCGAGACCGCCGTCAAGAACCGCGTGCCGAAGGGCACCGAGGACCTCAACCTGAAGGCGCTCCGCCGCGGCTGGGAAATCGCCGCCGCGGCCGCGTCCTGAAGCCGAAAGCGAAGCGGAGGAAACGATGTCCGGTAACGACAAGCTGAAGGCCGAGCTCGAGCGCTGGAACGCGGGGGTCGACAAGTCGCTGGCCAAGCACCCCGAACGGCGGAAGGATTTCGTCACGGGCTCCAAGGCTCCCGTCGGACGGCTCTACACGCCCGCCGACCTCGAAAGCCGCGAGTACCTCGACGATATCGGACTGCCGGGCGAGTTTCCCTTCACCCGGGGTGTCCAGTCGACCATGTACCGCGGCCGCTTCTGGACCATGCGCCAGTACGCCGGCTTCGCCACCGCCGAGGAATCCAACAAGCGCTACAAATTCCTGCTCGAGCAGGGACAGACCGGCCTCTCGGTGGCCTTCGACCTGCCCACGCAGATCGGCTACGACTCCGACCACCCGCTCTCCGCGGGCGAGGTCGGCAAGGTCGGCGTCGCCATCGACAGCCTCGCGGACATGGAGACCCTCTTCGACGGCATCCCGCTCGACAAGGTCTCCACGAGCATGACCATCAACGCCCCCGCCGCCGTGTTGCTCGCCATGTACATCGCGGTCGCGGAGAAGCAGGGCGTGACGGCCGACAAGCTCAACGGCACCATCCAGAACGACATCCTCAAGGAGTACGTTGCCCGCGGCACCTACATCTTCCCGCCCGAGCCCTCGATGCGCCTGATCACGGACATCTTCGCGTACTGCTCGAAGGAAGTGCCGGCCTGGAACACCATCTCCATCTCGGGCTACCACATCCGCGAGGCGGGCTCCACCGCAGTGCAGGAAGTGGCCTTCACGCTCGCGGACGGCATCGCCTACGTCGAGGCGGCCATCAAGGCGGGGCTCGACGTCGACGACTTCGCGCCGCGTCTTTCCTTCTTCTTCAACGCGCACAACGACCTCTTCGAGGAAGTGGCGAAGTTCCGCGCCGCCCGCCGCCTCTGGGCCAGGGTGATGAAGGAGCGCTTCGGCGCGAAGAACCCGAAATCCTGGATGCTCCGCTTCCACACCCAGACCGGCGGTTCCACGCTGACCGCCCAGCAGCCCGACAACAACGTCGTGCGCGTCGCCATCCAGGCGCTGGCCGCGGTGCTCGGCGGCACGCAGAGCCTCCACACCAACTCGCGCGACGAGGCGCTCGCCCTGCCCACCGAGGAATCGGTGCGCATCGCGCTCCGCACCCAGCAGATCATCGCCAACGAGTCGGGCGCGGCCGAGACCGTCGACCCGCTCGCCGGCAGCTACTATGTCGAGAGCCTCACGAACCGCATCGAGGACGAGGCCTGGAACTACATCCGCAAGATCGACTCGCTCGGCGGTGCGGTCAAGGCTATCGAGCACGGCTTCGTGCAGCAGGAGATCCAGGACGCCGCCTACGCCTACCAGATGGACGTGGAGTCCGGCGAGCGCGTGGTGGTCGGCCTCAACAAGTTCCAGGTCAAGGAAGCCGCGCCGGAAGGGCTCCTCCGCGTCGACCCCTCGGTCGGCGCGTCCCAGGCCGCGAAGCTCGGGGCGCTCCGCGCGAAGCGCGACTCTTCGAAGGTCGAGACCGCCCTCGCGGCGCTCAAGGCCGCCTCGAAGACCGACGCCAACCTGATGCCGCCCATCGTCGAGGCGGTCAAGGCCTACGCCACGCTCGGCGAGATCTGCGACGTGCTCCGCGCCACCTTCGGCGAGTACCAGCAGAAAGTCACGATCTGACGGGAGATGCAGATGGAACGAACCATACGCGTGCTGGTCGCGAAGCCCGGCCTCGACGGACACGACCGCGGCGCCAAGGTGATCGCCCGCGCCCTCCGCGACGCCGGCATGGAGGTGGTCTACACCGGACTCAGGCAGACGCCCGAGCAGATCGTGCAGGCGGCCGTCCAGGAGGACGTCGACGTCATCGCCATGAGCATCCTGTCGGGCGCGCACAACCACCTCTTCCCCCGTGTCACCGAGCTGCTCGCGGAGAAGAAGGTGGACGACGTGCTCGTCATCGGCGGCGGCGTCATCCCTGAAGGGGATTACGAGTTCCTCAAGTCCAGGGGCATCGCCGCCATCTTCGGTCCGGGCACCCCGACGGCGACCACGGTGGAGTTCATCCGGACTCACCTCAAGCGCTGAGTCCGATGGCTGATCGAGGCGCGCCCGATCCCGAAGGCGTCGTCGCCCTGATCAGGGCCGGCGACGCCCGGACCATCGCGCGCGCCATCACCCGCGCCGAATCCGCGGACCCCGGCGTCGAGGCGGCGCTCCGCCTCCTCCACCG
The DNA here is from genome assembly GCA_016926955.1 of Spirochaetales bacterium. Lineage (GTDB taxonomy): Bacteria > Spirochaetota > Spirochaetia > Treponematales > UBA12059 > JAFGNN01. The sequence goes on along the minus strand of JAFGNN010000065.1, from coordinate 53,526 downwards.
GCACACCGGTAAGGCCCACGTCGTCGGGGTCACCGGCCCGCCCGGCTCGGGGAAAAGCACCCTCGTCGACAAGCTCGTAAAGGCGTACCGCGAACGCGGCCTCAAGGTCGGCGTCGTCGCGGTCGACCCCTCGAGCCCGTACTCAGGCGGCGCCGTGCTCGGCGACCGCATCCGCATGCAGGGCCGCGCCCTCGACGAGGGCGTCTTCATCCGCTCCCTGGCGACCCGCGGCTCGCTCGGCGGCCTCTCGAAGGCCTGCGCGGAAACCGTGCGCATCCTCGACGCGGCCGGCTACGAGCGCGTCGTCATCGAGACGGTGGGTGTCGGCCAGTCCGAGGTGGACATCGTCAAGCTCGCCGACTCGGTCGTGCTCGTGTCGGTGCCGGGACTCGGCGACGACATCCAGGCCATCAAGGCCGGCGTCATGGAGATCGGCGATGTCTTCGTCGTCAACAAGGCCGACCGCGACGGGGCCGACCGCGTGGTGCGCGAGATCCGCGCCATGCTGGAAACCGCCTGGGTGAACACTGCAGCGGGCGCGCGCGCCATCGCCTCGGGGGGTGTCCATCACGCAGCTTCTCCCGCGAACACGGCAGCCGCCGCGGGCGCCCCGGACGAGGATCCTCACGCCTTCCTCGCGAAACTCCCGCCCGTGCTCAAGACCGTCGCGGAGACGGGCGAGGGCGTCGAGGCCCTTGTCGACGCGATCGAGGCGCACCGGGCGAAGTTGACCGAATCGGGCCAGCTCGAACTGCGCAGGAAGTCCAACGCCGCCACTGAGCTCAAGGCAGCGCTCGCCGCCCGCGTGCTCGCGCGGCTCGAGGCGGGGCCCGCCGGCGCGGAGCTCCTCAAGCTGGCCGGGGAGCTTGCCACACGCGAACGCGATCTCTATGATGCCCTCGAGACACTCGAAAGAATCCTGTCAAGCTCCGGATCACCGCTCGCGGTACAGTCCGGAGAACAGCCCTGAACAAGCGGGAGACTGAAAGCATGGTGCTCAAGGTAGACCACATCGGCATCGCGGTGTCGAACCTGGAAGAGACCCTCAAGATCTATACCGACCTGCTCGGCCTCAAGCTGGCCGGCACCGAGACCGTCGAGGAGCAGAAGGTGAAGACCGCCTTCCTGCCCGTCGGAGACACGGAGGTCGAGCTGCTCGAGTCCACGGCGAGCGACGGCCCGATCGCAAAGCATATCGAGGCGCGCGGCGCTGGCGTCCAGCATATCGCCTTCCGCGTCGACGACCTCGAGGCGACCCTGGCCGAGCTCAAAGCCAAGGGCGTCCGCCTGATCGACGAAAAACCGCGCTACGGCGCGGGCGGCGCGAAGATAGCGTTCCTCCATCCCAAAGCGACCAACGGCGTCCTCGTCGAGCTCTGCCAGCGCGACGAGGCGTAACAACGGAGTTACACATGGAAGAGAAGATCAAGCGGCTCGAGGAAGCGCGGGCGAAGATAGTCGCCGGCGGCGGACCGAAGCGCGTCGACGCCCAGCACCAAAAGGGCAAGAAGACCGCGCGCGAACGCATCGAGGCCCTCATGGACCCGGGCAGCTTCGTCGAGGTGGACGCCTTCGTGGAACACCGCGCCGTCGAGCTCGGCATGAACGAGGTTGACGCGCCGGGCGAAGGCGTCGTGGTGGGCTACGGCCTCGTGGACGGCCGCCAGGTGGCGGTGTTCGCGCAGGACTTCACCGTCATCGGCGGCTCGCTCGGCGAGATGCACGCGGCCAAGATCTGCAAGGTCATGGACCTGGCCGTCAAGGTCGGCATCCCGCTCGTCGGCATCAACGACTCCGGCGGCGCCCGCATTCAAGAAGGCGTCGACGCGTTGTCGGGATACGGCGACATCTTCTTCAGGAACACCGTCGCCTCGGGCGTCATACCGCAGATTTCGGTCATCATGGGCCCCTGCGCCGGCGGCGCGGTGTACTCCCCGGCGCTGACCGACTTCATACTGATGACCGACAAGTCCTCCAACATGTTCATCACCGGGCCCCAGGTCATCAAGGCCGTGACCGGCGAGGACGTCTCCGCCGAGGACTTGGGCGGCTCCCACGTCCACTGCGAGAAGTCGGGCGTGGCCCATCTCCGCTTCGAGAACGAGGACGCGACCCTCGCGGCCATCCGCCGCCTGCTCTCGTTCCTGCCGCAGAACAACCTCGAGGACGCCCCGCTCGCGGCCTTCGCCGAGCCGCCCGTCGATCCTTCCGCCCTCGCCGACATCATCCCGGACCAGCCGAACAAGCCTTACGACGTGCGCCGCATCATCGAGGGCCTCGTCGACGCCGGGGATTTCATGGAAGTGATGGGCGACTACGCGAAGAACATCGTCATCGGTTTCGCGCGCCTCGGCGGCCGCTCGGTCGGCGTCGTCGCGAACCAGCCGGCGGTCATGGCCGGCGTGCTCGACATCAACGCCTCCGACAAGGCCAGCCGCTTCATCCGCACCTGCGACGCGTTCAACGTCCCCCTCCTGACCCTCTCCGACACCGCGGGCTACCTGCCCGGCGTCGGCCAGGAGCACGGCGGCGTCATCCGCCACGGCGCAAAGCTGCTCTACGCCTACAGCGAGGCGACGGTGCCCAAGCTGACCGTCATCGTGCGCAAGGCCTACGGCGGCGCCTACATCGCCATGTGCTCCAAGCACCTCGGCGCGGACCAGGTCTTCGCCTGGCCGAGCGCGGAGATCGCGGTCATGGGTCCCGACGGCGCGGCCAACATCATCTTCAAGAAGGAGATCGAGGAAGCCGCCGACCCCGCCGCCGCGCGCAAGGAGAAGATCGAGGAGTACAAGAAGTCCTTCGCGAACCCGTACAAGGCCGCGGCGCGCGGCTATGTCGACGACGTCATCGAGCCCGCGCACACGCGGAGCCGCCTCCTCGCCGCCCTGGCCCTGCTCTCGGGCAAGCGCGAGACGCGCCCGAGCCGCAAGCACGGCAACTTCCCGGTGTAGGGGGCAGCCATGAATGACTGGTTCATCGTCGCCCTCGGCTTCGGCACCGTGTTCTCCGCGCTCGTCGCGCTCTCGTTCGTCCTCGAGCTCTTCAAGCTGATTTTCGTGGGCCGGAAAAAGCAGGGCCACGTGCCGTCCGTCGCGCCCGCCAACGTCATCATGCCGGCGGCCCAAGCCGCAGGCGGCGACGAGGGCGAACTCCTCGCCGTAATCGCCGCCGCCGTTTCCGCCGCGAGCGGCATGAGTCCGGGCAGCTTCCGGGTCGCGGCAGTCGCGCCCGTCGGGTCGACTCCCGCCGGCGTCAATGTCCCCGCCTGGGGCTTCGCAGAAAGAATCGCGCGAGCCGTAAATTCCGGCCGCCGCCACGCCTAAGGAGACTTCCATGAAGCAGTACCGCATCACCGTCAACGGCAAGACCTACGACGTGGCCGTCGAGGAACTCGGCGGCTCCCGCGCCGCCTCCGCCCCGGCTCCCGTCGCGGCCCCGGCCGCCGCTCCCGCCGCTCCCGCGGCGCCCGCTCCGGCTTCCGCGGCACCGGTCTCCTCCGGCTCGCAGCTCGTCAAGTCGCCGATGCCCGGCACCATCACCGCCCTCAAGGCCTCCGCCGGCCAGGCCGTCAGGCGCGGCGACGTGCTCCTCATCCTCGAGGCCATGAAGATGGAGAACGAGATCGTCGCCCCCGCCGACGGCACCGTCGCCGCCTTCAGGGTTCAGGCCGGCGCCTCCGTCAACACCGGCGACACCCTCGTCGAACTTTCGTAAAGGGGAGGGCTGCCTCCCATGTGGGATAGCGTACTGGAATTCCTTGGGACTACCGGCTTCGCCGTGTTGGGGTGGAAAGACCTCATCATGATCACGGTGTCCTGCGTCCTCCTGTATCTCGGCATCGTAAAGAAGTTCGAACCGCTCCTCCTCGTGCCGATCGCCTTCGGAATGCTCCTCTCGAACCTGCCGCTCGGCGGCATCATGACGGAGCACTCGGTCGTGGACGGCAAGGTGGTGCCGGGCGGTCTCGTCTATTATCTCTACCAGGGCGTCAAGCTCGGCATCTACCCGCCGCTCATCTTCATGGGCGTCGGCGCCATGACCGACTTCGGGCCGCTCATCGCCAACCCGAAGAGCCTGCTGCTCGGCGCCGCCGCGCAGCTCGGCATCTTCCTGACCTACCTGGGCGCGCGCGCCCTCGACTTCGATCCGCAGGCTGCCGGCTCCATCGGCATCATCGGCGGCGCGGACGGTCCGACGGCCATCTACCTGACGAGCAAGCTCAAGCCCGAGCTTCTGCCCGCCATCGCGATCGCGGCGTACTCGTACATGGCCCTCGTCCCGATCATCCAGCCGCCCATCATGCGGCTGCTGACCACGAAGAAGGAGCGGGCCATCGTCATGGACCAGCTCCGTGAGGTGTCGAAAACCGAGAAGGTCATCTTCCCGATCGCGGTGACCATCCTCGTCGGATTGCTGCTGCCCTCGGCCGTGCCGCTCGTGGGCTCGCTCATGCTCGGCAACCTGTTCCGGGAGACCGGCGTCACCGGCCGCCTGTCGGACACGGCCCAGCATGCCCTCATCAACATCCTGACCATCTTCCTCGGGGTGTCGGTCGGCGCGACCGCGAGCGCGGACAAGTTCCTGACGCCCCAGACCCTGATGATCATCGGTCTGGGCCTCGCGGCGTTCGCCGTGGGCACCGCGGGCGGCGTGCTGCTCGGCAAGCTCATGAACGTGATCTCGGGCGGCAAGATAAACCCGCTCATCGGCTCGGCGGGCGTGTCGGCGGTTCCGATGGCCGCGCGCGTGTCGCAGGTCGAGGGACAGCGCGAGAACCCGAACAACTACCTGCTCATGCACGCCATGGGACCGAACGTCGCGGGCGTCATCGGCTCGGCCATCGCGGCCGGCGTCCTGCTGGCGGTGCTCGGCTGATCAGGGATCCCGGCCGCCGCGGTCCGGAACGCGCGGATACTGGCCGGGATGCTTTCCGACAAGCAAGAAGCCCGGTTCCCTTGGAGGGAACCGGGCTTCGCTTTTTAGCAAGCGGAACGCGCATCCGATGCGCGGCGACGACGCTTGCGGGAACTCTCGCGGCCTGCAGGCCTAGGTTCGAGGGGCCGCGCATGACTGGCGGACCACGAGGCGCGGCTCGAGAAGGATTTCCGCGCGCCGGGCGCCTGAATCGAGTTCGTCCAGCACGGCGTCCAGCGCGGCACGGCCTATGGCCATGGTGTCCTGTGCGACCGTGGTGAGCGCCGGTCCCACGAGCTCCGCGTTCGGAATGTCGTCGAAGCCGACGATCGAGACGTCTTCCGGCACCCTGACGCCGAGCTTCTCGAAACCCCTGATGAGCCCGATGGCCATCAGGTCGCTCGCCGCGAAGATGGCGGTCGGCATGTCCTTCATCGAGGCGAAGGCCGCGGCCGCGGCCATGCCCGACTCGGGCGTGAAGTCGCCGTCGCGGATGTAGTCGTCCCGGAAGCTGCCGCGCGCCGCTGCGAACTCCGCCCAGGCTTCGTATCTGAGCCGGCCGGGGTAGGAAAACGGCGCGCGCAGCGTGGCCACTTTTTGATGGCCGAGCGCGGCCAGGTGCTCCAACGCGAGCGCCGCGCCGGCGCGGTTGTCGGAACTGACGAAGGTCGCGCTTCCCCCGGAGACTTCGGTGTCGATGAGGGCGACCGGGATCGGCGCGTTCAGCACGTCCTCGAGGTAGCGGTCGTCGCCCCGGAGCCCGACGATGACGGCGGCGTCGACGCGCCGGCTCCGGCAGATGTCGATATAGGAACGCTCGTAACGGGTGTCGTCGGTGTTGGAAAAGAGCACGAGGTCGTAATCGCGCGCGGCGGCGCCGTGCAGAAGTCCGTCGAGGAAGAGCCATCCGAAATTCCGCCGAACGCCGAAGCCCTGGCGGTCGAGCATGAAGACGCCGAGCGTGCGGCTCCGCTTCGTGACGAGCCGCCGCGCTATCGGGTCCGGCTCGTATCGGAGTTCGCGGGCGGTGTCGATGATGCGCGCCCTGAGCTCGTCGCCCACGTCGTCCCGGCCGTTCAGGGCCTTCGAGACGGTGCCTACCGACACGCCGAGCGTCCGGGCGATATCCTTGATCGTTACCATTGCCTTCTCTGTCGAAAACGTTTTCGATTCCAGCTTAACGAAATCGCCCCGATCGAGTCAAGCGAATATCGATTCGCCCGCGGGCCCTGTCGCGGGCATTTCGCCGATACTATACTGAGCGGATGAGCGGAGGACGAATGGGAAAGAAGGGCTTGCTTCAAAAGGCAAAGGCGGTGCACATGATGACCGCCGCGACGGGGTTGGCCAATCCGCCCGGCAATCTGGACTCCGGCATGCTGGAAGCCGCCCGCGCCGCGGGGCTTTCGGGCGAGGACGGCGAGGACATCCTCAAGCGGATCGACGCCATCGCCGTCGAGAACCGAATCGCGACGCCGGAAACCGGAAAGATACCCGCCTTGAGGCGAGGCATTCTGGTTCCCGCGCTCGTGAACGCCCTGGCCATCGTCGGCATGGCTGTCGGCTTCCTGCTGCTCGCCGCCTTCTTCCGCGCCCGGGAGGCGGACATCGCCAGCAACTCCGCCGTGGTGCTCAGCGCGGAGGGGCGGCTGATCCGCGAATTGCGCGCCGAATCCGAATCGCTCATACGCGAGAAGGACGTACAGCTCGACGAGATACGCGATCGCCTGGAATCGCTCGAGAAAGACAGCCAGGAACTCGCGATGAGTTTCGAGGCGAGGCTGCTCGAGCGCGAGGTCGAACTCAAGGCCCGGCTGGAGTCGGAGATCGAGGCCGAGCGTGCGAGGTTGCGCTCCGAGGGTTACGCCGAGGCCGAAATCGAGGCGCGGATCAGGGAATTCGAAATCCGGAAAACGGCCGAGTTCCAGTCGGCGCTCGCGTCCTTCCGCGTCGCGCTCGATTCCGAGCGGGCCGCGTCCGACGCCCGCATAGCCGCGGCCAGGGCCGAGTACGAACGCAACCTGGCCGAGGTGGCCTCGGAGCGGCGGCGCATCCAGGACGAGGCCTCGGCGCGCGAAACCGAGCTGCGCTCCTCCCTCGACGCCCGCGTCAAGGCGCTGGAGACCGAGCGGGCCCAGGCCAGCGCCGGACTCGAAGCCGCCCGGGCCGAACTGCTCGCGCTCCAGGAACGGCAAGCCGCGGACAAGGCCGCGGAGGATCGTATCGTCGGCCTCTACCGTACCATACGCCTGGCGCTCTCCGACCGGCGCTACGAGGACGCCTACGCGGGCGTCTCAGCCCTGTCGGCCTTCCTCGCGGATCCCGCGATCGCTTCTTCGACGACCCTCGCCGCGCGTCGCGAGGCGGACGTTTTCATAGCGCAGTCGCTCGCGACCCTGGTCAAGGTCGAGATCGACCGCGCCAGCGCGGACGCGGCGGGCCTCGTCACGCAAGCCGAGCTGTACGCCCAGGCGCGGGCCGCCGGAGCCCGCGGGGACGAGGCCCTGGCCCGCGGCGACAGGGCGGCGGCGGAGGCCGCCTACCGCGACGCGGTAGCGGTGGCTCCCGAGCTCGTATCCGCTTTCGAATTCGCCTGGAATGCCCGGTCCATCGATGCGGCGGTAAACGTGACTGGCGCCGCGCTCGCCTTCGAGCGCGCGGAGCTCGCCTACGCGGCAGGCGATTTCGCGGCGGCCTCGGCGTCCTACCTCGAAGCCCTGAGCGCCATGGGCGCCCCGGCTTCCGCGGGCGCAGTGGCCGCGTCGGCCCTTTCCGTCCCGACACGCGCCGCCGCGGGAAGCCCGAGCCCCGCCTCCGCGTCGGAACTCGCGGCCGCGAATCGTCTGCTGGAGCGGGGAGCCTGGGCGGAAGCGACGGAAAGCTATATCCGCATCCTTTCCGACTCTCCGGGCGCGGATATCGCGGGCCAGGCGGCTCGGGGCGCCCGCCGCGCCCTTGAAGGCTGGACGGCCGCCGAGAAGGCGCGCGTCGAGGCAGACCGCGCGAGGATCGCGGAACTGTCCGCGCGCGCGACCCGCCTCGAGACCGAGCTCGCGGGCGCGACCCTGGCGACCAGCGAACGCGACGCGGCTCTAGCCGAGTCGAAGCGCCTGATCGCCGCGCTCGAGGAGGAGCGCGACCGTCTGCGGAGCGAGAACGAGGAGCTGGCCAGCCGGCCCGAGGCCGCTTCGAGCGCCCCGGCCCAGGTCGCCTCCGGTCCTTCGACGGAGGAGTTCGACGCGCTCAAGGCCGAACGCGACGCGCTGGCCGCGCTGGCGAAGCGCATGGACGAGCTTGCCGCGTCATTCTCCGTCTATGCCGCCCGCGAGGATTCGGCCCGAGCAGGTTCGCCGGGTCAGGCGGGCTTGCTGGCCGCGAGGACCGAGCTCGACGCCTTCCTCGGCTCCGCTGTCGTCAGATCCGCCATGCCGGATCTGCGCGAACGCGTCGCCGCCTACGAGGCCGCCTGGCTCGAAGCGGGCCAGAAGGAGGTGGTCTACAACGCCATCGACATCCTGGAAGGCTCGCGACGCTTCACGGAAAGCGCGCGCCGCAACGCCTGGCTCGACGAGCAGCTTGCCCGTTACGCGGGCAACCAGGCCCTCAAGGACTTCATCGAAACGGTGCGCGCGCTCAGGTAGCGGGCGGATCAGGCGGCCGGCGGAAGGCGGCCACGAGGCTTGACGGGGCGCCCGGTAATGCCGGGCGCCTTTTTATCAGTCCGATTTCTCCCTGGCCAGTTCGATCAGGTCCGCGGTGGGAACGCCTTCCACCTGGGCGAAGGCCGCCCGTCCCTCATCGTCGTTCCGGTCGCCCGTCAGCTCGAGGAAGCGCGAGAAAACCGAGATCCACCTCGCGCCGCCCGAATCCCAGTATTCGAAGGCGAAGCGCCAGCTTCCGGTCGGGAGCCAGCCTATCCTGGCTCCGTCCAAGGAGTAGACGTCGGTGTAGTTGCCGCCATCGGCCAGCATATACAGGTCGCTCGAGTACTCGTCGTGGACCGTGCCGGTGGCCATGGACTCGAGCGTGCCCTTGGCCGCGGCTGTACCGACCGGATCCACGTCGGTCGCGTGGTAGAGCTTGGGAGCCGCGGCGTCGAGAACAGTCGCGTAGGTGCCTGACGTCGCGTCATGGGCGACCCAGCCAGGCGGGAAGAAGACGGAGTCGAACACGCTTGTGGAGACCGGAGTCGGCACGAGCGGCAGTGCGGTGCCGGAGCCGATGCTGCCCGAGCGGGTGAAACTCGAACTCGTGAACGGATCCCAGGTCATCTCGATGAACTCGACGGTATCGTTGGCCGCGCTCACGCTCGCGAAGCCCAGGGCGAGCAGCTTCCGCTCAGGCAACGGCGGAAGCGCCTCGATCGCGATTTGCTGGTACGCTGAAAAGGGATCTACCTTTTGAAGGCCGGAAGCGCGATCCCGGTAGACCAGGAGCTCGGTATACGAACCCGGCAGGGAAACGACGATGGCGGCCTTTCCGAGCGGATTCCCGTCGCCCCATTCGACACCCGTTTCCCAACCCGATGCTGTCATCTGGATTGTGGCGAGCCGCAGGAAGCCGTCTTCGTGCGTCACCAGGTAGCCTCCGTCCGACCACGGCATCCTGAAAGGCAGGAAGCGGGTACGCCCGTCGTCGGACTCGCTGTGGACGGTCATGCCGTAGGAATTCCGCCACTCGGGCAGGCCGCGTTCCGCGAAAAAGTCGTCCATTTCGGTCGACACGATCAGGGCCGGGTCGAAGGAGGGCATCCAGCAGGACGCGGTCAAGGACAGGAACGCGACGAGGGCTGCGGAAACGGCGGCGCGGCGCACGGGCTTTCTCATGGCGCGAACCTCACTCCGAAGCGCACGTGGGGAATCTCGATGGCGGTATGATCCCTGACGAAGAACACGTTGCCGGGTCCGGACGCGGCGATCAGGTAGCCGTTCGGGCCGAAATACCAGTGCATGGCCACTTCAGCCCAGACGCCGAGCTTGCGCGAAGTGCCGTACTCGACGCCGACGGCGGGCGAAAGGCCGAAGGGCGCGACAGGGTCGAGCATGAACAGGCGGAACTCGGGGAAGACGAAGCGCGTGAAGGCCCCCGTCGAAACATAGGGCCTGAATGCCGCGTCGGCCGGCGCGAGGCGGGCGCCGACGCGGATTCCCGGTTGTATTAGCGGCAGGAAGATGAAGAGGGAAGGCCGGTCCTCGGGCGGCACGTCGCGGGGCAGGAAGAGGCCCGGCGAGTAGCTCACCAGCTCGAAGCCGGCGAAGGCCCAGTCCGAGAGGAAGCGCCAGTCCGCGCGCAGGTCGGGGAACTGTCCCATGAGGAGCCCCGCGTCGAAGGACCAGCGGGGCAGGGTTTCGTCCGGCAGCGCGAGCACGGTGCCTTCCGTCCCGAAGAAGGCGAAGACGCCGCCCGCGGGGTAGGAGTCCGGCACCGTGGCGCGCCAACGGTAGGTGCTCGGCGCGTCCGCCACGATCTCGAGCTCGCCGGACTCCGGAATCACGACGGGCTTGGGCGAGAAGCCGGAAACCTTGCTGCCGGGCTTGCCCGTGAGCGTGAAGACGGTGAAACGCACCCTGGAGACGGCGTCGGGCAGGGCCGCGACAACCTCGTCCCAGAAGAAGCCGGAAAGGTCGCGTTCCGTGGGTTCGGGGGCTTCGTAGGCGCCTTCCGTCACGACCTCGCGCGAAAGGGCGTCGAGATAGCGCCATTCCACCCGCGTCGAAGCGGAGGCTGCGGCGGTTTCGATTTCGAGCACGAGCGCGCAGTCCTGGCGGTTGGCCTCGTCGAAGTACGAGTCGGCATCGCGGGCGCGGAGCACGCCGGAGACTCCCGGCTCGCGGGCGAGCGCGAGCGCGAGGCCGCGGAGCCAGGCTTCGCGCTCGAAATCGCCGCGCGCGAGGGCGACCAGCACGCGGACCTGGCGGAGCGGTGCGGCGCCCGGAACGCCGGTTCCGGCGCCGTTCGCGTCCTGCGCCCCGAGGCCGGCGGCTGCCAGCGAGGCGAGGATGCAGAGCGCGAGCGGGAGCCGCCTCATTTCGGCCACCACGTTTCGAGCAGGTAGAGCCTGCCGTACCAGCGGTCGAAGACGTACCAGTGCCTGCCGTCGGGGTCGAAGAAGAAGCGCTGGTCCTCGGTGTCCTCGATCCGGAAGGTGTCAAGCTCGGCGCCGCTGCCGTCCAGGGCCTGCCGCACGAGCGCCTTGGAGTCATCGTCGTAATCGTAGTCGAGGCGGATGAAGCCGTCACGGGTCAGCCAGGCGGCGGAATCGTCCCTCGACGGCCAGTAGCTCAGCATAAAGCTAGCGCTGTCGAGTGGATTTGGGGGCGCCAGGCCGGGGAAGAAACGGACCTGCGCGTTGGCGCTTCCCGAGCTCCAGAGCACCGTGGCCACGTAGTATCCCTCGCCAAAAGCCGTCGAAAGATATTCGAGGTCGGGGACCTTGGCATTATCGAACGTTCCAGGTGTCGAGTAATCAACCGCGGTGGCCGGGCTAGGAGCGGTGATCAGGTCCAAGCTCTTGTAATACCGGAGGAAGTCCGGATCCGGCTGGAGTATCCAGTAGTCCGTGCCATATTGGAAGCCGAACCCGTAAAGCGGTCGCATTTCCGCTAGGGAGTAAGTAAATGCGACATTGTACGCGTTCAACGAGCTGTCTATCCCGACCTGGCCGACGACGACCTGTCCGCTCGCGTCCTGGAACATGAGGTCGTTGAAGGGACCAGTCGCGGGCGGGAAGATCTTGAGCGCCTCCATCGTCTCGCCGTCAAGGACGGCGAGGGCGGGGCCGCGCTCGGTCTCGGCGAAGACGAAGACGCGCTCCTGACCATTCTGGACGTAGCGCTCCACCCGGCGCGGCTCGGCCCAGGCCGCCCCGATGGCGTCCTCCATCGCGTCGTCGAGGTCGAAGCCCGCGCGGACCTGGGTCAGCCATTCGGGGCCGTACGACACGTAGAGCCAGTCAACCTTGCAGGTGGCGCCCGCGAGGGCGAGCGCGGCGAGCGCGAGGATGCGGAGGCGCCGGAAGGCCGCGGGGCGGCGTTTCAGTATTTCCATGCGACGCTCCCGAGGATGAGGGGTCCGCCCTCGTCCATCCAGCCCTGTTGGATGAGGCCGGACGCGAGCCCGAGGGAATAGGGTATCCGCGTCTCGAGCCCGAAGGCGTAGCGGCCTCTATGGTATTCGAGCAGCAGCGAGAAGGTGTCCAGGGCGAGGTCGACGTAGGGCTTGCCGTCGGCGACGAAGGTGAACATGGAAGCGAGCCCGGTGGCCGCCCCGAGGCGGAAGGACCAGCCCGGCGGGGTCAGGTAGAGGCCGGCGCCCGCGCGGAGCTCCCAGATCCACGGGGCTCCCTTCAAGCCGTAGCGGGCGAGCGCGAACAGCGCGGTGTCGAGCCTGAGGAACGCGAAGTCGGGAACGAGGGCGGGCCGGTATTCGAACCCGAGGCCGCTCATGCGCCCCCGTCCCGTACTCAGGACGAAGGAGCCTTCGCTGCGCGGCACGAGGCGGGGCAGGGCGACGGTCGAGCCGTCGTCCCGGGGACGGACCGTGAAGTTGACGGGGTAGGAACCCTCGCGTTCGACGGTGAAGTCGGCGCGCTCCCCGACGCGGAGCGGCAGGTAGGGCGCGACCAGGAGCCCGTCCTCGATGACGCCGAGCGGCAGCGAGGCGCCGGCGCTGCCGCCGCCGAGCGATACGAGGGCGCCTTCGTCAACCGAACTGAACCTGAGGGGAGCGGAAAGGCGGGGCGGGGGAAGGCCCGCCTCGAGCGCGCGGGCGAGCTCGGCCGCGCCGGAGGCGGCGGAATCCTCGATCAGCTTGAGCGCGGAGAGGCCGGCGTAGGCCGACCAGGCGTCGCCGCCGAGCATGGCACCGTCGCGGGCGTCATAGACGGCGATGCGCCAGGCGACCCGGGTGCCTTCCATGCGCGCGTCCACCAGGGCCACGACGAAGCAAGCGGCCTCGCGGGCGAACTCCGCGGCGCGCGTCGGCTCATGCTGGTCCGCTTCGATCGACGCGGGCGATTCGGCGTTCCTGGACGCAATGCCGCGCGCGGACAGCTCTGCGACGAACGCCGTGGACAGCGAGGAAAGGAAGCTTCCCGCGTCTCCCTCGCGCGCGGTCGCGGCCGCCACCAGCACGGTTTCGTCGAGCTTGCCGGCCGCGCGCAGCGCGGGCCCCGCTTCGCCCGACCCCTCTCCCGCGCCGGGATCGCCTGAGTCCTGGGCGAGAAGCGGCGGCGGGGCGAAGGCCAGGCAGAGCAACACGGCCGTGGCGGCGCCGATGCGGGAAGGCTTCATTTGTGGGTTAGGACCTCCACCCCGTCCCAGTCGTCGGGCGGCGGCTTCCGGGCATAGGCCTCGGCGCGCCGCAAGAGCTCGTTGGAAGGATAGTCCTCGGGCCCGAGCAGCCTGGCTGCCTCCCGGAACCCGTCCGCAGCCTCGCGGAAGCGCAGGGACCAATAGTGGTCGCAGGCCTCGGCGTGGACCTTCCAGCCTTCCTGCTCCAGCTCGTCAAGCTCCTTGCGAACCGTATAGATGCGCACGCCCTGCTTTTTCCCTTTAACCGCCACCTTGTCCAGCAGGCGGCAGGGGAGCAGGTCCTTTACCTTGTAGTGGACGGATTCGGAAATCAGGAGCGGTTGCCGGTATTCCTTGGTCTGGCCCTCGAGGCGGCTCGCAAGGTTGACGTTGTCGCCGATGACCGTGTAGTTCATCTTTTTGTCGCAGCCGATGTTGCCGACCGTCACGACTCCGTAGCTGATGCCGACGCCGATGTGGAATTCGGGCTGGCCGTCGCGACGTTGTAGCTCGTTGAAATGGTCGAGGGCCTCGGTCATTTCGAGCCCCGCCAGCACCGACTGGTAGGCGTCGTCGTCGCGCTTCACCGGAGCGCCCCAGAAGGCCATGATGGCGTCGCCGATGTACTTGTCCACTATGCCGTTCCGCGCGGCTATCACGTCGACCATGATCTCGAAATAGCGGTTGAGCGAGCTCACCAGGTCGTAGGGCGCCATGGCCTCGCTGATGGAGGTGAAGCCGCGTATGTCGGAGAATAGGGTAGCGACCACCCGGTCGTCGCCGATGAGGGCCTCCTCCGGATTGGCGAACACCTGGTCTATGACCTCCTTCGGCACGTAGAGCTGGAAGAGGTTGCGGATCTTGGTTTCCTTCTTCTGGGACAGGACCGCCTCGAAGGCGTAGCGCTTGATGCGCGAATAAGCCTGGTCCAGCGCGCCGAGCATTACGTTGAAGGTATGCGAAAGGTGCCCGATCTCGTCGTCGTAGGCCACGACCACGCGTCCGGACAGCTCGTTCGAGCCGATGATCTTCCGCATGGCGACCACGACCGACTCGAGCGGCTTGACCAGGTAGCCGACGAAGAGGAGAAGCAGCAGGATGGCGACGACGACGCTGCCGGCCAGGATGACGACGGACTGGCGGGCGATGGCGTTGACGTCGGAGTAGAACGCGTCGCGCCGCTCGCTGGCCACGACGAACCAGTCGAAGGGCCCGAAGCGGAAGGTGGCGCCGACGCGGGCGGTTCCTTCGAGCGTGAACTCGACGAAGGACTGGGCTCCCGCCTCCGCGAGGGCCGCGAGCGCCTCGCGCTCCGCCTCGGTCGGCACGAGCGGCCCGCTCCGCATGACGGGCGAGCCGGTCCTGTCCACCGCGAACACGAGCTCGGTTTCCGAACGGACCACCGACATCGCGAATGATTCGACCGCGGCCTTGGCGGCGTCCATCATCTCGGGACGGGCGGCGGCGTCGTTCTCGACCAGCAGGTTCCATTGGCTTTCCGCGTACTTCTCGATTTCGTAGGCCTTGAAGCCGAGGAAGTCGGTGGCCAGCCGTGTGACGGCGCTCGAGGCCGAGAAGAAGCTCGAGGCGCCGCCTATCAGGATGGCGGCGACGAGGATCGGGAGGACGACGAGGAGTATCTTGAGGCGTATGCTCATTGAGCGGAAGTTTAGTGCAACGCTGCGCCATCCTCAAGCTCCGGTCCCGTGCCGAGCGCGGCCGGGGACGAAAAAGCCGCCCGCAAACGCGGGCGGCCAGGGTGCCGTTGGGGGAGCCTAGCGGCCCGACGGGCCGTAGAGGAACTTGAAGTAGTCCAGCTCGGTCGAGATGGTCTTCGAGAAGCTCGGCATGGTCTGCTTGTACGATTCGAGGGCGCGCCAGAACGAGTAGAAGGCCGGGTCGCGGCCGTAGCTCCGCGCGTAGATGGCGGTCGCCTCCGCGTCCGCGGCGCCCTTCAGCGTCTCGGCCTTCTCGTAGGCGCCGGAGAGTATGGTGCGCTGCTCGTTCTCGAGCTTGCCGAGCCATTCGGCCTTCTTGCCCTCGCCGAGGCTCCGGAAGGCCTGGGCGATCTGGTTGCGCTCCTTGATCATGCGGCTGTAGACGCTCTCGGTCAGCTCCTCCGAGTACTTGATCTGGCGCGGCACCACGTCGATCACCTCGATGCCGTATTCCGGCACCAGCCGTCCGACCTCCGCGAGCATGTCGTTGGAGAGCCGCTCGCGGCCCTTCTCGATGAGCTCGAAGGTGGACTCGGTCTGGGTGAGCTGCCTGAGGCTGTCGGAGTCGGCGGCGTCGCCGGTCTCGAAGGTCTCGACGTTCGTCGATTCCATGATGACGTTGGAATTCCGGACCGCTTCGCGGAGGAAATTCTTGCTGATGATGGTGCGGACCGCGCTGTCGATGACGTCGTCGAGCCTGCCGTACGCGTCGTTGATCGTCGTGACGGACTCGTAGAACTTGATCGGGTCGGCGATGCGCCAGCGCGCCGTCATGTCCACGAAGATGAACTGGTTTTCCTTGGTGGGGATGCGCTGCGGCTCCCCGTCCCAGGGCAATATTTTCTTGGAGTACACGACGACGTTGTCGACGAACGGGCTCTTGAATTTCAGCCCGGCCTCCGTATGGGTCGCCACGATCTGGCCGAGGCGGACGACCACGGCCTGCTGTCCCTCGTAGAGGACGAAGAAGGGACCGATGGCCAGGAACGCGACGACAAGCGCGACGATGGCCGCGAGCGCGATGACGAGCTTCTTCATCGGGTGCCTCCGTCCGCGCCGAGGGTCTTGATCGGCAGGAAGTTGCCGAGCTCGCTGTCGATGAGGTCGACGTCGGAGTCGGAACCGAAGACCTGCTCGATCATCTCGTAATAGAGCCGCTCGCGGGTGACCGCGGGAGCCTTGACGTACTCCGCCCAGACGGCGTCGAAGCGGGCGACGTCGCCGCGCGCCTTATTGACGCGCTCGGTAGCGTAGCCCAGGGCCACCTGCTCGATGCGGTCGGCCTCGCCGCGGGCCTTCGGGATCTCGGTGTTGTAGGCTTCCTTCCCTTCGTTGATCAGGCGGTTCATGTCCTGGATGGCCTTGTTGACGTCCTCGAAGGCGGCCTGCACGCCGGCGGGCGGCACGATGTTCTGGAGCTTGACAGCGATGACCTTGATGCCCATGCCGTAGCGGCCGAAGGTTTCGTTCATCAGCTCGAGGCCCTGCGACTCGATGTTGAGCCGTTCGGAGCCGATGACGTCCAGGATGGTCCTGTCTCCCACCAGCTTGTTGATGACCGACTGCGAGATGTCGCGGATGGTGCGGTGGCGCTCCTCGACGTTGAACTGCCAGGCGCGCGGGTCCTCGATGCGGTACTGGATGATCCACTCGACGTCGACAATGTTGAGGTCGCCGGTGAGCATCGTGGATTCTTCGGGGTAGAGCGCATTGGAGTACATGGTCTGGATTCCGGCCTGCTCCGTGCGGAAGCCGAATTGCTCGGTCTGCACCACCTTAGTCTTGACGTTGTAGTTGCGCTGTATGCCGAAGGGCGCCTTCCAGTGCAATCCCGCTTCCGCGATTCTGGTGAATTTGCCGAGGGTCGTGACGACCGCCTGTTCGGTCTGGTCCACCACGAAGACGCTGGTTCCGAGGAACCCGAGCGCCGCGAGGGCGACCAGCACGAGGACGATGGTCCCGACCTTGATCGGCAAGCGCGGCGGCGTGACGTTGCGTTCCGCCATTCGTGCCTCCTTTCTCGATTGAGCCAGGGCAAAGATACGTCCGTCCGGCGCCGTCGATCAAGCGCGGAATCGGATCGCGCGGGGAAATCGATCGGGTCAGCGGGCGAACGGCGCGAGCGCTTGGCTTCCGAATCGGGCGGCGAGCGCCTCGAGCGCGGCCGGGGGAAGGGGCGCCCGAACCGCCGCGGGCGTTTCGCAGCCGAGGTCCGCGGGAAGGTCCAGCGCCCAGGCATGGAGGACATACCCGCCGGGGAAGGGCTTTCCTCCATATTTCAGGTCGCCCGCGAGCGGATGGCCGGCGAGGGCGGCGTGGGCCCTGATCTGGTGGGTCACTCCGGTGCCGATGGAGACGAGGGCGAGGGTGAGCCGGCCGTCGCAAGCGACGGGTTCGGCGAACGTGGAGGCGGCTTTCCCCGCATCGCGGGCGGCCATCGTGATTTTCCGGGTTCCGTCGCGTTCGAGCGGCGCGCTCCAGTCTTCGGGGCCGTCGAGCCGACCCTCGACCAGGGCGAGGTAGCGTTTCGACACCCGCCCGTCGCGCAGGGCGGCGGAGAAGGCCCGGGCACCCCGTATGCTGGCGGAAATCGCCACGACGCCGCTCGTGTTCCTGTCGAGGCGGTGCAGGGGGGCGGGGCGGAAAGCCAGCGAGATTTCCGGGAGGGGCCCGAGTATGTCCGCCGCGAGCTCGTCAAGGCCTCCGGCGCCATGGCTCAGCATGCCGCGCGGCTTGGAGACGAAGACCAAGTCCCGAGTACGGCCAAGCACGTCCGGGAGGACTCGCGGGACTGTCGAGGCTTCGGGCCTGCCCGAGGGAGCGGCGCGCAGGCTCTCCGCGTAGCGTCCCGAGATCCGGATTTCGTCCCCGGGGACGAGCCGGGCGTCGTTCGCCGAACGGCGGCCATTGAGCCTGATATCTCCGGTACGGATGCCGCGGAACACGGCGGAGAGCGGCACGGAGCCGAGCAGCCCCCGGGCGACCCGGTCGAGCCGTTTGCCCCCGTCGTCGGGGCCCGCGACGAGGATGATCGGATCGCTTTTCTCCATAAGCACTTATGAGGCTACGACGGGCCAGGGGGCAAGGTCAAGCGTGTCTGCGCATCTTGACAATCGGCGCCTCGTGCGGGAAAGTACCGCGATGCCCAACGACCAGAGCCTCTCGTTCGCAGGCCTGCGGGCCTTCATGGAAAGCCCCATATTCCTCGCCGCCGTAATGAGCATGTTCACCGCCCAGTTCATCAAGGCGGCGATCGCGGTGCTACGTCGACGGGCCGGATCCGTCAAAGACCTGATCGAAACCTTGCTCTGGCGCACGGGAGGCATGCCGTCGAGCCATTCCTCCCTCGCCGTCTCCATTTCCACCTCCATAGCGTTCGAATCCGGCATCGACTCGCCGGTGTTCATGCTTTCCTTCTTCTTCGCCCTCGTGGTCATCCGCGACGCGATGGGTGTCCGTCGCGCCTCGGGGCTTCAGGCCAGGGCTTTCAACCAGTTCGGCAAGGACGTCCGCGAGCGGATCGGCGTTTCGTTTCATCCCGTCAAGGAAGTGCACGGGCACACCTTCCCCCAGGTACTCGTCGGGGCGCTGCTCGGGTTTTTCATAACCCTGGCATTCTACCGCCTGTAGACCCGAGTGAGCATGAGGGAGCTTGACGGCAAGCCGGTGAGGCTCGCGGCCGCGGCCAGCGCGGCGCTCGCCTTGGCCATAGCGGGATGCGCCCTGGCCCCGCATTCGACCAGCGCGGCGTCGCCCTGGCCGGGCCGGGTCATGGTTCTCGTCGCCGCTTCCGCGGAGGCTCCCGGTTCGCCGGCTCTCGATGAGGCCCTTGCGGCGCTGTCGGGCGCCGGAATCGCTGACGTGGTATCCGAATCGAGCCAGACCGTGCTCTTGGCGGATTTCGAGCGCGTCGTGACCGTCCCCTTCCTCGAAGCCGCGCGGCGCCTCGTTCCGGGCGATCCCCGGCGCGATCCCTGGCTGGATGGCCTCGCGCGCTATTTTACGGTACGCTCGGGCGACAGGTCCTGGCACGTCCTGTACGCGGCATCGTCAGAGAACGCGGCGCGGAAAGCCCTGGAACGGGCTCTGGGGCCGGGCGGCGAGCGTTCATGGATGGTGGCCGAGCGCGGCGCGCCGCGGGCGCGCTTCCTCTGGACCCTGCCGGCCGCTTTCGCGCTGGTATCGACCTTCTCTTCGCGCCGCCGCCGGAGCGAGCGCCTGCTCGGTTCCCTGGTCTGGGCTCCGCTCTGGTGGGCGGGCGGCGCTCCCGCCACCGCGGTCGCCCTGCTTGCCTCGCTCGCGGGAGCCCGGGTTAGCGGCCTGCTTCCCTACCGCCACTCCGAAGCGCGCGGACCTCTTGTCGCACGAGCGCTGGACCGACTCGGGAGCCTGCTCGGCGCCGCCGGAGGCAGCATGCTCGCGGCAGTCGTCATCCTGGCAGTCATGGAACCTGACCTGATACCCGTCGCCTCGCTCTGCGCGCTCGCCCAGGCCGCGGCCTTCGAGGCCGTCGCGGGCTTCCGCTCCATGGAGCGGAAGAGGGAGGGCCGGAATTCCTTCACGCCCGTCCCGATAGTATCCCGTACGAGGCGCAAGACCGCCAACGCCTTCGCTCCGCTATCCCCGGCTATAGCCCTGCTTGCATTGCTCGCGCTTCCACTCTCGTACGCGGGCGGTCCGGGACCCGGCGGCGGGAACGCGGGCGGCATCCCGATACCCGTGCCCGTGGAGCGTCCGTCGAAGACCGGATCCGGAATTCCGCTCACTGCCGCGCTCGCCCTTGATCCTTCCGTTTCGCGTCTTCCGGACCTGGCCGACGCCGCTGCCCACGCGGCGTTCCAGCGGAGCGTTCTGTACGAGCGGCTCGGCGACTCCGTCTACGGCTCGAACGAGCCGATCGCGATGCAGGGTTTCCGGCGAGGGGAGGGAGGGCTCGTGGAGCCAGCGGCGGCCGCGCTCGCGACGGTTTCCGATCCTTCGGACGCGACCTTTCCTCCGGGATCCGTGGAGGCGCTCCTCGTCGAGGCCGGCGGGAACGCAGGCGTCAGGCTCGAGGCGCTCGACGGCCCCGGCGCCCCGCGACGCCTTGCCTTGATCGAAATTCTCGTTTATATACTCGCCCTCGTCCCCTTCGCCGCCTCGGGCGGCGCGAACCTGTTGGCTAGAGCCGTCGCCGAGGCGGCTTCGGGAAAGGTCCGGGAAGCAGCATGAAAAGACTCAGGAATTTCCGGACCGGCGGTCTCTTGATCGCCGGAGAGCCGGTTCGCTTGACCGAGCAAGCAAGAAACGCCTATCTGCCCGCCATCGCCGTGGTGCCGCTGCGTCAGCACGCGGGCGCCCCGGCGCGTTGCGTCGTGAGGCCGGGAGATCGTGTCGAGGAAGGCCAGCTTCTCGGACGCGGCGAGGGAAGGGCGTCCGCCGACGTCCATTCACCGGTGCCGGGCCTGGTCCGCCGCGTCTCCCGTGTCCGGCTGGCCGGAGGCGTCGAGTGCGACGCCGTCGAGGTCGCCCTTTCCGGCTCGTTCTCGCGCCTCGGGAAGCCCCCGCGGCTCACTCCCTGGCGTTCCATGCAGCGCCACGAGATCGTGCGCGCCATCCGCGATCGCGGCCTCGTGCGCGCGTCCGACGGCATCCCGCTCGCAGAGGCGCTTTCGGCCTTCGAGGACGGGAGCCCGTGCGAGCTCATCGTGGTTACGGCGCTGACCGGAGAGCCCCGGAACCCGGTCGAGGTCCAGGTCCTGTCCGAGCGGCGGGAAAATGTCCTAGAAGGGTTCGAGATGCTCTGCCGGGTTCTCGCGCCCCTGTCCGCCTTCGCGGTTTTCGACGATGCCGATGCCTCCGTCGCCCTGGCCTGGGATGGCGTGAAAGGCTCCGAGGGACCTCCCATACAGGCGTTCACGGTACCCCGCATGTTCCCTCAGCACCTTCCGGGACGCATCGACGCGGCGCTGCTCGAGGCCAGGGTGACGACCTCGACCACGCGGTCCTTCTTCATCGCTCCGTCACTGCTCGCCGAAGTATACGAGGCGGTCGCCGAAGAGAAACCCTCGCTCGAACGTTGCGTGCTCGTCGCGGGCGGCGCGGTGAAGACGCCCGCGATCCTCAAAGCCAGGATCGGCACCTCGATCGGAGCCCTCTTCGAGGAATGCGGAGGATTCAGGCATACCCCACAGCGCATCGTTCTGGACGGGGCCCTTGAAGGGCGCGTTTGCCCCGATCTGGATATTCCGATCACCAAGACCACGGCCATGGTGCTCGCCCTGACCGCCGAGGAAACGAGGACCCGACCGGAGCGGGCTTGCGTCAGGTGCGGAGTCTGCGTTCAGGCCTGTCCGGAAGGACTGGACCCGATGCGTCTCCACAAGCTTTACGGGAAGGGGCTGTTCCAGGACATGAGGGCGGAGGGGCTCGGGGAGTGCACGCTCTGCGGCGCCTGCGCCTACGCCTGCCCGTCCCGGATACCGCTCGCGCAATGTTTCGCGACCGCCATGAAACGTCCGCCGGAGGAAACGCGATGACGCGGAACCGGTACCCCATCGTCTCCGCCGCGCCTTTCATCCACGTTGGCCGCTCGACGTCCTCGCTCTGCTTCGGCGCCGCGGCCGCGCTGCTTCCGGCCTTCGCGTGGAGCTCCTGGATCTTCGGACCGCGGGTGCTCCTCGTCGCCATGGTTTCCATCGCCGCGGCGCTGCTCTCGGAAGGAGGCGCGAACCTCCTGGCGCGCCGCTACACCCTGGGGGACGGCAGCGCCCTCCTGTCCGCGCTCATCCTCGCCGCCGCGATGCCGCCGGGCGTCGCGCTGCACATTCCGGCCCTGTCCGCCTCATTCGCGATCCTCGTGGTCAAATGGAGCTTCGGAGGACTCGGGGGAAACTGGATGAACCCGGCGCTCGCGGGCATCGCGTTCGCGCAGGTCAACTGGCATGACGAGATGCTCGGCGGATGGGTCATGCCGCGCATTCTATCCGGGGTCGACGGACTCAGCGCCTCGACTCCCCTCGGCTACCTGGCCGACGCGACCGGCGGAGCCCGCGTGTCCCTGCCTCTCGAGGTTCTCAAGCAGGCTGGCTACCCCGTGTCGGCGTTCGACGGCCGGGCGACGGGATTCCTCAACGACCACGTGTTCGGCCCGCTCGGCGCGGAACTGCCCGGCGGATACGTGGACCTGGCGCTCGGGTTCCGGCCCGGGGCGATAGGCGAGGTCGCCGGAATTCTGCTCCTGTTCGCCTCCGTGATTCTGATCTCGAGGAAGATGATCCGCTGGGAAGCTCCCTTCTCGGCCCTGCTCGCATTCGGATTCCTCGCACGGCTTTTCGGCGGCGCTGGAGGGGACTTCATGTCGGGCGACGCGCTGTTCGCGCTTTTCTCCGGCGGGTTCATACTGACGGCAGTTTTTGCGCTCGCAGATCCGGTAACCACGCCGGTTTCCCGCCCCGCGCTCGCCTTGTTCGGCGCCGGCGCCGGCGCCCTCGCCTTCGCGTTCCGTCGCTGGGGCGCCTTGCCCGACGGTAGCGCCTACGCGGTGCTGATCATGAACGCCCTCGTGCCTCTCCTCGACAAGGCCTTCCCGCCGTCGGGACGCGCGCGGAAGCGGAGGGACGCATGAATGCATCGGCAAGCGTGAAGTTTCGCAGATCGGCCGTACTGGCCGGCGTGATCGCCGCTGCGCTCGTTCCCGCGGGCGCGCTGGGCTGGCTTTCCGGATCGGCGGAATCGCTGTCACACAGGGCATCCGTTTCCCGTCTGCTCTCGGCGCAGGGCGCGGGCCTCGGTTCGCCAGGCGCCGAGGACCGTACGCCGAGGGACGAGGCGGTGCTGGCCCTTTTCCCGGTGCTCGGAACGGGCGGCCGCGCCGCCGCCGCGGCTGCGGGAGTGGTCCTGGCCCGATTGCCGGAAGGCGCGTTCCCGGTCGAGCTCGCGGTCGACCGTTCGGGGAGGCTCCTCGCCGCCAGGGTGGCCGGCGGCTCGCCGGCGTACGCGGCCACGGCGCTTTCGGACGAGCTGTCCGTCCGCGCGGGCGCCGCGCCCGAGCACGGTCCATCAGGTCCGGGCGTAGGTCCGGAGGCCTCAAGGCGCGCGGTCGACGAGGCCGTGGCCGCCTTCGTCAGGGCCTGCGCCGCCGCCGGCTTCTTGAATTCGGAGGACCAGTGAATCGAACAGCTAATCGCCCGCGGAGGGATCCCGCCTTCCTTTCGGCGCTCGGTCTTGCCCCCGTGGCAATCGGTTCCGTCTGCCTCTCCGACGCCGTCGCGCTCGGAGGATCCGTCGCTTTCGCGATGCTCGTCGCGGCGACCGTCGCGCCGTTCGCGAGACGCTTGGTCGAAAAGCCTTTCCAGCGTTTGGCGACCGCGCTCGTAGTCGCGATGGCCGCCTCGATCTGGTCGCTCGGCGTGAGGGCCCTGGCCCCCGGCATGTGGGACCGGCTGAATTTCTGGCTGTCCCTCGCCGGCGCCAACTGCCTGGTCCTTGCCGCGGCCGGCGTGTCCGGAGATGACGAGGACCTGTCACGCCTGCCGGGTCGGCTGGTCACGGCCCTTCTGTTCTTCCTTTCCGCTCTCGCGCTCGGGGCGGCGAGGGAACTTCTCTCGACCGGCTCCCTGCTCGCGCCGTTCGCCGCCGCGAGGGAGATTCCGCCAGGCGTCGAGGGCGGGACAGCCTCCCTGCTCCGTCTCGCCGCCTTGCCGTCGGGAGGCTTCATCGTGCTCGGCGCGGGTATGGCGCTGGCGAAGGAGCTGAAGCGGAGATTGCGGAGGAATCCATGAGCATGGTCGGCGTTGCCTTCATGTCGGTGTTCGGCCTCAATGCGCTGTTGCGATACGGCGCCGGCACCTGTTCCGGGTGCCGGGGACCGTCCTTGCCCCGCGACCTCGCGGGAAGCCTCGCCTTCCTGGTTTCCGCGATCGTCACCGCCATCCTCCACGGGCTCCTCTCGCGTTTTGCGCTCCGTCCGCTGGGCTTGGGCGCCCTCGATCCCTTCGCGTTCATGCTGCTTTCCTTCGCCACCGGTTCCGCCCTTGCCTTCGGCGCCTCCAGGCTGAACGGAGCCTTCGCGGAGCGCATGTCCAAATCGTTCGAGCGGCTCTCCGCGAGCTGCGCCATCTACGGCATCGCCCTGGCGGCCTCGGGGATCGCGCGTAACGGATCCTCCCTTATCGTCGCCTCGTTCTCGGGCGCCCTCGGCTACCTGGCCGCGTCCGCCATACTCGACGCCATCCGGGAGCGGCTCGAACTTGAACGCTTGCCTCAAGCGTTCAAGGGCGCGCCCGCGTACTTCATCTCCGCGGGCCTCCTCGCGCTCGCTTTCCACGGCCTGGAGGCCATGCTCGGACCCTGGTTCGGGAGCGCACGATGATCTGGCTCAGGTTGTTCGCCGCCATCTTCTCGCTCGCGCTGGCCTCTTTCGTAGCCGCGGTGGCGCTCTCCTTCTCGCCTGGCGGCGGAACGCGCCGCGAAGCGTCCCGCAGGATCCGTGCGGCGCTGCCCGGCTGGGATTGCGGCGCGTGCGGAGCGGACGACTGCTCGGTTTTCGCGGAGCGCCTCGAGTACGGCAAGGCTCGGCCCGCCCAGTGCGCGGCACTGGACCGCGAATCAGCCGAGCGGATCGACGCGCTGCTCGGCCGGACGGGCGCTTCGGAGTCAGTCGCCGTAATCGCATGCGCCGGATCCCGCGATCGCACACGCGCGCGCTTCGCCTATCAGGGTCTGCGCGACTGCCGTTCGGCAGCCTCCTTTTACGGTGGCGAGCGAGGGTGCGAATCGGCCTGCCTCGGGTTCGGTGACTGCGTAGCCGTTTGCCCCGTAGGCGCGATCTCGATCCGGAACGGCCTCGCCCGTATCAACGCGGATCGATGTGACGGCTGCGGCGACTGCGTCGATTCCTGCCCCAACGGGGTCATACAGCTGGTCCGCGACAGGAATTCCTGGTTCGTCGCCTGCAATTCCACGGAGAGCGCCGCAACCAAGGCCCTCTACTGCGATGTAGCCTGCGATGCCTGCCGCGCCTGCGAGCGCCTTTCGGGAAACGGCGAATTTCGCGTCAGTGACAACCTGGCCCGCGCGGTCGAGGTCTCCACGGGGACCCACGACGACATCGCCGCCGCTTGTCACCACGCGTGCATCCGCAAGCCCGAATACGCGGCTCCGGGTTCGGGGGACGGCAAGGATGAGGATTTTCGCGCTTCGCCCTACCGGAAGCCCCGACGCTAGTCTATAATCCAGCGCAAGACCGAAAGGGACCGACCGCCGCATGAAGAAAATCCAGCTACTCGTTGGCTCTTATAACCACCTTCCCCCCGGCAGCTCGGAGACCGTGCTCGAGTCGACGTACCAGAAGAGCTATAGGCCCTTCCTTTCGGTTCTGTACCGCTTCCCGGAGCTTCAGGCGACCCTCCATTACAGCGGCAGCCTTCTGGTCTGGCTGGAACGCAGGCATCCCGAATTCATCATGCTTCTGGCGGAAATGGCGAGCCGGAAGCAGGTCGAGCTGGTAGGCGGAGCCTATTTCGAGCCGATTCTGGCCTGGGTGCCCGGTCCCGACCGGATCGGCCAGGTCGAAGCCCTCACCGTCCTGATACGCAAGAGCTTCGGCCGGAGGCCGCGGGGCTGCTGGCTGGCCGAATACGCGTGGGAACCGTCCGTCGCGAGTTCGCTCAAGACCAGCGGCATGGATTACACCTTCCTGCTCGACCGCGCCTTCCAGGCCGCCGGCCTTTCGGGCGAAATTTTCGATGGCCCGGTCACCACGGAGGACCAGGGGCGCGACATCGTCGTTTTCCCGATCCACGACTGCGTGGCGTCCTTCGCCACGGTCGGCGGTTACGCGGAATCGCTTCAAAGCCTGCGGTCGAAGCAACCGGACGCGTCTTTCCTGGGCCTCATGTTGCCCGGCGAGCGCGCTGAGGAACTCTGGCTCGCCTCGGGCCTCGAATCGCCGGACGTGTACTTCGAGCGAAGCTTCTCGGCCCTCGCGCACCTGGCGCCCGAGGTGGAGACCGTTCTGCCCGGACGCTACCTCAAGTCTACGGGGCAGCTGGAACGAGCATACTTCCCCAGTTCCGCCAGCGACCGCTTCCTCGACGCGGGCGCCTCGCACGCGTTGCTCGCCGAGCTCCAGGCCATCCGCAAGCGGCTCGGAGGAGGCGCCAACGGCTACCCGCGCCCGGGCGGCATCAGGCAGGCGCTGATCCGGACCGAGGAGGCGTCGCTCCTCTACGCGCGCATGCAGTACGTACACCTGCTGGTATCGCAACTTCGCGGCGACAAGGCGCGAAAGAAGACCGCGCAGGAGGAGCTTTGGAGCTCCCAGTGCGCGGAGGCCTACTGGACCGCCCCTTCCGGCGGCATCGCCGATCCGGCGATCCGCGGCGCCGCGTACGCTTCGCTGCTGGAGGCGGAGCAGATCACCCGCCAGAAGGGAAGCTTCAGGCCTGGCATCATACAGGCGGACATCGACAGCGACCGCGTCAAGGAAACGCTTTTCCAGGGGCAATCGTACAACGCATACGTACACGCCCGAGGGGGCGTCCTCTTCGAGCTCGACCACTTCAAGTCGCGGCGGAACCTGGCCTCGGGCTATGGAGGCACGGCGACCGAAAAGGGCTCGCTCAGGCGACGCTGCTTCGTAGACTCCCTTCCGGCATCTCCCGTTTCGACCGAGGCACTCGCTTCGGGCCTGCTCGACCCGGACGCGAACCTCGCCGCCTTCTGGTACTCGATCCTCGAGCCGAAGCGTCCGAACCATGAAGCGGGCTTCCTTCTGGAAGCAGCGCTGTCCGGGCGGAGCGGCGGCCAGGCCTTCTCCTTGGAAAAAACCTACGTCTTCAAGAAAAGCCAGCTCGGCGTCCGCTATCTTTTCCGCAACCTCTCGGAAGAGCCGATCGATCGTACGTTCCTGAGCGCCTTCCACTTCGTCCCATCGTACGTCCCCGACGGACACGCGCTCACGGTGCTCGCCAGGGAAGCCGACGGCGTCGAGCGGGAGCTCGCGGTCGGGGCGAAGGAATCCCAGGCATACCAGAACGCGCTCAAGGCCACGCTCGCAGGCCCCGATCTGGCTGACCCGCTCACCCTCGCCTCGGACAAGCCGTGCCGTATCATCATCGCCCCATACAAAGACCGGAGCGACGGAGAGGCGCGTTGGCAAGGCCTGGCCGTCGCCCTGGAATGGCGGCTCCGGCTCGCTCCGGGCGCGGAATGGAAAGCATTGGTAAGCCTGTCCTTCCGCGACGACAAAGCCCAGGAAGGCGCCGCGCGTTGACCGGCCGGCCCGCCGCCGGTATCATGCGGGGCATGTCGCGACCAGCGCTTCCCGCGGAGCTCAACGGACTCCGCATCCACCTAGTCGGCGCGAAGGGCACGGGCATGGCCGCCTTCGCCGAGATCCTCTCGAGCCGCGGCGCCATCCTTTCCGGCTCCGACGTCCCCGAGGTCTTCTTCACCGACGAGATACTCGCCCGCATCGGCCTCCGCTGCCGGGAGTTCGCAGCCGCGAACGTCCGGCCGGACCACGAGCTCGTGATCCACTCGTCGGCCTACCGCCGCGATTCCCACCCCGAGCTCGTCGAGGCCGACCGGCTCGGTCTTCCCGTCCTGCTCTACACCGAGGCCCTCGGGGACTTCTCGGGGCAGCGTGACAGCTCCGGCGTGGCCGGCGTCCACGGCAAGACCACGACCACCGCGCTCGCGGGCGTCGCGGCCGAGGCGCTCGGACTGCCGGCCACCATCCTTGCCGGCTCGGTGGTGGGCAGCTTCGGAGACCGCGCGACGTTGATACGCGGCGAGCGCTACTTCATCGCCGAGACCTGCGAGTACCGCCGTCACTTCCTCTCGTTCTCGCCGCGTCGCATCGTGCTGACCAGCGTCGAGAGCGACCACCAGGACTACTACCCGACCTACGGATCGATCCGCGACGCCTTCGTCGAGTACGCGCTCTCGCTGCCCGCGGGCGGCGCGCTCGTGTACTGCGCGGACGATCCCGGCGCCGTCGAGGTCGCCGCCCTCGCGGCCGCGGAGCGGAGCGACCTCGTCCTGGTACCCTACGGATTCACGGCCGAGGGGCCCTGGCGCATCGAAGGGTACTGCGTGGCCGACGAGCGCGCCTTTTTCTCGCTCGCGGCCTTCGACGGCGAATTCGCCCTGCGCGTGCCGGGGCGCCACCTCGCGCTCGACGCCTGCGCCGCCGTCGCGCTCGCCGCGCTCGTGCGGGCGGACCTTGACTGCCTTCCGGCCGCCGAAGCCCCGGCGGCCGCCCGCCCGCTTCTACCGGCGCTCCGCCCGGCCCTGGAATCCTTCTCTGGCTCGCGGCGCCGCTCGGAATTCCTCGGCGAGGCCGGCGGCGTCGTGTTCATGGACGATTACGCTCACCATCCCACCGCCATCCGCACGACGCTCCGCGGACTCAAGGAATTCTATCCGGCGCGCCGCCTGGTGGTCGACTTCATGTCGCACACCTATTCGCGCACCAAGGCCCTGCTGGACGAATTCGCGGAAAGCCTCGCCGACGCCGACGAGGTATGGCTGCACCGGATCTACGCGAGCGCCCGCGAGACGCCCGACGGCGACGTGGACGGCAGGACCCTTTTCGGGCGGACGGCGGCGATCAGGTCGAATGTC
Organism: Spirochaetales bacterium; assembly: GCA_016926955.1. Lineage (GTDB taxonomy): Bacteria > Spirochaetota > Spirochaetia > Treponematales > UBA12059 > JAFGNN01. The sequence continues at coordinate 24,989 of JAFGNN010000065.1, read as the reverse complement.
AATTACGTCGACGAGCCGCTCGAGGCGGTCGATCCGATCGCCGCGTCGCTCAAGCCCGGCGACCTTTTCATCACGATGGGCGCGGGCGACAACTTCGTCGTCGGACGCAGGATATTCGAGCGCTTCAAGGCGCGGGAAGGCGGCAAGGCATGAAGAGCATGACGGGCTTCGCCCGGCGGGAGATCGCGGCGCCTTCGCTCAGGGCCAGCGCCGCCATCAAGAGCTACAACAACCGCTACCTCGACCTCCAGGTGCTGATGCCGCCCTACCTGGGCGCGCTCGAACCGAAGATCCGCGCCCTCGTCTCGGGGCTCGTGGTCCACGGCAAGGTCGAGCTTTCGATCCGGGTGCGCGAACTCTCCGCGCCCCCGTCCGTGTCGGTGGACGCTTCCGCGGCGGCGGCGGCGGCCGAGGCCCTCCGCGCCCTCGCGCGGGCCGCCGGCATCGACGAGGAGCCCCGCCTTTCCGCGCTGGTCGGCTTCGAGGGCGTCCTCGCCTTCGAGCGCGACCTCGATTCCGACGCGCTCTGGACCGCGCTCGAGCCGGAGCTGGCTGCCCTGCTCGCCGACTACGACCGCGAGCGGCTCCGCGAAGGCGAGGCCACGAGGGCCGACATGGAGCGGCAGCTCGCGCGCATGGAAGCCGCGACGCTCGTGGTGGAACGCGAAGCGCCCTCCATCGAGGCCGGCACGCGGGAAAACCTCCTGCGGAAATTCCGCGAGGTGATGGGCGACCTCGTGGACGAGAACCGCGTGCTCGCGGAGACGGCGGCCTACCTGGCAAAGCACACCGTCAACGAGGAGCTCGTGCGCCTGCGCTCCCACATCGCGGCCTTCCGCGCCGCCATGGGAGACAAGGCCTCCGGCAAGAAGCTCGACTTCCTCTGCCAGGAGATGAACCGCGAGGCCAACACCATCGGCTCCAAGAACGCCGTCGCCGCGGTCGGGGCGGCGGTCGTGGAGCTCAAGGACGCCATCGAGAACATCCGCGAGCAGACGCGGAACGTGGAGTGAGCGACATGGCGGCCAAGCCCTTTATCATCGCGATATCCGGCAAGTCCGGCTGCGGCAACTCCACCGTGAGCCGCCTGCTCGCCGAGCGCCTCGGCTTCCGCCTCGTGAACTACACGCTCCGCAACATGGCGCGCGAGCGCTTCCCGGAGCTGCCCGAGACCGAGGCGCTCGCGAAAGTGCTGGAACTGGCCAAGACCGACGACAGCTGGGACCGCTCGCTCGACGCGCGGCAGGCGGAGCTCGCCCGCGAGGGCGACTCGGTCGTGGGTTCGCGGCTCGCCGCCTGGGTGGTGCCGGAGGCCGACCTCAAGGTCTACCTGTACGGCTCGACGGAAACTCGGGCAGAGCGCATCCATTTCCGCGAGGGCGGCAGCCCGGCGGAAAAGCTCGCGTTCACCGCGGCGCGGGACGCGGGCGACCATGCGCGCTACCTGGAGCTCTACGGCATCGACAACGACGACTACCGCTTCTGCGACCTCGTCATCAACACCGAGCGCTTCGGCGCCGCGGAGGAGGTCGAGCTCATCGAGGTCGCCGCCCGGCTCAAGCTGGCGCGACGGGACTGAGCGCCGAAGTCGGCAAGTCGCGTACAGAAGTGAAAAAAAGCGGAGCCTTTGAAGGCTCCGCCTGTATCCTTTTACGGTGAACGCTTACCAGGACTCATCCTCGACATTCCACCCGGCGACAGAAACCCATGCATCAAATCCGGTGTAGGATTTGCCGGTGCCAGAATAGAATCGCAAAACCCCGAACACTTCCTCTCCGACAGAAAGATCGAAGTTGGGTGTGGATCCCTCGTAGGTTTCGACAGTTCCTTCCGTCTTCATGGATATTTTGACGAAGGCATCGTAGAGCTCTTCCCAGCCAACGTTCTCGAGCTGATAGTTGACACTTATGTAACCGTCAACCGAATTGTAGACTGGCTCACCGAGTGTCCACGAAAGCTGGTAGCTCGGCAACACGCAGCCCGCCAGAAGCGCGACCGCGAGGGCCAGCAGGGCGAGGGGGATCAGGTACTTCCTTTTCATGACATCCTCCGACGGGTTTTCTGACCCGACGCTCGTAGTATAGCACGCCACAATCTTTTTTCCGTGTATCGGGTGAAAAAGGGCGATAGCTGAAGCGGCGTTCAGGAAGCTGCGACCAGGGCGGCGGCGGCCCGGGCCTCGGCGAGGGTGAAGAAGACCAGGTCGATGCGGGCGGGAAGTGCGTTGGCTATCGCGAAGGCGCGGCATTCGCGCAGGGCGATTTCGAGCGCGGCCGCGGGCGGGAAGCCGTAGGCTCCGGTCGAGACGGCCGGAACGCCGAGCGATTCGAGCCCCTCGTCCCGCGCGAGCTCGAGGCTCGTCCGGTAGCACGAGGCGAGGGTCTCCCGTTCGCCGCTGGTTCCGCCCCGCCAGACCGGGCCGACCGTATGGATGACGCGGCGGACGCGGAGGCGACCGGCTCCGGTGGAGACGGCCTTGCCGGCTGGCAGTCCCCCGGGGAGCGAGGTCGCGCGCAGCGCGCAGCACTCGTCGGACAGCTCCGTTCCGGCCGCGCGGTGGATGGCGCCGTCGATGCCGCCTCCGCCGAGCAGTCCCGAGTTGGCTGCGTTGACGATGCCGCCGCCTGAGTATTCCGTGATGTCGCCCGCAAGGATGCCGATCCGGCCCGAGCCATCGCGCGCGATCTCGACGAGCATTCCGCCCTCCTCGTTCAGCTTCCCGCCCGCTCCGGCACGAGCAGGCAGGCGTCGGGCTGCGCCGCGAAGGCGAGCGTTTCTCCCGGCGACGCGTCGCGGCCCTTCAGCTCCGCCCTGAAGCGTGCGCCTCCTTCGGTCTCCAGTTCCAGCCTGGTGAGCGAACCCGCAAAGTCCGCGCGGACGACGCGACCGCGCAGGGCGGCGCTTCCGTCGGCGCTCCCCGTCGCGGGCACGGGAACGAGCGCGTCGGCGGCGACGAGCACGCCGTACCTGGCCGCTTCGTCCCGCGCGACGGGTTCCCGGCAGGCGAGGACGCCAAGCGCCGTCCGGGCGTGGACGAGTCCCGCCGGGGCAGGCTCGAAGGCCAGCGCCGGCAGCACCGTCCCCCGTCCCAGGAAGCGCGCCACGCCGGCGTCGGCCGGCGCGAGCCAGAGCGCTTCGGGAGCGCCGAGCTGCACGACGCGGCCTCCGTCCATGAGCGCGACCTCGTCGCCGAGCAGGAAGGCCTCTTCGATGTCGTGCGTGACCGCCAGCATGGTGAAGCCCTCGCGGCGCTGCAGGTCGCGGAGCTCGGAGCGGAGCCGCTTCCGGAGCTCGGGGTCCAGGCTCGAGAGCGGCTCGTCGAGGAGCACCGCTGCCGGATCGATAGCCAGCGCGCGGGCGAGCGCGACGCGTTGCCGTTCCCCTCCCGAAAGCGAGGCCACTTCGCGCCGACCGAAACCCTCGAGCCCGAGGCGGGCGAGGAGGGCTTCCGCCTTCGACCTCCGATCCGCGCGGGAAAGTCCGCGCACGGCCAGGCCGTAGGCGACGTTGTCGACAACCGAGAGATGCGGGAAAAGGGCGAAATCCTGGAATACGACGCCCAGTCCGCGTTCGCGAGCCGGTTTATCCGTCGCGTCGCTTCCGCCGAGGAGGAGGCGCCCCGAGTCGGGGCGCTCGAGTCCCGCGACCAAGCGCAGGGCCGTGCTCTTGCCGCAACCGGACGGGCCGAGTATGGCGAGGCTCCGGCCGTCCTCGACGGCGGCATCGAAGATCACGGTGAGCGAAGGCCAGTCCTTGCGGAGCGAACGCGCCTCACAGCGCATCGGAGGCCTCCTCGCGGATGGCGAAGGCGAGCGAGCCGAGCAGCGCCATGAGGACTCCGGCGGCGCAGGCTTCGTTGAAGCGGTACGAGCCTGCGAGCCGGTACATGAGCAGGGCGAGCGGCGGCGCTCCGCCGGGCGAGGCGAGGATGAGGCTCCCGGCGTCCCCGACCGAGAGGGCAAAAGCGAAGGCGGCGCCGCTCGCTATGCCCCGGGCCGCGAGAGGGAGGTCAACCCGCCGCGCGCGATCCGCTGTCGACGAGCCGAGCGTCGCGGCAGCGTCGAGGACGTTCCCCTGGATCTTGGAGAAGGCCGCGTGCGCCGAGCGCCATGCGAGTGGCCAGGCTCCAGCCGCCTGGATGAGGGCGACGGCAAGGAGGGAAGCCCCGCCGCGTCCCGGGACGACTCTCGTCCAGCCGAGCGCGATCACGGCGGGCGAGACTGCGAGCGGCAGGTAGGCGAAGGTGAGCTTCGGTCCCCGGGCGCCCAGACGCCGCAGGCCCCAGGCGGCTGCCGTGCCCGCCGCAGCCGCGATGAAAGCCGTCGTGAGGGCGAGGACCAGGGTCACACCGAGGGAGCCGAGGGCGCCTGATTCGAAGAGCCTGCGGTAGTTGCCGAGGCCGAACCCGAAGGTGCCCGAGAAGCCGCGCCGTTCGATGAAGGACGCGGCGAGCACGGAGACGGCGGGTCCTCCGACGAGTATCGAGGCGACGGTGCCGTAGGCGAGGGCGGCAACCCGTTCGAGACGGCCCCGGAGGGGCTTTCGCGGATTCCGGAGGCCCTGGGACTGGCCCGGGCTGGCATGACGGGCCTCCATCGCTGCGTAGACGCCTACGAGCAGCAGGGCCGCCGCGGTGCCGACCAGGGCGAGCGAGGCGGCCCTGCCCTGGTCGACCTCGATCCGCGCCGCGCGGTAGATCTCCACCTCGAGCGTGGAGCCTGCCATCGCGCCGAACACGAGCACGATGACGAAGCTCGAGAACGAGTAGAGAAACACGAGGCTCGTGGCCGAGGCGAGCGCCGGAGCGAGCTGCGGCAGCGTGACGCCGAGGAGTATCCGGCCTTCCCCCGCTCCGAGCGATCGGGCGGCGTCAGCCTGCTCGTCGGGGAGCCGGGCCCAGAGGTCCCCGGCCATGCGCATGACGATGGGGAAGTTGTACACCGCGTGGGCCAGCACGACGCCATGGATGGAGTACAGGAAGGAGACCGGCGGCTCGTCGAGGCCGAGGACGCGGACGAGAAAGGCGTTGACCGCGCCTGAGCGTCCCCAGAACATGACAAAGCCCAGCGCGACGAGGAGGGGCGGCACCGCGAAGGGCACCGCGCCGAGCGAGGAAAGGAACCTGCGCCCGCGGAATTCCCGCCGCGCCACGAGCCAGGCGGCCGGGAGCCCGAGCGCGAGGGCGAGGACCGAGCTCGCGAGCGACTCGAGCAGGGCGAAGCGGAGGCTCGACCAGGTGCGCGAGTCGTTCAGGGTCCGGATCAGGGCCTTGGCTCCGGATCCGAACAGGGGACCGAAAGCGCCGGGCAGGGGAACGAGGAAGAGGGCGAGCGCGAGCGCCGCCGCCAGTATGCCGCCCGCCGCGAGGAGGACGTTCGCCGGGCGGGACGCCCGCGGGGCGTCCATCAGGACGCCAGTTCCGCCGCTATCGCGCCGAGGGCTTTTTCCAGGTCATCGGGTTCGACCGCGGGGGCGCGGCCCGGTTTCAGCGCCGCGTCGAAGCTGGCCGGAAGCGGCGTGGCAGGATCGACCGGGTACATCCACTGGGTGGTCGGGACGAGGATCTGGAACTCGGGGTCGAGAAGCAGTTCGATGAAAGCGCGAGCCGCCGCAGGCCTGCGCGTTCCCCTGGCGATACCCGCGCCTTCGATCTGCCACGGATGGCCTTCGGGGAAGACGAGGGCCTTGTAGCGATCCGTGCCCTCGTACTCGACGTGGTAGGCGGGGCTCGTCGTGTAGGAGAGCACGAGGGGCGCCTCGCCCGAGGTGAACAAGCCATAGCCGAGGTCCCAGCCGGGCGCCACCGTGAGGATGGAATCCTTCAGGTCGCGCCAGTATTCGGAGAGGCCTTCGCCGTAGACGCCGAGCGTCCAGGCGGCGAAGCCGAGTCCCGGAGTGCTCGTGCGCGCGTCCATTAGGATGAGCTTTTTCCCGTACTCCGGCGCGGCGAGCTCCGCGAGCGACCCGGGAGGGGTCGCCAGCTTTTCCGAGTCCCAAATTATTGCGAAGGCGCCCCAGTCGTAGGGCGTCAGTCGCCATTCGGCATCCATCACGAGTTCGGCCGGCACCCGGGCGGCTCCCTCGGGGCGGTAGGGCTCGAGGACGCCGGCCTCGAAAGCCCGCGGTGCCAGCCTGTCGTCGATGCCGAGGTAGACGTCCGCCTCGGGCGCTCCCTTTTCGAGCAGCGCCGCCGCGAGCACCTGTCCGGCGTCGCCCTTGGATACGAGCTCGAGCTTGCGGCCCGTGCGCTTCTCATAGAGCGCCGCGAGGGCCGGACCGGGTCCCCACTCGGCGGCGAAGCTGTCGTAGGCGTAGACGACGAGCGGTCCCTCGGCGTCGCCCTCGGGACGCGGAGCCTCCGGCGACTTTGCGCAGGACGCGGCGAGGATGACGAGAAGCGCGAAAACGATGGAAACGAAGAGTTGGCGGGCACGCGGCTCGAAGCCGTTCCCCGCCCTGTAAAGGTGGGTACGCATGGTACTCCCTCCGCCGGCATGAACCGGATCAGGTTCTTCGGGTATAATCTCAGCCGCGCGTCCCCGACGGGAACACGCGACACCCCGGACAGGGAATATGATACGGAGCCTCGCCATTGAGGGTCAAGCGGAATCGGGTGACTAGAATCGGGGGACAGAGCTAGAGGTGAAGCTGGGACCTGGGGGACAGAGCTCGCCGGGCTGTGTCGGCCGGGGGGACAGAGCTCGCGGGGGGACGGACACGCGGGGGGACGGAGCTCGCGCCGGCACCGTTTGAACAGGCCGCCCGCCCGCTGTTATAGTGAAGGCAATGAATCCCCACGATTTGCCCGTCTACCAGCAGCGCGAGCGCATCCTTGAAGTCCTCGCGAAACACCAGGTCGTCGTCGTCGAGAGCCCTACGGGCTCGGGCAAGACCACGCAGCTGCCGGTCATACTCCACGAGGCCGGCTACTCGCGCAACGGCGTGATCGGAGTCACCCAGCCGCGCCGCATCGCCGCCATAAGCGTCAGCGAGTTCATCGCGAAGCAGCTCGGCGTCGCGATGCCGGGCCTGGTCGGCTACAAGATGCGCTTCGAGGACCGCACGGAGGCGGGCACCGCCATCAAGATCATGACGGACGGAATCCTGCTTCAGGAGATGAAGCTCGACCCTTCGCTCTCACGCTACGGCGTCATCATGGTCGACGAGGCCCACGAGCGGAGCCTCAACATCGACTTCATCCTCGGGCTCCTGAAGCGCGTGCTCGACGCGCGGCCCGAGTTCAAGGTGGTGGTGTCGAGCGCCACCATCAACGCCGAGGTTTTCAGCGCCTATTTCGGCGATTGTCCAATCGTGAAAATCGAGACCCCGGTATTTCCCGTCACCCTCATCTACGACGCGCCGCCCGTGGACGCCGACATGGAGGCCATCCTCGTCAAGATCGAGCAGATCGTCGAGCGCGTGGTCTCCGAGGGAAGGGAAGGGGACATCCTGGTCTTCCTGCCCGGAGAGAAGGCCATCAAGGACTGCCTCCAGAAACTCGCCTTCGGCGCCGTCCGCCAGAAGCTCCACCTGATTCCGCTCTACGGCCGGCTCGGAAAGGACGAACAGGAGCGCTGCTTCGAGAGCGCTCCCGAGGGCAAGATAAAGGTGGTGGTCTCCACCAACATCGCCGAGACCTCCGTCACCATAGACGGGGTGACGAGCGTCATCGACACGGGCCTTGCGAAGCTCAACTTCTACAACCCCAAGACCTTCACCGCGAGCCTCGTCGAGGTGCCCATCTCGAAAGCCTCGTGCAACCAGAGGAAAGGAAGGGCGGGCCGCACGCGCCCCGGCTCCTGCTACCGCCTCTTCACCCGCGACGACTTCGAGAGCCGCCAGCTCTTCACCATGGAAGAGATCTACCGCACCGACCTCACCGAGGTGGTGCTCCGCATGGCCGAACTCGGCATCACGGATTTCGAGCGCTTCGACTTCATCTCGAAACCGCCGCGCTCCGGAATCGTGGGAGCGGTGGAAGCTCTCGAGTTGCTGGACGCGCTGAATCCCGACCGGACCCTGACACGAGTGGGCGAACTCATGTGCAAGTTCCCCCTCCTCCCGCGTCACTCGCGCATGATCGTCGAGGGCATACTCTCGTACCCGAACATCCTCGAAGAAACCCTTATCGCCGCGGCCTTCCTCTCGACCCAGACACCCTTCATCCTGCCGCCGGGCGAGGAGATGGAAGCCCGCAGGGCGCACCACGCGTTCCGCGATCCCGCCGGCGACTTCGTTTCCTACCTCCGCATCTTCCGCCAGTTCCGGGAGGCGAAGAGCCAGGCGAAGTTCTGCGAGCGGAGCTACCTCGACGAGCGCACCATGCACGAGATCGTCCGCGTCAAGGAACAGATCGAGCTGATCGTCGCGGAGCTCGGCGTGCCCGTGCTCTCCGGCGGTCCTACAGACGACTACCTCTGCGCCGTCAGCCGCGGCCTCATCCAATTCGTCTGCGCCCAGACCGGCCGCGGCATGTACTCCTCGCTCACCGCGGAGCGCATCATGATACACCCCGGCTCGGTCATGTTCCGCGAGGATCCCGCCTTCATCGTCGCGGGCGAGATAGTCAGGACGACGCGCACCTACGCCATGAGCGTTTCGCCGCTCGGCAGGCACCTGCTCCAGCGCATCAGCCCCCGCGTCGCGACGGGCCTGCTCGGCGGCAAGGGCCGCGAGCGCGGCGGGGCGGAGGAAGCGGCGCGCGACCTGGTCAGGGTCGCGCGGGGCGGCCGGCAGGCGGCTCCGGCCGGCCAGGCCGGAGCCAGCGAAGGGGCGGAGCCGAGGGCCGCTCGCGACTTCACCAACCGCGTGCGCATCGGTTCCGGCGTGTTCCCCGTCGAGCTCGACAAAAAGAAGAAGAAGATCGCCGTACTCGAATGGGAGGCCCTGCGGGAGGCGATGGGTTCGATATCGGCCGACGACCTCTCGGCATTCCGCGGGATGCGCGGAAGGGTCAAGTCGAAACACCGGAAACTGCTCGACGGCGAAAAGCTCGATGTCATCCTACGCGTGGCCGCCTGGATCGACCCTGAGCGCGACCTTGACCGGAAGTGGCCGCGCGGACGCAGCTTCGTCGTCGCGGACGAGGCCGCCGCGCTCGTGGACGCGCTCGCTCACGTGCTCAAGGTCTCGGAGTGGAAGAAGGGGAATCCCGAGCTCGGCTTCGTGGGGCTCTTCAACGACGGCGCGGGTTCGTACTGGTTCAGGGTGTCGCGCGGCGTGCTGACCGCGATCAACGAGAGCCTCGCGAGCCTCGAAGCCCTCGTGGACGACCTCGGCGAGGCCGCCGAAGCGGAGGCGAAGGAGAAGGTGGGAGTCCTCTACCGGAGGCTCAGGGCCTTCTTCGACTGATCGTACGTCAGAGGGAACGGGACCGGCGTCCCTCCACGGCCGGCCGCTAGTCCCTGGTCAGGCTGGCGCGGGAGAGGAGTCCGTAGCCGGCCATGGTGCAACGATCCCGGCCGGTTTCCTTGGAAGAGTAGAGCGCGCGGTCGGCCAGTTCCATCCCGCGCTCGGGCCCCCTGCCGCGCGCCGGATCGAGCCAGGAGCAGCCGACCGAGATCGTGACGGAGAGCACCCGATCGTTCCAGGGGATCGGAGCGGCCTTCACCGCCTCGCGGATGCGCTCGGCGAGCGCCATCAGGGTCTCCTCCTGCCTCTGCCCGAGATCGACCGCGAGTACGCAGAATTCCTCGCCCCCGAAGCGCGCCACGATATCCTCCGAGCGCACCGCGCCTCTCACGGCTTCGGCGACGCGGATCAGGGCGACGTCGCCGGCCTGGTGCCCCCAAGTGTCGTTGAAGCGCTTGAAGTGGTCGATGTCGATCATGATGAGGCCTGCCCGGCCCGGTCGCCTGAGCAGGCGCGCGGATTCGCCCTCGAGCCTGCGCATGAAGTAGTCGTGCGTGAACAGGCCCGTCTTGCCGTCGGTGATCATGCTCTCGTAGTGGAGCCGATTCTGTATGCCGCCCGAGAGGAAGCGCACCAGGCGGTCGACGTAGATGGCCTCGGTCGCGGGGTATTCGCCTCCGGAGAGCTTCGAGGCCAGCAGCACGATGCCGTAAGGCCCGTCCGGACCGAGGAGCGGGGCCGCAAGGCGCGCGCCGAAGGCTTCCGCTTCCTGGGGCATGATGACGACGGAGGACGAAAGCTCGTCGCCGACCAGGACCCGCGGGGATTGGGAGAAGGGCTCGAGGAGGGTTTCGAAGGTTTCATCGTCGAAGCGCTCTGCCGCCTCGTCCATCAGGCGCCAGAAACGCATGACGGGAGGGCCGCCGCGGGGCGGCCGGTAGAGGATGGCGGTGCGCACCGGGGCGAAGCGTTCGCGGAGGCGCTCGGAGGCGTATTCCACGAGCTCCTCGACGTGCTCCTTCGACAGGAGCACCGAGGCGTCGTTGACCAGCATTTCGAGCTCGCGGTTTTCGCGTCGCAGGGTCGCGAGGTCGTCGAGCGCGCCGCTCTTCGAGAGGGCTTCGAAATTCTTGAGGAAGGACGCGTCCACGCGCTCGTCCCTCCGGGCCACTCCGTCCGTGCTCAAAGGCGGTTCTCCCCGGGCTTGATGCAGGTGTCCGGCTTCATGGCTTGCGGAACTCCAATTCCCGTATCTCCCTGCCAGCGGCCGCGGCCTTGCGTTCGAATTTCGTCACCGGGCGCCAGTCGGGGCGCGGAGCCCATGAGTTCGGATGCGCGTTGACGAGTCCCGGCGTCGCCTCAAGTTCCGCGCGCGCCCAGTCGGCGTACTCCTCCCAGTCCGTCACGAAGCGGATATATCCCCCGGGCGCGAGCCGGGAGGCCATCAGGTCGGTGAAGGGCCTGGTGACGAGGCGCCGCTTGTGGTGCCGCTTCTTCGGCCATGGATCGGGGAAGAACACGTGGAAACCCGCCAGGCTGCCCGGCGCCACGGACTTTTCGAGCACTTCGACCGCGTCATGGCGTACCGTCCGGACGTTGTCGAGCTTGCGTTTTCCGAGCTCCGAGAGCAGTTTCCCGACGCCGGGCGCGTGGACCTCGATGCCGAGAAAGCCCGTGTCGGGTCGCGCGGCGGCTATCTCCACCGTGGCGTCGCCCATGCCGAAACCGATCTCGACCACCACAGGCCTGCCGCCGAAAACCGCTTCGAGATCGAAAGGACGCCCCGGGTCGAATTCGATCCCGTACACTCCTTCGAGCGTTTCGAGGCCGAGCCGCTGCGCGTCGGTCATGCGGCCGGCCCGCAGTACGTAGCTGCGGATGCCGCTTTTCGGCGGTATCAAGGTTTCGTGTTCGCCGGCCATGACCAGACTCCGAAGTCGAGTTGCGGATCGAAGGCGCGTACCGCGACCGAGGCGGCGCGATCCCGCCATTCGCCCGATCCGTAGAGCGCGTCGAGATCGTTTTCGCCGGGTTTTCCCTGCGCCAGCTTCACGAGGGCGCCCGTGCCGTCGAGAAAGGCGACGGAGACCTGCGGCCAGGTTGATTCCACGATGAGGTTAGCGCCGGAGAGCCTGGCGACCGGAACGGGAAAGGCCGCGCTCGCAGGGGAGTCGACCATGAAATCCCGTTCCGCTCGCTCGCCGCCGGAATCGAGCAGGATCACACGCCACCGGCCGCGGGGAATGGCCCCGCCATCCTCGAGAGCCAGGTCGTTCGCCCCGATCCAGGCGTCGGACCCCTCCTCGCGGAGGATCCAGTCGTCGCGGGTCAGGGTCCAGTAGCGGCCCGACGCGTCGTGGATCACATGCATGCGATCCAGGTCGTCCCTTCCGTCCTCGTCGTTCGCCGTGACGAAGACCGAAAGACGCTCGGAGGCGCCTCCGCGTTCGAGTGCGCGGAGCTCGACGCGAGATCGGAGTCCTATGATCTCGGGCGGCTTGGCCGAGCAGGACCCCGCCGCGAACGCGGCGAAGACGGCGCAGAGGATGAGCGGTCCGTTCACCGGGAGGAATCCTCGGGGCGAAGGAGCGACGCTATGAGCTCCTCGACGCCCGCGAATTCGACCTGGGTGCGCTCGGCGAGGTCCTTGAGCACGAGGATCCCGCGGGCGGCTTCGTCCTGGCCGAGAATTATGGCCAAGCCTATGCCCTTGCGTTCCGCGTACGAGAACTGCTGGCCGAGCTTCTTCCGCTCGGGATAGATCTCGGTCGCGACGCCCGCGGCCCTGAGCCGCGAGGCGAGCGCGGCGTAGCGCCCGAGAAAGCCGTCCTCGACGTTCAGAACGAGCACGCGGGTCCAACCGTGGCCGCGCTTCGCCTTTCCCATGGCTTCCAGGGCGGCGAGTAGCCTGTCCATGCCCACCGATGCGCCGACGCCCGGCAGCTTCTGCTTGGTATAGAGGCTCGCGAGGTCGTTGTAGCGGCCGCCCGAGCAGACGGATCCGATCTCCGGGATGCCGTCGAGCGTGGTTTCGAAGACGACGCCGGTGTAGTAGTCGAGTCCCCGCGTGATGGAGGGGTCGAGGATGAGCCGCTCCGCGAAGCCCGCGTCCCGCGCGGCGGCGAAGAGCTCGGCCAGGCGCTCCGAATCCGGATTCGGTCCGCCCGCGAGATCGGTCATGCGCCGGAGGTCGGCCTCGAAGTCGCCGCTCGCCGTCACGTATTCGAGCACCTTGCGCGCGGCGCCTTCGTCCGTTAGTTCGGCGAGCAGCTTGAGGGTCTCTTCGGCGCCGATTTTCTCCAGCTTGTCGACTATCCGGAGGATCTCGACGGATCTGCCCGAGAGCCCGATGGCTTCGAGGAAGCGGTTGAAGACGCCCCGGTGGTTGACGCGGATGCGGAAGCCGCCCGCGCCGAGGGCGGATACGGCCGCGTCGATGGTCTGGAGCACGTCGAAGTCGGCGCCCGCGCAGTCGGTGCCGACCACGTCGAAGTCGCACTGGACAAACTCGCGGTAGCGGCCGCGCTGCGTGTTCTCGCCGCGCCAGACCTTGGCCACGTGGTAGCGCTTGAAGGGAAGGTAGAGCTCGGAAGCGTGCTCGGCCATGAAGCGCGCGAAGGGCACGGTCAGGTCGAAGCGCATGGCGACGTCCCTGCCGCCGTGGTCGGTGAAGCGGTACACCTGCTTTTCGGTTTCGCCGCCGGCCTTTCCGAGCAGGACCTCGGCGTACTCGAGGACCGGCGTGTCGATGGGGACGAAGCCCGAGCGGCGGAAGATGCGTTCGAGGATCTCCACGAGCTCCGCGCGCTCCATCTCGGCTTCGGGAAGGAAGTCGCGGAAGCCCTTGAGGACGCGGGGTTGGATGATGTCGGCCATTGGTGCTCCGTGCCGTCGCCGCCCGGTCGGGGACGGCGCGCGTGATGCGTATAATTGTGCCCGAAAAGCCCCGGCCTGCGCAAGCGAGCGGCGGGAGGAACGGGTCCCGCTCCGCGCTTGACAGCGCGAGGCGGGCAGGCGGATAGTGCTCGCCATGCTGCTTTGCATAGACGCGGGAAACACGAATATCGTGGCGGGAATCTACGAAGGCATACCGGTGGCCGGAGGCGCGCCCCGCTCCTTGGGCGAATTCCGCCTCCGCACCGTCCCCTCGAAGACCGAAGACGAGTACGCCACCCAGTTCAAGGCCATGCTCGCGGACTCGGGCGTTGAATGCGCCGCGGTACGGGACGTCGTCGTGAGCTCCGTCGTCCCTCCGCTCACAAAGGCTCTCCTGGCCATGGTCGAGCGGCTGTTCGGCGTCGAACCCCTGCTCGTCGGCCCCGCCTTGTACCCGAAACTCCCCGTCAAGGTGGTGGCGGCCGACGAGATCGGCACCGACCTGGTCGCTGACGCGGTCGCCGCCCGGAACGGGACCCCGGGAGCGGTCATCGTCGTCGATTTCGGTACGGCCCTCACCTTCACGGCCATTTCCGCCGGCGGCGTCATCGAGGGGGTGGCCATCGCGCCGGGGCTCGGCACCGCGATCAGCGCGCTCACCGATTCCACGGCCCAGCTGCCATCGGTGCCGCTCGTGGCGCCGCCCTCGGCCTTGGGCCGCAACACGGTGCAGGCCATACAGTCCGGCGTGGTCTTCGGCTACGCGGGCCTCGTGGAGGCCGTGGTGGGCCGGCTGAAGGCGGAGCTCGGCGGAACGGCGAAGGTGGTCGCGACCGGGGGGCTTCATCGGGTGGTCGCGCCGCTCGTCGACATATTCGACGCCGTGGAGCCGACCCTCACCCTCGACGGCCTCGCCCTGATCGCGCGCGCCGTCAAGCCCTAGCAGGAAAGTTTCCCGGGGTCTTTCGGGCCGGGAGGCGATAAGCCGGCGGACCGGAATCCCGGGATGTCCCCTTGAAGTCACCTCGGGCCCGAAACGCTCCCGTCGGGCCCTTCCGGGGACCAGGCTCGGAGGGACGCGCTAGGAAGCTCCCTCGGCGCCCGGATCCCTCAGGAGTTCCGAAAGCTCGTCCCCGGACACCACCTCGGTATCGGCCTGTCCGTCATCGAAACTCGCCTTGACCAGGTCGCGGAGGTCCGTGACCCACGCGCGCTGGTCCTTGGCGCAGCGCGCCAGCTCGTCCCTGCCGAAGCGCAACGCCTCGCCCAGGGGGCCTGAACCGGCGGCAAGGTCGCTCGCGGCCTCCGATAGGGAGAGCATGGCCTTCCCGAGCAAGTTCATGAGCTCCGGTCGATCGACGAGGCGCGGATTCTCGACCAGCAGGCTCGCCATCCTGCGCGTCTCCCGGTCTGCCCACTTGAGATCGTCAAACAGCTTGTCGGCGTAGAGATCGGGATCGAGTTCGATCTTCACGGCGTCCGCGACGCCCGCGACGACGCGGGAGAGATAGTAGATGTCGTCCTGGAAATGGATGCGCTGCGCCATGGTGCCCCTCGTCAATTGTATCGGTTCGGAAGCGCCCCCGATTGAGTCCCATGGCCGCGAGGGGCGGAAGGGAGAGAGTCGAGGATCATGGCCCTCCGCGGAAATCGCGCGCTCCGGCGCCGATAGGCAAGCCGCACTCCTTGATGGACGCGCCCGTTTCTGGTAAGCTCCGATGCCTCTTTATCCGTCCCGTCGGGACGGATCGAGGGCTCGCCCCGTAGGGGCGGACCTGAGTCCACAGGGAGGAACCATGAGGTCCTACGAACTGATCACCATCTTTCCCGCCGAGGAAGAGCTCTTCCGCGCCGGGAAGGAGACGGTCCTCGCCGAGCTCGCGAAGCACGGCGCCGAGATCGTCAAGGAAGAGGACATGGGGGAGCGCCAGCTCGCCTATGCCATCAACAAGCGCCCGCGCGGGCACTACGTCCTGTTCAACGTGAAGCTCGGCACCGACAAGATCACGCCCGCCGAGCGAGCGTTCATGCTCAACCCCAACGTGCTCAAGCACATCTTCGTCAGGGTCGACGAGTAAGGGACGCCCGGATATGGCGGATATGAGCATCGCCGTCCTCGTCGGACGGCTCACGCGTGACGCCGAGCTCAAGTACACGAACTCCGGCACCGCGATCTGCAAATTCGGCCTCGCCGTGAGTGTCCGCCAGAAAAAGGGCGACCAGTGGGTCGACGAGCCGAACTTTTACAACATCGTAGTCTGGGGCAAGGACGGAGAACGCCTGAACCAGTACCTGACCAAGGGAAAGCTTGTCGCGGTCGAGGGCAACCTCCGGCAGGACAAGTGGGAACAGGACGGAGTCCAGCGCATGGCTGTCGAGGTCTCGGCCAATTCGGTCGCGCTTCTCGGCGGCGGACAGCGGGACGGGGGCTCCGCCGAAAGCGGAGAAAGCCGCTACCAGGGCGCTCCCGCCCAGGGCTCCGGACAGGTCGGCTACCGCGACGAGCGGCCCGCCCAGTCGCGCCAGGGCCAGGCTCCACGCCAGGCTCCTCCGCAGGACGATTTCCCCGACGACATCCCTTTCTGACACAACCCAAGGAGACACGCAATGTCCGACATGAAGGATACCCGTGAAGAGACGAGGCCCCCGCGCGAGATGCGCGAGGGTTCCGATGGCGGCGATTCCCGCCGCGACGACGAGGGTCGGCCCTCCGGTCCCCGTGGCGGGCGCAAGGGCTTCTTCCGCAAGAAGGTCTGCAAGTTCTGCGCGCAGAAGCTGAAGATCGACTACAAGGATCCGGACACCCTCCGCCGCTTCATCACCGAGCGCGGCAAGATCCTGCCCCGCCGCATCACCGGTTCCTGCGCCAAGCATCAGCGCCGGCTCGCTGTCGCGATCAAGCGCTCGCGCGCCATCGCCTTCCTGCCCTACGTCACGAAGTAAGGGCGAAGACGTGTCGGAAGCCATCGAACGACGGGCCGGTACCGTGCCAGCCCTCGTTTCCGGAGCATTATCCGGGGTCCTCTACGCGACCCTGGCGCTCTCGCCTGCCTTCCTGGCGCCGCTGCAGGCGGCCCGGAGGCGCGGCGGCTTCCGCGCGTTCCTCATCGCCGGCACCATAGCCCTCGCGGCTTGCGCGGCCGTCACCGTAGCGCGGTTCCGCTCCCTCGCGGTGCCCTTCGGCATCCTCGACGTCCTGTCGGGGCTTCTGATGCCTGGCTCCCTGGTAGCGGCACTGGCCTTGGTGAATGTACCGGCACTCTCCGGCGTGCACCTGGCGTACCGGCTCCTCCTCGGAACCGGCATCGCGACACTCGGAGCCATGCCGGCGCTTCTGCCCGTCGTGACCGGTCCCGAATCGGCCGCCCACCTTGAACGGATGTTCAGCGCGGTGGCCGAAGCCATGAACGGCGGCGCAGAGGGGCTCGAACGCTTCGACGCCGCCGCCCTCGCGGCCGCGTTCCGCATGGCGATGACGAACGGTTTCGTCGCGGGGCTCTTGTTCATCCTGACGGCCGACTATTGGGTCGGCGAGCGTTTCGGCCGCAAGGCGGGCGAGCCACGGGGAGACGGACTCGGGAGCTTCAAGGTTCCCGCCGGCCTGCTC
Organism: Spirochaetales bacterium; assembly: GCA_016926955.1. Classification (GTDB taxonomy): domain Bacteria; phylum Spirochaetota; class Spirochaetia; order Treponematales; family UBA12059; genus JAFGNN01. Next base: position 8,155 of record JAFGNN010000065.1, on the reverse strand, counting down.
TGGCCCTTCCTGGTCGCCTGGGCGGCGACCCTCGTCACGCGCGTCCTCGAGACGGGCGCCGTCGAGGTCGTGGCCTGGAACGGCGCGCTGCCGCTATCGGTGCTGTACGGCTTCCAGGGCCTCTCGTTGCTCGGCCGCCTCGCCGCGCGCTGGATACCCCGGCCCTTGCGCTTCGCGGCGGCGTTCACGCTCGCCTTGCTGGCTCTTTCCCCGGCGACCTCCCTCGGAGTCGCCATCGCCCTTCCGGTCCTCGGCCTGTCCGAGAACTGGATTCCTTACCGAACAACCAAGGAGATCACCGATGAAGGTCATCCTGAACAATGACGTTCCCAACCTCGGCGAGCTCGGAGACGTCAAGGACGTCGCCCGCGGCTACGCGAGGAACTTCCTCCTCCCGCGCGGGCTCGCGTTCCCCTTCACCAAGAAGGCCGTCGAGCTATTCGAGAAGCGCAAGGACGAGATCGCCAAGCGCAAGGAAGAGAAGCGCCTCGCCGCCGCCGGCCTCAAGGCCCGCCTCGAGGCCGAGGAGATCGCCATCTCCATGCCCGCCGGCCACAACGGCAAGCTTTACGGCGCCGTCACCAACCAGACCGTCGTGGACGAGCTGCTGAAGCGCGGCATCGAGGTCGACCGCAAGAAGGTCGAGGTCCCCGGCCGCGCCATCAAGAGCGTCGGCAACTACAAGGTCGCGGTCCACCTCTACGAGAAGGAGGAGGCGACCGTGCGCGTGTCCATCAAGGGCACCTCCGCCAAGGACGAGCACGCCGCGCGCCACGAGCCGAAGGTCGAAGCCAAACACGAGGCCAAGGTCGAGGCTCCCGTCGAGACCGTCGACGAGGCTCCGGTCGAGGAAAGCGCCGAGGAAGCCGCCGGCTCCGAAGCGTAAGGTATATCGATGGCCCAGACGCCGCTCAAGGACAAGGTCCCGCCGCACGACGCCGAGGCCGAGCAGGCGGCTCTGGGCGCAATTCTTCTCGATCCGGACGCGGTACCGCTGGTATTGCGTTTCCTTCGTCCGGAAGATTTCTATGTCAACGCCAACCGCTCCTGTTTCGCGGCGATAGTCTCGCTGTACGAGAAGGGACAGAAGGCCGACCTGATCACGCTGACCGACGAGCTTCGCCTCATGGGCGAGCTCGATCGGGTCGGCGGTCCCGCCTACGTGGCGCGGTTGACCGACGTGGTGCCCTCGAGCGCCAATGTCGAGTATTACGCGCGCATCGTCCAGGAACAGTCCGTCCGGCGCGCGCTGCTGAAGCTAGCGCAGAAGGTCAGCGCCGAGGTCTTCGAGGACTCGGTGGAGAGCGTTTCCATCCTCGACTCGGCCCAGGGCCGCATCTTCGAGCTCTCCGAGCATCGCCAGACGGTCACCTATCGTTCTGTCAAGGAACTCCTGCCCGAAACCATCAAGACGATAGAGCGCCTGGCCAAGAGCAAGACCGCGTACACCGGCGTGCCGAGCGGCTTCTCCGATCTCGACGCCATGACCTCGGGTTTCCAGCCCAGCGAGTTCATCGTCATCGGCGCGCGGCCGAGCGTCGGAAAGACGGCCTTCGCCCTCACGCTCGCGTCGCGTGCCGCCATCGACCACAAGATCCCCACCGCCTTCTTCTCGCTCGAAATGGCGGACATGGCCATCATGCAGCGCCTGGTCTCAAGCGAGGCCCGCATCGCGAGCGAGAAGATCCGCACCGGCCTGATCAAGCCGAGCGACTTCCAGAGCCTCATGGATACCGCGGGCCGCATCTACGAGGCGCCGCTCTTCATCGTCGACATGCCGAACATGAAGCTGCTCGACTTGAGGACCATGGCGCGACGGCTCGCCACGGAGAAGGGCGTCAAGATCATCTTCGTCGACTACCTGACCCTGATCACCCACGAGAATTCCGACCTGCCCCGCTGGGAGCAGATATCCAGCATATCGCGTTCGCTCAAGGCGCTGGCCCGCGAGCTCCGCATTCCCATCGTGGCGCTCTCGCAGCTCAAGCGCGAGGCCGAGGGCAAGCAACCGACCATGGCGGACCTCAGGGAATCCGGATCCATCGAGCAGGACGCCGACCTGATCCTCTTCCTTCACCGCGACCGCGAGATCGACAAGAAGAAGGAGGACCGGTCTTCAGTGATCGAGACCCAGCTGATCGTCGCGAAGCAGCGAAACGGCCCTGTCGGGATGGTCGACCTGGCCTTCCTGCCTTCATTCACACGTTTCGAGGCGCTTGAAAAGCACGGTCGCTGAGCCTATCCTCTAGGCCGATCGGAATGCCGAGCACGAAAGAGAGGGGAGCGAGCGCATGGACCTTCAGCGTGACTACGATTTCAGCGTCCTGGTGAACGAAGCCGAGCGCATGGTGCTCGACGAGCTCGGGCGCGAGCTCGAAGGGGCCGAGGAGCGCGGGACCTGCGTCTGCCAGGACTGCGTGCTGGACATGGCGGCCTACGCCCTCAACATGCTCAAGCCACTCTACCGCGTCAGCCTGCTCGGGACCATGTACGCGCACGCCGCCGACGGCACCGCGTTTTCAGACCAGGTCAAGGCGGCGGTCCGGGCGGCGGTCAAGAAGATTTCCGCGAACCCGGGACACGACTGAAGGAAGGTACGCAGGCCGCCCCCGCCGCGGGGCGCAGCGAGGGCAGGGCGCGCTCGAGGCTACTCGGCGTCGTTTGACGCCTCCAGGGCGCGCACCGAGCGGTAGGGGCCCTTGAAAATCTCCTTGAAGGTTTCCTCGCCCATCTTGCGCTTCTTGTCTGCGGCGATGCCGCGATAGGTTTCCTCGGGGATCTTGAGTACGCCGGTCTCCCCCTCGCGCGCGCCGTACAGGTGGTAGACGAGACGTCCCGGCTCTTTTCCCGCATAGTAGACCGCGAGCTCGGCCTCGGGGTTCTCCTCTTCGGCGCGACCGAGAAGGTAGAACTTGAGAATCTCGGCGGCTTCCGGATCGACCCGGTCCCGCAGGAGGCGCGCGCGCTCGAAGAGTTCCGGGTAGCCGACCAGGACCTCGCAGGCCGCCGGCAGGTCAGACTTGCCGGAGTAGAGCTCGAATCGTTCGAGTTCCGGCAGCACCCACACGTCGCGCGAGAGCGCGGAACCCTTCACCCGGACGGCGAATTCGGGCTTGAGCTTCGCCCCGCAGTGAGGGCAGGTAAAGGCCATGAATTCGCCCTCGCCGAGGCGGGCGAGAAGGGTCGGGTCGGCGTCGAGGTCGACAGATTCGGGGACTTCGGCATCGAAGCTCTTGTCGCACAGGCAGGTGATGGTTCGCACGTCTCGCTCCTATTCTTTTGGATGCGCCGCCTCAGCGGCCGGCGAAGAACATGAAATCGGCGGCCATGGCCAGCAGGAAAATCCCGAGCACGATCACCATGCCGACGCTTTGGTAGCGGAAGATGTTTTTCGGCTTCGGCGCCTTTCCGCGGACGAGCTCGAACAGGAAGAGAAGTATCCAGCCGCCGTCCAGGACCGGAATCGGCAGCAGGTTCATGACGAAAAGCCCTATCGACAGCATGGCGAGGAAGGAAAACGCCACGGAGAACCCTTCGCCGAGTCCGTCGCGGAACCCGCGGGCGGCTGTCTCTCCGACCGTCACCGTGATACGGGCGGGTCCCGAGACCGCCTTGAGCGGATCAACCCCGGCGAAGAGACCCGCGATCCCGCGGAGGGTGCCCGTAACGATGCGCGAGGTTTCGGCGAAGCCCATGCCGATCGCTTCCGCCAGCGAACCGGCCTCGACCCGCCAGTCGACAGTGCCCAGGGCGAAGCCGAGCTCCGCTTGCCCGTCCTGATTCCAGCGCGGGACAACGCGAAGCGACAGCCGGGAGCCCTCGCGCTCGACCAGGAGGTCAAGGGTCTCTGGTTCCGATCTCAGGGCCGCCTGAAGGGACTGGGCGTGGGCGAGCGGTTTTCCCTCCGCCTCCACCAGGCGGTCGCCCACTCGGATGCCGGCGATGTCGGCGGGACCGCCGGCTTCGATGAGGGTGACAAGGGGTTCGGCCATCGGGTAGACGCCCAGCTTGCCGGCCCCGGAAGCCTTCTCGCGTTCGGGCCGAGCGACGAGCTCGAGCGTCTCGCCATCCCTTTCCACCTCGATCCGTATATCCCGGCCGCCCGACATGCTCACCGTTTCCTGGACCTGGGCAAAATACTCGACGACCTCTCCGTCAATGGAGATGATGCGGTCGCCCGAGCGGAGTCCGGCGAGTTCGGCGGCATAGGGTCCCGAGGCACGCGGTCCGTCCACCTCGCCCGCCAGGAGTATACGGCTATCGAAGGTTGTGACCGTGTAGCCAGACCCGTAGACGGCCATGAAGACCAGGAACGCGAAAACCAGGTTGAAGAAGGGACCTGCGAAGGAAACGATGATTCGCTTCCACGCCGGAGCTCCGTAGTAGGAGCCCTTCTCGCGGGGCAGTTCGGAGGCGTTCCTTTCGAGCGCGGAACGGAAGGCATCCTCGCCCTTCATGCGGCAGTAGCCTCCGATGGGCAGCGCCGAGAGGCGGTAGTCGGTCCCGCCGCGCTTGAAGCCGACGATCCGCGGACCCCAGCCCAGGCTGAAAGCCTCGACTTCGATGCCCGAAAGCTTGGCGGCCAGGAAATGCCCGAGCTCGTGGACGAAGACTACGATGCCGAAACCGATGAGTCCGAGCAGGATGTTCAAGGTTGGAATCCTTTCGCCGCGATCAGCGCGGCCTCGCGGGCTGCCGTGTCCACGGCGAGCACTTCGTCGAAGGTAGCGAGATGGACGGGCCAGCGTCCAGCGAGGACCGCCTCGACGACCCGCGGGATATCGACATATGAGAGTCTTGTCGAGCGGAAGGCTTCGACAGCCACCTCGTCGGCGGCGTTGTAGGCGACGCAGGCGCCTTCGCCGGAACGAAGCGCCCGGTAGGCGAGGCCGAGCAGGGGATAGCGCGCTTCCTCGGGCTCCGAGAATTCGAGCCGGGCGCCGGCCAGATCGAGCCGTCCGAACGCGCAGGGCTCGAGCGAGGGCCAGGTGATCGCGTTCTGGATCGGCACGCGCATGTCCGGCTCGGAGACTTGCGCGTACAGCGTTCCGTCGGTGGTGCGCACCAGGGCGTGGACGCGGCTCTGCGGATGGACGAGCACTTTAACCCGTTCCGGCGCCACGCCGAAGAGCCGTACCGCCTCGATGACCTCGAGCCCCTTGTTCGCCATGGTGGCGGAGTCGATGGTGATCTTGGCGCCCATCGACCAGTTAGGGTGCCTCGTCGCCTCGGCGACGCTGATCGAGCCGAAGCTGTCGATGGGGCGATCGCGGAAGGCGCCGCCGGAAGCTGTCAGCACGAGCTCCTCGATGGAACCGGCGCCGAAACGCTCGTGCAGGGCGAAGACGGCGGCATGCTCTGAATCAACGGGAATGACGCGGGTGCCGCGGCGGCGCGCCTCGTCCATGACGAGGGAACCGGCCATCACCATCGTTTCCTTGTTGGCCAGGGCGAGCCTGGCTCCGGAACGGATGGCCGCGACGCTCGGCATGAGGCCGGAGGAGCCCGCGACGCCATTGACCACGACGTCGGCGCCGCAGCGTTCCACCATGCGGACAAGGCCTTCGGCGCCGCTGTAGCCTACGCGTTCCTCGTGGCGGGCGGCGCCGCTCAAGGCCAGTTCGGCGTCGGGCCAGGCTGCCGCTGCCCTGAGCAGGGCCACCTCGTCACGATGCGCGGAAAGTGCCACCACGGTGGCTCGATCCGGGCCGAGCGCTGCCAGCACCTCCAGGGCCTGAGTGCCAATGGAGCCGGTCGCGCCAAGTACCGCGACCCTGGTCGGCGCGCCCATCGGGGTTACCTGAAGATCCCGAGGGCAAGCGAAGCCAGCAGGAAGGCGGGAGCGGCGAAAAGCAGGTTGTCGAACGAATCGAGGAAGCCTCCGCGTCCCGGCACGATGCTTCCCGAGTCCTTGACCCGGGCCGAGCGCTTCAGGGCGGATTCGAAGAGATCGCCCAGTATGTCGAGCACGCCGACCGCCAGGCCCAGCGCGGCGAGTGCGAGCGGGCCGCCCTTGACGGCGTCGGGAAAGACGATGCCCGCGAGCACGGCCATGAGTATGGAACCGGCAAGACCGCCGACGAAGCCCGCGAGGCTTTTGCCCGGGCTGACCGCCACGATGCCCCGTTTGCGGCCGAACAGCATTCCCGTGGCCCAGGCCAGGCTGTCGTTGGCGAACGCGACCGCGACGAAGACGAGTATGCGTACCGTGGAAGGGCCGGGAAGGCCTATCAGCAACATGAGCGGGGCTGACACAAGGCCCGGGTAGAGCAGGGTGAACGCGTAGCCTGAGACCCTCGGTTCGACGCCGTCCATCTCGGCCTGGTCGCGGACGAAAGCGTAACGCGAGAGGAGGAGCACGGCGACGAGGGGCAGGAGGACAGCGGCGCCGTAGCCCAGGAGCTCGAAGGCGCGATCCGGCGCGAAGGCGGCTGTCGCCCACACGGCCAACGGCGGGAGGGCGGAGAGGATTGCGGTGATTGCGGGGCGGATCGGAACCCCGCGCGCCGCCCAAAGGCCGGCGATCTCTATGCCGCAACCGGCGATGAAAGCCACGCCGAACAGGGCGAGCGCCGCGTGTCCGTACCAGGGCGCGAGTACGATGACAGCGACCAGGACCGGTACACCCAGGAAAAACAGGAGAAGACGCTGCGCGAGATTGCTCATGGGACTCCGCCGAAACGCCGTTCACGGCACGTGTAATCATCGAGCGCCTGCTCGAGGTCGGCGCGATCCCAATCGGGCCAGAGCCGCGGCGAGAACCACAGCTCGGCGTAGGCCGCCTGCCATATCATGAAATTCGAGGTCCGCTGTTCGCCGCCCGTGCGAATGAGCAGGTCGAGGTCCGGAAGCTCGGGACGATCGAGCCGGTTAGCGATTGTCGTCTCGGTCAGTTCGACGTCTTCGCGGACGGCCTTGCGGCACGCTCTCACTATTTCGTCGCGACCGCCGTAATTGATGGCGAGGTTGACGGTCATCCGGTCGAAACTCGCCGTGTCGGCGACGACGGAATCCAGCTCTGCGCGGACCTCTCCCGGAAGGCCCGATGAGTCGCCCGAATGAACAACCCGGAGCCCGCGCTCGCGGTAGAAATCGAACTCGGCGCGGAGGTGGCCACGGATCAGGGCCATGAGGAAGGAAACCTCCTCGGCCGCCCGCTTCCAGTTCTCGGTGCTGAAGGTATAGAGGGAAAGCCACTTGACGCCGAGATCCTCCGCCGCGGCGACGACGCGCTTTGCCGCTTTGAGGCCCTCGCGGTGCCCCTCGGTGCGTGGCAGGCCGCGAGCCTTGGCCCAACGGCCGTTGCCGTCCATGATCACGCCGACGTGAAGGTCGTCGGCGCAGGCCTGGTGGGTGCCCACGCTCAGACCTCCATGATTTCCTTTTCCTTCTCCTCGAGCGCCTTGCCCACCTGGGCAACGAAGGAGTCGGTCAGCTTCTGGATCTCGTCCTCGGCCTTCTTGACCTGGTCTTCGGGAGCCCCGTCCTTGAGACCCTTCTTGAGGTCCTCGAGGCCGTCGCGGCGGATGTTCCGCAACGCGACGCGGGAGTTCTCCGCGCTCGCCTTCGCCTGTTTAACCAGCTCCTTGCGGCGCTGCTCGGTGAGCGGCGGAATGGCGATGCGGATCACTTTCCCGTCGTTGGAGGGGTTGAGGGCCAGGTCGGATTTCTGGAGAGCCTTCTCGATTTCGCCGATCAGGGTGCGGTCCCAGGGCTGCACGACGATGAGGCGCGCTTCGGGCACGGATACGGTGGCCACCTGGGAGAGGGGAGCCTTCTCGCCGTAGTAGTCGACCCTGATGCGGTCCAGCAGCGAGGGCGAAGCCCGCCCCGTGCGGATGCCGTTGAACTCGTCCCTGAGGGCGGCGAGACTCTTCTTCATCTTCTCTTCGCAGGCGTGCTTGACTTCGTCCATGTTACCCTCCGGTATCCTGGTCCTCGCGATGCGCGCCGGCCTTTAGGAGACCGACGCTCGAAACGGGGCGACGAAAGCGTTGAAGCCCTCCGGCCCTCCGTGATGGCATGACGCCCCGCGCCTTGCCGGAACGGGTCCGGAGGCGCGGGGCGCTCGAGCTTGTGTCGTTCCTACTCCTGGCCGACGCGGAACGCGACAAAGCCGGCAATGGAGAGCGCGACGCCGGCGGCCTTGGCGACG
>JAFGNN010000064.1 GCA_016926955.1 Spirochaetales bacterium | reverse complement strand
TGAACTCGGCCGCGTCGTAGCCCTCGGCGTGGCAGAGCACCACCTCGCGGATCTTGAGCGCGCCCTCGCGCGCGAGCCCGAACAGGCCCGTGCCGAGCACGTGGATCGAGGCCTCGAAGGCGAGGCGGCGCGCGGCCTCCTCGACAGCGGGCAGGGTGTGCGCGATGGTGTCCTCGACCAGTCGCTCCGCGCGCGCGAGCTTTTCGCGGATTTCTGCCTCGCCCGCGCGGAAGCCCGAGGCGACGAGCCAGAGTATGAGCGCCTGGCTCGTGAAGCTCTTGGTGGCCGCGACGGCGATTTCCGGTCCGCAGAGTATGGGCAGGTAGAAGTCGGAAAGCTCCTGGGGAATGCGCGAGTTCTCGTTGTTGACGAGCGAGGCGCGCCTGACGCGCGGGGCTTTTTCCCGGGCGTCCTGCAGGATGTCCACCAGATCCTTCGTCTCGCCGGACTGGGTGATGGCGACGACCAGGTCGCGGTCGGACAGGGTGCCGAGGTACATCGAGCGGAACTGTCCCGGATTGCAGGGGTACACCGGAATCCGCGCCAGGTGGTCGAAGAAGTAGGCCGCGGTCAGGGCGGCGTGGAACGAAGTGCCCGAGGCCACCAGGTACACGCGGCCGCCCGAGTTCGCGGTTTCGCGCACGGCTTCGCGGAGCTCGCCGAGGCGGCGCAGCACCGCGCGGCGCTTCCGCCAGACGAGGACCGAGTCGAGCAGGGCGAGGTCGGCGCGGCGCGAAGGCGCGGCCTTTTCGAGCTCGGCCAGGAAGGCTTTGTCGTCGGACGCGAATTCGCCCGGCACCCTTATGCCGCGCTCGCGCACGTGCGATGCGAGCTCGCGCCAGGGCGCGTCGCCGAACGCCGCGTCGACTCCGGCGGCCAGCTTCGCGGCGGATTCCTCGTCGGAGAGGGCGAGCACGCGGTCGGCCGCCTCCTTGGCGATGTCGCGCTTGTCCTCGAAGGCCGCCTCGAGCGCGTCGGCTTCCGGGTCGCGGGTGTAATAGCGGCGGATGCGATCCACGTTGGCGGGCGTCGAGGATATTTCCTGCTCCATGAAATATGTGTACTTCGGGTCGAGCGCGGTCTCCTTTACGTCGAGCTTCGAGCGCTTCGGCCGCGGCTTCGAGAAGCGGAGCTCGCCGCCGAGGCTGAAGACGACGTAGTCGTCGTGGGTGTACCAGAGGCCCTCGCCCTCGGCCAGGGGAATCAGGGTGCGCGTCTTGGAAAGGACCGAGGTCAGGTCGCTCGACACCACGACGAAGGGGCCGTTGGCGTCGGCGCCGATGCCCGCGTAGAGCGAGGATCCGGACTTGATGGCGACGCAGCCCGGCACTTCCGGGTCCGCCACGCAGGCCGCGTAGGAACCGTCGGCGCGGGATTCGGCCTTTCGGGCGGCGTCCACCATGAGCAGCACCGCGTCGGGCACGGGGGCTGCCTCGAGCCCCGCCGCCGCGAGCGCGCGACGGCCGGCGGCGACGAGCGGCTCGGGCTCCGCCCGGTTGGCGGCGATGGCGTCCTCCACCAGATGAACCACGATCTCGCCGTCGTTCTCGCTCTTGAGGCGGTGACCCTGGGCTTCGAGCTCCGCGTGGAGGCTGTCCGTGTTGGAGATGTTGCCGTTGTGGGCGCCCACCATGTGGATCTTGCAGTCCACCTCGTGCGGCTGCGAGTTGCGCTCGTCCACCGCGCCGTAGGTGGCCCAGCGGACCTGGCCTATGAAGCGCTGCCCCGAGCGGCCGGGCATGTCGAGCTCCTTCGTGACGACGCTCGGAGCGCCCACCTTCTTGAGCAGGACGATGTTCCGGTCGGCGCCGATGAAGGAAGCGCCCGTGGAATCGTAGCCGCGGTACTCGAGCCGCTTGAGCAGCTCCGAAGCCTCGAAGCCGAGGCCGGTCTTTTCGTCCTTGTAGCAGAGGGAAACGACGCCGCACATGGTATTCCGTCCTTTCGCCGGGAGCAGGCCCCGCGCGGCGCCGGAAGGACCGTGCGCGCCGCGGACCGCCCGAGGCCCGTGCGTCAGCGAGTGTAGCGCCGCGGGGCCGGATTCCGCAACGACGGAACGAGGGCGCCGGCGCTTCGGGCGGACGCGGCCCCGGCCGCGCGCGGGCGCGTTCGGCGGGCACGCAACATTTCCTTGACCTCGACCGGAGGGCATCGTAAGCTCGCGGCGGGAAAGGCGGGCGGGACCGTGGGCGACGAGCGTTTTGTTGCGGAGTTCAAGTCCTCGTTGTCCGTGCTGCTGGCCAGCGTCGCCATCGTGGCCATCCGCTTCGCGGGGGGGTATCTGCTCTTCCACGGGCTCGCCGAGCTCTTCAGCATCGTCATCGCGGCCACCTTCTTCCTGCTCGCCTGGCATACGCGAAGGCACAACGAAAACCCCGGCTTGGTCGCGCTCGGTCTCGTCTACCTGTTCGTCGCCGTCCTCGACGCCCTTCATACCATCACGTTTCCGGGCATGGGCGTGTTCCCTCACGCTCCGTACGCGGCCAACCAGCTCTGGATCGTGGCGCGCTGGCTCCAGGCGCTCGGCCTTCTGGCCTTCGGACTCTTCGGAGAGCGCAGCGCCAAGGTCCACGCCCCGCTGGCCCTCGTCCTCGCGATCCTGGCCGGGGCGGGCGTCCATTCCATCCTCGTGGCGCGCAGCTTCCCCGCGTGCTACGTCGAGGGCGTGGGGCAGACGCCCTTCAAGGTGGCCAACGAGCTCGGCATCATGGCAGTCCTGCTCGCGGCGGCCCTGGTACTGATCGGCAGGAAGGGCGCCTGGCATCCGGGCGTTCGGGCCAAGCTGATCGTCTCGATAGTATTCACCTTCCTGTCCGAGCTCTCGTTCATGGTGTACGTGGGCAACTACGACTGGCTCAACATGAGCGGGCACGTGCTCAAGATATTCGCCTTCTGGTTGATCTACCGGTCGATCGTCGTCACCGGCCTCGAGCGGCCAACCGAACTGCTCTACGCGAGGCTCGAAGCGAAACGCGCGGCCCTGGCGCGGAGCAACGAGTCCCTGTCCGCCGTGCTCAGCATCCTGTCCCACGACCTGAAAGGGCCGCTCTCGGCGATCTCGAACATTTCCGGGTCCTTGGCCGAGGAAGCCGAGGCGGACAAGGCCGGGAACCTTTCGCGGCGGCTCTCGCTGATCGGCGATTCGGCCGCCAACGCGCTCTCGCTCGTGGAACGGGTGCTGGACTGGGGAAGGGCGCAGAGCGGCCAGCTCGAGCCGGTCAGGGAGCGTGTCGGCATCGAGGCCCTGGTGGCGGAGCAGACCGCCCTGTTGGCGGAGAGCCTCAAGGCAAAGGACCTTTCCTGGGCGGTCGCGATTCCGGAGAGGGCGGCGCTTTTCTCGGACCGCGAGATGACGGCGACCATAATCCGCAACTTCATCCAAAACGCCGTCAAGTTCACGCCGCGCGGCGGCCACGTCAGGATCCGAGCGGAACGCGAAGGCGCCGCGTGGGCGGTGTCGGTGAGCGACGACGGCATCGGCATGACCGAGGCCGAGCTGGCCAGGCTCGACGGTCTCGATCGTCGACTGCGCGGCGTCGGCACCGAGGGCGAGCGGGGCTCCGGCTTCGCCCTCGTCATGTGCCGCGAGTTCGCGAAGCTGATGGGCGGTTCGATCAGGGCGACGAGCCGGCAGGGCGAAGGTTCCACCTTCACCCTCGTCCTTCCGGCCGCGGACTGAAGCCGGGCCGCGTCAGTCCGGCACGGCGAGGGTTGTCGGGGGGGCCGCGTCTCCCTCGCCCGCCGCGCCTCCGGTTTCCGCCTTGGCTATCCGGAACTTGGCCAGCACCGGCGGAATGACGAGCAGGGCCGCCGCCGCCGTCACCCAGAAAGGGGCGACCGGCGCGACGCCCTTCCAGAGCATGGCGCCGAGCCAGGGCGCGGGCAGCGCCACGAGGCCGTTCGAGGTGGAAAGGAAGCCGAAGGCGATGCCCCGCAGGTTTTCCGGCACCGCTTTCGATATGAGGCTCTGGTAGGCCGGTTGCAGCATGCCCATGGCGAAGCCGAACACCACGAACGCCCCCGCCGCGGTCCAGGGCGTGGGGAAGAGGATGAGCAGCATGAGGGCGACGAAGGCTGTCGCGTAGCCCGAGGCTATCGCCCAGCGTTCGCCGGCCTTGTCCGCGAAATGCCCCGCCGGGATCATGACCAGCATGCTCGCGACGCCCGACAGCGAGTTGAGCAGCCCGATGGCCGCCACGTCGAGGCCGCGGTGCTCCTGCAGGAAGAGCGGCAGCAGGTTGCCCGACAGGCCGAAGGCGATGTCGCGCACGCCGTCGGAGAGGATCAGCCAGGTGATGACGCCGCCTGAGACCGCCAGGGTGAGCATGGTGCGGAGCGAGACGCCGAATGACCTGAGCGAGACCTCGCCGGCGCCCCGGCCCTCGCCCGAGCGCGACGCGTCGCGGGCCATGGCCAGGCGGATGAGCGTCGCCGCGAAGTAGAGCGAGGCCGCGATCCAGATGAGCGGACGCCATCCGAGGAAGCGTGCGGCGAGCCCGCCCGCGAGCGGCCCCACCACCGACACCACCTGGAACAGGGTGTTGGTGACGCCGTAGACCTTGGCGCGGTTCTTCTCGTCGGAACGCTCGGCGATGTAGGCGTCGAAGCTCGGCGAGACGAAGGCTCCCGAGACGGCGCCGACGACCTGACCGACCAGCAGCCAGCCCCAGGTGGGCGCCAGGATGGTTCCCACCCAGCCGAGCATGCCCGCCACCGAGCCGATGGCTATCGAGCGGAGCCTGCCGATGCGGTCGGAGAGCCAGCCGCCGGCGATCTGCATGGCCAGCGGCATGATCATCGACAGGGTGAAGAAGAGCCCGATGTCGTCCACGCCGGCGTCGAGTTCCCGAAGGTAGAGCGGCAGGATGGGAAAGAACATCATCCCGCCCACGTTCGCGAGGATCATGGCGCCCATGAAGGTCGCCATCCTCGCGTCGACCAGGGGCCGCGGCCCCGCCTGAGGGGACCCCGCGAGGCTCCCCGCGGCCGCGGCCCCGTCGGGCGCCGCGCCGCTTCGCTGTTTGGTGCGCATTGAGGCAAGGTAGCGCGGGCCGCGAGCGTCCGGCAAGGCGGGAAGGCGGACACTCCCCGCCGCGCGCGTCGCACGGGAAGGCGGGATGGAAGGGCCCGGGAGGGAAGGGGCGCGCGCGTCGCGGTCGGCGCCCGGGCGGGCGTTTCCGCGCCACTTCTCTCCCGGACGGGATCCGGAGGCGTGGGCCGCGACGCCGGGCGCCCGCTGTGCTACTATCGGGCCATGCCCGCGAGCTTCCTCTGGTACGATCTCGAAACCTTCGGCACCGACCCCGCCGCCGACCGCGTAGCGCAGTTCGCGGCCGTGCGCACTGACGGCGATTTCCGCGAGAAAGGCGAGCGCATCCTGCTCTACTGCAAGCCGGGCTTCGACAGCCTGCCGGACCCGCGCGCCTGCCTGGTGCACGGCATCACGCCCGCGCACGCCGACGAGGCGGGGCTTTCCGAGTACGAATTCGCCAAGGCCCTGCGCGCGGAAATGATGGTGAGCGGCACGACGACCGGCGGCTACAACACGCTGGCCTTCGACGACGAGTTCGTCCGCCACCTGTTCTGGCGCACCCTCTTCGACCCGTACGAGCGCGAATGGGCGAACGGCAATTCCCGCTGGGACCTGATAGACCTGGCGCGCGCGGCCCGCGACCTCCGGCCCGAAGGGCTCGTGTGGCCGAACCGCGACGACGGCAAACCCTCGTTCCGCCTCGAAGTCCTCGCGAAGGCGAACGGCATCGCGCACGACAACGCCCACGACGCCCTCTCCGACGTGCTGGCCACCATCGGCCTGGCGCGGCTCCTGCGCGACAAGCAGCCCAAGCTCTTCCGCTGGTACTGGACGCACCGCTCGCGCGATTCCCTGACCCGCCTGGTGGACCTCGTGGAGCGCACGCCGCTCGTGCACGCGGCCGCGGGTTTCACCACCGGGCGCGGCTGCACCACCCTCGTCGCCCCGCTCGCGATCGACCCGGAGAACCGCAACAACCTCTTCGCGGTGGACTTGCGCTTCGACCCCGAGGCCATTCTGGACCTTGGGCCCGACGAGATCCGCGAGCGCGTCTTCGCGAAGACCGAGGAACTTGAAGGCGAGCGCATTCCCCTGGTCAAGATCCGCCTGAATCGCTGTCCCTTCCTGGCGCCGGCCTCGGTCATGACGCGCGATGCCGCGGAGCGCCTCGGCGTCGACACGGCCGCGGCCGAGCGGCGGCGCGCCCTGCTGGCCCGGCATCCGGAGCTCATCCAGAAGATGGTGGCCGCCTTCGAGCTGCCCGGGCCCCGCGAGGAAAGCGCCGACCCCGACTTCCGCCTCTACTCAGGCAGCTTTGTCGGCGACGACGACAAGGCGCGCCTTTCGAAGGTCCACGCCGCCCTGGACGAGCTGGGTCCCGCCGCCGCGAAGCGGGAAGCCTACGCCCTCAAATTCCGCGACGAGCGCCTCGCCCAGCTCGTGCGGCGCTTCTGGGCGCGCAATTTTCCCGGGACGCTTTCGCCCGCCGAAGCCGGGCGCTGGCGGGATTTCTGCGCAGCCCGCCTCCAGCTGCCGCCCGGCGCCGACCGCGTCGACCTGGCCGAGTACGAGCGCTTCGTCATGGCCCGCCTCGACGATCCCGCCACCCCCGCGCGCGACCGCGCCGTCCTCCACGCCCTGCTCGACTGGAAGCGCCGCATGGAAACCGAGGTGCTCAGCTGGCGCGGCGAAGCGCACGAACCCGTGGCCGGCGGCCTTCCCCCCGGCTTGAAGGCAGGCTCGAGCGGGCCCGAGGCGGGCGGGACGCCTGAGGACGCGGGCTGAACGCCGGGCCGCCGGGTCGTCGCTCCGGCCGGAGCCCGGCTCCAGGCCGACGCGATACGCGCCTTCCAGGGCATTGAAGTTCCGGATCCGATTCCCGAGAATGATCCGTCGTGGCGCCGAAAGAATGCATCACAAGAAAGGAGCTATAAATGAAAGGACGCAAGATCATCGCGCTGGTCCTCGCGGCCGCGCTCGCCGCCGCCCCCGGCGCCTTCGCCGACGAGCGGGATACCTATCTCGACCTGCTGGGCAAAGGGAAATACGAGGCGCTCGAAGCGCATCTCCGACAGTGGACCGGGAAGGAACCGGAGAATTCCGAGGTCTTCATCGCCTGGTTCAACTACTACCTGCAGCGGAACAGCAAGAGCGGCGCGGCCATCGGCATGGACATCGACCGCTCGAAGCCACACATGGTCATCACCGACCCCGAGACCGGCGAAGTGGTCGGCTACCTGGGCGACCGGACCTTGTACGACCACGAGGACGTCGAGACCGCCATCGGATGGCTCGAGAAAGGCATCGCGCTCGCGCCGGACCGGCTCGACATGCACTTCGGGCTCATCCACCTCCTCGCCGACATCGGCTCCGTCGACCGGCAGGTCGAGGCCATGATACGGGCCATCGACACGGGCGCCAGGATCGGCTCGCGCTGGCTCTGGTCCCTGGACGAGAAGATCCCCGACGCGGAAACCATCTTCATCGAATCCATGCAGGACTATTACCGCGGCCTCTACGAGCGCGGCACCGACGAGACGCTGGGCGCGCTCCGCGACGTGTCGCTGAGGCAGATCGAGGCCTTCCCGCGGAGCCCGCACGCCTACAACCTGCTTTCGCTCTACTACCAGGAAGTCGGCGATTACGAAGGCAGCGTCGGGATACTCCTGCGGGCGCTCGAGCTCGACCGGCGCGATTGGGTCATCGTGGGCAACCTGGCCTTGGCTTACGAGAACCTCGGCGAGCTCGAAAAAGCCCGCGAATGCCTCGACCTGATCATCGCCGACGGACCCGGGGAGTACGTCGAATGGGCGACATACCAGAAGGAACGGATCGAAGAATGAGGAAGGCGGCCGATGGCCGCGGCGCGCCGCGGAGGCGCGCATGCACGGAGGCGATGACGATGAAGGCCCGCGTTCTTTTCCTGTTGGTCCTGCTCGCTTCGGCCGGCGCCGTTTCCGCGACGCCGGACCGGGCGGTCCACGTGGTCGAGCAGCTCGTCGGCTTCCGCGGCGACGCCATGGTCGTCCGGCAGCTGGTCCGGGACAACCTGGGCAGCCACTACCAGGCGCACATCCAGGTGTGGCTTGTCGAACGGCTCCTCTCCGACAACGGGACGCTGTCCCGCCACCTGCTGGCCGACTATCGCGAGAGCACGCTCGACGGCCTCGAGTTCATCGACGGCGGGCCCGACGAGCACCTGGCCGAGGTCCTCGCGGAGCGGCCGGATCTGTTCCACGACATCGAGTACGCCTTTCCCGCGGGCAACCAGGACGGCCGTAGCGTCATCGGCGGCGAAGTCGTCTGGTCCGCCAAGGGCGAGGAGCTTCGCCTGGACCTGGCATTCCGCCTTCCCGAGCTGGCGGCCTATCCGGGCACGGCCTCGGTCCTCCAGTCGTACTACCGCGCCGGCTTCCTGATCCTGCTGGTCGACTTCGGGTGTTCCTGCGACGATACCGATTACCGTCAAAGGATAGTGGCGCTTCCCCTGGTGCAATGAAGGCGGCGTGGCCGCGGCCGCCGCTCCCCCTTGTCCCTCGCGCGGATTCCCGGCTTAACTCACCGCATGGCAGCTGACGCTTCGCGCAACGTGCTCTTCGACTTCGGCTACGTCCTGACCGGGCCGCAGGACGTCTCGGCCTTCGACCCGATCCTCGCGGAGCTGCGGCTCGGGCGCGTCGCCTTCCTCGAGGCGTGGGGCAGGCACCGCGCGGCCTTCGACGGTGGCGAGCTCGACGCGCGCGCGTACTGGGCGCGCGTGCTTTCCGAAGCCGGCGCCGCGGATGTCGAACCCTGGCTCGACGGGAACCTGGAGCGCATCGGGTCGATCGACCTCTCCGCCTGGGCGCGGCCGCGCGAGCGGATGCACGCGCTCGTCGGCCGCCTGCTCGACGCTGAGATTCCGGTCGGCATCCTTTCCAACATGCCAGCGCTCGCAGGCCCGAAGTGGATGGCCTTCTGGCCCGCGCTGGATCGGATACCCCGCAAGCTCTGGTCGGGCGACGAAGGACTCGCGAAGCCCGATCCGGCCATCTACCGGCTTTTCCTGGAGCGCTACGGGTGGCGCGCGGAAGACACGCTCTTCGTGGACGACGCGCGGCGCAACGTCGAGGCGGCCGCGGCGCTCGGCTTTTCGACGCACCTGTTCGAGGACGAGGGCGCGGCTGTCGCCGCGGTGGAGGCCTGGGTCGCGCCGGCCCCCTAGCCGGCCGGCCTTGTACCGCTAGTCATCGCCGGAGTAGGCGCGGATGACGGCCAGGAAGTCCTCGCCATAGCGCGCGAGCTTCCGCTCGCCGACGCCGAATATGCCCGACATGGCCTCGAGGCTCCGGGGCCTGGAGCGCGCGAGCTCGCCGAGCGTGCGGTCGGAAAAGACGACATAGGGCGGCACGCCGACCGAGTCGGCGAGCTCCTTGCGCTTGCGCCTGAGTTCGAGGAAGAGCTCCGCCGCTCCCTCGTCGCCGTCGGCTCCGGCCAGCGCGGCGGCCCGTTCGCGACCCTCGGCCTCCGCGCCGCGGCGCGCGGCGCCGTTCTTCACCCGGTTTTTCTTCACCAGGCGCGCTTCCGCCAAAGCGAGCGGGCGGGTGGGGTAGGGGCCCTTTTCCTTGAAGAAGGCGTAGGCCCGTTCGGTGAGCCGCAATACCCCGTGCGGGGGGGCGGCCTCGAGGTGGCCCGTCCCGAGGAGGCGCCGGGCCAGTTCCATCCAGGCGGCCTTCGACAGGTCCTTGCCGATGCCGAAAACGGAGAGCGCGTCGTGGCCGTAGCGCTCGACCTTCTCGGTGAGCTCGCCGCGGAGCACGTCGGCGGCGTGGCCCGCGCCGAAGCCCGGTCCGCCCGAGCCGTCGCGGCCGCCGCCCGTGCGAGCCACGGCGGAGAGGAACTTGAGGGCCTCGGTGCCGAGGTCCACCAGGCCGACGCCCGAGGCGGCCTGTCGGCACGCGTCGCAAACGCCGCAGTCCTTCGCGGCGGTCTCTCCGAAGTGGGCGAGTATGAAGCGGCGCCGGCAGCCCGCGCCCTCCGCGTAGCGTGCCATCTCGGCCAGCTGCGCCTCTGCGACGGCGAGCCGCTCCCCGTCCAGCTCCGAGAGCAGGCGACGGATCTTCGAGACGTCTCCGTAGGAGTAGAAGAGCAGGCAGTCGGCGGGAAGCCCGTCGCGGCCGGCGCGGCCGATCTCCTGATAGTAGGACTCGAGGTTCTTCGGCAGGTCCATGTGGACGACGAAGCGGACGTCCGGCTTGTCGACGCCCATGCCGAAGGCTACCGTCGCCACCACGACGCGGACGTCGTCGCGCACGAAGGCTTCCTGGTTGCGCCTGCGCGTTTCCTTGTCGAGGCCGGCGTGGTAGGGCAGGGCGGCGACGCCCTCGGCGCGGAGCTTCGCGGCGACGTCCTCGGTGGCCGCACGCGACATGCAGTAGACGATGCCCGACTCGAGCGGGCGGGCCGCCACGAACTCGAGCAGGCGCGAGACGGCTCCGCGCTTGGGTTCCACGGCGATGCGCAGGTTGGGCCGGTCGAAGCTGGCGACGAAGGGCTCGGCGCCCGAAAGCGCGAGGCTTTCCACGATATCCGCGCGCACCGCGGGCGTCGCGGTCGCGGTGACGGCCAGGCAGGGCGTGCCGGGCAGGCGCGCGCGCAGCTCGGCGATGCGCCGGTAATCGGGTCGGAAATCGTGGCCCCAGTGCGAAATGCAATGCGCCTCGTCGACCGCGAGCAGGGCGGGGCCGATGGCGTCGATGAGTTCCAGCAGCCGCCCCGAGCCGAGCGCCTCGGGCGCTACGTAGACGAGCTTCGCCTCGCCCGAACGCGCGCGCGCGGCGGCCGCGCGCCACTCCTCCGCGGAAAGCGTCGAGTTGAGCGCCACCGCGCCGACGCCCGCCTCCACGAGGCCGGCGATCTGGTCGGCCATCAAGGCAATGAGGGGCGAGACGACGAGCACGGGACGCTCGAGGACCAATGCCGGCACCTGGTAGCAGAGGCTTTTTCCTCCGCCTGTCGGCAGGATGGCCAGGGCGTCGCGGCCGGAGAGCACGGACTCCACGACCTCCCGCTGGAGCGGGCGCCAGGATTCGAAGCCGAAAACCTCGCGAAGCAGGCGGTCGGCGCGTTCCATCAACGGGGCGGCGCCATGCGTGGCGCGGGGCATGTGATCGTTCACGGGCGCCACTGTAGCTTCGATCGGCCGGGTCGGCTAGGTCCCTTCATTCGCGAAGGCTGTCAACGGCACCCGAGCCCCTCGCTATCCGCACTCCCCTTCGCCGCCCGACGTCCCGGCAGTCTCGGCCAGGGTCTCGAGCTCCCGGTCCAGGACGGCGAGCGTCGCGTCCCAGGCGTCTTCGAGCTCGGCGACCAGCCTGCCGAGTTCCGTCCCGCGTCCGATGGCTGCCGCTTCCTCGAGCCGGGCGGCGGCGCCGTCGACCGCGAGCGCGCCGAGGGTCCGAGCGCCGCTGCGCGTCGCGTGCGCCAATTTCCGAAGCCCCTCGAGGTCACCCGTGGAGAGCGCGTGCGAGACCTCTTCCCGCTTCGTCGCGGCCTCGGTCCGGAAAATGCCCGAAAGCTCGGAGAGGAGAGTGGCGTCGCCGCCGATCCGAGCCAGGGCCTCGCGCAGGTCGAGCAGCTTCCCCTCGCCGGCGGCCTGTCGGCGCTCGAACTCCGCCGCGGCCTGGGTGGCCGCCTCCGTCGCCCCCGCGAAGCGCGAAAGCGTTCCCTCAAGCGCCGCGAGCGAAAGCGGCTTGCCAATGAAGTCGTCGAAACCCGCGTCGACCAGGCGGTCCCCTAGCTCCGACGCGAGGTGGGCGGTCATCGCCACGAGCGGCAGGTGGGGATACCCCGCCTGGCCCGCGCGGACCCGTTTCGCGATTTCGATGCCGTCCAGGTCGGGCAGCTCGATGTCCATGAGCGCGAGCGCGAAGCCCCCGTCGCGGAGGCGTTCGAGCGCTTCCGCGCCGTTCGCCGCGCGGGCGACCTGATGGCCCAGTTGGCCGAGGACCCGGACGGCGACAAGCGCGTTCAGGTCGTCGTCCTCCACGAGGAGCACCGAGAGCGGGTTCACCGGCAGGAGGGGCGATCCTTCCTCCTGCGCGCCCTCGTCCTCGCGGGCTATGCGGTCGGGATCCCCGGCGGGAAGGCGGCATTCGAAGCGGAAGGTGGAGCCTTCCCCGGGCCGCGAGCTCACCGTCACGTCGCCGGCCATCATGCGCGCCAGGCGCCGGGCGATGCCGAGCCCGAGGCCCGTGCCGCCGTACTTCCGGGCCGTGCCGGTCTCGGCCTGCGAGAAATCGTCAAAAACCGACGCGAGCCGATCGGGCGCGATGCCGATCCCCGTGTCCGCGACGGTGACGACGAGGACGACCGGGCGCGCGAGGTCCGCGAGCTCGGTCGTATCGAGGGTGACGGAGACGCCGCCATGCTCGGTGAACTTCAAGGCGTTTCCCACGAGGTTGAGCAGTATCTGGGAATAGCGGAGCGGATCGCCGAGCGCGGCCCGGGGCACCTCGTCCGACGCGGAAAACCCGAGCGCGAGGCCTTTCCGTTCCGCCAGGGGGCGCATGGACTGGACGATGCGCTCGGCCTGCCACGCGGGGTCGAAATCCACGGCTTCAAGGGTCATGCGGCCCGACTCGATCTTCGAAAGGTCGAGCACCTCGTTGAGGAGCGAAAGCAGGCGCTTGGCGGCTTCGATGGCGAGCTCGAGGTCGCGGCGCTGCATTTCGTCGACGCACGATCCGAGGGTCAGCTCGATCAGTCCGATGACGGCGTTCAGGGGAGTGCGGATTTCGTGGCTCATCGAAGCCAGGAAGGCGCTCTTGGCGCGGTTCGCCTCGTTGGCGCGGGTTTTCGCCGTCTCGAGTTCCGTGACTTCGGTCGCGGTGGCGAACCACGCCTCAGGCTGACCCCTCCGCTTGCGGTCGACGAGGGGCTTCACCTCAAGCCTGAAGCTCCGCGCCCCGACGCGGGCCAGGGTGTCGGAGCGCTCGAAAGCCTCGGCAAACGCGGGTGAGGCCGCGTCGAAGCGCTCGCCCTCGGCCGCCGCGGCGCGACCGAAGAGGTCGAGCGCCGGGCGGTTCCGGGCCACCACGCGCCGGTCCGCGGTAAGCACCCAGATCGGGGTGGCGACCGCGTCGAACATCAGGTTTTTCGGGTACGGAATGCGCTGCAAGGGATCGTAGGCCAGGTTGGCGATCGCGATCGCGATCATGGCGGCCGCGAACGCGAGGGGGGTGAAGTCGACTGCGGTCCGGAGTACGGGCAGCTGGTAGAGGACGTTGGCCGCCATGCTGGAAGCCAGGGCTCCAAGCACGACGAAGTGCCAGCGGCGGGCCGCGCCACTGGAGCGGCTTGATCCGCGCGTCAGGCGGACTCCCGCCCAGAGGACAAGCGGGTAGTGGTAGGCGGATTTGACCC
Source organism: Spirochaetales bacterium (assembly GCA_016926955.1). Classification (GTDB taxonomy): domain Bacteria; phylum Spirochaetota; class Spirochaetia; order Treponematales; family UBA12059; genus JAFGNN01. The sequence goes on along the minus strand of JAFGNN010000064.1, from coordinate 21,911 downwards.
AGAACAAGGCGCCGCGCGTCGGGTCGAGGAAGCCGAAAGCGTCGTAACGGTACTCGCTCCAGAAGCGCATGTGCAGCGGATTGCTTACGGACATCAGGACGAGGAACGCCGGCATCAGCCATTGCGTCCAGGCTGGCAGCCAGCGCGGCCCGGCGCTTCCCGCGACCCTGGAGTACTCGAACATGGCCGTCGGCACCAGGTTGACCCCGATGTAGATCGCGTGGTAGGCGGCGAAGGAGACGGACTGGTCGAACACCGTGATCTGCACGAGCTTTGCCATGCACCAGAGGGCGACGGACAGGTTGAGGATGGTGAAGGATGCGTTCGCTCCCCGCCGGGCCGAGACAGCGCTGTCGATGGTCAGGTGTACGGAGACGAGCACTACGAGGAAGAGGACGAAACGGTAGGCCGCCAGGCCGCCGGTCAGTAGCATCGGTGCTCCTCGTCCGCTTCCGTCGCTTCGGGTCCGCGGTCTTCGGTTCGATCCGCGGCGGTCCTCCGGACGCGCGGAACGGAAGCGCTATCGATCATTATAGCCGAAGCGAGGCCGCTGCGCGAATTTGCCCCGTCGCCCGGAGCTCCGTATACTTCTCCCATCGCCCTACCCGGAGGATAAACCAATGGCCGATCTCGGAACCACCTATCTTGGCATGCCCATAGCGAACCCCGTCGTCGTCGCGGCGTCCGGGCTCGTCTCCACCATAGCCGGCGTCGAAAAGGCGGCCAAGGCCGGCGCCGGCGCCATCACGCTCAAGAGCCTGTTCGAGGAGCAGATCGAGGCCGAGGTCGCCGCGGCCGAATCCTCCCTTCCGCCCGGCGCCAATTCAGAGGCCGCGGAATACCTGCGCGGCATGGGGCTCCACGCCGGCGCCAACGACTACCTCGCCCTGATCCGCGGCGCCAAGCAGGCGGTCGGCGTGCCCGTCGTCGCCAGCGTCAACTGCGCCGCGGGACCCTGGTGGTCCGAGTTCGCCAACCAGATCGAGACCGCGGGCGCAGACGCCCTCGAGCTCAACATCGGCTTCGTTCCCCTGGACGGCTCGGAATCCGCCGCGAAGATCGAGGACCGCGTCGTGTCCATCGTGCGCGACGTCCGGGCGGCCACCCGCCTGCCCCTGGCCGTCAAGCTCGGCCCGGACTGGACCAACCTGAACCACCTGGCCCCCCGCCTCGTCGAGGCCGGCGCTCGCGCCCTCGTCCTCTTCAACCGCTTCTACCGCCTCGACGTCGACCTCGACGCCATGAAGCTCAAGGCCGGCCCGACCCGCGCGGGCCTTGAGGACTACCACGAGACCCTGCGCTGGATCGGCATGCTCGACGGCCGCCTCCGCGACGCCGAGCTCGTGGCCGGCAACGGCGTCCGCGACGCCGAGACCGCGCTCCGCCTCGTCGCCTCCGGCGCCTCGGCCGTCCAGGTCTGCTCGCTCGTCTACGAGAAAGGCTACGACGCCATCGGCGGCCTGGTTCGCGCCATGTCGGCCCGCCTGGACGCGCTCGGCCTCAAGGACCTCAAGTCGCTCCGCGGACGGCTCTCGCGCCGCATGAGCGAAAAGCCCGAGGCCTGGGGCCGCGCCCAGTACGTGCAGGCCCTGACCGGCATCTCGTAAGCGCCCGCGCCTCGAATCCCGCCATCGCGCCCGCCCCCTCCCCCGGGGCGGGCGTTTTTTCGTCCCCCCTTTTCGCGGACCGGTCTATAATCCTTCCCCGCCGCGCGTCCGCGGCGCATCCGTCGCGCAAGTCGCGCGCCTGCCGCGCGTCCGCGGCGCATCCGTCGCGTCAGTCCCGCGCCCGCGACCTTCCCCATGAACCAAGGAGAAACCATGCTCGACCAACGCTTCCGCATCCTCGCCAAAACCCTCGTCACCCATTCCGTCAAGGCGCAGCCCGGCGAAAATGTGCTCATCCAGTCCACCGGCGCCGATACCGCCTTCGTCCGCGCCATCGTCGACGCCGCCTATGACGCCGGGGCTCTCCCCTTCGTCACCCTGCGCGACCGCGCCCTCGAACGCGCCTGGGTCTCGCGCGCCACGGAGGAGCAGCTTCGCCTGCAGGCCCGCTTCGAGCGCGAGCGCATGAAGGAGATGGACTGCTTCATCGGCTTCTCGGCGCCGCACAACTCCGCCGCCTGGTCCGACGTTCCCCACGACAAGATGGACCTCTGGCAGAAGACCATCTGGAAGGAGGTCCACATCGAAGAGCGCGTGCCGCACACCCGCTGGGTCGTCCTCCGCTATCCCACGCCCGCCATGGCCCAGGCCACGCGCATGTCCGAGGAGGCGTTCGAGAATTTCTACTTCGACGTCTGCACCCTCGATTACGGAAAAATGTCCAAGGCCATGGACGCCCTCGTCGAGCTCGAAAAGAAGACCGACAAGGTCCGCCTCGTCGCCCCCGGGACCGACCTTTCCTTCTCGATCAAGGGCCTCCCGCCCATCAAATGCGCGGGCGAGATGAACATCCCCGACGGCGAGGTCTACACCGCCCCCGTGCGCGACTCCGTCAACGGCGTCATCAGCTACAACGCCCCGAGCGAGTACCAGGGCTTCGAGTTCAAGGACGTCCGCCTCGAGTTCAAGGACGGGAAAATCGTCAAGGCGACGGCCAACGACTCCGACCGGATCAACCAGGTCTTCGACACCGACGAGGGCGCGCGCTACGTCGGCGAGTTCGCCATCGGCGTCAACCCCTACATCACCAAGCCCATGGGCGAGACCCTCTTCGACGAGAAGATCGCAGGCTCGATACACTTCACGCCCGGCAATTCCTACGACGACTGCTTCAACGGCAACCGCTCCGCCGTCCACTGGGACCTTGTCCTCATGATGGACCCCGCGGCGGGTGGCGGCGAAATCTGGTTCGACGGCCGCCTCGTCCGCAAGGACGGCCGCTTCGTGATCCCTGAGCTCGAGTGCCTCAATCCGGAGAACCTGAAATAAGTCCCGTCCCTTGAATATGGAAGGGGGGGCGCCATACCGCGCCCCCCCTGCGCTGCGGCCGCGCTTCGCGCGTCCTCCGCTACCCCCCGACCTAAGGGCCGTCAGCGGAGCTGACGACTGCCCTAAATAACCCGCCTACCCCGCCACATTCCGCCTCCCCCGGATTTTTGTAGACGGCTGTCTACGCCGCATGTATCATCCCCAACGTGGAAGCAGTCGAGCTCGAACCGACCTGGGAACGCCTCGCCGCCCTCGCCGCGGAGGCGCTCCGAATGGCTCCCGAAGAGGCCGCCAGCTTTCGCGAGAACAGTGTCGCGCGGCTTGTCGGGCTCCTGCCCTTCGCGGCCGGCTGCGACGACGCGGAACGCACGGCGATCGCCCACCTGGCCACCTTCGTCGTCGCGAACCGCGGCGACGCGCGCGCGGTCTTCGACCACGCGCCCGCCGACGACGTCGAGCCGCTCGCGCGGCTCTCGACCATCGCGGATTTCTCGGGCGGCGATCCTGGAATCCTCGCGCGCGGAATGGCCCTGCTTGCCCTCTGCATGCTCTCGGGCTACCGGCGCGACGCCGCGAAAGACGCCGCCTCGGGCGAGTATAATCCGATCAATTCAGGCGCCTGGGACTCAGGCCGCGTCGAGGCGGCCCTGCTCGCCGACGCGCGGGCCGTCGACCCGGGTGTCCTCGACGCGATCATGACCGAAACACAAGCCCTCGAAGGATTTTGGGAGAATTGAGATGCCGAACAAGCTGAAAACCATCGGTTTCCTGTTCGCTGGCGTGTTCGCCCTCGGGTACCTGCTCAACGTCGTCGTCGGGATGGTCCGGAACCACGACCCGGCATACATGTTCTTTTCGATGAACCAGGCGATCATGCTCCTGTCCATCGCGCTTTTCGCGGTCAGCGCCTTGGTGAATGCATTCAGGTGGATCCAGCCTATCCTGTTCCTGGCCATGACCCCCGTGTCGATCATCACCGATTCGCGAGGCATCTACGGGCTCGGCTTCTTCATCGTCGGGGTGCTGCTCCTGGAGCGGGCCGGCTTCTTCCTGAAGCGCCGGGCGCCGAAGGTGGCCCTGGTCGGGGCCTACCTGCTCGCGGTCGAGATCGCCGCGGCCTTCCTCTCGAAGGCTTCCCCTGTCACCGCCCTCGCGCCCACCTTCTTCATCGCGGCCTTCGCGCTTTTCCTCTGGTTCCTCTACAAGGACCGGCTCGTGGTGTACCTCAGCGAGCCGAAGGCGATGCTCTCGCTGACGGAGAAGGGCCTTTCCAACGCCGAGCGCGCCTACGTGCTCGCGGCTATCAGGGGCAAGCAGCAGAAGGAAGTCGCCATCGATTTCGAGGTGGCCGAGTCCACCGTGCGCAACACCCTGGCCCGCGCCTACCACAAGCTCTGTGTCGACGACAAGGCGGGACTGGCCGCCCTCGCGGAGAAGTACGAGATCACGGATTGAGCGAACGGCGCGGAGCGCGCCGCGAGGACCGCGCTTAAGGGTCTATTTCCTTGAGCCGCGCCTCGACGCCCGAGCCCGTGAGCGCCTTGGCGAAGGCTTCCGCGTCCGCGCGCGTCCCCTCGTACATGCCCCAGTGGATCGGGATGGCCAGGGCCGGCTTCACGTCCTTGACGGCCTCGACCGCCTCGGCCACCGAGCCCATGGTGTAGGTCTGGCCGAGCGGCAGCAGCATGAGGTCGGCCCGCACGCGCTTCATCTCGGGGACGCGCTCGGTGTCCCCCGTGACGTAGACGCGCACGCCGTCGGCCTCGATCACGTAGCCGACCCAGCCGTTCGATTTCGGGTGGAATTTCGTCTTGACCAGGTTGTATGCGGGTACGGCTTCGACGACGCAGAAGCCCAGGTCCACGCGCTCGCCCACCGCGACCCGGCGGAAGCCGGGGGCGTCGAAGGGCGCGAGCTTGACGGCTTCCGGCGCCGCGATCCGTTCGATGTCGGCGGGGCTGTAGTGGTCGTCGTGGCGGTGGGTGACCAGCACCAGGTCCGCCTTTCCGAGGCCGGCCGGAAGCTTGAAGGGGTCGACGGCCACGAGCTTTCCGCCCGCGGGGAAGGTGACCGAGTCCTGCCCGTACCAGCGGAGCTTCGAGGCCAGCGCCTCGACGGCGGGCGGAACCCGGGCCGGAAGCCCCGAAGCCATGGCGGCCAGGGTCGTGGCGAATAACAGCCTCATCGTGGACATGTCGCCTCCTTGAAGCCGCGGGCGGCCGACGGACCGGTCCCCCTCCCGGCTTTCCCGCCCGCGCCGCGCCGCTCCGGAAGGGCGCCGAGGGACGCGGGCTCCCGAGCTTCCCTAGAATACGCCCTTTATGTAAGGCAGCGCGCCGATCTCGGCGTAGACCGCGTGCATCTGTTCTCTCGTGGAGAAGGTGACGCGCGCCCCGAAGCGTCCGTATCTCGCGCCCGGCTTCCGGTCGCCCTGGGTCATCGAGCACTCCACGCCGTGGCGCGCCAGGATGCTTTCGACGTCCACCTGGATGCCCGCGCCTTCGGCGAGCACGTAGATGGTTCGAAGGTCGAAGCTGACCGGGAATTCGATCTTCGAACCGTCGAAGGCGTCCGCGTCCCGGGGCGCGCCTCGAGCGGCCGGATCCCTGCCGGGCGCGCCTTCGTCCGCCCGTCCGTTCGTCGTGTCCATTCCCTAAAGATGCAGGAATTCGGCCCGCGAGTCCATGCCCGGCGGGGCGTCCCGTCCCGGAAGCCTTCGGGAATTTGCGGCGGATGGAGGACCTGGAGTAATATTGCCTTCGACGCGGCGGGCGCGCCGCGTCGGGAGGTATCGCTTGCGGCACGTGACGACGAAGATCATCCTGCTGTCGCTCGGAGCGGCGGTGGGTACCGCTCTCATCCTCGGCGCGAGCTTCGCACTGGTCCTGATCGACGTCCAGGGTTCCCAGGCGACGGCTCTCGACGAGACCTTGAGGGCCGACTACGACATGCTCATCCGGCAGGAGGTCGAGACCGCGGCGAGCATGCTGGCGCGCCTGGGCGCGCTTCGCGACGAAGGGCGCTTCACACCGGAAGAGGCGACCGAACTGGCCCGCACCCTGCTTCGGGAATTGCGCTACGGCAGCGACGGGTACTTCTGGGCGGACACGCCGGAGGGCCTCAACATGGTGCTCCTGGGACGAGCCTCGGAGGGCACGAACCGCCTGGACCTCCAGGACGTGAACGGCACGCGCATGATCGTCGACATGATCGCGCGGGCGAAGGAGGGCGGAGGCTACGCGGACTATTGGTTCCCGAAGGCCGAGGGTGGGGACGCGCTTCCGAAGCGAAGCTACACCATGCTCGTCCCCGCGTTCGGCTGGGTAGTGGGCACCGGCAACTACACGGACTACATCGACGCCATAGCCGTCCGCAAGCGCGCCGAGGCCGACGCCGTGTTCTCCCGCGCGCTCGGCATGGTCGCCGCGTTGGTCGCCGTGCTCGCCGTTGTCGTCGCGATAGCCTCCGTGGCGCTCGGCCGGCGTGTCGCGTCCCCGCTGGTGCACGCCGCCGAGCGCGTCGCGCTGATCGCCGGCGGCGACTTCACGGTGCGCTTCGACGACCGTTACCACGCGTACCGCGACGAGACGGGCACCCTGGTCCGCGCGCTCGCGACCATGCGCGACGACCTCTCCGCGATACTGGCTTCGGCGAGGGAGTCGGCGATCAACGTCGAACGCGGCTCGGTAGAGTTCCGCGACGCCAGCTCCGCCATCGCGGACGGGGCCGCCAGGCAGGCGGCCGCGGCAGAGCAGGTGGCGGCCAGCGTCGAGGAGCTTTCGGCCACCACCAAAAGCAATGCCGAGGGCGCGACGGAGACGGAGGCCATAGCGAGAGGCGCGGCGACCGAGGCGGCCGAGGGCGAAGCCGCTGTGGCGGACGCGGCGCGGGCCATGCGCCGCATCGTCGAAAGGGTCGGCATCATCGAGGAGATCAGCCGGCAGACCAACATGCTCGCGCTGAACGCGGCCATCGAGGCCGCGCGCGCGGGCGAGTCCGGCAAGGGCTTCGCCGTGGTCGCGAGCGAGGTCAGGAAGCTCGCCGAGCGCAGCCGCATCGCGGCGGAGGAGATCCGCGGCATATCGGACGAGACCACGACCGCGGCCGAACGCGCGGGCAAGGCGCTCGGCCGGCTGGGACCGTCCATCCGCCGCACCGCGGAGCTCGTGGCCGAGATCGGCGCCGCGAGCCGGGAACAGGAGACCGGCGCTGCCGAGATCGCCAAGGCTGTCGAATCGCTCGACGACACCATCCAGCGCAACGCCGCCAGCGCCGAGGAATTGGCCGGCTCGGCTTCCGCGTTCGAGGACGAGGCCCGCGCCCTGGCGGCCCGGGTCGGCGGCTTCAAGCTGGCCGAGGAGACCGGCTCCGACGGAGGCCCGATCCCGAGCTTGCCCGCGCCGACCGCCTGATTCCGGAGCGGAGGCGGACCCGGGAGGGTCGGGTCGGACGGAGCCGTCGGCGGAGCGGGATCGCGCGCCGACGCGACGGCTTCAGCCGCGCCTCGCCGCCCGACCTTCCCTGAGCGCCTCGAGCCGGGCGGAAAAGCGCCCGCGGACTTCGGCGCGGGCTGCCAGGCAGTCCTCCGGGTCCAGCGCGGCGGCGGAGCGGCGAGCGTCCACCCAGACGATCTCCTCGGAGAAGGCCCGGCGCCGGCCTGGCGACATGAGGTCCTTCAGGGCTTCCCGGAGCTCTCCGTCCTCGATGGTGGCCAGGGCCAGCGCGCGATCGGTGACGCCCGCCAGGGCCGTAGCGCCCAGTCGCCTGCCCGAACCCGACACGAGCGCGGCGAGGCCGTCCTTCTGCCGGAGGACGCGGAGTTCGGCGAAGCGTCCGTCGCGGTAGCGCGCCGCCACGGGCGCGAGCGCGGATTTCGCGAAGGGCGAAAGCTCGAGCCGGCCCGCCGCCAGCTCACCTGCCACGAAGGAAAGCGTCGCGAGGTCCATTCCCGCGGCCTCGGCCTCGGATGGCGCGGCGGCGGGGTCGAGCGAAGCGAGGGCGGCCTCGAAGTCCTCCGCCCAGACCGAGGGGGCGCGCGCCACGAGGTCGCGGGAGCGGAAGCCCGCGCGCGGGACCAGCGCCGCGACGCCGTCCCGGGTTCGGGTGGCTGCGTACAGCGCCTTCACGAGCTCGGCCGGACGGAACGCGGCGGCGAGGCGCGAAACGAGGCGCGCGCGGTCCGCGTCGTCGAGGAGCCTCAGGAAAGCCGCGAGCGAGGGGCGGGCGGCGAAACGCTTCGCCGTGCCCTGCGCCAGCCGCGAGCGAAGCCGCCGGTTCGCCTCGAGGAAACGCGTCACGGGATCGGCGTCCGTGGCGGCGAGTTCGTCGCCCGAAATGCGCGAAAGGAAGCGGGCAGCGGACGCGCGAACGGCGACAAGGAGCGGAAGGTCGCGGGACCCGAGCCTGAGCTCCGCCTCGACGGCGAAAAGGTCGGGGCTGGCGGACCCGAAGGGGGCGTCGACCCGGACTGGCGGGGCGATGCGCGGTTCTCCCGCGGGCAGCTTGAGCGAGGCCAGGAATGCCGCGGCCGTCTTTGCCGAGGCCTCCACAAGGGTGGCGAAGCGTTGCGCGGCCGCGGGAGTGCCCGGATCGGAAGGGGGCAGTGGCGGGAAGAGCAGGGACCATTCGATCGTCGAGGTGCCGACGGGAAGCGTGCAGGCGATGGCCGTGCGGGCGCCGCAGGCGGCGGCGGCACCCCGATCCAGCACGGCTCCCGGCACGACGCGCGCGAGGGCGCCCGGTGTCGGCGCGAATTCGGCGGGCACGAGCAGGGCGAGGGCGGGGAAGTCGTTCGATGCCTCGATCCTCAAACGCTCCGGAACCTCACGCGACTTGTCGGCGCCATCTCCGCCGTTCCCCTTCCGTCCCGGATCGCGCGCGTCCGTTAATCCGCGTACCGCATAGATCGGCAAGCCCTCGAGCGCCGCCGGTTCCCGGGCGTCCTTGCGGCGCTTCCTGCGCCGGACCGCCTCGGCACGAAACAGCGACAGCTCGGTGGCCGAGTACCGCGCGTCCGCCGCGGCGCAGGGTTCCTCCGCCACCAGACGGCAAGCGGTCGGCCCCGCGAGCGATTCAAGCGCGGCTCGAACCTGCTCGTCGTCATGGACCGCCAGCATGAAGGCGCGGGCCGTCGCCTCGTCCGCCGAGTCCGTCCACGCGGCAAGCACGCGCGCTCCTTCGAGCGGGGCGATGGTAGAACCCGGGCGGTGCGGCACATAGCGCCGCTTCCGCCCGTCGAGCCCGTGGATGCCGTCGAGGACTGCGGCTGCGCTGACCCCGGCCGTGCGGACGGGTTCGCGTCTGCGCGGGAAAAGCCCCATGCGGAAAGCCTCCGCCGCAATTCTAGCGCCGCTTCGAACTGAGCGCCACCGTCGCCGCCTCATCCGCCCAGCCGGTTTCGGCCGGCTCGACGTCGCTTCCGCGCATTCAGGGTGCCGCGGCGTGTCCGGGACGACGGCGCGCGGCTCGATTTCACGAAAAACGCGCGTTTTCCGGCGCGGTCGCTGAAAACAGGGTAATGTGGAAATATGATCGATGGACCGCTCGACCAGAGCGCGAACACCCGAAGAGGAGGTCGATGCATGTCCGCCCGATATTTCCCCGACCTGGAACAGCCTTTTGTCACGGTGGGCGACGGATCCGTGCGGCGGAAGCTGCGCGCCCATGGCCCTTCCCTCATGATGGTCGAAGTGTTTTTCGAGGCAGGCGGCTCGGCACCGGAGCATGCGCATCCGCACGAGCAGGCGACGGTCTGTCTGGAAGGGCGTTTCGAGTTCGCTGCGGAGGGCCGGTCCCTCGCCATGGGGCCCGGCGATTCCATCCACGTGCCGGGCGGCGTTCCCCATTCGGTGCGCTGCCTCGAACGGGGCCGCATGCTCGACGCCTTTACCCCGCCGCGCGAAGATTTCCTGAACTGAGGAGAGGGCATGAAGCTCCATACACGCATCACGCTGTTCATGCTCGGCGCCGGGCTTCTGCCGCTCGCGATGTTCGCTTCCGTGGCCGCGCCGACCGCGGCCTCGACCGCGGGCGAGGCGGTCGTCAAGGTCGCCCAGGCCAGCTCGTCGGAATCCGCGGCGCGTCTCTCGGAGCTCTTCGAGTCGCGGCTCGCCGTGGTCCGTTTCGCGGCGGCCGACCCCTCGGCCCTCGACCTGGACTGGGAAGCGTTCCGTCCCGCCGCCGCGGCGGCTTCGGGGCCCGCCGCGCCGTTCGAGAAAATGCTGCTCATCCGCGCGGACGGCACCTACTGGGCGACGAACGCGGGCAATCCTTCCCGGGGCATGCTCGTTTCGAGGAACGACGCCGATCCCGAGGCGATCCTGAACACCGTGGCCGCGCGGCCGTACTTCAAGACGCTCGTGACAGGCAACGCCGAAGCGGCTGCCCTGTCCCTCGCCTCGGACCCGGTCATCTCGCTTTCGAACGGAGCGCGCCAGATCGTGATCGGCGCGACCATCGCGCGGGAGGGCCGGGTCATCGGTATGGTCGGCGGCTCCCTGGTCTGGGAGGCCCTCGACGAGGTCTTGAATGACATCGCCCGCAAGGTCTCCGAACGCGTGGGCGAGGGCGCCTACTGCTTCCTGCTGGCCCCTTCGGGAACCTATTCCTACCACCCCGATCCGAAGCGCAACATCCGGGTCGAGACCGTCGACGGCAAGGCGACCGAGCTCAGGCCTTCCATCCTCGCCGAGGACGAAGCTCCGGAACTACGCGCGCTCGGCGATCGCATGCTCTCCGGCGTTCCCGGCGAGCTCCGCTTCGTCGATCCGTGGTCCGGTATCGATTCGGTCGTCTCCTGGTCGCCAGTGGGAGGAACGGGCTATTCGCTGGCCCTGGTCGCGCCGGCCAACAACGCGCTCGCGGCGATCGACCGGCTCCTCGTCCTGATCGCGGTCTCCCTGGCCGGCGCCGTCGTCCTTCTGGCCTTGGCGTCATGGGCCCTCGGCAACGCGGTCGTGGTTCCCGTCAAGCGGGCGGCCGTCGCGATCGGCGAGATCGCCCGCGGAGACGGCGACCTGTCGAGGCGCCTCGTGGCGAAGGGCTCGGACGAGGTCTCCGACCTGGCCCGGGGCTTCAACGAGTTCGCCGGTTCCCTCTCCGACACCGTGAAGCGAATCCGCGCCGCGTCCGACCGCCTGCTCGCCCGCGCCGACTCGCTGGAGGAGCGCTCGGCGAAGGCGGCTGAAGCCCTGACCCGCATCGGCGGCAGCGCGCGCGCCATCGGCTCCGAAACCGGCGCCCAGGACGCGGAGGTCCGGGGCATGGCCGCTTCGATCAAGGAAGCCACCGAGCTCGTCGAGGAGCTCTCCGACGTCATCGAGCACCAGTCCGCCGGCATCGTCGAATCCTCCGCGTCGATCGAGCAGATGATAGGCAACATCGGCGCGGTGAACCGGAATCTCGGCGTGCTGGGAACGAGTGTCGGCCAGCTCCGCGAAACGTCCGGCGAAGGCCGGGCCGCCCTCGCCTCGATCATCGAAGGCATCCGGGCCATGGCCAGCCGCTCGGACGCCCTTCTCGAGGCGAACGCGTCCATCCGGAAGATCGCGCAGCAGACCAACCTGCTGGCGATGAACGCGGCGATAGAGGCAGCCCACGCGGGCGAGGCGGGAAGGGGGTTCGCGGTCGTGGCGTCGGAGATCCGCGTCCTCGCGGAGACCTCGCAGAACCAGTCCAAGGTGGTGGCCGCCGAGCTCAAGGCGGTGAACGCCCTCATCGCGGGAGCGGACGGCACCACGCACCATGCCGAGCGCTCGTTCGAGGCCATCGCCGCCGCGGTGGGCGACGTCGACCGCTTGCAGGGCGAGATCGGCGCGGCGATGCACGAGCAGAACGAAGGCTCGCGCCAGATCCTCGACGCGCTCGCCGACGTCAACGAGCGTACCTCCGAGGTCCGCAAGGGTTCCGACCGGCTGCGCGGAGCCAACGATCGTCTCGAAACGACCATGCGGAAGCTCGAGGAGATCAACGCCAAGGTGCTCGAGCGCGCGGGATCCATCGGCAACGATCTTGTCGCGGTCGACGAGGCGACGCGAGAGATCGTCGAAGGCATCCACGAGAACAGGGAGGTCGCCTCCGCGGTGTCGTCGGAGATAAACCGCTTCCGCCTCGCGGAGTAGGACCGCTTTTGAACGGGGGTGACCGGACCGGCCGCCCCCGCCCGCGTCCTGTCGACAGGCTCCTAGTACATGCCCTGCCACACGTCTGTGCGCTCGAGCTGGAGCTCGACGCGCACGCGGCCGTAGCGGTTGTCTATGGATAGCTCCAGCTTGACGAGGCCGAGCGTCGCCTCGAGCTCGACCTCCTCGCCCTTTTTCGCCGCGAGTTTCCACTCGCCGGTTTCGCCGCCGACCGCGAGCCGCGGCGAGAGGACCAGGGTTCCCGAGGAAGCCTCGGGGCGGAGATCAAGGCGCACGTTCACCGTCGCGCCCGTGCGGTCGACGAAGGATACGACGCGCGGCTCGTCGGCCTTCGCGATCGCGTCGCCCTCCCAGTAGAACTCGTCGTCGTAGAAGTACTGCAGGTCGTAGAGCACCGAGTTCCAGTCGCGGGTGCGGTCGCGGAGCACCTTCCGCTCGCCGCCCGAGAGCTCGAAGCTTTCCTCCCAGTCGGAAAAGGTGATCTCGGGCAGCTTGACGACCCCGAAACCGCGACCGAGCGTGGTGCGGATGCTGTGCCTCCCCGGCTTCACCTTCTCGATGACGAAGGGTACGTCCACCTTGCCGGTCGTGTAGCCGACGAACGCGCCGTCGAGGTAGATCTCCGCGCGGATGAGGGGCGAGTGGAGCGCGACGACGCCGGGCGACTCGTCCTTCAGGTTGACGATGTTGCGGTCGCCCTCGGGGTCCACGAAGGCGGGGCGCTTCCCGCTCAGGTACTCGACGAGGCTCTCGGCGGCCCTGTGGACCGTGTTCTCGCCCGGGCCGCGCTCGGCGAAGGCGCCCGTGCGCCCCGTCGCCACGTCCGTCACGCGGATGGTCACCAGCACCTCGCCCGCCATGGCCAGGAATTCCGCCGACACGAGGTAGTCCGCGCCGAGCAGCTTGCCCACCTTCAGGGCGCTGGTGCGGTCGTCCACGAGGCCGGAGAGCTGCAGCTCCTGCTCGGCCAGCACGCGGTCGAGGCTCGAGCGGTCCACCAGGACCACGCCCGGCGCGCGGGTCAGGTCGTAGAGTATCAGGCCCTGGACGAGCCCGCCCACGTAGTCGGTGCGCGGGTCGATGTCGAGGTTGCGCGCGGCAGTGAAGGCCACCGTGACGGCGCCGGTCTGCGCGAGGGCCGGGGCGGCGGCCAGGGTGAGGACGGCGAGGAAGGCGAGGGCGCGGAACTGCTTCATGCGCTCGATGATAGGCGCGCGCGATCCGCGCGGCAAGCGGGTGGGGAAGCGGGTGGGGAAGCGGAGGGGAAGAACCCGACGGGCCGAGCCTGGAAGCTCGCTGCGCGCGCCAGGCGGGCCCGCCTTCTTGCAGGGCGGCGCCGCGCGCGTCCGCAAGCGCGCTATACTATCCCGGAAGGCCCGGGAACGCCCGGGCTCGGAGGCCGCCCCATGCCGTCACGGAAAACTGTCGCCCTTCTCGCGCTTTTCGTCGCCCTCGCCGCCTCGCTCGCCGCGGAGGGGAGCCTGGACCTCGCCTCGCGTGTCGCGCGCGTGGTGATGTATCCGGACCGCGCCATGGTGACGCGCCGCGCCGAGTTCGAGCTCCCGAAGGGCGAGACGACGCTGGTGTTCGCGGGGCTGCCCGCCGCGCTCGACCCGGCAAGCGCACAGGTCTCGGGCTCGGGCGCCTTCACGCTCCGCGACGTCAGGCTCGCCCTCAAAGCCCAGGTCCGCGACGTCTCCGCGCGCCGCATCGAGCTCGAGGACGAGAAGCGGGGCTTCGAGGCCAAGCTGGCCGTCGTCGATGACCGCGTCCGCGAGGCCGAGGAGGAGCGCCGCTTCCTGGCCGGGCTCGTCGCGCGCCTGACTTCGACTTCCGGCTCCGCCGAGGCCGAGGCCCTGCCGACCGACCCGGCCCAGTGGGGCAAGCTGCTCGACTTCCAGCGCGCGCGCAATGCCGCCATCGACGCCTCGCTCCGCGATTCGCGCGCGGAGGCCGCGGCCCTGAAAGCCGAGCTCGACCGGGTGGCACGCGAGCTGCGCGCGCTCGGCGCCCCCGTCGGCCCGGCCACCTACGAGGCCTCGCTCGTCGTCTCGGCTCCCGCGGCGGCCAGGGTCCGCATCGACTTTTCCTACCTGGTCTCCGGCCCCTCGTGGAGGCCGGACTACGTGATCCGCGCCGACTCGAACGGGTCGCGGCTCTCGGTCCAATACCGCGCCTTCGTCAGGCAGGCCACCGGTGAGTCCTGGGACGGGGTCGAGCTCCAGCTCTCCACCGCCCGCCCCCGGGTCGGCGGCAGCCTGCCGGAGCTCTCGCCCTGGTACGTCGACGTCTACGAGCCCGTCGCCCTGACGCGCGGCTTCGCCGCCGAGGCCCCCAAGGCCGCTCCGTCGATGGCCCGCGAATCGTCCGCTGCAATGGAGGAGCTGGACGAGTTCGCCGCGCTGCCTCCCATGGCGCTCCAGACGGCGGGAGCGGTTTCGGGTGCCATCTCGGTCACCTTCGCCATCGCCGGCGCCACCAGCGTGGCCGCGGACAACGCGGAGCGCCTCGTGACGGTTGCCCTTCTCGACCTGGCGGCCGAGTATTCCTGGGCCGCGACGCCCGCGCTCTCGCCCTTCGCCTATTTCCGCGCCGAGGCCGTCAACGCCTCGGACTTCCCCTTCCTGCCCGGCGCGAGCCACGTCTACGTGGACGGCTCCTATGTCGCCGAGGCGTCCATGCCCTCCGTGAGCCCCGGCGGGACCTTCCGCACCGAGCTCGGAGTGGACGAGTCCATCACGGTCGGGCGCAAGCTCGTGCGCAAATTCGACGAGACGACCGGGGCGCTTTCCAAGCGCTCGAAGACCACCTGGGAGTACGAACTCCGCGTCGCGAACGGCAAGAAGCGCGAGGTGACGCTCGTGCTTTCCGAGCGCGCCCCCGTCTCCCTCGACGAGCGGATCGTCGTCAAGCTGCTCGCGCCCGCGTACTCCAAGGATACCGACGCGCTCCGCAAGCTCGACGGCGAGATCTACGAGTGGACCCTGCGCCTCGCGCCCGGCGCCGAGTCGAAGATCCCCTTCTCCTTCAGCGTCGACTACCCGAAGGGCGAGACGGTGACGGGCCTCGAATAGGCCTGCCCAATCCGAAGGAAATCATGGCCGCGGCTCGATGCCGCGGCCCTTTTCTACCTGCCCGTCCTCGAACCGAACCAACCAGTCCAATAGACTGGGTTGTATGGAAGAGACCATCACCGTCGGGGTTTTCGAGGCGAAGACGCGCTTTTCGGAACTGGTGGAAACCTGCGCGGCTGGGGGCGAAATCCTCGTCACCAAGCGTGGCCGCCCCTTGGTCCGCATCGTGGGCGCGGAAAGGGAAGGGCCGGGGCGGAGCGCGGTGCTCGGGGAGCTCGCTTCCATCCGCGCGCGCGCAGGCAAGGGTCCGTCGATCCGGGAACTCATCGAGGCGGAAGGCCGTGAACGCGCTCGCGCTCGAAGCATCGGCCGCGGCCTCGCTCGTCCTGAGCGACGAGCGGTCGGACGCGGTCGCCCGCGTCCTCGAAGGGTTGCCCGAGCTCGCCCGCATCGTGGTGCCGGACGGAGGCTCTTCGCCGACTACCCCATCGCCTGCGCGGGTGCTACGATGGGAACGGCCGGACGCGATTCCGGCGCCCGTGGAGGTGTCCCATGCTCCTGATCGACCGCGGCGCGCGCGACGCCGACATTTCCGAGGCCGAAGCCCGCGAGCTCGTCCGCGCGGCCGTGTCTCGGGCTTTCCCGACAGGAACCGTGGCGGCCCTGCCGCCCGACGGCACCCGGGCGCACTCGCGCGCGGGTACCATGCTCGGCGCGACGGCGGCCGCGCTCGGCGATCGGCTGGCGCTGGTCCTGCCTGCGCTCGGCACCCACGAACCCATGACGGCCGCGGAGATCGCGCGGCTCTACCCCGACGCGCCGGCCGCGCGCTTCGCCGCCCACGACTGGCGGAACGGCGTCGTGGAGCTGGGCCGCCTCGAGGGCGCCTTCGTCGGGCGCGTGTCGCAGGGTGTCCTCGCCTTCGACTGGCCCGCGCAGGCGAACCGCCTCCTTGTCGAGGGCGGCTTTTCCGGCATCGTGTCGATCGGCCAGGTGGTGCCGCACGAGGTGGCGGGCATGGCCAACCACGCCAAGAACCTCTGGGTGGGCGCGGGCGGCAAGGAGGCCATCGACAAGAGCCACTTCCTCGGGGCGGCCTACGGCATGGAGCGCATGATGGGCCGCGCCGACACGCCCGTGCGCGCCCTCTTCGACGAAGCGCTCGTGCGCTTCGGTTCGAAGCTGCCCGCCATCCTGTGGATCCAGACTGTCGTCGGCGCGCGGGCGGACGGCTCGCTCGCCCTGCGCGGCCTCTATGCCTCCACCGACCGCGAGTGCTTCGAGAAGGCCGCCGCACTCTCGCAGGCGGTGAACCTCGACATCCTCGACGCGCCGCTCCGGAAAGTTGTCTGCTACCTGGACCCCGAGGAGTTCCGCACGACCTGGCTGGGGAACAAGGCCGTGTACCGCACGCGCATGGCCATCGCCGACGGCGGGGAGCTCGTGGTGCTCGCGCCGGGCGTGCGCCGCTTCGGCGAGGACCTGGGCATCGACGCGCTCATACGGAAGTACGGCTACCGGAGCTCGGCCGAGGTTCGCGCCCTCGTGGAAAAGGAAGGGGACCTGGCCGGCGCCCTCTCGGCGGCCGCCCACCTGATACACGGCTCGAGCGAGGGGCGCTTCCGCATCACCTACGCCGCGGGCGGGCTGACGCGGGCCGAGGTGGAGGGTGTGGGCTACGCCTGGGGGGATTACGCGGAAACGGCGGCACGTTACGATCATGCGAAGCTGGCTGCCGGCCGCAACATCCTTCCCGACGGCGAGGAAGTCTTCTTCGTGCCGAACCCCGCGCTCGGGCTCTGGGCCACGAAGGCGCGCTTCGGATCCTGAGCCCGGACCCGGGCCGGCGCCCTCAGACCTTGAGCGAGGCCCGGAAGCCGCGCGCGCCGTAGTACGATTCCGCGCCGTTGTGGTAGGTGAAGACCCGCCCGTAGCGGCGGTCGCCGAAGAGGGCGCCGCCGAGCTTCCGCAGCGCGGGCGGCGTGAGAAGCCAGCTCGAGGTCTTCAGGTCGAACTCGCCGAGCTCCTGGAGCCGGGCGTAGCCAGCCTCGTCGAGGAGCTCGACGCCCATTTCGGCGGCCAGGTCCAGGACGCTCGTGGCGGGCTTGTGCTCCTTGCGCGCGTCGAGGGCTGCGCGGTCGTAGCAGAGGCTGCGTCGCCCCGCGGGACTCTCGGAAGCGCAGTCGGCGAACACGAGCCCGCCCGAGGCCGCGTCGACGGCGATCACGTCGGGCTCCCCGCCCGTGCGCTCCATTTCCGAGAGCGACCACAGCTTGTCCGGGGCGGCCTCGAGCCGTTTGCGGACCGCCGCCCAGTCGAGCCCGGCGTGCCGATTCGCGTGCTTGGCGAAGCGCGCCTCCAGGATTGTGAGCAATTCATCGCGCCGCGCGGCGTCGAGTTTTGCGTCCTTTGCCATGCGTGCCTCCACTTCGTTTTCAAGGTACTGCCGCGCGCCTCGGGGTGTCACGAAGCTTCGGGGTGGAGCGCGGCCTCCGCGAGCGCGACGCGGGGTTGCCCGGCGCCGCCACCTCGGGCGGGCGGGCCTTCCGCGAAGGGTAGGAGCGAGCTGGCGCCAAAGCCCGTTCGCCTTGTTCCCTATGATGTTCGAGCTTTTGGAGTTTCCGCGTCAGGCGCCACTAGGCGCGATGGATCGATCCGGAGTATCTTAGCTATGGAGTCCTTCGTCGCCCCGTCGGCGCCGGCCTCCAGGGGAGGGGCTTTCGACCCGTCCTCCGCGTCCGGCCGCCAGCGCCGGCGCCAGCACCAACGGGGCACGGTCCGATGCAGCGCCACGCCATACCCAGGCGTCGTGTTCCGCGCGCTCCCTGCCCGCACAAGGATTCCCTTTGTCCCAGACCCCATCCCAGACCCAGACCGATTTCGCCTCCCTCGGCCTCGCCGACGGCCTCCTGGCCGCCCTGCGCGAGGAAGGCTACCAGACCCCGACCCCCATCCAGGCCCGCGCCATCCCGCCGCTCCTCGAAGGCCGCGACCTCCTCGGCATCGCGCGCACGGGCACCGGCAAGACCGCCGCCTTCGCCCTGCCCATCATCCAGCACCTCTCCGCGCGCCCGATCGAGAAGCGCGCGCAGTTCTCCGTCCGCGCCCTCGTGGTGGCCCCGACCCGCGAGCTCGCCGCTCAGATCGACGAGAGCTTCAAGGCCTACGGCCGCAAGTACCCGCTCACGCACGCCGTCGTCTTCGGCGGGGTCGGCAAGAACCCGCAGATCCAGGCGGTCTGGCGCGGCATCGACGTGCTCGTGGCCACGCCCGGGCGCCTGCTCGACCTGATGTCCGAGGGCAAGATCCGGCTCGACCGCGTGGAGATCGCGGTGCTCGACGAGGCCGACCGCATGCTCGACATGGGCTTTGTCCGCGACGTGCGCAAGATCGTGGCCAAGCTGCCCGCCGAGCGCCAGACCATGCTCTTCTCGGCCACCATGCCCGGCGACATCGCGGAGTTGGCTTCCGGCATCCTGCGCGACCCGGTGCGCGTGTCCATCGACACCGAGCGCCCCGCCGCGGAGAAAGTCCACCAGCGCATCGTCCACGTGGCGCGCTCCGGCAAGCGCGAGGCGCTCTCGCGCCTGATCTTCGACCACGAGATCGAGCGCGCGGTGGTGTTCACGCGCACCAAGCACGGCGCCAACCGCCTGGCCAAGCAGCTGGGCGAGGACGGCATCGGCGCGGCGGCCATCCACGCCAACAAGAGCCAGAGCGCGCGCATCCGCGCCCTCGCGGACTTCAAGGCGGGCTCGGTGAAGGTGCTCGTCGCGACCGACCTGGCCGCGCGCGGCATCGACGTCGACGGCATCACGCACGTGGTGAACTTCGACCTGCCGAACGAGCCGGAGACCTACGTCCACCGCATCGGCCGCACCGCGCGCGCGGGCGCCTCGGGACAGGCGGTATCGTTCTGCGATCCCGACGAGAAGCCCCTGCTCCGCGCCATCGAGAAGCTGATCGGCGAGCGCCTGCCCTTCGAGGGCGACCCGAACCTGCCCCTCGGCGAGCCCGAGAAGGACGACCGCGGCCCGCGGCCCGTGCGCGGCAGGCAGGGCGGACGCGGCGTCCCCGCGGGACGGCCCGCGGCCCGTCCCGCCTCCGCCGCCAACGGGCGTTTTGGCGAGCGAAGCGGGGCGCCGCAGCGCGTCGAACGCCCGGTCGCGGCGGGCGGCGGACGCGATTTCCTGCGCGACGGCGGTCGGGGCGACGGCCGTCGGCGCGACGACAATCGGGGCGACGGTTTCAGGAACGAGGGCTCGCCGCGGCTTCCCGCGCGAAGCGAAGGCGAACGATCAGGCCGGAGCGCCCAGGGTTCCCGTTCGGGCGAAGCCAGTCGACGCTTCCCCCGAGCTGCTTCGCGAGCGAACTCACGAGGCTGAGCCCCAGACTTTCCGCGGTTTCCGGGTCCATGCCGTCGGGCAACCCGGGACCGTCATCCTCGACCTCGAGGACGACCTCGCCGTCCGGGGACCGAAGCCGGACGGCGATCGCGGCGCTCCGTCCGGCCGAGCCGCCGTACTTGAGCGCGTTTGTCACGAGCTCGTTCATGACGAGCCCGCAGGGCAGGGCGCGCTCGATGGCCAGGGCGAAATCGTCGGCCTCCACCGCGAGCGCTGCGCCGTCCGCATGCAGCGAGGCCCCGAGATGCTGGACGAGGCTTCGGGCGTATTCCGCCATGGGAATGCTCGAGAGGTCGTCCGAGCGGTAGAGCTGCTCGTGCACCAGGGCGATAGAACGGATCCGGTCTTGCGAGGCCTGGATGAGCTTGCGGTCCTCGCTGTCGCGCACCGAGCGCGCCTGCATGGCCAGGAGGCTCGCGATGATCTGCAGGTTGTTCTTGACCCGGTGGTGGATTTCCTTGATAAGCACGCTCTTTTCGTCGAGCGCGTGCCGGAGCGCCGATTCCCTGAGGCCGATGGCCTCGGCCATCGCGTCGAAACTGTCCGCGAAGGACTCGAATTCGCGGGGGAAGTAGCCGCGGCGGGCCGTCGATTCCAGTCGTCCGTAACGACCCTCGGCGACCGCGCGGGCGCTCGCGACCAGGGAGTCGAAGGGCTTCATGATCAGCGCCCCGAGCCCGAAGGCAACGATCGCAGAGGCGAGGGCACAGATGAGGCCCGACACGATCAGGCGCGCCAGTATGCGGCGGTTGCCGGCGAGGACAGCCCGCCGCTCGCGCGAGTAGAGCACCCTCCATTCCGATCCGCCGATCGGCGTCGATACCGCGAGCCAGGTTCGACCGTCCTCCTCGATCTCGAGCGGAGCTTCCGAGACAGCGGATTCCGCTTTCGAGGCGTGGCGCTGCTCCCTGACGTAGGAAGGGTCCGAGTGCGCCACGAAGCGCCCGCGCGCGTCCACGATGCCGATGCGGTCGCTTTCGTCGGTCCGGAGCGGGCGGACGAAGTCGGAGAGCAGCTCCAGGTCGAGCAGAACCGAGCCCACGAAGGCGCCGAAGCGCAACCATACCGACACTGTCATGGATCCGGTGGCGAGCGCCACGTAGGGATAGGAGTAGACAGCCTGCTCGGACTCGAGCGCTTCGGCGAAGCCCGGAGAGCGCGAGACGTCCGTGCCGACGCGCCTTGGATCCCAGGGCGCGAGGTCCAGGACGATGCCCGAGCGGTCGGCGACGATCAAGGCGTCGACGTCGCCCTTGTTCCAGGTCAGGGCTTCGAGGAATCCGCGGCGTTCGTCCGGTTCTCGCCCGGCATCGAGGAAGCGCGCGACCGAGCCGAGCATGCGCACGGGAGTGCGGATATAGCGCTCGGTTTCGAGCGCGATCGAGCGGGCCACCGAGCGCATGGAGTCGAGCGCGGTCGCTCTGGCCTCGGCGTTGGCCACCAGGGTGGCGCTCAGGGTGCCGAGCGCCGCCGGCGTCAGGGCAGACGCTACCAGGGCGACCAGGAGCAGGCTCCGGAGGCTCCGCATGGCGCTCAGGGGAGCATCTCGAAGCGGCCGTCGCGGACCGTCGAGAGCCGGTAGGGGCGGTCGCAGTCGCCGTAGCGGTCGAAGCGGAACGGGCTCTGCAGGGTGAAAGGCTCCTCGAGCGAGAGCAAGGCGTCCTTGATGGCAGGGCCGTCCAGGGTGCGCGCGCGGGACAGGGCCTGGGCCATGATGCGCATGGCTTCGTAGCCGTAAACGGCCCCGAAATCCGGTTCCTCGCCATAACGTTCGATGAAGGCGGCGCGGAACGCGCTCGTCGCGGGGCCGGGGTCTAGGGGATCGAGGCCGCTTATGGCCACGACACCCTCCACGCTGCGCCCGCCGAAAGCGATCAGGTCGTCGGTGCGTCCCCAGAGCGGCACGAGGACGAGGGGCGAGGCGCCCGCTCGCGCAAACTCCTGGCAAACGTTGGCAACGTCCCAGGCACTGGCCGCGAGGAGCACGACGTCCGGGTTTCCCGCCAGGAGGGTCGCGCCCAGCGCAGCGTAGTCCGACTCCGCTCCGGTGGTGAACCCGGTTCCGGCGACCGTGTCGCCGCCGCCCGAGCGGAAGGTCTCCTCGAAACGGTCCTTCATGGGAATGGAGTACGAGGCGTTGGTGAGTTCCCAGGCCACCGAGGCGCGGCGCCTGTCCTTCGACAGGGCGTAGGCGGCCAAGTCCCGACCCTGTAGCTCGCTGGAAGCCACGATGCGGAAGAAGTAGTCGTCCTTGCCGGAGTGCTCGGGCGCGGCGACGGTCGGGCTGAGCAGGGGGATGCGACGCTCGGTGACGTAGGCGGGGGCGTGGACCCCGGTCTTGCTGACCATGTGCCC
>JAFGNN010000002.1 GCA_016926955.1 Spirochaetales bacterium | reverse complement strand
CGCTCCCGGGGTCGCGTTCCAGCACGAGCTCCCGGCCCGTTTCGTCCCGCAGGCCGACCAGGCCGCGCGGTCCCCTCTCGGCGACGAGGCGATGCCCCTCCCGGTCCTCGACGCCGAGCAGGGCGCCCCGGAAATCGTACCAGCGCCGGGTTCCGTCGCGGCTCCTCCGCAGGAAAGCCCCGTTTTCGAGGAGGACGAGTTCCTCCCCGTCAGGCCTCAACGGCTCGAGAGCGCTTCCGGAAGGGCGATAGTTGACAGAGCCGTCCGGATGGCGGACGCCCGAGCCGGGCGAGGCTTCGCTGAGCGCGCGGAACAGGTGGATCGCGCCGCCTTCGTCGACCAGCGCGAAGCTGTCGTTCCCGAGCCGCCCCGCCCAAGAGGCGTCGTCGAAGCCGGAAGCCAGATCGGCAGCCTTGTTGGCCCCGGAGAGCTCGGCGCGGAAGCGGGCGAGCACGGCGGCTTCCGCGAGCGCCGCGAGGCTCTCCCGCGCCGCCGGAAGTCCGGCGGCCATGGCAGCAAGCTCCAGAGCGGCGGATGCGAGCGCGGCGAGCCTGCCGCCTGGACCGTCGATGGAGGCGAGGCGCGAGATCGCTTCGACCTTGCAGGACAGGGCCTCGGCGACACCGTAGCCGGCGCTGCGCGCGGCTTCGAGCGCGCGCTCCGCCGCCCGGCAGGCCGCGTCCGCTCGCCCCCGCGCCGTCTCCAGCGCGGCGAGAGCCCGGGACAAGCGTTCCGCGGCCACCTGAAGGATCGACTCAGCCGCCTCGAGCCGCGTACGCAGGGCATCCCGGGCCGCCTCGAGGCTCGCCGCCTCCGCGGCCGCGCCCGAGTCGAAACCGCGCACCACGCGGGCGTCAAGCGAGCTCGTCCACCCCGGCCCGAACGAGAGCGAGCCCGGACAATCGCTCGCGTAGTCACGATCCGCGCCGACTTCGAGAATTCCGTACCGGAGCTCGGCGTCGCGCTCGGCATGGCGGAGGGTCCCCGTCGCGAGCGAGACCGGGTCGCCGACCTGCTTCGCCGCGAGGGCCGCCGCTGCGGCCGCGGCTCCCGCGGCAGCCGCTTCCTCCTCGGCTTTCCGCCTCAGAGCATCAGCCTCCGCGAGCTCGAGCGCTTCCTCGAGGGCGGCCACCGTCGCTCCCGCTTCCGCGACCGCCCCCACCGCCTGCACGAGGGCCTCGTGCTCGAGCGGTTCCGAATCCGCGAGGGCCGCGACCGCGGAAACGAGGGCCGCCTCAGCGACCGCGAGCTTCTGCTTCGCCTCGACAACCGCCGGATCGGGTTGGGCGGGCGGCGGCTCGGCGCCCCCGTCATCGTCACCCTGTCCCGTGCCGGGATCCTCCTCCGGAGGATCGGGTTCTTCGCCCGTCCCCGGACCCTCGCCCGGATCGGGCAGTACCACCACGGTGCCGCCGCCCTCGCCCGGGTCGCCTTCCTCGGGCGGGGGCGGTGGTGGTGGCGGGGGCGGAGGAGGGGGTGGTGGCGGCGGCGGTGGCGGTGGCGGTGGCGGCGGCGGCGGCGGCAACTCGCCCCCACCGCCGTCGATCGGCTCAAGCCCGGTGAGGCCCGGCGCGTTCGCCGCCGCCCCGAGGCGGGCGGGCAGGAACGAGGCGGCCGCGAGCGCGACGGCGAGCAAGGCAACCGGGAAACGCAGGAACGACGCGCGCTTGTTCCGCATGCGCGCCTCCTCGAAGCCGGCCTGGATCCCCCGCGGTCGACCCCGAGCATCAAAAAGGACGGGTCCCGGTTCGGAGGAGAGCCGCGCCGGGCATGATCGCGAACCGGCGGCGCGACGCCCCGTGGCGCGGCTCCGGATCCGCTACCGACACATCCCGGCGCCCGCGCTTGCGCTCTTCCGGCGAATCTTTGCCTGTTGCGTTCCGGCCCGTGTTTCGGTGAAACTGGAAGGACGATGAGCGCCTCCACCCTTCCGCCCTTCGACGCCCTCGATCCGAACCTCGCGACCGAAGCGGTGGCGGAAGCCTGGGGCCTCGCCCTCGACGGCACCTTCGAGACCTTCCCCAGCTACGTGAACCGCGTGTTCGGCTTCCGCGACGACGATGGCCGGCATTGGATAGCCAAGTTCTACCGGCCCGGCCGCTGGAACGCGGCCTCCATCGCGGAGGAACACGCCTTTCTCGCCGAGCTCGCCGCCGAAGATGCGCCTGTCGCGGCGCCCGTCCCCGGACTCGACGGCTCGACCCTTCAAGTCCTGGAGATAGAGGATGAGGCCGGCGCGGTTCTGGAGGTGCCGTTCGCGCTCTGGCCCAAGAAAGCGGGTCGCGGCTTCGACGCGGAGTCCGAGTCCGACTGGCTGCGTCTGGGCGCCCTTGCGGGCCGTATCCACGCGGTGGGCGCCCGGAGGGAGGCTCCATCCCGCCGCCGCCTCGAACCCGGCCTGCTCCGCGCGGACGCGCAAGCGCTGCTCGGCTCCGGCGTGGTCCATCCCGACTGCCGGGCGGAATTCGTCGAGGCCATCGAGCTCGCCGAACCGCGCGTCGACGCGGCACTCGGAAGCCTGCCCGTCCAGCGCATCCACGGCGACTTCCACCGCGGCAACATCCTCGACCGCGGCCCCGAAGGGCTCCTCCTCGTGGACTTCGACGACATGGCCACGGGGCCGGCGGTGCAGGACCTCTGGCTCCTCCTGCCCGACCACGCCTCCGCCTGCCGACGCGAGCTCGCCCTGGTGCTCGAGGGCTACGCCGAGTTCCGCGAGCTGCCCGCGGGATCGGTCGCCGCCGTCGAGAGCCTCCGCTTCCTCCGCATGGTGTACTACCTGGCCTGGCAGGCGCGCCAGCGCGCCGACGCCGCCTTTCCCCGCCACTTCCCCGACTGGGGCGGCCGGGCCTTCTGGCTCCGCGAGTGCGCCGACCTCCTCGATCAGGCCCGCCTCGTGGCCGACGGCGCCTGAGCGCCGTCCCTCGTCCCGAAGCAAAAACAAGGGGCCGCCCGACCGGGCATTCGCCCGCCGGACGGCCCCGCCCCGCGCTCCGGGAAGCGCGACCCTACTCGTCGCGCTCCGAAAGCGCCACCCTGGCCGTCATGGTCCGGCCGCCCCGCACGAAGCTGACCTCGACCTCGTCGCCGGGCTTGTTGTCTTCCAGCGCGGCGTAGAGGTCCGCGATGCTCTCCACCTTGAGGCCGTCCACCGCGACGATGATGTCGCCGCCGACGTAGAACACCGAGCGCCCGTAGCGCACCGCCGAGCTTCCCGCGCGCAGGCCCGAGCGGTCGGCGTTCCCGCCTTTCTCGAGCTGGCTCACGAGGAGGCCCCTCTCCGCGCCGGAGGCCATGCCCTTCTCCTGCATGTAGGCCACGAGCTCGGGGAAGAGCTGCACGAAGGTGGCCTCGACGGCGCCGCGCCTCACCATGCCGTACTTGATCAGGTCGGGCACCACGCGCTTGGCCGTGTCGACGGGCACCGCGAAGCCGATGCCCACCGAGCCGCCGGAAGTCGAGTAGATCATGGTGTTGATGCCGATCATCTCGCCACGGCTGTTGAGCAGGGGGCCTCCCGAGTTGCCCTGGTTTATGGAAGCATCCGTCTGGATCATGCCCTGTATGATGACGCCCTCGCCGTTCTGCACCGGGCGCCCGAGCGCCGAGACGATGCCCTCGGTCAGGGTGCGGTCGAGGCCGAAGGGGTTGCCGATGGCCAGCAACTTCTGCCCGACCTTGAGGCCGGTCGAGGTGCCGTAGGGAATCACGGTGAGCCGCGTCCCCGAGGGCGGGTCGAACTTGATGACGGCCAGGTCGTTCTCGGAGTCGACGCCGACCACCTCCGCCTGGAGCCGCTCGCCCGAGGCCAGGTTGACCCATACTTTATAGGAATCCTTGACCACGTGGTAGTTCGTCAGCACGTAGCCCCGCGCGTCGATGATGGATCCCGAGCCCGTCCCCGACTCGCGCGGCACGGGTTCGAGGAAGAAGTTGAGCGAGAGCACCTCCGTGGTCACGTTGACGACGCCCTCGTTGTACTTCTCGTAGACGGAGATGTTCTGCTTTTCCTCGACGGTGAAGTCCCCCGCGAGGGCCTGGGCCTCGATGTAGGAAGCGGGGTATCCGGCTTCGCCGGAAACAGGCGCCGGGGCCGCCAGCTCGGCTTCGCCCGCGCTCGAGGCGGCGGGGGCGCTTTCCCGGAGGCCCTTGAGGGCCAGGGCGGCGCCCGCCCCGAGGGCGAGGCCGGCCGCGAGGGTCGCGGAGCCGAGCAAGAGTACCTGGTGCCGACTGTAGAGGCGCATGCTTTCCTCCCGAAGACTGCGAGGGTGCGGCCCTTTCCGTCGCGCGGTCGGACCCGGGGCTCAACCGGACGGAGCTCCCGCGCGTCGAATATACCGGTTCAGGACGCCCGAAGCCAAATTATCGCGCTTGCGCCTTCCTTACAGGAGGCGCGGGGAGCGATCCGGGACGTCCGGCCTTGTTCCGCGGCCCGGCGCGGCATAGAGTGAGGTGGCCATGGCATCCCAGATCACGCACGCCCTCGCAGGCGAGGCCGCACTCGGCGCGGCGTCGAAGGCGTCCGCGCTTCCCGCTCCCGACCCGGAGCTCGGGGCGTTCTTCCGTCTCGGCTGCCAGGGCCCGGACCTGTTCTACCACGGCCAGAGATCGCGGCCGGTATCCATCTCGCTCGGCACCCTCGTCCACCGCCGCGGCTTCGGCCGCCTGGCCCGTGCGCTCATCGAGGACGCGGTCCGCGAGCCCGATGCGCCTTGGACGTCCTTCGTCCTCGGCTTCCTCACCCACGCGGCCGTAGACCGCGCGAGCCACCCTTTCATCGTCTGGTTCTCAGGATGGCACGACCCGTCCCGGCCGGAGACCGCCCGCTACGCGGGCTGCCACGCCTTCCTCGAGCGCGCGCTCGACGCGATCCTGCTCGAAAGGCGGCTCGGCCTCAAGCCGAGCCGCTGGTCCATCGCCGAGCGCCTGCTTCCCCCCGGCGGCGTGCCCCGCCATTTCGCGGCCCGGCTGGCCTCCGCCCTCCGCGCGGCCTATCCCGAACGCCTCGCCGCCGATTCCCTGC
Organism: Spirochaetales bacterium; assembly: GCA_016926955.1. Lineage (GTDB taxonomy): Bacteria > Spirochaetota > Spirochaetia > Treponematales > UBA12059 > JAFGNN01. Next base: position 2,124 of record JAFGNN010000002.1, on the reverse strand, counting down.
TCGAGCGCCGGGTCGCCAACGCCTTCATCGACAGCGAGGGCTTCTACCGCTTCACCGATCCCGCCGCGGTCAGCCTCTCCGAAGCCGCGCTCGCGCCCTGGGCCTCGCTCGATCCCGAGGCGGGCAGGCGGGCGGTCGCGGTGCTGTATCCTGAGGGCGGCCTCGGGGACCTCGACATCGCCAACCGGCGCCGCCTGCCCTGGGCCCACCCCTGCGACCCTGCCCGCGTCGACGCGCGGGACTGGTTCCAACTGGTCGAGGCCGCCGAGGAGGAAGCCGCGGGCATCCTCGCTCTCGCGCTCGACGCGTTCGAGGCCGCGCGCTCGGGCGCCCCGGAGCGGGAGCTCGCCGACCGGCTCGACGCGCTCGAACGCGAGGCCGGAAACGGCACGCTCAACGTCGGAGACTCAAGCGGAAAGGCGGCCAGGCCCGTCGCCTGCGCGCCCCTGCCCCTTCCCGAGCTCATGGAGGCGGAATTCCGGGTGCGCCGCGAGCGCGTAGGCGGAATCCCCCGTCGCGGTTGACCGCGCCGCCGGGCGCGGCTACACTCGGGCAACGACCATGAACATGAAAGACCGCCTCGACCGGGCCTACGGCGGAAAAAAGCCCGAAGACGACAAGGCCCCCCAGCCAGGATCGCGTTCCGAAGCGCCGCAGCCCACATCCGTGGCGCCGAAACGGGACCCGAGGGAGGCCCTCTCGGACGCCGCCCGCGCCCCGCGCGCCAAACCGGCCGACGACGGGGGCAGGGTTTCGAAATCCGGCCCGTCCCGGAAACCGGGAAGCGCCGCGAAGACGGACATTCCGCCCAAGAAGGCGCGGTCCGCGGCGGAGACGGCGGATGCCGGGTCCCTCCTCAAGACCGGTCCCGAGGGCGTCGAGAAGGCCGCCAAGTTCCTCCTCCTCCTCGGCCAGGACGAGGCCGCCAAGGTCATCAAGCACCTCAAGTCCGAAGAGGTGGAACGCGTCTCCCGCGCCATCGCCGCCATCGACCACATCGGAACCGCGGAAGCCAACGAGATCCTGACCGAGTTCGGCTGGCTGGTCAAAACAAGGGCATCCACCATCGAGGGCGGCGCGGCCGTCGCCGAGGCCATGCTGGCCGCGGCCTTCGGCGACGAGAAGGCGCGCCAGGTCATCCGCAAGGCCGCCCCGGAGGCCTCGAAACCCTTCGCCTTCCTCGCGGATCGCGACCACCAGGAAATCTTCGCGCTGCTCAAGGACGAGTCGCCCACGGTCATGTCGGTCATCCTGCCCTGGCTCGAGCCCAAGGTCGCGAGCCGCGTCATCCAAGCCCTGCCCGATGCCGCGCGCGTCGAGGTGGTCAGGCGCATCGCCATGCTCGAGAAGGTCGACCCCGACACGCTCCGCCGCGTCGAGGAGGCCGCGCGGGAGAAGGCCCGGCGCATCGGCAGCTCCCCCACCGAGGAGATCGACGGCCGCGCGGCCCTCGCCGACATCCTGCGCCACGTGCAGGGCGGCCTCGACGAGGAGATCCTCGGGCGCCTCGACGAGGCGGACCCCGCGCTCTCCGAGGACATCCGCGAGCGCCTGTTCACCCTCGACGACATACTCCGGGTGCGGAACCGCGACGTGCAGGCCTCGCTCCGCGAGCTTTCCGAGCGCCAGATCGCCACGGTGCTCAAGGGCAAGAGCCAGGCTTTCCGCGACAAGCTGCTCTCGAACGTCTCGCAGAGCCGCCGCATCGTCGTCATGGAAGAGTACGACATCCTCGGCTCCGTGCGCCGCGACGAGGCGGAAAAGGCGACGCGCGAGTTTTTGGGGTGGTTCAAGACGAAGTGGGACGCGGGCGATCTCGTGCTGGAAGGGGATGACGAGCTGGTCGACTGACAGCGGCGAGGTACCGTTCCTGAGCCAACCAGCGCGGGTCCTGTCGATGAAACGCTCATCCCCTCCCTGACGGTCGGGGACGTGTGTTTCATCGCCACCCGCCGCGCAAGCGCGCTCCGCGAGGCGCCGAGCCGGGTTCAGTGCCACGCACGCCGCCCCCCGAACGGGTGGCCCGCTTCCGTTTGGGCGCGTGGCAGGGAACTTACGGCATTGCGGCGAGGTGATCGACGAAGTCGTTTGACGCCTTCGCCGCCGCGAAGGCGCGAGGCGCGT
>JAFGNN010000063.1 GCA_016926955.1 Spirochaetales bacterium | reverse complement strand
GATTACTTCCCAAATTTACTAAAAAAGATAGTAATCGAAGGTGAAGAAGAGTGTCGCATCCGAACGGGAATACTCCGAAAGGCATCTACACTCTCTACGAGACTTAGAAGTGGAGACATCATCCCTTAAGTTCTCCATATTGAAAATCCCTTATTGAAGTATTCACATTAACTTCATGTATGACATATTTAGTAATAAAAAAGTCGGTAAACTGGATAATCTATCAATCTTCTGCCTGTAAGGTCATTTGATAAGCGGAGAAGGATGGTCTTGCTTTAACATCCCACTTCAATCTCATGCAACTTCAAACTTGCCACAAATCATAAAACGCAAACCTTTTCCGTTTTAATAAATGAAACATCCATTTGCAAATGCAGTCTATTTTGGGTTATTGGGTATATTTGCATAGAAATAAAATAACTACTAAATAATGTAGCGAGGATGGTTCGATTGACCAGGCCGACCGAGACGATGCGGACCGAGATGACCTCGTGGGCGCCGTTGAGCGAGACGCTGATGAAGCGCTCCTGCTTGCGGTCCGCCCAGTGCGCGACGAGCGGCCACACGTCGCGGGGGCCGGAAATCCTGCGTTCCCGGTGGCCGTAGAGCCTGCGGCCGAGCTCGAGGGCGGCCGCGATGCGGCAGGCCAGAGCGTTGCCGACGCCGTCGAGCGAGGAAAGGCGCCCGGGCTCGGGCGGCGCGGCCGAGCCGTCCACGAGCGCGAGCGTCTCGCGGGCCAGGGCGCGCACCTTGCGGCCCTTGCCGCCAGATCCGATAAGCGCCATCAGGAGCTCGACGTCGCTGACCGCGCCGGGCCCCGCGAGGGAGAGTCGTTCACGGACGTCGGGGCGGGTTTCGGCCTCGCCCTCGGGGGATTCGTAGACGGAGTTCATGGTGCCTCCGATCGATGAGCGCCGCCGGCCCGTCGCGGCGCTTGCGGGGCGCCGTGGAATAATTCGCGTTGCGCTCGCGCCTGGTCTGCCATAGACTGGCTGCCATGGAAGAACTCGCTGACAAGGCCGCGTGGCGCAAGAAGACCGCGGGCATCATGGCGTTCCGTTACCTGTCGCCGACCGAGCTTGAGGCGATAGTCGGCATGGCAAGCTTCCTCCGCTACAGGCCGGGGGAACTCGTGGTCGGCGAGGGGGAGCTGGAGAGCTACTTCTACGGGATACTGGAAGGCACGGTTTCCGTGAGCGTACGCGACGGGACGGACGCGGAGAAGGACGTGTACATGTGCACGCTCGGCCCGGGCGACGCCTTCGGCGAAGCAGGGCTGTTCATGAACGTGCGCCGGACGGCCAGCGTCAGGACGGCGGACGCGGCCACGCTCATACGACTGCACCGCTCGGACGTTTCGGCCTTCATCCGGGATCAGCCCGGCGGCGGGAACAAGCTGTTGCTGGTAGTGATCTACGGACTCCTGCGAAAGTTGAGGGCGGCCAATCAGGAGCTGGCCTTCGAGCGCAAGTCCGACCTGGACCAATCCGACGTGGACGCCCTGCTGGAGGACATGCTCGGCGCTTGACGGCCGCTCCGTCGGCCGGAAGGAAGTGCGCGGGCCGGCCTTCGGGCAACCGGGTCGCATCCGCGCGAACGCGCGCCAATATTCGGTGGCGCGCTTGGGGAGCACCGCATGAGCGCAAGCATGATAGCCTTCCTCAGCGCCGCCGGCTTCCTTGCGGCGGCGGTTGATTCCATAGCCGGAGGCGGCGGGCTGATCAGTCTGCCGGCAATCCTGGCTGCCGGCGTTCCGCCCCACCTCGCCCTGGGGACGAACAAATTCGCAAGCACCTGCGCGAGCCTTACCAGCACCGTCAGGTTCGCCTTCTCGAAGCGCATCGACTTTGCCCTGGTCCTCTGGCAGCTGCCCTGCACCGCGCTCGGCGCCGCCCTCGGCGTGCGCACCGCGCTGGCCCTGGACGAGCGTGTCCTCAACGCCTTGATCGTGGTCATGGTGCTCGCGGTTGCCGTTTATACCTCGCTGAAAAAAGATTTCGGTGCGACGGACCGCTTCCGTGGACACAGCCGCTCGGGGCACGCCGCCGGCATGGCCTTCGCCCTGGCGCTCGGTTTCTACGACGGATTCTTCGGACCCGGCACGGGAAGCTTCCTCATATTCCTGTTCATCAGCGTTTACGGTTACGATTTCGTGGGGGCGGCGGCCAACGGGAAGATCCTGAACTTCGCCAGCAACGCGGTGTCGCTCGCCCTGTTCGCGGCGAGCGGGAAAATCGTGTATCCGGCCGCCGTGCCGATGGCTCTCGCCATGGTGGCCGGCGCCTGGGTGGGCACGCACATCGCCATAAAGAACGGGGCCAAGGTGATCAAGCCGATTTTTATCGTGATCGCGCTGGCCCTCTGCGCGAAGCTTGCCTGGCAGGCCTTCGCCTGAGTCGGCGCGCCGCCGGAGAGCCTCGTTGAAGCCGGAAGAACCGGGAGAGCCCGGGCGCCTGCGGCAGGAGCCCGTTTGACGCAAATCGCCTTTTCGACAAGCCTTTGAGTCAAGGCTTGTCGGGACCTACTGTCAGCGAGCTCTCCGGGAAGGTCGAGCGGAGCTCGCGGAAGGGAAAGCGCGCCTATCGTCCATACGGGCCTTGCGCGACTCGCCTTCCTGTTTATAGTACTATGTTGGCAAAGCCGCCGGCGCGGCGTCCGGGAGCCTCTTTCGGGGTGCCGGCTCCGCGGGCTCCCGTCGGGAGCGCGCAGGCGACGAAAGGATGGAGGATCGGCATGAAAAGCGTGAAGGGAACGAAAACGGAGAAGAACCTGCTCGCCTCGTTCGCGGGCGAATCGCAGGCGCGCAACCGCTATACCTATTGGGCGAGCAAGGCCCGAGAGGAAGGCTACATGCAGATCGCGGCCATCTTCGAGGAGACCGCCAACCAGGAGAAGGAGCACGCCAAGCGTTTCTTCAAGTTCCTCGAGGGCGGCGACGTGATGGTCGAAGCGGCGTTCCCCGCCGGCACGATCGATACCACCGCGGTCAATCTGGCCAACGCGGCAATGGGCGAGAATCACGAGTGGAAGGAAATGTACCCGGGCTTCGCGAAAATCGCGCGGGAAGAGGGCTTCGAGGCCATCGCGTCCGTGTGGGACGCGGTCTCGGTCGCGGAAAAGCAGCACGCCAAGCGATACGAGGACCTGAAGGCCAATATCGACGCGGGGCGCGTTTTCAAGCGGGACGTCGCGGTCGCATGGCGCTGCCTGAACTGCGGCTACATTGTCGAGGCCGTGGAAGCACCGAAAGCCTGCCCCGCCTGCGCGCACCCGCAGGCTTATTTCGAGCTGCTCGGCGAGAATTGGTAAGGAGGTCCGGATGGCAGATTTGCACGCGGTCTACAAGTGCGCCAAGTGCGGCAACATAGTCGAGGTCGTCCACGCGGGCGCGGGCGATCTGGTCTGTTGCGGCGAGCCGATGCAGCGCATGACGGAGAACACCGTCGACGCCGCCAAGGAAAAGCACGTGCCCGTCCTCGAGAAAGTCGCCGAGGGTTGGCGCGTGTCGGTCGGCGCGGTCGCCCATCCGATGGAGGACAAGCACTTCATCGAATGGATCGAGCTCGAAGCCGACGGCGTAACGCATCGCGCGATGCTGAAACCCGGCGATACTCCGGTGGTTGTCTTCCCCGTGCAGGCGACACGCGTCTCCGCCAGGGAATACTGCAACCTCCACGGCCTCTGGAAGGCTTCCATCTGATCCGACGCCCGTCGGGCGTAGTCGAAGCGGGACACGGACCCGGAGCGCGAATGCCCGCGGGTCATAAATGAGGAGTCATCGATGCAGAAGTATGTTTGCGACGTTTGCGGTTACATCTACGATCCGGAAGCCGGCGATTCGGATGGCGGTATCGCCCCCGGCACCCCGTTCGAGAAGCTGCCCGCCGATTGGGTTTGCCCGCTCTGCGGCGCGGGAAAGGATTCCTTCAGCCCCGCCTGAACGATGCCTACGCTCGCCTGACCCGACGGGCCCGGGGCTCCGTCGCTCGGGCGCGCTTGCGCTCGGCAAGCGTCCGGTATAGCATGTGGCCGCTCCTCGAGGAGCGGCCTTTTTTTGCGCCGCATCGGGAACGAAAGAGGTGGGAACATGCTTTCCAGAGAGGATTTCCTCTTCACGATAGGATACGACGGCGAGAGCGCGATCGTGGACGGCAAGGCGCGATCGGCGTACGGCAAGCTCGGCACCATGGATCTGGCCAGGAAGGGCTTGTACCGGGCCGCCTATTCTTCGGCGCTGAGGTCCGGGAAGGCTTCAGAGATGGAAGAGTTCATCGCGTACTTCTCCGCGCTTACGGGCGGGGCTTACCGGAATTCCGCGGACATGTCGCGGCTCTTCGGCGTAGAGGAGCATCCGGTCAAGCGCGCGCTGGCGCTCTGAGCCCGTCGCGGCCTACTCGTCGAGCGCGGCGAGGTCGAAGCTCGCCACCGCGCCCGTGACCTGGCCGCCCGGCGCGAGATCCGTGTCCATCCGCAGAGAGCCGCCATGCAGCTCCGCGAGTCGGCTGGCTACCGCGAGGCCGAGACCCGCGCCTTGAGCGGGAACGTTAGCGCCGCCGCCGTGCCGCGAGAAGTAGCGACCCAGGCCCGTCTCGAGCCGTTCCGTCGCGACGCCGGTATCGCGCACCTTGACGATCCAGCGCGAACCTTCCCTTGCCACCTCGATGGAGACCCTGCCGCGCTCGGTGAACTTGAGGGCCGACGATACAAGGTTTGTGAGGATCTGTTCCACCCTGCCTCGGTCTCCGCGGGCCATGGCCGGACGCGGCATGATGGAGCGCAGGTCCACCCCGGTGCGAGCCAGCGGTGAACAGGCGGAGACTACCGCGTCGATGGCCTGCGCCAGGTCGAACCGGCGGGGATGGACCGTCAGTGCGCCTTTCCGGAGCTTCGCGTAATCCATGATGTCGTCGACCAACGAGGAAAGCCTTCGGGCCGTGCGGCCGATCAGGATCGAAGCGCCGCGGAAGCGTTCCTGGAGTTCTCCGTCCGCCGCCATCGTTTCGGCGAGGCCGACGATGGCGGCCAGGGGAGTGCGCAGCTCGTGCGACGTGGAGGCCAGGAGCTCGTCCTTCAGCCTGTCGAGGTCCTCGTATTCCCTATCGCGCCGCTCGAGCGTATCCCTGGTGCTGACGAGGTCGCGGGCCATTCGGTCGTAGGCGTCGCGCACGGCGCCGATTTCGTCCGAGCGCTTGCGTCCGAAGATGACGGGCGGCATGCCGGCCGCGAAGCGACCTGCCAGCGAGTCCATGGCCATGGCGAGTTCGACGATGGGATTGGCCATCCAGATCGAGAGTATGATCGCGGCGATCGCGGCGAGCAGGATGCCCAGGCCGGCGAAAGCGACGATGATCGGCGCGCCGCGCGGGATCGACTTGTCCGGGACGGTCCGCGAGACGGACGCGATATAAGGTCCCTCCGCGTTCGCGAAGAAGGGGAAATCGAGGAACAGGCGCTTTTTCCCTTCGACAAGCGATTCGGTGAAGCGGGAGCCTCCGGTGGCAAGTTCCTGAAGGTAGGTGGACGGGACGGGCAATCCGGGGAACCCGGCGTACGAAAAACCGAAGACGTCGAAACGGGTGGAGAATTCAATCCTGTCGACGCCGAGCGAGGGATCGAACGAGCGGATGTCGATATCGATGTCGAGGCCTATGCGGAATTCGTCGAGAACCGAGCGGTCGATATCGGAGACCGCGATGATGGAGTGGCAAGTCCCCTCGGAGTCCCGGACAAGGGCGCGCGCCTTGAAGGCGAGGCCATCCGGCCCGGCCGCGAAACTGCCGCCCGAAGCAGACTCGGCGTCGCAGGCTACTGGAACGAGGTCCAGGGAGCTGAAGCCGTATTCCCGCGCGAGTTCGAGTAGCGCGATCGGTCGTTCCCGGTCCGACGAGGCCGGGGCGAGCGCGCCGACGAGCCGCGGATCGTCGACGAGGACGGCCAGGCGGGACTCGAGCATCGCTGACCGGCGGGCCACCAGGTTTTCAAGATAGGTCTTTCCGTATTCGAGCCGGGCTTCCTCGTCGCCTCGTTCGACGAGCCCCTGGAACCGGCCCGCCACGACCGCGATCGCGACCGTCGGAACGGCGATGACGAGCAGCACTACCGCGAAGATGCGCTGCGCGAGGCCGGAGCGGAACATCGTCAATTGCCGCCCCGCTCCTCGACCCGACCGAGCGGCATGGTGTCGATGGTTCCGAGTTTTTCGAGCCGTTCCTGGAGAACCTCGAGCATGGAGCGGGGATCGCTCTTGATCGTCCTTATGCCGAGCTCGGCGAATTCCGCGTAACCGTCTCCGCCTCCCGCGATATAGGCTTCCGTGCCTATGCGGTAGGTTTTCCCGTTTTCGAGCGGGGCGCCGGCGACCCGTACCGAACCGGGCACGATTCTGGAGAAGGCGGGCGCCCCGGGATTCCACGCGAAGGAAATGCCCGACACCTGAAGCCAGCCGCGACCGGCGCGCGCGTTGCCGGGAAAGGTGCAGGAACGTTCGAGGAGGGCCAGGAGCTGCTCGCCCGTCGCCTCCGCGACGAGCACCTGGCCGGAGAACGGCAGCACGTTATAGACGTCGAGCCGGTCGACTGGACCGGCCTCGAAGCCGGCACGGATCTTGCCGGAGTTCAGCATGAACGCGTCGGTGCCCGCGTAGTCGCGGAATAGGTCGCAGATGAAGTTGCCCATCGGCGATTCTCGTTCGAGGTCGGATGGCAGCGCGGCGAGCGAGTCCGCGACCTTGCGGCCCATGGTGGCGTCGAGGTCGCGGCGGAGCGCGGAAAGGCGTTCGGACAGGGCGCCCGAAGGTCGTACGAGCGTCGAATCGACGGGAAGCTCGCGGAACGTGGCGTCGCCGGTGCCGGCGGGGAAGGTGACGAGCGAGGCGCGCTCGCCGTTCAGGAAGCGGGCGCCGGACTGCACGACGACCAGCTTCCTCCCGACGGGCGTGTCGACCGTGACGGCGCCGTCCGGAAGGTCGGCGTTGGCCGGTCCGAAGTAGTACTGGTCTATTTCGGGGATTTCAAGCAGGGCGAGCGCTTCCCTTTCCTCGGCGGATCCGGGAGCCGCGCCCCAATAGACCCCGCCCGCGAACAGGCCGATGCGGCGCGCGCCGGCGGTGCGGAGGCCGGCCGCCGCGCGCCGGGCCGCTTCGACGGAATCGATGATGGAGAGGCCGGCCACGTCCTTGGCGAGGTTCTGGACTAGCACCTGGGAAGGGGAGAGGCCGATGAAGCCGGAACGGCTGGGAGCGTCGTAGATCCAGGGCTTGAGATAGGAAGGCGTTTCGCCGCTTTGATCCACGATGTTCGCCGACACCAATGGAAACCTGGCGACCGAGGACAGTTCCGCAAGCGCGTCGGCGCCGAAGTAAAAATCGCGGGGGCCGACGACCAGACCCGAGAACCCGACCTCGTTCATGAGGTCTATGACCGCGCGTCCCTTGGTGAACCAGGCTTCCGGGGTGCCGTGGAGGAAGTTGAGGTTGCCGATGACGAGAACGCGACCGTCTGCCTCGGCGCGAGCGGCGTCCACGGCGCCGCCGAGGAGGGCGAAGCCGCCCGTGAGCCTGCCTTCACGTTCGACGGGCTGGATGACGCCGCGAAGCGCGTTAACCTGCACGACCGAAAGGGGGGAGGAAGCACCGCACGCCGAAAGCGCAACCACGGAGGCGAGGGCCAGCGCGAGCGCCTTCCGGTATCCGCGCAAGCGCCTTAGAGGGCTTGGAGTATGGCGCATTTCAGGTACCTCGACTCGGGATACCCGAGCAGCGCTGGATGGTCCGGGGCCGCCGGTCGTTCCTCGAGTACCCGGAAACGCCGTCTCGCGTCGGCCGCGGCGTCGGCGACCGTGGACATGAAGGTGTCGCGGTCTACCCACGACGAACAGGAGCAGGTGACGAGGCGTCCGCCCGGTTCGAGCAGCTTCATGGCGCGCAGGTTGATGTCCTTGTAGCCGCGGAGCGCGCCTTTGACCGACGCCTTGTTCTTGGCGAAGGCCGGCGGGTCGAGGATGATGAGGCCGTAGCGTTCGTCCGAGCGTTCGAGTTCGCGGAGCAGGTCGAAAGCGTTCGCCGCGCGCGTCGCGACCCGGTCGGCGAGGCCGTTCCGCGCCGCGTTGGCGGCCACGGCGGCGAGCGCTGGCGCGGAGGAATCTACGGCGAGCACCGAAGATGCGCCGGCGGCCGCGCAGGCGAGACCGAACCCGCCCTGGTTGCAGAACGCGTCGAGCACGCGGGCATCCTTCGCGTAACGCGCGGCGGCGGCCCGGTTCCGGGCCTGGTCGAGGAACCATCCCGTCTTCTGGCCGGAGGCGAGATCGACTTCGAAGCGAAGGCCGTTCTCGAGGATGGTCACCGAGGGGGGCACCGAGCCAGCGAGCGCGCCTACCGTGGATTCGAGGCCTTCGAACGCCAGCACGGGGGCTTCCGAGCGTTCCATGATCCCGTCGGGCGACAGCGCCGCGACGAGTCGCTCCACCACGGCGTCCTTGTGGGCCGCCATGCCCGCCGCAAGGATCTGTACCGAGAGCCAGACTCCCCGCGATCCGTCGGGAGTCTCGCCGACGAAGCGGTCGACGATCAGGCCAGGGAGCGCGTCTGCTTCGCCGAACGCGACGCGGAAGGACTCGCGGTCACGATCGAATTCCGTGGCGCGAAGGGCGAGCGCGCGTTCGAGGGCGTCCGGAAGGTGTTCCTCGAATGACCTGGGCTCGTCCGTATAGCGCCGGGCCCGGATCTTCGAGCGCGGGCTCCAGAGGGCGCTGCCGAGGAAGCGCCCGCGAGCCGATTCGAGGGCGACGGAGTCGCCGGCCACTGGGGAGCCGAGGACCCGGGCGATCTCGTTGTCGTAGACCCAAGGGTGTCCCCTGACGAGTCGGTCTTCCTCGCGGGGTTTGAGAATGACTCGTATCCGGTGGTGCATGGCATATATGAATAAAGCTTTGCGGTGATCGGGGCAAGCCCTCCCATCGGCGGCGGGCCTGCAGATCCGCGTGCGCGGGACGCCTGACGCGCTATACTGAAAGCGCCGACCGTACCCGAGCGGGTGGAATCCGGGCCGAGAACCCGGCGGCGAAGGGTCGAGCCGGCCGGAGGGAACATGGGAATCAAGCTGAACGGAAAAGCCGTGCCGACGGCGATCATCGCGCTCGCGCTGTCCGCCGCGCTCGTCGCCTGCTCCGGAGCGCCGCCACCCGTCGCCGCGGCGTACGAGGAGGATCGGGACAGCCGGAGCGACGGCTTGTTCACGGAATCGGAAGCCGCGCCCTCGCTCGGCTTCCTGCCGTCTCCGTCCCCTGCCGCGAAATCCTCCGAGGCATCGAGCCGGGGGGAGGCGACCGGAGGCGCTCCCGCCGGAGCGTGGGAGGACGCCTACGCTCCACCGAGCTCGTCGGGCCTCAAGGCCGGATTTTCCGACGACAACGAACAGTACAACTATTTTCTCGGCTTTCTCGATGAGTACGGTTATGTGCCGCATCGTGAGCTCGACGTTTCCGGGCGCGTAACCCTCGAGGTGAGCGACGCCGACGGCAAGGCTGTCGCGAACGCCATTGTGACGGTCCGCATCGACGGGAAGGTGGTCGACCGCGGCGTGACGCTTCCCGACGGACGGTTCCGGCTCTACCCCGCGGCCTATGGCGGTGCGGACGGCTGGGATGTGTCGGTGGAGTCGGATTCCGGCGATTGGGCTGGCACGGTGAAGGCGGATGGTCCGCGCTCGGTGGCCGCCGCGTTGCCTTCCCCCCGGAACGTTCCTTCCCCTCTCCCGCTCGACGTGCTCTTCGTGATGGACACGACCGGCTCGATGGGCGGAGAGATCGAGCGCCTCAAGGCCACCATCGAAATCATCCACGACAACATAGCCTCGATAAGTCCGCGTCCCGCGGTGCGCTTCGGCATGGTGCTCTACAAGGACGAAGGGGACGAATACGTGACCCGCGTGGTTCCGTTCACGGAGGACCTCGAGTCGTTCCGTAAATCGCTCGCTCTTGTCCATGCGTCAGGCGGCGGCGATTATCCGGAGGACCTGGAAGCGGCGCTCGAGGACGCCGTGACGCGGATGAGGTGGAACGACGACGGTGTTCGACTGGCTTTCGTGGTCACCGACGCGACCGCCCAGCTCGGCTACAAGCGCGATTTCGACTACGTGAGCTCGATGCGCAGGGCGCGCGAGAAGGGCATCAAGTTCCATACCATCGGTACGGGCGGCCTCGACGTCGACGGCGAGTATGTCCTGAGGCAGATCTCCCATTATTCAGGCGGTCGCTACATCTTCCTGACCTACGGCGAGCGCGGCGAAAGCGAGGGCGGCGTCGAGGGGTCGGTATCGCACCACACCGGGTCCAACTTCACCGCGGACAAGCTCGAGACCATCGTCATCCGCTTCGTGAAGGAGGACCTTTCGGCCCTCTCGGACGTGCCGGTAGAGGCGAAGGATGACGACTACTTCGAGGCGAAGCGCATCGAGGCGGAGACCAAGGACGCGACGCTCGGCAAGCTGTTCGGGGAGGCGCTCTCGAATCTGGTGGACTATTCGACCGTCCGGATAGGGGCGGACACGCCGGTGGCGATCTTGCCCGCGACCGCATCCGACGGGAAGCTCGCGGCCAACGCGGAATACTTCTCCGAGCGGATACTCCTCGCTGCATCAGAGCGCAGGCTCTTCACCATAGTGGACCGGGCGAACCTCCAGAAGATACTTGAAGAGCTGGAGTTGCAGCTTTCGGGGCTCGTGGACGAATCCGCCGCAGCAAGGGTCGGCGGCCTGCTCGGCGCCGAAGTGCTTGTCGTCGGCAGCTTGGTGGAACGCGATGGCCGCTTTGAGGTTTTCCTGAAGCTCGTCCGTGTTGGAACCGCCGAAGTGCTCGCGGTGACGCGGGCACGCATCGAGCCGGAACTCGGTTTGTAGCGGAAACACCGAAAGGATGGGGGGAGGGCGTGAGCCCTCCCCCTTTTTTTTGACCGGGTCGGGCGGCCGAGGTCTGTCCCTGGCGTGACCGAAGGTCTGTCCCCGATGGCGAGGTCTGTCCCTGGCGCGACTGGAGGTCTGTCTCCGATGACGAGGTCTGTCCCTGGCGCGACTGAAGGTCTGTCCCCGATGATGAGGTCTGTCCCTGGCGCGACTGAAGGTCTGTCCCCGATGACGAGGTCTGTCCCTCCTGTCCCTTTCGGCGGTGCGTTCGATGGGCGATTGGCGCAAGCGTCATGCCGTTTTCTGCTAATATGTGGACGTGAAGAAGAAAACCAGCGTTTTTCGTTGTTCCTCGTGCGGCCATGACGAGCCCAAGTGGCTCGGGCGCTGTCCCGTCTGCGGCGAATGGAACACCTTTCGCGAGACCTCCGTGGCCGATGCTCGGCCGCAAGGCTCGGGATCCGGGCTCGGGCATTTTTCCGTGCCCCTCGCGGCTATCGACCCTGGAGAGGGGGAACGATTCCCTTCGGGGATAGGAGAGCTCGATCGGGTGCTCGGCGGAGGCGTGATGCCCGGTTCCGCGGTGCTGGTGGGCGGAGAGCCGGGTATCGGAAAAAGCACCCTGCTGCTCCAGTTGGCCGCGCTCGTCCGTACCAAGGGCAGGGTCCTGTATGTCTCCGGCGAGGAAAGCGCGGCACAGCTCAGGCTTCGAGCCGATCGCCTGGGGCTTTCGCGGGATACTCTCGAGGTGCTCTGCACGGGGGAGGTCGAGTCCATCCTGGCCACGCTCGAGCGGGTAAAACCCGTGCTCGTGGTCGCGGACTCGGCCCAGACCCTGCGCAGCGAGGAAGCCGGCGCCGTCCCGGGCACCGTCAACCAGATCAAGTACGGGGTTGCGGCCCTTTCCGATTGGGCGAAGACCCACGGAGCGGCGCTTTTCGTCGTGGCGCACGTCACGAAGGAAGGGACCATCGCGGGGCCCAAGGCGGTGGAGCATCTGGTGGACACGGTGCTCTACTTCGAGCAGAACGACGCCGACGCCCGCTTCCTCCGTGCCGCGAAAAACCGTTTCGGTTCGACGGACGAGCTCGGCATCTTCACGATGGGCGCGAAAGGCTTGGCGGAGCTGCCCGATCCGTCGAGCTTGTTCCTGACGCGCCGCGACGGCGCGCTTCCGGCCGGCGCCGCGGTGGCCGCCTTGTGGGAAGGGAGCCGTTGCCTGCTTGTGGAAGTGCAGGCCTTGGTGGCGCCGGCCAAGGCTTCACTGACGCGCGTCTACGCTGATCGGGTCGACTCGCAGCGCGTCGCGCGGATCGCGGCCATACTGGAGCGCTGGGCTGGCATGCGATTCTCCGACCAGGATCTCTACGTCAATGTGGCCGGCGGAGTGAAGGTGGCGGAGCCGGGGGCAGACCTGGCCATAGCGGCGGCACTTTGGTCGGCGCGTTCCGGAATCGCGCTACCGCAAGGCGTGGCCATGGCGGGCGAGCTTTCCCTCGCCGGAGAAGTGCGGCCCGTGCGCCGGCTCCTTTCGCGCGCTCGCGCGGCGGCGGGGCTCGGCTTCCCGAAATTCGTGGGGCCGGCGGACGGCGGCGATCGGGAGGACGAAGGGAGGAACGGCAATGCCGCGGCCTGGTCGCGTTCCGCGACCCTGAAGGATGCTCTGCGCGCGCTTTTCGGCGCCGACGCCGCGAGGCGGACTGGCGGGGAAAGGGCCGCGGACTGAGCCGGGGCGAGCGGATTCCCGCTCCCGTTCCAAAAGCCGTACGCCGCGGCTATAATTCGCGCCGGAGGATAACAACGCATGAAATACGAGCTTGGAACGCGGCCCGTGGCTGGCCTTGCGGTACCTTTGGCCGCGCTGCGCAGCTCCGCCAGCTCCGGAGTGGGCGAATTCCCCGATCTCGCCGCGCTCGGCCCGGTTTGCGAAAAGGCGGGAATCCGCCTGGTCCAACTTTTGCCAGTCAATGATTCCGGTCGGCAGACGAGTCCATATTCGGCGCTTTCGGCCTTCGCCCTGCATCCGCTCCACCTCTCCCTCCAGTCCCTTCCGGAAGCGAGGGCGTTCAGGAAGGAGACGGCCGCGTTCCGCGCCCGCTTCGAGCGGGAGGGACGATTCCCCTACGATGAACTGCTGCTCGCCAAGCTGGACCTTCTCGACCGCATATATGAAGCGAACATGGAAGCCATCGCCGCGGACAAGTCGCTCGACGCGTGGATAATCGCCAACTCGTGGATCAGATCCTACGCGGTCTACATGCGTCTCAAGCGCTTGAACGAATGGCGTTCATGGAAGGAATGGAACGAGCACCGTGATCCCGGCCCCGGCGAGATCGAGGCGCTCTGGAACGATCCGTCGCTCGCAGTGGAGCACCGCAAGCAGGCATGGGTCCAATACCGTTGCGAGCAGCAGTTTTCGGCCGCGGCCCGCTCCCTCGCCGAGCGGGGCATCGCGCTCAAGGGAGATCTGCCCATCCTGCTCAACGAGGATTCAGCCGATGCCTGGTCAGACCGAGAGGCGTTCCGCGACGACTTGCGGGCGGGCGCTCCACCCGACGCGGGCGCTCCACTCGGCCAGAACTGGGGTTTCCCGATCTATGATTGGGACGCGCTGGCACGACGGGGCTACTCGTTCTGGATCGACCGGCTCAGGTCGGCGGACAAATTCTACGCCGCGTACCGGATCGACCACGTGCTCGGCTTCTTCCGGATCTGGGCCTTGCCCGCCGCAGACCGCGAAGGCGCTCTCGGTCGCTTCGTGCCGGGAGGTGACGTCGGGGCGGACGAGCTCCGGGCGCTCGGGTTCGACGGCGACCGCATCCGCTGGATGTCCGAACCGCACATCAGGACGGCTGATCTTCTCCGAGCGCTCGCCGCAACGCCGGATCCGGCCGGTCAGGCCGCCGGCGCCATCCGCCTGGCCTTGGACCGCATCGGGAACGAGGAGCTCTTCCTGTTCAAGCCATCAATCCGCGGCGAGAAGGACATCGACGCGCTCGATTTGGGCGCGATGGCGAAGGAGTTCCTGGCCGCGGCCTGGCGGGACCGCGTGTTGGTCGGAACCGGTACCGGGCGCTACGTCAAGGCCTGGCGTTGGAAAGAGGCGTCAGCTTGGGCGACGCTTTCAGACCACGAGCGCGGTCGGCTCGAGGATCTTTTCGGGGCACTCGGGCGACAGGACGACGAGGCGTGGGAAGAGCAAGGCAGGCGTCTGCTGGGCGTCCTGAAAGGGGCGACGGAGATGCTGCCCTGCGCCGAGGATCTCGGATCGGTGCCCCCCTGCGTCGCGCCGACCCTGGCCGAACTCGGCATCCTCGGTCTCCGCATTCCCCGATGGTCCCGGTACTGGCACCTCGATGGACAGCCCTTCGTGCCGCTCGCCGAGTATCCGCGACTGACCGTGACCGCCTCATCGGTCCACGACACCTCGACGCTGCGGGAGTGGTACGAGCGCGAAGGCGAAGGCGCGCGCTTCCTCTCGTTCCTCGAAGGGAAGGATGCGGCGGCCGAACCTTGGTCGCCCGAGATTCAGGCTCGCTTGATGAGCGCGCTCGCCAAGTCGAATTCCCTGCTTTTCGTGGCGCAGTTGCAGGACTGGCTCGGCCTCGCGCCCGGCTGGAATCCGGCCGATTGCCGCGAGGAGCGCGTGAATGTCCCAGGGACGGTGAACGATTCGAATTGGACCTGGAGGATGCCCCGGTCGCTCGAGGAGCTCGCCGATGACGAGCTGTGGGCCGCCGCGGCGGGGAAGGTGGTCGCCGCCCGTCCCCGGACTTGAGCCCTCGCACTGAAAACGAAAGGCGCGGGGGATCCCGCGCCCTTCGTTTCCGGACAGGTCTGTCCCCGGCCAGGGATTCCGGTCGCGGCCGGGACCTACTTCACCGTCTCAACACGGATGACGTTGGTGGAACCCTGTTTGGTAAGCGGCAAGCCCGCCACCACGACGGCCCGGTCGCCGGCCTTGAGATAGCCCGAGGCCTTCGCCGCAGATAGCCCCTCGGCCACCACCTGGTCTAGCTCCGGGGCGCCGGAGTGCGAGAGCGGCACGACGCCCCACGAGAGGGCGAGCTGGCGCCGCACGAGCTCGTCGGTGGCGAAGGCGATGATGGGCTGGCGGGGCCTGAGCCGCGAGAGGCCGCGCGCGGCCCCTCCTGTTTCGGTGAAAACGAGGATGGCGGCCGCGCCGCACTGGTAGGCCATCGATACCGCGCTGTAGGTGACGATCGACGGCAGGTCGCGGCTCCGCACCTCGGCGGGAATGAGCGCGTGGAAAGTTTCGTAGTCGAACTCGGCCTCCGCGGTGCGGATGATGGCGCTCATGGTTTCGACGGTGCGGACTGAATGCTTGCCGATGGCCGTCTCGCCCGAAAGCATGACGGCGCTGGTGGAATCGAAGCAGGCGTTGGCCACGTCGCTGGCCTCGGCGCGGGTCGGGATCGGGCTTTCTATCATCGATTCAAGCATCTGGGTCGCGGTGATGGCCGGTTTGCCCGAGTCGCGGCAGACCCGGATGATACGC
Organism: Spirochaetales bacterium; assembly: GCA_016926955.1. GTDB lineage: Bacteria > Spirochaetota > Spirochaetia > Treponematales > UBA12059 > JAFGNN01. The sequence continues at coordinate 35,905 of JAFGNN010000063.1, read as the reverse complement.
TTCTGCGCGATGGGCACCGCCTCGATGGCCATCTCGACGCCCATGTCGCCGCGGGCGACCATGACGCCGTCGGCGGCCTCCACGATCTCCTCGATGTTGGCGAGTCCCTTGGCGCTCTCGATTTTAGCGATGATGCGTGTCCGGGGGCGTCCGCCCGATTTTGTTCGCGAGCGCTGGATCAGCCTGCGGGCTTCCTCGATGTCGGTGCCCGATCGGACGAAGGAGAGCGCCACGTATTCGACCTCGTTCTCCGCGGCCAGAGCGATGTCCGAGACGTCCTTCGACGAGAGGAAGGGAATCGGGTAGTCGACGTTCGGGATGGTCAGGTGCGCTTTCGGCCGGAGGCGGCCGGCGTTGCCTATCTTGACGTCCACCGCCCCGACATGAATGGCGACGACCTCGCCGAGGAAGTAGCCGTCCATGAGGAGGACGCGCTGGCCCGGCTTCACGAGCGTGTCGATCTCGGGAAGGTTGGTCCACAGGTGGCGCGGGCCCTTTACGGCGGAGCTTTCGGGATCGTCGCCATGCCAGCTCTCGATGGTGACGAGGTCGCCGGCTTCGATGTCAACGGCTTCCTTGTATCCGTAGAGCCGGACGGCCGGACCCTTTATGTCGCCCATGACCGCGAGCGGCAGGCGCAGCTCCTCGCGGACCTTCCTGACCATATCCAGGGTCTCGAGGGCTTCGGCCTCCGAGCTGTGCGAGAAGTTGATGCGGAAGACGTCGGCGCCGGCCATCGCGAGGTTACGGATGGCTTCCACGCTCCGGGTCGCGGGGCCGATGGTGCAGACGATCTTGGTTCTCTTGAATTCGCGTTCCATGGCTACCTCTGTCAGTCCTGGACGAACTGCTTGGTTATGTCGACAGTCTAGCGATTCGGAGGATCTTGCTCCAGTGCCACCATTCGGCGCGTTCCGGGCCCCTCGCGGGAACCGCGCCGTGGTTGTCTTTTCTCGAAAATCTCCATCCACGAATATGGAAGTCGATAAAAAGGACACGAAAAACGGGATTTGGCAAGCGGATTTTTTCGGACGACAACGTTTTCGCTTGACTTCCTCCAACTGCTACTCTATGACGGAACGCAACGCCTCATAGTAACTGGAAGGAGGAACCATGAAGCGAACCCTGTCCATCGTCGCGCTCGCGCTGCTCGTCGCGCTCGCGCTCGTTTCCTGCGCGCCCAAGGGTCCCGCGGAAATCGTCATCGGCGGCGTCGGCCCCGTGTCCGGCGAGGCCGCCACGTTCGGCAAGTCAACCCAGGAGGGCTGCGAGCTCGCGGTCGAGGAGTGGAATGCCAAGGGCGGTCTGCTCGGCCAGAAGATCAAGCTCGTCTATGAGGACGACAAGGGCGACGCGGCCGAAGGCGCCGCGGTCTGGACCAAGCTGATCCAGCAGGACAAGGTCGTCGCCATCGTCGGAACGGTCATGTCGAAGGTGTCGCTCGCCGGCGCTCCGATCTCCGAGCAGTACGGCGTACCGATGATCAGCCCCACCTCGACGAACCCGTCCGTCACGTTCTCCGACGGCAAGCTCCGCGACTTCGTGTTCCGCGCCTGCTTCATCGACCCCTTCCAGGGAACGGTCGGCGCGAAGTTCGCTTACGACGACCTGGGCGCCCGGAAGGCGGCGGCCATCTTCGACGTCGGCAACGACTACACCAAGGGTCTCTCGGAATTCTTCCGCGACACCTTCGTCTCGCTCGGCGGCGAGGTCGTGGCTTTCGAGGCGCACCCCACCGGCGCCACGGACTTCAAGGCCCAGCTTACCAAGATCGTCCAGGCCGGGCCGGACGTGGTCTACATCTCCGACTACTATAACGATGTGGCCCTGATCGCGAAGCAGCTCCGCGAGCTGGGTTTCACCGGCCCGCTCGTCGGCGGCGACGGCTGGGACAGCCCCGACCTCGTCAAGCTCGGCGGCGAGGCGGTCGAGAACGGCTTCTTCACCAACCACTACTCGAAGGACGATACCCGTCCCGAGGTCCAGGACTTCGTGAGGAAGTACACGGCGAAGTACGGCGCGGCTCCCGACGCCCTGGCCACCCTGGCCTACGACGCCATGAACATCATGCTCGACGCCATCGGTCGCGCCGGATCCACCGAAGGCGTGAAGATCCGCGACGCGCTCAAGGCTACGGACTTCGCCGCGGTATCCGGGCGGACCACGTTCGACGCGCAGCACAACCCGGTCAAGGCCGCGGCCATCATCGAGATCAAGGGCGGCCAGCAGGTCTATCGGACCACGGTAGCTCCGTAACCGGCATTCCTGAAACAAAGGGCGGGGCCGGAAACGGCCCCGCCATCCGTATCCAAGCGGGGAGTCTGCCATGGGATCAATATTCAACCTGCAACAAGTCGTAAACGGGCTGCAGCTCGGCTCGATATACGCGTTGATCGCCTTGGGCTACACGATGGTCTACGGCATCGTGCGGCTCATCAATTTCGCCCACGGCGACTTCTACATGATCGGCGCCTATACGGCATATGGCGCGTTCTTCCTGTTCAACGCCGTGCTCGGCGGCTCGGGCCTGCCGATGGCGGCGGTGGCGCTCGTGCTCGCAATGCTCGCTTCGGGGCTCGTCGCCCTCCTGACCAACCGCCTGGCCTACAGGCCGCTCCGCTACAAGCCGAAGCTTTCGTCCCTGATCACCGCAATCGGCGTCTCGATGCTCATCGAATATCTTTTCTCCGCCCTGCCCTTCATCGGCCCATCGTTCCGCGCGTTTCCGGAAATCCTGCCGAGCGTGCCCATCAAGCTCGGCCAGAACGCCACCATATCGACGCACGCGCTGATCGACATCGGCGTCGCCGCCGTGCTCATGATCGGCTTGACCATCCTCGTGCGCCATACCACGCTCGGAAAGGCCATGCGCGCGGTGTCGCAGGACAAGGACGCGGCCAAGCTGATGGGCATCGACGTGGAGAAGGTGATCGCCTGGACCTTCATGATCGGCGGCGCCTTCGCGGGCGCGGCGGGCCTTCTCGCCGGCATGACCTATCCGCGCATTTTCCCCTTCATGGGAATACTTCCGGGCCTCAAGGCCTTCATCGCCGCGGTGCTCGGAGGCATCGGCAACATTCCCGGCGCCGTGCTCGGCGCCTACATAATGGGCGTGGCCGAAACCTTCGCGACCGCGTACAACTCGCTGCTCGGCGAGGGCATCGCGTTCGCCATCCTCATCGTCGTGCTGCTTGTCAGGCCGCGCGGCATCCTCGGCGAAAAGCACGCCGACAAGATCTAGGAGGACGCCGTGAAAATTCCGAGAACGCCCTGGCTGCTCGTCGTGGCCGCCGGTTTCTGGGCGGCCGTGCAGTTGCTCCGCCTTGTCGGCTTCAACGACTACTATTTGTTCATCGCCAACCTGTCCCTCGTATACGTGATCCTGGCGGTGAGCCTCAACCTGATAAACGGCATCATCGGTCAGTTCAGCCTCGGGCACATGGGCTTCGCCGCGGTCGGCGCCTACGTCTCGGGGTCGATCACCACCCTGATATTCAAGCTTTCGCCGAATGTCGCCGCGCATTATCCGGGCTTCGTGCTGGCGCTGGTCGCCGGCGGCGTCGCCGCGGCCCTGGTCGGCGTGGCCATCGGTTTTCCGACGCTCAGGCTCAAGGGCGACTACCTGGCCATAGTCACGCTCGGCTTCGGCGAAATCATCCGCACGGTCTTCAACAACATCGACGCTGTCGGCGGACCGCGCGGCCTGCTCGGCATCCCGAAGTTCTCCACCTTCACCGTGATCCTCGCGTTCGCCCTGATCACGGTCGCGGTCATCCGCAACATCGCGGAGTCGGCGCACGGTCGCAACATGATCGCCATCCGGGAGAACGAGCTGGCCGCGGACCTCGTCGGCATAGACACGACGGGCTACAAGGTGAAGGCCTTCGCCCTTGGCGCTTTCTTCGCGGGGATAGGCGGCGGACTCTACGCCCACTTGCTGCAGATCGCGCACCCGACCCAGTTCGGTTTCATCTATTCGGTGCAGGTGCTCATCATGGTGTACGCGGGCGGCGTCGGAAGCCTCACCGGCTCGGTGCTCGCGGCCTTCGCCCTGACCATCCTGACGCAGCTCCTCAAGAGCGGGCTTTCTTCCCTCAAGAGCCTGACCGGCCTGCCGATCGGCGGCGACTGGTACATGGTGCTCTACGCCCTGCTTCTCATACTCATCATGCTGTACCGCACGGAGGGCTTAATGGGAACCCGCGAGGCCAAGCTCATGGTTATCCCTGAGGAGGACGACAAATGAGCGCCGTCCTCAAGGTAACGGGAATGTCACACTGGTTCGGCGGCCTCAAGGCCGTGTCGAATTTCAATTTCGAGGTGCCCGAGGGCGCCATCTACGGGCTCATAGGGCCGAACGGCTCCGGAAAGACAACCACCTTCAACCTGATTACCGGAATCTACAAGCCGACCGAGGGTAAGATCGAATTCTCCGGCGGTGACATCACCGGAGCCAAGCCCTACCGGATAGTCCGCAAGGGCGTGGCCCGCACTTTCCAGAACCTCCGCATCTTCGGTTCCATGAGCGTTCTCGACAACGTGCGCGTTGCCCGGCAGTACGCCCCCGTCTCCTCGTTCCTGGCGTCGACGCTGCGCCTGCCTTCGTACAAGGCGGAAGAACGGGCCAGGAAGGCCGAGGCGATGAATCTCCTCGATGTGCTGCACCTGTCCGGACGCGCGAAGGAACAGGCGAAAAACCTGCCCTACGGCGAGCTTCGTCGGCTTGAGATCGCCCGGGCGCTCGCGACGAACCCCAGCCTGCTCTTGCTGGATGAACCGGCCGCCGGCATGAACCCCAAGGAGGTCCAGGACCTGATGGCCTTGATCGCAAGGGTGCGTGACGAATTCAAGGTGACCGTGTTCCTCATCGAGCACCACATGAAATTCGTCATGGGCCTCTGCGAGCGCATAAAGGTGCTCGACTTCGGCGAGACCATCGCCGAGGGCGTTCCGGAACTGGTTGCCAAGGATCCGCGCGTGCTCGAGGCCTACCTCGGCAAGAAGGGAGGCCACTGATGCTCAGCGTAAAGAACCTGCAGGTCAACTACGGCCGCATCGCCGCGCTCAAGGATGTCTCGTTCGAAGTGCCCGCGGGGAAGATCATCGCGCTCATCGGCTCGAATGGAGCGGGCAAGACAACGACACTCCGCGCCATCTCCGGTCTCGAAAAGCCTTCGGGCGGCACCATCTCGTTCAAGGGCAAGGACCTCGCGGGCGTTCAGAGCCACGAACTGGTCAAGCTCGGCATCTCGCACGTGCCGGAGGGCCGGAAGATCTTCCCGACCTTGACGGTTCGGGAAAACCTCGAACTGGCGGGATGGACGGTCAAGGACGCCAAAGAGGTAAAGCGGCGCATCGAGGAAGTATTCACGTTCTTCCCGCGCGTCGCGGAGCGCGTCGGCCAGCTCGGCGGCACCTTGTCGGGCGGGGAGCAGCAGATGCTCGCGGTCGGGCGCGCCATGGTCACGGGCGGGGAGCTCCTGCTTCTCGACGAACCGTCCATGGGGCTGGCACCCGTGTTGGTGGACGAGATCTTCGACAAGATCGTGGCGCTCAACAAGCTCGGTACCACCATCCTGCTCGTCGAGCAGAACGCCGCCGAGGCTCTCGACATCGCTGATTTCGCCTACGTGCTCGAGGTTGGCTACACGACCATATCAGGCTCAGCGAAAGATGTCGCGGACAACCCGAAGGTGCGCGAAGCGTACCTGGGCGTCTGACGCCTGCGACAACGGGCCGTCCGGAACCGCGCGCCAATCCGTCGTAGTACGGGTGTGCCGTGAGGCTTCGGACGGCCTTTCCGCCTCAAGAAAGCCTGGACGGCGGGGCTTTTAGTCGCGCCTGGAGGGGAAAGCTGAGCCGGGCGGCGAAAGGTCGGTCCCCGCGGAGTCGTTCCACACGACCATCGAGTTGTCGGGCGAGCGCGTTCGCGACGGGCCCGACTTCGGCGCTGGTGCCGGGACCGCTCACTTCGCAGACGTAGTCCGATCCTGAATGCTTGAGAGCGACCCTCAGAGGCGCCCGGACCGAAGCCGATGGCTTCGCCGCGAGGTTCTTGAAGGCGGGCTTGCGCGCCGAGAGCGACTTGAGCGGCGAGAGCTCCGGCAAAGCGCGTTCAACCAATGCGTGCAGCGCAAGCGCGAAAGGACCGGCGCGGTCGACATCGATGGCGGAATCTTCCAGGTCGTAGTCAACATCGGTCTGCGGGAAGTCAGGGTGATCCTCGGCAACCAGGTCGTGCACCACGCGCCGCGCGAGGTCCTCGAGAGGAACCGCTGCCGCGTCGCTTTCCTGGATGCACTCGCAGGCCAAAGCGAGGGTCCTCACCTTGCCGCGGGCCCTCGCGAGCGCCTCGCCGTCTCGGGCGGCTCCCGCGGCTTCGAGCGACAGCAGGGAGCGCATGACCTGGAGGTTGTTGTAAACGCGGTGTTCGATCTCGCGGAGCAGGCCTTCGCGGATGCGAGCCGCTTCCGCGAGCGCCGCGAGGGCGCGCCGGTTGCCCTCGGTCTCGTTGTTGATCCGGGCAACGAAATCGGCGACGATGCGCGAGATGGCGACGACGATGACTCCGAGGATTACCCACGCGAACATGACATAGGGCAGGGATTCGATGAGGACTGGCGATCCGCTGCCGGCCAGGTAGGCGGCGGTTGCCAGTCCTATCGAAGCGAAGGCCAGCCCCGCCTGGAGGGGGCCGCCGACCGCGCCGAGCATGAGGCCGAGGATCGCGCCGGCCGCGCCGTTGGTGAGCAGATACGAGGAAAGCGCGAGCGGATTCGATGTAGCCACGAGCGGCTCCAGGTTGACGTCGAGTATGGCTGCCCAGACGAAAGGTACTATGCCTGCCCGGATGTGACCCGCGCGGATCCGGAAAAACCCGTACCAGGACGCGACGAGCAGAATGGCCAAGGGGGCGAAATCCCAACCGAGCGTCAGGTTCGCCAGATCCGCGATGGCGATCAGACTGGTCGATATTGCCGCGGCCCCGAGTACGAGCATCATGGCCTTGCGGAAAGTTTCGCGGCCACGCTCATCGAGCGCGTCAAGGGTGCTTCGGAGCGCCGACGGTCTGTGCCGCCTGTCCTTGCCCATGGAGCGTCTCCCGCGCGCCATGAAGGCGCGCAACTTTTTCCATAATGACTCTATTCTTTGAGTATAACCCACTGCGACCGCGGAAGTAGGCGCGGCGGTGTAAAACCGTTCTCTCCGCGCGTTTCCCCCCGGTATCGCGCTCGAAAGCGGCCTCGACACGCGGCTTGCGGATCCGCATCATTGGGGAATGGGTGGCTTCGCTTGCCGTGACGGATGTGGCGCTTGCTGCATCGCCCCTTCCATATGTTCTCCGCTGCCGGGCGCTCCCGAAGGGAAGCCGGCAGGCGAGGTCTGTCCCTGGTTGGACGAACGAATGCGATGTCGGCTATGGGCTCGGGCCGATCGACCAAGCTTCTGTTCGAGTTTGGAGCCGAACCCGGAGATGTGCGGCAAGGACCGTGAGCAAGCGCTCGCTCTGCTCTCGGACCTCGAGCGCCTGACCAGGCCTGGGTGAGCGTCTTTCCTGGTGAGAAGTCTCTTCTTCCTCTTGGGCTCTGTCCCTCGCAGTGTCGCATGAGTCAAAGTTCCTTGGACTTGACTCGTTCGAGCGCCCATAGAGCGTACTTCCGGATTTTAGGGTCCGGATCATGCTCGAGCCGTTCCAAAAGTTCCGTGCCGTCGGGACCGCCAAGCCTTTCGAGGGCCTTCGCTACAGCCGCCCTGACCTCGCGGTCAGGGTCCCGGGCCGCCATGACGATGCCGCGATACGCGGACGGAGTGCCTATGGATTGCAACGCGGCAGCGGCGGCGCGTCTGATGGCCGGGTCGCGACGCTTGAGTTCGCGTATCCTTGCATCTACCCACCCGGATTCCTCCAGGATGCCCGCCAGCACGGGGCGTAGGGAAGGGATGTCCTCCATGAGCAAGGCCGCGACCGCTTCTTCGCCGACCTCGCCGAGGCGCTTGAAATTTTCGGCGATTCTCGACTTCGCTTCGCCGGTCGCATCCTTGAAGCGTTCCGCGAGGAATCGAAGATCGCGCTTCGAGGTTCGGCGCAGAAGCGCCTTGAAGGCCTGCTCGTTCCACTCTCCATCGAGGGTGTCCAGCAGCAGGCCGAGCGAAGCCTGATCGCCCGCCGCGCCCAGGCCTTCGATGAGTGAAAGCTTTACCTCGTCGACCTCGTTCTGGTCCGCGAGTATGGTACGAAGCGACTCGATCGCGCTTGATCCGCCCGCTTCCGCCAGGGCGGCCGCGGAAGCTTCTCGCACCCGCTCGACCGGATCGCGCAACAGGCCCAGGGCGCCTGAAGTCAGGGCTTTACCTTCGTCGAGCGCGGCGAGGGCCCTCGCCGCCGCGGCGCGCACGTCCGGGTCGGGATCGTCGAGGGCCTTCTTCAAATCGGTCATGAAAGGTTTGGCCCCGATCGCCGGCAGGGCCGCTATCAGGGCCGCGCGGGAAGGAGCGTCGACGGAATCGAGGATGCGTCGCGCGATGCGGGCGAAAGCCTCCGGATCGGCTTCGGCCAGAACTGGGGCGAATTCGATCGCTTCCCCGACAGGCAATGCCGGCAGGTTCTCCAGAAGGATGAGCAACGCGCCCGCAGGTTTGAGGGCGCCAAGGAGGAGCATGGCATCCTTGCGGACGATGCGCGGGTGACCTTGTCTGCCAGCGCGGGCGACCTTCATCGCGAGCGGCATGGCGAGGTCTTTGCCGGCCTTGAGCAACGCGGCGCGCAGTTCGTCGCGGAACGCGAATGATTCGTCAAGGAACAACGCCGACAAAGAGTCGAACAAGGCAGTCGCTTCTTCGGGGGAAAGTGAAGATAGGATAATCGGGGCAAGGTCCCGGCGTGACTTCCGAACCACAAGCTCGGAGGCGACGGCTTCCCTCGCGGCTTGATCGCCTCGTTTCGAGATTGCTTTCAGGGCGGCGTCGTATAGTTCGAGACTCGCGGCGGAGAGGGGAGCTTCTCCGGTCCGCGCGAAGATGCGGATCGCGAAAGACCCGATCAAGCGCGGATCGCCCGATAAGGCCAAGGTGCGCGCGGCGAGGAGCAGTCCCGCATCGGGCAGCTTTGCGTCCTTCGCCGCCGCGAGGAAGCTTCCGGATCCGAGCGCGGCGGCGTTTGCCAGAAGTTCTGCCCGATGCTCGAATTCGCCGGGATTGGACCTGTCCGCCGTGAGCAGCAACCTGGCAAGCGATCCTCGCGCATCGAGGTGCTCGGCCGCGGCCAGTCGCTCGCCTGGCTTGCCGTGGGCTAGGTAGTGGAAGGCGACGCGCTCGTCTTCGTCACTGGTCATATCGAGGCTTTCGAGAACGTGAGTCGCCTGGTCCTCGTCGAGGGTGGCCGGATCGATCGCCAGGCTCGCCGGGAAATCGTGAGACAGGCGTTTCTTGGCGGCCTCGCGCACCTCGCTCGACGGATCGTCGAGCCGTAAGCGCGCCAATTCGGTCTCGAACGCGGTTTGTGAGACTAGATCGGCGGGGAGGGACAGACCTTCGACGGACAAGCGCCGCGCGAGGGGGTGAGGGTCGGAAAGCGCATCGAGAATCGCCTTTTCCGAGCGGCTCGATCCTTCGCCCGTAAAGAGCCTGACGGCGAATACCCGGACCGCCCACTCGGGATCGCCGAAAAGTTCCAGCCCGTCTTCGAGCCTCTCTCCGAGCAATTCGCGGGCTTCCGCGGAGTCGAAGGGCATGCCCCTGGAGGAAAGGGCGACACGCCGGAGCGCGAAATCGCCACCGGGTCCTTCGAGCCAGGCTTGAAAGCCTCGTGAGCGGCGTCGCGAGCCGATGGACTGAAGCATGCACGGAAAAATCGCCCGATCGGGAGCGAACTCGAGCGCCAGCCTCATCGTTCCGGCACCGCCCCTGCAGCGGGCGAGCCGATCAGTCCAGCGCTCCACGAGGCCGAGACGCTCGGGCAGGTCCGGGAACGGGCCGGGCAGATCGCGGAAGCCGCCCCTGGCCGCCAGCAGTATGTGACGCCTTCGCAGCAAGAGGGTCAACGGCTTGAACGGCGGACGAGAAGGCGGTTCGGTGGCGGACGCGACCGCTCGGATGCGACGACGGAAGCGCCGTTCCGCGAGCGCCATGACCAGGATCAGCGCCGCGAGGGACAGACCTGCCACGGCCCAGGGGGCGTAGGGTGACAAAAGCAACGCGAGCGCCGCGTCTATCATGGATTCCTCCGAATCGCGCCCGGCTTGATGTCGATGGCGCTGTAGATGCGAATGGCTTGTGACTTTCCCTTTACATGCACGGCTTGGCGTTCCTCGAGCTCGAAGCGGTCGCCGAGCAGCGCTCGCGTATCTTCGGTGATGATCACCTCGCCGCCCGCTGCGACGCCTTCGAGGCGGGCTGCGACGTTCACGGTGTCGCCGATCATCGAGTAGTTCATGCGGCGCGGGGAGCCGAGATTGCCAGCCACGAGATAGCCGGTGTGCACGCCGATGCCTACCATGAGATGCGAGGCCTCGCCTCGGAAGAACCTTCGTTCCGGATCTGCCACGAGCTTCTGGATTTCGATGGCGCAGGCCACGGCGTTGATGGCGTCCTCTTCCTCGCTCGTCATCGGAACACCCCATGCCGCCATGATGCAGTCACCGATGAATTTATCGATGAAGCCGCGGCGTTTCGCGACTATCTCCACCGCCTCGGAAAAGTAGTCGTTTAAAACCTCGACGATGTATTCAGGTTTCTTTCCTTCCGAGAACGAGGTATAGCCGCGGATGTCGGCGAAGAACACCGTCGCGCGTTTTCCGGAGCCGCCGAGCCCCGCGAGCGCGGGCGTCTCCATCAGGTGACTGACCACTTCCTCCGACAGGTAGCGGCTGAACATGTCCTTGATCACGCGTCGTTCCTCGACGACCACGTCCATCCGGGCCTTCAGTTCCCGTTCTCTGCTCTGGTCGGCGAATACGAGCACGTGCCCGTCCGGGCGCCTGGATCTCTTGCCGCGTATCGGGGAGAGGTTGAGCGAGAAATCAATTTCGCGATCCTTGCCTTTGGCGACGCCTTCGATGCCGAGGATCGTGATGCCCTCGGACATCGAGCGCTCGATTTCGCGGACCACCTTTTCGGAGAGCCTTGCTTTCAGTAGATCCGAAAGCCGCTTCCCCGTATCGCCCGCTGAAAAGCCGAAAGCGTCCGCTGCGGCGTCGTTGAAGAAATGCAGCGATCCATCGGGATCGGCGGTCAGGAGCAAGTTGGACATCGCGCCGAATATGCTCTCCTGGTAACGTTCGAGGGCCTCGATGAGCGCCGCGCGCTCCTTGAGCTCGGCGTAAAGGCGGGCGTTGTTGAGGGTGCCAGAGGCGAGCGCGGCGAAGGCCGTCAGGAAATTGAACCGTATCCTGCCGTAGTGGCCCGCTTCTCGTGAGTTGACCACGAGCAGGCCTACTGAACCACGCGGCGTAGTGAGCGGTACGGCGAGGAGCGATCGCATGCGCGGATCGAGTAGAAGGCTTTCCAGAAAGCATGGTCGGCGTTCGTGGAGTATGGCGGCCTCGCCGCACTCGGCGATGAATGAGACGGCGGGATCATCCCGCGCAAGGCGCTGCGGCGCCTCCCAAGCTCCTCTGCGTCGCGACAGCCGCAAGGGGGAGCTTGGATCGGATGGTTCGAGGTAGAGGGCCGCAAGCTCGGATTGCGTCACATCGCAAGCCTGGTCGACGAGGGCGGCTTCGATGCCGGAAAAGTCCGAGGCGGCGGCGATTCGGCTCGAAGCCCTCGCCAGCTCGTCGAACGCATTGAGGGCCGGGACGGGAGACGATTTGGTGGGCGATGGCGCTTCGCTGCGCAAGGGATCCCCCTTGAAGAGTGTAAAGCACCTATCCCAGTCTAGCGTATAAGTCGACGCGACGCGAATCGAGGTCCCGGCAGGCTTTATCTGCCCGTTTTCGCGACGTCTTCCGTGATGCTGCGCTCGTCGAGGCCATATTGCTCGCCGTGTTCGCCCATGCCGGCGGGCTCGACATGCACCACGATGTCGTAGACAGAGTCGATGCGTTCCTTGACCGCGCGTTCTACCCGGTCGGCGATCGCGTGCGCCTCCCGGACCGTCATGGAGCCGTCCACCTCGATGTCGAGATCGATGTCCCAGGTGTTGGCGATGCGCCTGACACGGGCCTTGTGCGGGTTGCCGGCGCCGGGAACCGAACGGACGGCCTCGAACACGAGCCGGTAAGTGGCGTGGCTCGTGTTTCCGTCCATCAGTTCCGCGTTCGACTCGAAGAAGATGCCGATCGCCGATTTCATGACCCAGATCCCGACCAGGATGGCGACGATCTTGTCGACCGCCGGTACGCCGAATAGACGGGAGACGAGGAGCCCGACCAGGACCGCTATCGACATGATGACGTCATTGCGCATGTTGACGCCGTTCGCTACGAGGAGCTGCGAACCGTGGCGGCGTCCGGCCCGGCTTTGGCTCCACGCCAGCAGGAGTTTTCCAGCGATCGAGACAACCGTCGCCGTGAGCGCGAACGCGCCTGGAATCGAGGCAGCGATTCCGGAAAGCATGTTCCGCACCGCCTGTACAGCGAGCTGGGCGCCCGCGAAGAAGATGGCGAAGGCGAGCGCGACGGTGGCGACCGTCTCCGCGCGGCCGTGTCCCCACGGATGCTCCGCGTCCGAAGGCCGGGAAGCCCAGCGTACGGTCAAGAGGGCGACGAAGGAAATCAGAACGTCCGTCGAGGAATCGATGCCGTCTCCGAGGACAGAGAGCGATCCCGAGGCGACGCCGGCGCCGATCTTGAGCACGGCGAGCAGGGCGTTCCCGATCAAGCTGATCGTCGTGGCGTTTCGGATGGCGCGGCTTCGCTGGTCCATCCCACCGATGCTAGGCCGCATCGGAGCGCGCGTCAACGGATCGGGGACGCTAACACCGAGGGACAATTCGGACACCGGTCAGAGGGATGGATATCCGGGAGAAGGATGCCGGAGAGAGGGATCCTGGAGAGAAAGATGCCGGTGAGAGGGACAGACCTCGGCTCGCGGAATAAAAGTAACTCGTTCGGGATAAGGTGAGAAAGGCAAATCGAAGGGACAGACCCTCATGTTTACCGGTTAGGACTGCTCTTTGGAAACGGGTTCCTGTCCCTTCCTCATCCCTCCGGGCATCGCAGCGGCAGGCTCAATCGATCGGATATGAAGTCACGAGGCAAACTTTTGGAGATCACCAACTTCGGCACGAGGTCTGTCCCCATGACGACGAGATCGGCGTCGGCTCCGGATGCTATGCGCCCTTTCTTGTCCAGACCGAGAACCGTCGCAGGATTCATTGTGACCGGCAGCAACGCCGTTTCGAGTGGAATGCCGAGTCGCAGAACTGCGCTGCGGAGAGCCGCGAGCAGACTGTTACAGGTGCCGATTCCATAGCTGACCAGGTTCCCGGCGGCATCGAAGCGTGGAAGGCTGCCCTGACCGTCGCTCGTCCAGGTGATCCGGTCGAGGGACAGACCTTGAGCGAGGGTGCTCGCGAGCGCCGCCGATGCGGAGCTCTGTCCCCCGGTTTCGAATCCGTCAGCATCGGGCGAGGCCGCCGTGAAGTCGGCGTAGCCGCCCGACCGCATCCAGGCGAATGCCGAATCGAGCAAGGCGGGGTTTCGGCTGCAGTGCGTGGGCCAGAGCTGGGTGCGCGGCAACTCTCCCGAGGCGAGCGACCGTTCGAGGGGGCCGAAGCCGTCCGGGGCGTCGCCCAGGTGGACGCAGACGATGCCGGCTTTTCCCGAGAGCATGCCGCCGAGCCGCGCCTCGGAGCAGAGTCGCGCGAACTCGGCGTCCGTCGGCTGCGAGGAGCGATGGTCGGAAACGGCGATCTCGCCCGCCCCGATTATCGCTTCGATCATCATGATGTCTTTCATGAGGTCGCCCGTTAGGGTGCGCGGGGGGACGCGGTAGCTGCCGGACAGGCACCAGGCTGACAGCCCCGATTCGCGGAGGGCGTAGACGCGCGCGAGGAGGTCCTCCATCGAGCGCGTCACGCCGTCGGTGCCGAGAACCCCCACCACCGTCGTCACCCCCGCGCGGAACGCGTCGGCCGGATCGAGGGGCGGTGTTCGCGAGGCGAAACCAGCCTCGCCGCCGCCACCCGCTACGTGAACGTGCCCGTCGATGAAGCCGGGCACGAGGGCCGCCCCGCCCGCGTCGACGGTTTCCACGGTGCCGGGCAAGGCGGAAGGATCGATTCGCGCTTCGATGGCGACTATGGTGCCGCCGGCGCAGAGGACGTCCCGGCGGCCCAGGGGGTCGGGAGAGAAGACTTCGGCGTTCCGGACGAGGAGAATCATGGGACCTCCTGATCCGGGCCATGGTACGACCGCCGCGAGGCGCCGGCAAGGCGTTCCGCGGCGTACCGTCCGATCAGTCCTTCGGGTAGGTCTTGAGGATGTAGCGCGCGGCGAGCGCGACGAGGATGAGACCGGCGGCCGCGACCGCGGCGATCCAGACGGCGGCCGTTTCGGTCGGGTCCGTCCCCAGGCGCTTGATGGCGATGCCCGCATAGGCCCAGACCACGACGAGCGGGGCGGCGACCCCGCCGCGCAGGAAAACAAAGCCGAGCGCGACCGCGAGTCCCGCGATGATGGCGATGACCGTCCAGAGCGGGTCCGACAAACCCCAGCCGTTCCAGCCGAGCGTGACGAGCAGCGCCGTGACGTTGGCTATCGTCGCTACGGAGATCCAGCCGAGATAGATGTGGACGGGTGTCGTGAGCGCGAGGCGGGCGGCCCGGGAACGACCGCTCTCGAGGGACAGAGCTCCACCCCTGGTTTTTTTAGCGTGGATGCGTTCGGCAAGCGCGATGAGCGTACCGAGGATGCCGAGCATGAAGACGAGCGAAAGCGGCAGGAGTTGCCAATGCCAGGCGAATATCCAGGCCATGTTGGCGGCGAAGTTTGCGAGGACGAGCAGGGCGTCGGTCGAGTCGAAGGCAGCTGCCTTCGCGCCCTTTCCGAGGCTCTCCGCGAGTATCGCGAGGACATAAGCCGCGAGGCCCAGGTAGATGAGGCCCCAGATCGAGAAGGTGAGCCCCATCGGCACGAACAGGTTCGGTATGGCGTCGGAGAGCTCGCCGGTGTTCATGCCGTTGAGCGGCAGGGCGTTGGCGAGGGCGTTGACGACCAGCACTCCGGCGAACGCGAGGATGATGAGGATGGCGAGGGAAATGGGGACTTTTGCGCGCGTGGTTTCCATGATGCGTCTGCTCCTTCGGACGCCGCGTCGCGGAGACGTATCGCGTCGTCCGAGGGGAAAGATAACGGTTCGCGGGTCCCGGCGCAAAACCGGGCGCCGAAAACTCGCGCAAGGCGCCGGAGCGCGGACGGAGGCGCGCCCGGGGCCGCGCGCAACGCGAGCCCATGGGCCGACGCCGCGAGGCGGCGGGCGCGGGACTTCCCCCTTCGAAGGAATCCGGGATTACAATGAAGCTGACGAAGGGAGGAACGCATGCGGGGACAGACCGAGATCGTGGAGGATGTCGAGCTCCTGCAGCCCGACGGGACGCTGACTCGGGAAGGTTGGGCGCGGCTGCCGCGCTGGCGCTACCGGAGGTCCGCGGTCAAGGCTCCGTTCTGGCGGATCAAGGAGTGGGATTACTACTATCTCCGCTCGGACGCGGACGACTGCTTCATCTGCCTGACCATGAGCGACCTGGGGTACGCGGGGCTTTTCGCGCTGGCCTTCGTCGATCTGGCGGCGGGGAAGGCGGCGCAGGTGGACGAGATCGCGCCGCTGACCATGCACCGCACCGGGTTCGCCGAGGAGTGCGACGCCGAGGGCGCGCTGCGCTTTTCCGGGCGCAGGCTGAGCCTCGAGTTCATCCGGGAAGGGGCGACCCGGCGGCTTCGCTTCGCGGCGCCCGGATTGGAGCTCCGGGGCGGGACCGGCCTCGAGGGGGCGGTAGAGCTCGCGCAGCCGGCCGACCTTGAGCGCATGGCCATAGCGACGAGCTGGGCGGAGAACCGCCGCGCGTTCTATTACAACCAGAAGCTCTGCTGCATGCCGGTGATAGGAACCGCGCGCGCGGGAGGGACGGAGCTGCTCTTTTCCCCGGGCTCCGGCTGGGGCGGCCTCGACTGGGGCCGGGGGCGCTGGACCCGCGAGAATCGCTGGTATTGGAGCTCCGCCTCGGGCGTGGCCGTCGGCAAGCCGTTCGGCTTCAACCTCGGCTACGGCTTTTCCGACCGGAGTCCGGCGAGCGAAGATATGGCGTTTTTCGGGGGCCGCGCGCACAAGCTCGGTCGCGTGCGCTTCGATTTCGACAGGGGCCGCTTGCTGGAACCATGGCGCATGACGAGCGACGACGGAAGCTTCGAGGCCGAATTCCGGCCGCTCGTCGACCGGGCGTCGAAGGTGGACCTGAAGCTGATCGCATCCGACCAGCACCAGGTCTTCGGCCGCTTCTCCGGACGGGCGCGCCTGGAGGACGGGAACTTCGTGGAGTTCCGCGAGCTCGCGGGCTTCGCGGAGGACGTGTACAACAAGTGGTGATCATATGAATCGACGCGAACAGATTCAGGGACAAGCATCCAGGGACAGACCTAGTGGCCAAGCATTATCTTGCGGAACTGTGATGCAATTACTGCAGAATCAGGGACAGAGCAGGCCCAGAATCAGGGACAGAGCTGGCCCGTGATGGTGGTGAACTGGTCCAGGACGGGGCCGAGGACAAGCCGCTGCCCCATGAAACCCGGAGGGTGCAAAAAGGGGACAGACCTGCGAATCTGACCTGCGAATCTCGATCAGTCATTCTTGTCGCTGGAAGAGTGTTTCTCGAAAATCGCAAGCAACGGCGCGCCTGGAAGCGATAGGGTAGCATGAGACGTTCGAGGGTATTGAGGGACGGCGCGCTCTACCATGTTTGCGCGCGGGTTGTAGGGAAGCTGCGGCTCCTGGAAGATGAGACGACGAAGCGGCTTTTCATGGAGACCGTCGCGCGCGCGCGTAGGAAGTATGACTTCCGGATCGAGACCTTCACCGTAATGGGCAACCATGTGCATCTCCTGATCCGGCCGGGTTCTGGCGAATGCCTCTCGAGGATCATGCAATGGATCCTCGGGGTATTCGCGATGAGTCTGAACCGGCGGACCGGCTGGTGGGGACACGTGTGGGGCGATAGGTTCATGTCCTGGATAGTCGATGGCTTCCGCGCGCTCGTCGACCTATTCGCCTACATCGACGCGAACCCGGTCCGGGCGGGACTCGTGGTGCAACCTCGGGAATGGGCGGCTTCGGCCCTGGCGCAACGACGACGCGGCCTTTGCGATATCGCGGGACCGATAGGGGAGGCGCTTGCCTTGTTGTTCCCTGCCCACGCGGTCGCGCTCCTCGACGGTCGGTCGCAGCGGAGTAGGCCCTGACAGGCGCCGCGTGCGACTGCCAGCCGACGCCTGCGGCGCCGCCCGGAATCGAAGGCGTGCCCGGAGCGCGGGTAACACGACGCTCCGGGTCGTCCGGGTCCCGCGGCCGGCGCGATGACTTCCCCTCTCGAAACTTCGCTCAGGACGCGGCTTCCTCCGCGCGTCCGAGGGCCGCGGCATAGGACTTCCCGTCGACGGGGTAGCGCTCGACGAGAAAGAGGGCCACAAGGAAAACGAGCGCGGGAACGGGGCCGATGAGGAGCCTGATGGCCGTAAGCGCGGATTCCCCCTGGGATTCCAGGGCTGAGGAGTATCCCGCCGTCTGGAGGACGAACCCCGTGACGACCGCGGACGCCGCGGTGCCGACCTTGCTCATGAAGGTCCAGACGCCGTAGAAGGCGCCTTCCTTGCGCTTGCCGGTGCGGAGCGCGTCGAGCTCTACCACGTCGGGCAACATGGCCCAGGGAGCGGCGTAGCCGAAGCCGATGCCGACGCCCGCGAACACCATGACGCCGAGGAAGAAATCCATGCCCAAGGTATGGCCGAAGGCCCAGATGAGAAGCGTCGACACGGCGAGGATGACGAAGCAAATCTGGTAGGTGCGCTTCTTGCCGATGTGCTTCGAGACCAGCACCGAAACCGGGATGAAGACCATGGCGACCACGAGCAGGATGACCATCGCAAGGGTCGTGGCGCCTTCGTCGCGGTAGAGCCACTTGAAGTAGTACGCCAGCGTGGTCTGTACGAAGGCGAGCGCGGTCAGGTTGAGGGCGTAGGTGAAGAGCAGGACCAGAAACGCCTTGTCGCGGAAGACCACAACGAAGGTCTCGAAGAAGCCCTCCTTGGGGACGGGAGCCCGGGAGTGCGGCCCCTCGCGCACCGAGGCGACGGTGACGAGGGCGGTCATGGCCATCACCACGCCGAGCGCGGCTCCGGCCGCGGAGAATCCCGCCGACTGACTCGGGAAGAGGCTGACGATCGGTTGCACCGCCGCCGCGCCGACCATGGTTCCGATGACCGCGAATCCGAAGCGGTAGGCGTTGAGGCTCATGCGCTCGTTGTAGTCGTCGGTGAGGTCGGGCGTCAGCGAGCTGTAGGGGATGTTGACCAGAGTGTAAGCGGTATTGAGGAGCATGAGCGCGAGGGCGGCCCAGGCCGCCAGCGCCCAAGGGCTTTCGATGGCGGGCTTCGAGAAGAAGAACCACATGGCCAGGAACATGGGGATCGCGCCGGCGAGCATCCAGGGCCTTCGTCGGCCGAGCCGCGTTCGCGTGCGGTCCGAGAGCCAGCCCGTAAGCGGGTCCGTCACCGCGTCCCAGAGTTTGCCGATCCAGAAGACGGCGCCCGCGAGGGCCGCCGGGACGCCGACCACGTCGGTCAGGTAGAACAGGGTCCAGAAGCCCATGGCGGTGAAGAACAGGTTGCCGCCGAGATCGGCTATTCCGAATCCGAGCTTGGTTCCGAGCGGTAGCCTCCCGGCCGGTTTCGTGGCGGGGCGGTCGGAGCGAATGGTTTCCTCTGCCATGGGCAACTCCTCGCGGGTAGTTATGGAAGCGGCGCGTGGCGGCGCGCGCGAGGGAACGAAGCGTAGCGGAGCCGGGGCTCGTGGGCAAGTCGGCCGAGCGGGTCATTCCGGGAAAGGGGCGACGCAGGGACAGACCTCGACCATGACTCCGGACTGCCGGCGTCCGGAGCGCTGCGCCGGGGAGAATCATGGTATAGTCGGCCTCGATGAAGAAGACCGCATGGATACTAGCCGCGTTCTTCGGCCTCGTCCTGCTCGGGGCCGTGGCCCTCAACGCTGACCTTGTATCCCGGAGTCGCGCCGCGCTCGCGGGCGCGGGGATATCGGGCTTCCCTGAGGCTGATGCGGCGCGGCTACACCTGCTCGTCGTCCTGCCGGACTCCGACGACGGCTACTTTACTGGCCTGCTTGAAGGTATCGAGGCGGCCGCGCCAGAGGCCGGGGTTGCCATCCAGGTCGAGCGATATCCGCCATCCTCGCCGGAGGAAAGCCGACGCTGGTTTGAAATCGGGCTTCGCTCCGGTGTCGACGGAATCCTGATGTACGCGGCGCGCAGTGACGACATACAACCGTACTTCGACTTCGCCGAGGCCGCGGGCGTTGTCTTCGTCGCGGTCGGAAAGGAGGCTCCCGGCGGGGTCATCACCTGCTTCGTGGGCTCTGCTCCGCTCTTCCACGGCTTCGAGGGCGGGCGGATCATCACCGGACTGCTCGCCCAACGCGCCCGCATCGGCATCATCCTGCCGTCGGGCGGCAGCGGGAGCCCCGAGGACGACTCGCTTTACAAGGGCGTCGCCGCGGCGGTCGCGACCTATCGTGGTGCTGAAATCGTAGCGACGCTCCGGACCGGGGCCGGCCCCTTCGCCGCCGAGGAGGCTGCGGCGGTCATCCTCGGCTCGCATCCCGAAATCAACGCCTTCTTCTGCGCGACCTCGCGCGATACCCTCGGCGCGGCCCAGGTCGTTGTCGATCGCGGCCTCGAGGGAAAGGTCGCGATCGTCGGCGCCGACGAAACGCCCGAACTCCTGCGGCATCTTGCGAACGGCGTGGTCGCCGCGAGCATCGTACGCGATTCGAGGGCGATCGGCGTCGAGGCCGTCCGCGCCTTCGCTTCCATCGAGGCGGGGCGACCGCCCCCGGGTGTCATAGAGCTCGATTTCACGGTGAGGCTCCGGGAGGCGGCCGAATGAAGCGCTCATCGAGCCTTCGCGCCCGGATGACCGCGGTCACGGTGTTCATGCTTGCCGTGGTCGGCGCCGCAACGCTTTATACGGGTTTCGCGACCGGTGAGCTGTCGCGGAGCCTTGGATTGCTGTTCAGGCGGAACCAGCTGATCGAAGATATCCGCGCCGGGCTCGATGGGGCCAGCTCCGCCCTCTCAGGCTACCTGTCCTCACGGAGCGAGGACTACCTGGCCTCTTACCGCCGCAACGCGGCCATCCTCGTTGACCGGACCTCCCATATCGAAAGGAGAGTGCATCGAGACGAAATCATGTTGCTCCAACGCCAGCTCGCGGGCCTCGTCGGCCGTTTCCTCCTTGATGCGGACGCCGCGGTCGCGGCGAAGGCCTCCGGCCATATCGCCACGTTCGCTGCCGGATACGAGAGCGCCGTGCGCACCGTCGAGCTTTCGCAGGCGGTGATCGAGCGGATTGAACGCCGGAACCTGTCGGCGTCGATCGTGGCGTACTCCGGCTTCGAGTCGCGGATCGGCTCGATAGTCGCGACTAACGCGGTGCTCGCACTCGCCGCAGCCTTGCTGGCATTCACGGTGTACGTCCACTACGTCTGGGGCATGACCGGCACGCTATCGACCTTGGCCGACTCGGCCCGCGCCATCGCGCGCGGCGACTACGGACGCGAATTGCCCCGCATCGAGGCTGCCGAGGAGCTGGTCACGATGGCCGAAGCTTTCGAGGAGATGAGGAGGAGCGTCCGCTCTTCCTTCGACGAGCTCAAGTCCAAGGCCGAGATGGAGCGTCGCCTGATAGAGGAAGACCTGAGGCTTGTCGACATGGACCGCAAGCTCAAGGACGCCGAGCTCCTCGCGCTGCAAGCCCAGATAAACCCCCACTTCCTGTACAACACGCTCAACGCGGGCATGCAGTTGGCTCTCGTCGAACGGGCGAAGAGTACCGGTGAGTTCATGGAAAAGCTCGGTCTTTTTATCCGATACGCGCTACGTTCCCCATCGCGCTCGGTGGTGGTGGCCGACGAGATCGCCTGCGTCGAGCGTTATGTATGGCTGCTCAGGCTTCGTTTCGGAGAGCGCTTTGCCTTCGTGATCCGATCGGAGGCCGATGCCCTCGCCGTCAAGACCCCCGCCCTGGTGCTCCAGCCCTTGGTCGAGAACGCGGTGACGCACGGTTTCAAGGGGCTCGAGCGAGGCGGCGAGGTGCGCGTCAGCGCACGCGTCGAGGGGGGCGAGGTCCTGCTCGCGGTCGAGGATACCGGAACGGGCATGGACGAGGCGACCCTCGCCGGGCTCGAGGATGAGGGGGACGGTACGGAATCGATCGGCGAAGGCGGGATAGGGCTTCGGAACGTCATGCGGCGGGTTCGTCTGGCCTCGGGCGGGAAGGGCAGGGTCGTCATCGACAGCGCCTCGGGCCGAGGTACGACGGTGTGCGTCCATTTGCCGCTCGCGGATGGCGCATCGTGAACCGCATCTTCGTCGTGGACGACGAACGTCCGGTGGTCGAGTGCGTCTCGATGATGGTGGAGCAGGATCTGGCGACCGAGTTCGCGGTGGTCGGGGCGGCGGCCTCGGGCCGCGAGGCCGTCGAGCGCGTTGCCGGGACCTCGCCCGACATCGTGTTGATGGACGTCAACATGCCGGGAATCACGGGCCTCGAGGCTGTGCGGGAGCTGCGCGAGCGCGGCTGCGGCGCGGCCTTCGTCCTTATGACGGCGTACGAACGTTTCGACGTGGCGCGTGAGGCTGTCGACCTCGGCATAGTCGGCTATCTGCTCAAGCCCGTAACGCGCGAGGAGCTCGGCAGGACCCTGCGCTCGGCAGCGGCTTTCCTCGAGCGGCTCAGGGTACTCGAAGAGCGCGAAATGGAGCATCGGGAGAGTGAGGAACGGCTTCGTCGCTTCGTCGAATCCTCCTTCCTCGCAGGTCTCATGCTCGGGGCTTCAGGACCGGAACAGGCGGCGGCGCTCGCGGAACTCGGCATCGCGGGGGGCTGGGCGGCCGTCGTCGCGACGTCCTTCACCCGCTCCGGAGCGGAAGCGGAGGGGAAGCCACAGGGATCCACTCTCGAAAACTACCTTCAGTTCCGCACCATGCTGCGCTTCCGGACCCGTTCTTTCATCGGACCGCTTTCGGCCGACATCGCTCCCGTCCTCGTGGCTGGTCGCGACGAAATGGCGACGCGGTCCCGGCTCGACGAACTGCTCGTCGCGATCGGCCGCGATTTCGGCGCTGAACTCGAACGTGGCTATCTGGCCATAGCGGCCGGCGCGCCCTGTCCGGTCGAAGAGGCCGGGCGTTCATGGGCCGAGGCCCTCGCAGGGCTCGCGAAACTGGGAGGATCCGGAACGCCAGGCCCTATCGGAAGGGCGGAAGGCGAATGGCCCTTCGAAGACGACGAGGCTTTCCTTGCCGCGGTGCGGGAATCGGCTCCTGCGAGGGCATCGCTGGCGCTGGAACGCATCCTCGCGCGGCTCGAACGCCTTGACGCGGTACCCGGCCCCGAGCTTGGCCGTGTAACCGCCTTGCTCGGCGCCGCGGTGCGGTTCCAGGCGCGGCGCTCGGCGATCGACGTTGGCGAGGCTGAGTCCTTGATGGATTCGACTGGCATGTGCGGGATCCTTTCCGGAAAGGCATTCGCGCTCGTGGCGCGCTCGCGCCTCGCCCGTATCGCCGCGTCGATGGCGAGCTCGCCTCCGTACTCGCCACCGGTGGCTCGCGCCATGGCCTGGATCGGCTCGAATTTCCGGAAAGGGTTGGGACTCGAGGCATGCGCGGACGCGGTGGGCATCTCGCCCGGAAGGCTTTCGCGGTCCTTTGCGGAAGAGACCGGGAAGGGCTTCACTGAATTGCTCATCGACCGACGGATCGAGCTCGCCCGTGAGCTGCTATCCAAGCCGGATTGGACGATCAAGGAAGTGAGCGCGTCTTGCGGCTACCCGGATCCCAACTATTTCGCGCGACTGTTCAAGAAGGCTACCGGCATGACGCCGAGCGCCTACGGTTCCGGCTTGGGTCGGGAAAGCTTGGCGCAGGGCTCGCACATGACGGGCGGCGATCTGAGGGATGACGCCGAGGATTGAGGGATCCCCTCCATCGCGAACCCGGCAAGGTCTGTCCCCCAACTGGCAAGGTCTGTCCCTCGTCACCTGGAATTCTCGCAAGGTCTGTCTCTCGTCACCTGGAATTCTCGCAAGGTCTGTCCCTCGACTGGCAAGGTCTGTCCCTCGACTGCTGCCCCCCAAGGTCTGTCCCTCGATGTCCCTCGATGTCCCTCGATGTCCCTCGATGTCCGAACCCGTGGCATGAAGGACAAGCGGTCTGCACTTTCCCCGCTTCGCAGGGAAACTGTGCTGAATTCGAGACGGCTCCGTCTCGGTCGCGTCCGAAAAGTGCGGTACTTCGGCGTTTACTTCCTGCTGACCATTTGCGAAAACGGGATGGATACTGCATCCGTCCCGGCACGCGCCCTCGGCGCGCGCGAATCGTCGCTACCCGTGGAGGCCACCAGATGAAACGTACCGTATCGATCCTCGTCGCCCTCGTTCTCGTCCTCTCCGTCGGCGTGGGCATGGTCGCCCAGACAGCTCCCAAGATCGGCGTCTGCATCTACAAGTTCGACGACACCTTCATGTCCTACGTCCGCAACACCATCGAAACCGCGGCGAAGGGCAAGGCGATCCTTTCCGTCCAGGACAGCATGTACGACCAGCCCCGCCAGAACGACCAGGTCGACCAGTTCCTCGTGGAGGGCATGAAGAGTCTCGCGATCAACATGGTCGACCCCTCCGCCGTCTCCGTCCTGATCGGGAAAGCCGCCAAGAAGAAGGTCCCCCTGGTCCTCTTTAACCGCGAGCCCGCCGCCGCCGACATGGCCAAGTACGCCATGGCCTATTATGTCGGAGCCAAGGCCCAGGAATCCGGCACCATGGAAGGCGAGATCGTCGCCGACTATTGGAAGAAGAATCCCTCCGCCGACCTCAACAAGGACGGGGTTCTCCAGTACGTCATGCTGATCGGAGACCCGTCCAACACCGACGCGAAGTACCGCACCGAGTTCTCGATCAAGGCCGTGACGGCGGCCGGCATCAAGGTGCAGAAGCTCGCCGAGGACACCGCCATGTGGGATCGCCCGAAGGCGCAGGAGAAGATGGCGGCCTGG
The DNA here is from genome assembly GCA_016926955.1 of Spirochaetales bacterium. Lineage (GTDB taxonomy): Bacteria > Spirochaetota > Spirochaetia > Treponematales > UBA12059 > JAFGNN01. Next base: position 11,630 of record JAFGNN010000063.1, on the reverse strand, counting down.
CTTACCGCCTACGCCGGGAAGATCGAGGTCGTGTTCGCCAACAACGACGACATGGCCCTCGGCGCAATCGAGGCCCTCAAGGCAGCCGGATACTTCAAGGACGGGAAGTACATGCCCGTAGTCGGCGTCGACGCCACCCCGCCCGCCCTCGACGCGCTCGAGCAGGGATACCTCCTCGGCACCGTCCTCAACGACGCCAAGCGCCAGGGTCTCGCGACTTTCGAGCTCGCCTACAGCCTCGCCCTGGGCAAGCCCGCCTCCACGACAGTGGCCCCTCTCGCCAACGCGGACGGCAAGCCCGATCCCAAAGGCAAGTATGTGTGGGTTCCCTACGTGAAGGTGACCAAGGACAATTACAAGGCGTTCAAGTAAGCGATTCCCGGGCTCCGTCCCCGCGACGGAGCCTGACGGGTCGACACCGCCCGAAGGGGCGCGGTTGGGCCCGGGGGGCGGAGGCCGGCAGGCGTCCGCCCCCGTAAGCTTGCCGGGACCCGCGATTCGCGGACCCGGCGGTCCTCAAAACGCACCGAGAGGAGGCTCCACACCGATGAACGAGCATAGCCTGGCCGTCGAAATGCGTGGCATCTCGAAATCCTTTCCCGGCGTGAAAGCCCTCGATGACGTCTCCATACAGGTGAGGCCCGGCACCGTCCATGCCCTGATGGGCGAAAACGGGGCAGGCAAGTCGACGTTGATGAAATGCCTGTTCGGGATCTACCGGCCCGACCAAGGCTCGATCGAAGTGAGCGGGAAACCGCGCAGCTTCCAGGGAGCCCGGCAAGCCCTCGATGCCGGAATTTCGATGATCCACCAGGAGTTGCATCCGGTACCCTTCCGGAGCGTCATGGAGAACATCTGGCTGGGGCGATATCCGACCGTGAACCTCGGCCTTTTCAAACTGGTCGATAACCGCAGGATGCTGCGCGATACCCGCGCCCTCTTCGCCGATCTCGCCATCGACATCGACCCGCGCGCCTGGGTCCAGACCCTATCTGTCTCCAAGATTCAATCCATGGAGATCGCCAGAGCCGTGTCGTACGACGCGCGGGTCATCATCATGGACGAGCCGACCTCGTCGCTCACGGAGCTCGAGGTAGAGCACCTGTTCGGCATCATCCGGAAGCTCCGCTCCGAGGGACGGGCGATCATCTACATCTCCCACAAGATGGAAGAGATCCTGGAGATCGCCGATGAGGTGACGATAATGCGCGACGGCCGACGCGTCGGTACCTATCCGTCGGGCGAGTTGACCACGGACCTGATCATCAACCGCATGGTCGGACGCGACCTGACCCACCGCTTCCCTCCGCGCGAAAACGTGCCGGGAGAGATCGTGCTCTCGGTCGAAGGACTCACGTCTGCGAATTCCCGCTCGTTCCGCGACGTCAGTTTCGAGCTGAGGAAAGGCGAGATACTGGGGCTGGGAGGACTTGTCGGCGCGCAGCGCACCGAACTCGTCGAGTCGATTTTCGGGTTGCGCATGGTCAAGTCGGGAAGGATACGGGTAAAGGGCGAGGAGGTGCGCATCCGCGACTCCATACAGGCCAAGCGGCGTGGGTTCGCCCTGTTGACCGAAGAGCGTCGGAGCACGGGCATCTTCCCGGTGCTCTCAGTTCGCGACAACACCTTGATCGCGAACATCCGCCGCTACGTGAACCGCATCGGCCTGCTGGACCGGCGCCGCGGGAACGAGGACGTCCAGCGCAGCGTCGAGCTGCTGCGCATCAAGACGCCGGGCAACGACACCAAGATCGAGAGCCTCTCCGGAGGCAACCAGCAGAAGGTGATCTTCGCGCGCTGGCTGCTGACGGATCCGGACATCCTGATCCTCGACGAGCCGACCCGCGGCATCGACGTCGGCGCCAAGTACGAGATCTACTCGATCATCGCCGACCTGGCGAAGCGAGGAAAGAGCATCATCCTGATTTCGTCCGAGATGCCCGAGCTGCTCGGCATGTCGGACCGGGTCCTCGTCATGTGCGAAGGTCGCGCGACCGGCGTCCTCGACGGGAAGGGCGCGACCCAGGAGCGCGTCATGGAGCTCGCGACGCAATTCATGACCTAAGGCCGAGGCAAGGAGATCGCAATGAGCACACTGGCACGCGCGGAGGGACCGCGCCGGAGCATCGCCGAGCTGGCGAGCAAGAATGCAATCGTCCTCGTCCTGCTGGGACTGGTCCTCGTGATCGGCGCCGCGAGGCCGAGCTTTCTCAACCCCGAGAACCTCGTCAACATCCTGCGCATCTCCTCGGTGCGCGCCATCATCGCGCTCGGCGTCGGCGGCATCCTGATCATGCGGGGGACAGACCTCTCCGCGGGAAGGACCGTCGGATTCGCGGCCGTGGTCGCCGCCTCGCTCGCCCAGCGCGACGACTACGCGAGCAAGCTTTTCAAGGACCTGCCGATGCTGCCGCTCCTCGTGCCGGTGCTGGCGGCGCTCGGCGTCGGACTGCTGGTCGGGCTTCTCAACGGCTCGGTCGTGGCCTTCCTCAAGGTGCCGCCCTTCATCGCCACCCTCGGCATGATGGTCATCGTCTATGGCGCCGTCTCGCTCTACGTCGATCGGCCGCCGATGGGCGCGCAGCCGCTCGGCGGGCTCCGCGAGGATTTCACGAACATCGGCACCGGCGACACCCTTACGATACCAAACCTGATCCTGATAGCGGCCTTGGTCACCTTGGTCACCTACGTCATTCTCAACCGGACCAGGCTCGGGAAGAACGTCTACGCCATCGGCGGGAATCCGGAAGCCGCCGTGGTTTCCGGCGTGAGTGTGTGGCGGAACACCCTGCTCGTCTACGCCTTCGGCGGCTTGCTCTACGGCCTTGCCGGAGCCCTGCTCGCGGCGCGCACCGGCGGCGCGACCAACAACTACGGGCAGATGTACGAGCTCGACGCGATCGCCGCCTGCGTCATCGGCGGGGTATCCACCTCGGGCGGCATCGGGACCGTCGGGGGCATGATCACGGGCGTGCTCATCTTCGAGGTGCTGAACAACGGGCTCGTGGTGCTCGGCGTCTCGGCCTACTGGCAGCAGATCGTCAAAGGCATAATCATCGTAGCGGCGGTGGCCATCGACATCCAGAAGTACGTGCGGAAGCGCTGAGACCCGCGCGGCCGTGGCCCGAACCGTTTTCGGGCCACGGCGGGCCGGGGCCGGTGTACTATCGAGGCACCGGGGAGGTCCGCATGAACATAGCCCAGACCGTCGTCGATCGCGCCATCCACCACGTCATGGAACTGTGCCGCCTGCCGAGCCCGACGGGCTTCACCGCGCTGGCGGAAGGATACGTCGAGCAGGCGCTGCAGGCCGCCGGGCTCACGAGCGAGCGGACTGTCAAGCGTTCGGTGCTGGTCGACTTGGGCGGCGAGGGCCGGCCCCTCGTCATGGCGGCGCACATCGACACCCTCGGCCTCATGGTGCGCTCGGTCAAGTCGAACGGGCGCCTCCGCTACGCGAAGATCGGCGGCTTTCCGGATTTCCTCGCGCTGACCGAGAACGTGACCATCCACGCGCGCGACGGCCGGCGCTACTCGGGCACGCTCCAGCCGAACGACGCCTCGGTGCACGTCAACGCGAAGCTCGCGGAGCAGAAGCTCGACGACGAGCACTGCGAGATCGTGATCGACGAAAAGGTTTCGAAAAAGGACCATGTCCGCGAGCTCGGCATCGGCCCGGGGGACTTCGTTTCGCTTGATCCGCGCACGACGCTGACCGAATCCGGCTACCTGAAGAGCCGACACCTCGACGACAAGGCGAGCGCCGGAGTCCTCCTCGCCCTCGCGGAGGCCGTGGCGGCCGGAGAGCTCAAGCTCGCGCGGAAGGTGTGGCTCCTTTTCACGACCTACGAGGAGGTCGGGCACGGCGGCGCGGTGATACCCGAGGGCGCCGTCGAGATGCTCTCGGTGGACATGGGCGCCGTGGGCGACGACCTCTCGTGCAGCGACCGGCAGGTCTCCATCTGCGCCAAGGATTCCGGCGGCCCCTACGACCGCGACGTCACGCAGGCGCTCGTCGAGGCAGCCGGGCGCGCGGGTTGCGACTTTGCCGTGGACGTCTACCCTCGCTACTCCTCCGACGCCAATGTGTCGCTTCAGGCGGGCCACGACGTGCGCCACGGCCTCGTGGGGCCCGGCGTGTACGCGAGCCACGGCTACGAGCGGACCCATTCGGACGCCATCGCCAACACCCTGGCGCTGCTCTTCGAGTACGCGGGGCACTGAGCATGGCCGAATCCACGGACCCGGCGCCGTACCGCTTCACCTACCAGGACATCCACCGCACGGTGCGCTCCATCGCGGAGCGCATCGAGGCGTCGCTCTGGTCGCCCGACCTGATCGTCGCCATCGGCTCGGGCGGATTCATTCCCGCGCGCATGCTGCGCACCTTCCTCGACCGGCCCATCCTGGCGGTCGGTGTCTCGTACTACGACGACGAGGACCGGCCCACCGACAACCCGCGTACCGTGCAGTGGATCGAGGAGGCCGAACGGAAGCTCGGCGGGAAACGGATACTCCTCGTGGACGAGGTGGACGATTCGCGCTCGACCCTGGCCTACTGCGTGCGCGAACTCCTGCGGCACGCGCCGGCCGAGGTCGCCGTGGCGGTGCTCCACGACAAGCGGAAGCCCAAGCGCGAGGAGCTTCCCCCCGAGGTGACGCGCTACTGGAAGGGCCTCGAGGTAGAGGACCGCTGGATCAAGTATCCGTGGGACGCGCCCGACATCGACGAGCATGACGCGCTGGCGCGCGGCGGGGACAGACCTTGAGGCTCGTCGGGCTCATCGGCGGCATGTCGTGGGAATCCACGGCCGAGTACTACCGGATCGTGAACGATGAAGTTTCCGCGAGGGTCGGGGGGCTTTCCTCGGCGCGCGTACTCCTTTCCTCGGTCGATTTCGGACCCTTCGCCGCGCGGATGAAGTCCGGCGACTGGGACGGCATCCGCGCGGACCTGGTCCGCGAGGCGGTCCGTCTCCGGGACGGCGGCGCGGAGGCGCTCGCGCTCGCGACCAACACCATGCACAAATTCGCCGCCGCGCTCGAGGCGGCGAGCGGATTGCCCCTCATCCACATCGCCGACGCCGCTGCCACCGCGATGAAGGCCGCCGGAATCCGGCGCGCCGGGCTGCTCGGCACCGTGTTCACCATGGAAGAAGCCTTCTACCGCGACAGGCTGCGCGAGCGGCATGGCATCGAGGCCATTGTCCCGGAACGCGCGGACCGGCTTGAGGTGGATCGCTGCATCTTCGGCGAACTCTGCCGCGGAATCCTCGATCCACGTACGACCGCGCGGCTCAAGGAGATAGCGGCTTCGCTGGCGGAAGCCGGAGCGGAAGGCATAATCCTGGGCTGCACCGAGCTTCCGCTGGCCATGCGCGACGGGGACCTGGCCGTTCCCTACTGGGACACCACCCTGCTGCACGCCCGCGCCCTCGTGGATTTCATGCTCGGAGCCTGAGCTTCACGGCTTGTGACGCACGATCGGCTCGGGCGAAGCGGATAATGGCAAAGCGGCGCGTCAGCCGCGCGGAGGTTCCCGTTGCCGTCCGGACACTTCCTTTCATTGCCCTTGCATGATCCGATCGCGATCTTCCTGGTAATCGTCGCCTGCGCGCTCCTGGTTCCCGCGCTGGCGCGGCGCTTCGGGTTCCCCGAGATCGTCGGCCTCATCGCCGTCGGCGTCGCGCTCGGTCCCTTCTCGCTCGGCGTCCTCGAACGCGACCGCGTCATCGAGCTGTTCGCCTCGGTGGGCATCCTCTTCCTGATGTTCATAGCCGGGCTCGAGATCGACGGCAACGATTTCCGGCGGTACCGCTCGCGCAGCTTCCTGTTCGGCTTCCTTACCTTCGCTGTGCCCATGGGCATCGGAATCGCCGCGGGGCTCCTGGTCCTGCGCTTCGATGTCGCGCAGTCGATACTGCTGGCTTCGCTGTTCGCCTCGCATACCCTGCTGGCCTATCCGGTCGCCTCCCGCCTGCGCATTACCGGAGATGACGCGGTCGGCGTCACGGTCGGCGGGACCATCATCACGGACGTCGCCGCCTTGCTCGTGCTGGCGGTGATCGCGGGCGCGAGGCGCGGGGAATTCGGCGCGGAGACGGCCCTTCGCATGTCGCTCGCCTTCGCGGCGTTCACCGCCTTCGAACTCTTCGTCCTGCCGCGGGCGGCGGCTTGGGCTTACGGCAAGCTCGCGCGGCACGAGGATCTCGAGTTCCTCTTTTCCCTTGCCGTATTGTTCCTTTCGGCATTGCTCGCGGAACTGGCGGGCGTCGAGCCCATCATCGGCGCCTTCCTCGCGGGCATGGCCGTCGGCCGGCACATTCCGCCCGTATCGCCCTTGGCCAATCGACTGGAATTCTTCGGAAACGCGGTTTTCGTACCGGCCTTCCTTCTCTCGGTCGGCATGCTCGTGAACCCGCGTGTCCTCGTGACCGACCTGGAATCGCTCGCGGTGGCCGCGCTCATGACTTGCTGCGTCATCGTTTCGAAATGGCTGGCGGCTTTCCTGATCCAGAAGCTTTCCCGCTGGTCGCGCGCCCGGCGCGGCGTGGTGTTCGGGTTGTCGGTGCCCCAGGCCGCGGCAACCCTGGCCGCGGTCCTGGTCGCCTACGATCTCGGCATATTCGGCGCGGCGGTATTGAACGGAACCATAGTAATGATCCTCGTCACCGTCCTGGTCGGTTCGGCGTCGGTTCAGACTGCAGGACGGAAGCTGGCCGCCGAACGCGCGGCGTCGGCCGGACCGGATCCCGCGGGGCGAAGGCTGCTTCTGGGTGTCGGGGATCCGGAAAGCGCGAGCCGTCTGCTCGATCTCGCGATGACGCTTCGTGGCGATGGAACCCTGAAGGCGGTGAGCATAGTGCCTGCGGTATCGAGCGACCCGAAGGCCGTCGCCGAGGCGGAGCGGAACCTCTCCGTCGTGGCGGACCGGGGGGTCGCCGCCGGGCTGGGCGTAGCGACAGCCTACAGGGCCGACATCGACGTCGCCACGGGACTCGGCTACGCCGCCGCTGAATTCAGGGCGACGGAAATCGTGATCGGCTGGCGGACGCGGAAGTCCTTCCTCGATTCCGGCATGAGGAGGGTGCTCGACCAGCTGTTGCCGGGCGGGGGGCCGCGCGTGTTCGCCGCCCGCCTGTCCGCGCCGCCCGGGACCGCCGCGCGCATGGTACTCATCCTGGCGCCGGGCGCAGAAGCCGAGCCTGATTTCGAGGGATGCGTCCTCGCCCTCGCGGGCATCGCGCGGCAGCTCAAGGTGGCGCCGCGGGTCTTCGGGACGGGCGCAGGTCTCGAGGCCGCTCGCAGCGCGCTCGAGGGGCATCCGCTGGGGTCTTCCATCCAGTTCTCGGATATGGAGGCGCGCGTCGGATTGCGCGCGTTGGACGCCAGGCGGGATGAACGCGCCATGGTGGCCTTGGTCGCGCCGAGAGCAGGGAACCGCGCGCTCGAACCGCTGCTCGGGGAGCTGGACGGTCGCCTCAAGACCCTCGACGCCATCCTCGTGTTTCCGTGCGGTACGGGCGCCCAGGCGCGGAACTCCGGAAAGCGAAGCGCTTGGCGCGGATTCCTCGCCCGTATCGTACGCGGCGCGGGGTGACGCCGAAGGCTCCTATTGGAACAGGAGCCAGCCCGCGAGGATTTCCGCCGTCCTCCACCAGCCCGCCAGCTCGCCGGCCGCGGCGAGCGCCAGCAGCGCCATGAAGAAAAGGCGCGCGGGGTGCCACAGCGAAGTACGGCGCCCGGCGGGATTGTCCGCGGAGGTGGTGGAAGAGTCCCGGGCATCCGGCCTGCCTCGCAGGTCTGTCCCCGATGCTGCCGCTTCAACGTGAGGTCTGTCCCCTGGCTTTCCCGTGTCCATCGTGTTCTCGGTCGTCGCTTCGCCATTCCGCGCATTGAAGCGGGCTCTGTCCCTCCTGTCCCTGGCGAGGGCGAGCAGGGTCGAGAGGCAGAACAGCAGGGCGTAGGCACCGAGCGCCCAGAGCCGGGCAGCTTCGGGATTTTCCGCGGCAGCTTCCTTCATTGCCCAACCCGCGCGGGCGAAGACGCCGTTGAGCAGGCTCAGCTGCCCGAGCAGCATGGCCAGGCCGAGGCCGACGAGCAGGAGTCCCGACACGACGCGCACGGCGAGTCCGTGGCGCTTGAAGAAGTCCAGGAGCCCCTTGGTCCGCTCGAAGAAGAGGCCCGCCGCCAGGAAGGGCAGGGAGAATCCGATGGTGTAGGAGGCGAGCAGGGAGGCTGCCTGGACCGTCGTGCCCGAGCGCCCCGCATAGAGCAGGATCGAGCCGAGCATGGGGCCGACGCAGGGAGACCAGCCCGCCGAGAAGGCGACGCCGAGCAGGAAGGCGCCGAAGGGGCCGCCCTTCCCCTTGACCGGATGGAAGCGCTTCTCGATTTCCAGGAAGCGCGCGAACTCGAAAAGGGTGTTGAGGCCGAACAGCACGACGACGGCGCCGGCGACCATGGTCAAGGTCCGGCGGGCGCCTCCGATGGCGAAGGCTCCGCGGAAGGCGAAGCCGAGGGCGACGAAAACCACCGTGAAGCCGAGCACGAAGAAGACCGTTCGGACGAACACCAGCGGCTTCGAGACCTCTCCGGCCTTGATCGAAGAGGCGCTCCGGCCGGTGATGAACGAAAGATAGCCGGGCACGAGGGGCAGGACGCAGGGGGAGAGGAACGAGAGCAGTCCCGCGGCGAAGGCGGCCGCGAGCCCGGGGACTTCCGTCATCATTTGGCGGCCAGTTCCTTGAAGAAGGCCACGAGCTCGGGACCGTCGTACGAGCGGCCGCCGACCGTGCCCGCTATCACCATGCCCGTCTTGTCGAGGATGAAGGTGGTCGGGATGCCCTGGCTCACGAACATGCCGGAGACAGCGCCGGACTCGTCGAGGTAGATCGGGAAGGTATAGGGATACTCCTTCATGAAGGTCTCGACGGTCTTGCGACTCTCCTGCACGCTGATCGCGACGATGTCGAAGGCCTCGCCCCGCATCTTCTTCCAGAGCGCCTCGATGGAGGGCATCTCCTGCTTGCAGGGCGGGCACCAGGTGGCCCAGAAGTTGAGCAAGGTCACTTTGCCGGCCAGTTTGGAGGAGTCCACGGAACCCGAGGGGTAGCCGGGCAGGGTGAAGGGGGGCAGCGCGACCGGCTCCGGGAAGACGAAGAAGCCGAGAGTCTCGAGCCTGTCGGCGTACCAGGGTTTCGACGTGCTCGCGTCTGGGATGAGGGCCGGGCTCTCGCCGGAGCTTGCGGACTGCGGAGGGGTCGCCCCGTCGATGGCCGGCGTCGGCTTCGGCGCGCAGGCGGCGAGCATGAGGGACAGACCTGCCAGGGCGGCGAGGGTAGCGGTCTTCATGTGAAACTCCTTGCCAGGGTCCGGGGCGGCGCCGATTCGACGGCTGACCCGACCGGACTCGGTATCAGATCATCTCTGATGCGCTTCCGTCGCTGGCGCACCTTCGATTTGAATATAACAAATATGCTATGTTATGGATACCACGATGCACCCTCGATAGCTTGATTCGTTCCCGGGATGCGCAGGTTCGTCGGGACCAATACCGAGCGTGAGCGCTGTCCCTTGCGGGGGATCGGCAGTCGTGTGAGAGCTCTGTCCCTCACGGCACGTTGCGAGCGCGAGCTCTGTCCCTTGCGGGGGATCGGCAGTCGCGTGAGAGCTCTGTCCCTCACGGCAAGGGGATAGCCGCAGGTGAGCTCTGTCCCTCGCGGCAGCTCGACAGCCACCTGTGAGCTCCGTCCCCTCTCGGGAGCTCGATAGCCGCCCCCGGCCGTTTTCGGTATACTCAAACCCATCGACAACGAACGCAAGGAGTCCAGCGTGACCATGACGAGCAGCCAGTTCGCCCGCCCCCGTGCCGACGAGGAAGACGAAAAGACCGAGCGCCCGGCCGGCCCCGATCCGCTGGCCGAGAAGTTCCTCAAGACCCGGACCATCCTGCTCTCGGGCGAGGTGGACAAGGACCAGGCCGAGAAGATCGTCTCGCGCCTGCTCATGCTCGAGGCCATGTCCGAGACCGACCCGATCAAGCTCTTCATCGACTCGCCCGGCGGGGATGTCGACGCGGGCTTCGCCATCTTCGACATGATCCGCTTCGTGAAGCCCCCGGTCATAATCGTCGGTATGGGCCTCGTGGCCAGCGCGGCGGCCCTGATCCTGCTCGCCGCCCCGAAAGAGCGCCGCCTTGGCCTTCCGAACTCGCACTATCTGATACACCAGCCCCTCTCGGGCATGCGCGGAGTGGCCACCGACATCGAGATCCACGCCCGTGAGCTCGAGCGGGCCAAGCAGCGCATCAACGCCATCATCGCCGAGGAGACCGGCCAGAGCCTCGAGCGCATCGCGCGCGACACCGACCGCGACTACTGGATGAACGCCGAGGAGGCCATCGCCTACGGTCTCGTCTCGCGGGTCGTGACCAGGCGCGAGGAGCTCGGGGCGTGAGGGCCGAGGTCGCCGCGGCCGCGCTCGAACGGACCCTCGGGTCCTTGGGCGAGGAGGCCGCGGCCGGCCTCCCCGTCTACCGCGGCAAGGTCCGCGACGTCGTCGCCGGCAAGGAGCGCCTCCTCCTCGTCGCCTCTGACCGCATTTCCGCCTTCGACCGCGTCCTTTCCACCATCCCTTTCAAAGGCGAGGTACTCGCCCGGATCGCCGCCTTCTGGTTCCGCGAGACGGCGGACCTCGTGCCGAACCACCTGGTCGCACCCGATGAAACCGGCGGCCTTGACGTCACCGCGGCTACCGGCCGCTGCGCCCTGGTCCGCAAGGCGGACATGCTGCCGGTCGAGGTGGTCGTGCGAGGCTACCTTTCCGGCTCCGCCTGGCGCGACTATCGCGAAGGGCGCCCCGTCTCCGGCCTCGTCCTGCCCTCCGGCCTCGAGCGCGACGAGAAATTCCCCGTCCCGATAATCACCCCCTCGACCAAGGAAGTTTCCGGCCACGACCGTCCCGTCTCCGGCGCGGAGCTCGTCGCGTCGGGGATCGTGGAGCGCGAGCTCTGGGCCGAGGTCGAGCGGGCAGCTCTGTCCCTGTTCCGCCGCGGGCAGGAGCTCGCCGCCCGGCGCGGCCTGATACTCGTGGACACCAAGTACGAATTCGGCCTCGTCGACGGCCGCCTCGTGGTGGCCGACGAGATTCACACCCCCGACTCGAGCCGCTACTGGTACGCGGACGGCTACGCCGAACGCTTCACCGCCCGCGACGCGCAGCGCGAGCTCGACAAGGAAGCCTTCCGCCGCTGGCTCATGGAGCACGGCTGGTCCGGCGACGGGGAGCCGCCTGCCATTCCCGACGATCTTCGCGTCGAGACCGCCCTCCGCTACGTCCGCGCCTTCGAGGCCATCACCGGCGAAAAATTCGTCCCCGTGGACCTCGACCCGCAAGCGCTCGCGAAAAGCGCGGCGGATATCGTCCGCGGGCACGTGGCATAGAGCTTGAAACCGTAGCCGCCGGGACAGTGACGGGGGAGGGGGAAAAGGGGCTTCGCCGTCCGGGCGGGCGCTCCGCCCCCACCCCCGTCCACCTTCCCGAACGGGCTTCGCCTTCGCGCCGCCGCCGACCGGTCGCCATCACGGCAATCAGGCGGCCTCGAATCGCCTCGCGCGCCCGCGAGGAGT
>JAFGNN010000062.1 GCA_016926955.1 Spirochaetales bacterium | reverse complement strand
CGCGTAGGTCTGGCCGTTGCCGGTATAGAGCCGGCGGATCGCGCCCGCGACGCTCGTCGCGAGACCCGCGACGGCGGTCCAGGCTTTTTCCGATCGGCCGCGCACCAGGAAGCCGAGCGCGCGGCGGTACGGGGCGAAGAAGTCGAAGGCGAAGTGCGTGGTCTCGGGGCGGAACGGGCGCTCGGCCGCGAAGACGATGTTGAACTGCTTCACGAGCCGCGGCTTCCGGAGGTTCATGAGCATCCAGATCAGGGTCAGGACGAAGACCACGACCACCACGATGATGGTGAGGAAGCCGTTCCAGTAGCCGAGCGAGGAGACGAGGGTCTGTCCCTCGAAGACGAAGAGCGCGGCCGGGTACCGCGCCCCGACGACCGCCATGATCGGGTCGAGGATGAGCCGCGGGAAGACCGAGAAGACGATGACGGCCGCGAGCAGGAGGAGCTGCGGCAGGATGAGCCAGATCGGCGCTTCCTTGACCGTCCGGTGCTCGTCCTTCGGCTGCCCGAGGAAGATCGAGTGGATCATCCGGTAGAGGTAGAGGAAGGCGATGCCGGAGGCGAGGAAGCTGGCCGCCGCCTCGAAGTACCAGCCCTTGGCGATGAGCGAGTGGTAGAGCAGCCACTTGCCGCCGAAGCCCGTGAGCGGGGGCACGCCCGAGAGCGCGATGATGCCCACGAGGAAGGACACGAAGCTGAGCGGCATGCGCTTGATGAGGCCGCCCATCAGGTACATGGTCCTGGTCCCGGTGCGCAAGGACGCGCCCGCGACCGAGAGCCACATCATGCCCTTGTAGAGGAAGTGCGTGGCCGCGAGGTAGAGCGCCGTGGTCCAGCCCATCTGGTCGCGCATGGCCAGGGCCGCCAGGATGTAGCCCATCTGGCCCATCGAGCTGAAGGCCAGCGCGTACTTGGCGTCCTCCTGGAAGATGGCCGCAAGCGCGCCGAGCACGGCGCCGAGTATGCCCACCCAGCCCACGACGCGCCACGCGAGCTCGCCGCCCGGCAGGGCTTCGCCGAAGACCGCCATGGCCGCCATCAGGGCGAATATCGCGATCTTGGAGAGCGAGGCCGAGAAGAAGCTCGAGAAGTCGTCGGCGGCCTCGGCGTAGGCGCCCGGCAGCCAGACGTGGAGGCCGAAGGCGCCGAGCTTGCCGAGGAGGCCGAGCCCGACCAGGACGAGTGCCGCTGGCGAAAGCGCCGCGCCGCCTATCCATCCGCCGCCTGTCTGCAGGCCCGCCATCATGAGGAAGGCGCCGCCGATCGAGAAGGCGAGGTAGATCATCGAAGCCGAGCGGCCCTTCGCGCTCTTGAGCACGAGGAAGTAGCCGCCGAGCGCCATGAGCTCCCAGGCCATGAAGAAGCCGAGCGCGGACTCCGCCACGAGGGCGTAGCCCAGGGCCAGCACCGTCAGGACGTAGAGCGGGAAGTGCCCGGCGCGGCGGCCCTTGAGGTAGCCGCCCGCGAAGGCGTGGAGCGCGCCGCCGCCCAGGATCATGAGGGCGAAGAGCTTCTGGAAGTCCGACATGGCAGGCAGGGCGAAATACCCGAACGCCGCGATGGCCGCGGTGGCCAGCAGGGCCTTAAGCTTGCCGGGCAGCCAGTCGAGGGCGAGGAAGAGGAGTCCCCCCGCCAGCGGCGCCCAGAAGAGCGGGTCGGTGAAGCCGCGCGTCCAGGCGGACAGGCCGCCGAGCGCCGCGAGACCTGAAGCCGCCAGCACCGGGCCGATGCCCTCGGCGCCGACGCGGAGGACAGCGGCCGGAGCGGACTCTGGCGTCTCGTCCGCGCCGCCCTTGACGAGGCGGACGAGCCAGGAGAAGAGGTACCAGGCCTCGAAGAGGCCGCCCGCGCCGATGAGGGCCACGAAGGCGTACTCGCGCGTGGCGAGGGCGACGCGGACCAGGTCCCACTTGGCCCAGAAGGCCGGGAAGGGAGGCAGGCCGACGAGGGCCGCCACGAGGACGCCCGCCGCGACCGCGACGATGGTCCCCGGCCTTCCCTTCATCGAAGCGTCCCCGTCACGCTCGAAGGCCGCCGAGAGGAGAAAGAGGCCGGTCTTGGCCAGGAGGTGGTTGGCGAGGAGGCCGCCCGCGACGAGCCAGGCGAACCCGCTTCCCTCCACGTAGCGCGCGCCGAAGGCGAGCGCGGCCGAGACGAAGCCGACCTGGCCCGCCGACGAGTAGCCGAACATGCGCCGCGTGGCCTTCTGGCGGAGGCCCACCAGGTTGGAGCCCGCGAAGGTGACGATGCCCGCCCACATGACCACCGAGAGGTGCGCGTCGGTGAGCAGCGGGAAGATCTTGTAGAGGGCGAAGAGCATGGCCGTGGCTTGGGCGCCCGAGAACAGGGCGCCGAGGCCCGGGTTGGCCGCCTCGTAGGCGTCGATGGCCCAGCCGTTCGCGGGGAAGGGCTTGAGCTCGACGAGCAGGGCCGCCAGCACGAAGAAGACCGCCGCGGCGCCCGCCGCGCCCTCGAGCCCGGCGGAGCCGATCATGAGGTCGAGGTTGAGCGTGCCGGTCAGGCGGTAAAGGTAGATGACGCCGACCAGGTACGCGGCGCTCGCGATGCCGCCCGCGACCATGTACTTGAAGGCCGCCGACATGGCCAGCCTCCGGTCGTCGAAGCCGAGCAGGGCGTAGCCCGCGATGCCGGATATCTCGAGGAAGACGAAGAGGTTGAAAAGGTCGCGCGTCAGGACGAGGCCCGAGAGGCCCATGACCAGCATGAGGAAGGTCATCATGCCGGAGACGGGCGCCGCGAAGAGGGCCTTGCGCATCGAGAAGGCCGAGAGCAGGGCGACCGCGGCGATGGCGGCCAGGGCGGCGGACTCCTCGAGGCCGAGCCTGAGGGCGATGACGAGCGGCGGCTCGAAGCCGCCCGTGTAGATTTCGAGCGTGCCCGGCGCCGCGACGAAGGACGCGAGGTAGTACGCGGCGAGTCCCGCGAAGCCGGCGAGCAGCGCCCAGAAGAGCGTCGCGGACAGCCGGCGGCCGAGCTTGTCGGCGAGGGGCAGCAGGAAGCCCGTCGCGAGGAAGGCGGCGAAGATCGCGAGCGGCGTCACCATTTCTGCTCTCCGTAAGTGTCGATGGACATGCCGCCGCCCGAGCGCCGCATGCGGACCGCGAAGGACAGCATGAGGGCGGTGACGGCGAGGCCGATGACGATGGCGGTCAGCACGAGCGCCTGGGGAATGGGGTCCACCATGCGGGCGGCGGCGCCCGCGGCGTCGGCGGCCGAGTCGAGGATGGGCGCGGTGCGGCCGGGCAGGTAGCCGACCGCGACGATGATCATGTTGACGCCAGTGTCCGCGATCGCGAAGCCGACGATCATCTTGACGATGTTGGGCCGCGACAGGGCGCCGTAAAATCCGATCAGGAGCAGAGCGACCCCGATCAGGGTGACGATGTTGATGTCGCTCATTCGGCGTCCTCCTTCATGGCGTCGAGGATGCCGGTCAGCTCGGCGCCGACCTTGAGCCCCACGAGCGAGTAGATGACCGGGATGGCGCCCGCGCTCGCGAGGCGGCCGAGCTCGCCGAGCGGCAGGAAGCGCGGGTCGAGGAAGCCCTCCTGAACCCCGGTGAACCAGAGTCCCGCCGCGCCGAGCGCGACGTAGGCGAAGCCCGAGAGGCCCTCGACGAGGTGCATGACGCCGTGCGCGAGTCCGGCTTCCGGATCCGCGAGCAGGCCGATCAGCACCGCCGTGGCGATGACCACGCCGCCCTGGAAGCCGCCGCCGGGCGTCAGGTGGCCGTGCAGGAAGATGTAGACGCCGAACAGCACGAGGAGCGGCGAAAGCAGGCGCGAGGCCGTCTTGAGGATTTCCGACGCGTCGCTCGCGCCGCGCTCCGCGGCCTTCTTCTTCCCGTGGCCCTTGCGGCGCGCGAGGAGCCCGCCGACGCCGGCGGTCGCCGTGAAGAGCACGGTGACCTCGCCGAGCGTGTCGAAGCCGCGGTAGCTCACCACGATGGCGGTTACCACGTTGGCGGTGCCGAGCTCGGCCGGCCCTTGCTCGAGGTAGGCCGTCGCGAGAGCACCGGGCTCCGCGAGGCCCACGTCGCGGACGAAGGGCCAGAGCGCGAACGCGAGCAGCGCGATCGCGGCGAGGAGGAGGATTTTCTTCATCATGAGCGGCCTCCGTCTTCGCTCGCGTCGCACTCCACCTTCATGCGCGAGAGCGAGTAGAGGAACACCATGGTGGTCAGGGCCGAGCCGATGGCGGCCTCGGTCATGGCCACGTCGGGGGCGCCGAGCGCGAGGAACACGAGACTGGCGAGCAGGCTCACGCCGCCCGAGAGCAGCACCGAGCTGAGCAGGCGCTTCGCGAGCACCGACCAGAGCGCCGCGAGGATCATGAGGAGCCCGAGGAAGCCGATGACCAGGTCGAGGGTCGTCCTGCCGTCAAGCATGCTTCGCCTCCCCGTTCCCGGCATCCGTATCCGACCGGTCAGCTGCGGTCTCCGCGGCCTCGTCATCCGCCAGGGCGTCGACCGCGAGCACCGCCTTCTCGAGCTTGCCGAGGCGGTCACGGATCCTGTGCGCGGCGCGCGCGAGAGCGTGCGAGCTGACCGGGTTCGTGAGCACGACGAAACCGACGAGGAGCAGCAGCTTGCCGAGCCACTCCGGCCGCATGACGCCGACGCCAAGCAGGAAGAGGATGGAACCGAGCGTGGTGGCCTTGGTCCCGGTCTGCATCCGGTTGTAGTAGTCGGGCATGCGGATGAGGCCTATGGAGGCCAGGAG
This sequence comes from Spirochaetales bacterium, assembly GCA_016926955.1. GTDB lineage: Bacteria > Spirochaetota > Spirochaetia > Treponematales > UBA12059 > JAFGNN01. The sequence goes on along the minus strand of JAFGNN010000062.1, from coordinate 50,341 downwards.
GAGGAAGACCGAGCCGCCGAGGGCCAGGAAAGCGCCGATGGTCCCGTTCACTTGAGGCCCCCTTCCAGGTAGCGCGCGATGGCGACGACGCCGGCGAAACTCGCGAGGCCGTACACCAGCGCCACGTCGAGGTAGATGCCCCTCCCCGAGAACCAGGCCCAGGCCGCGATCAGCGAAAGGGCGATGATGGTCATGCCGTCGAGCGCGACCGTCCGGTCGACCGCGGTCGGTCCGAGCGCCATCCGGAGTCCGGCGAGCACGAGCGCGAGCAGCGCGATGCCGGAGGCGACGAGGAAGACGGTTTCAGCCACAGAACACCTCCAGCCGCTTTTCGAATTCCCCGACGATGGCCTTGGTGGCCGCCCCGACGTCGCGCTCGGCGACGTTGATCCAGTGGATGTAGAAGGTGTCGCCCTTCGTCTCCACCGTGATGGTGCCGGGGGTCAGGGTGATGGAATTGGCCAGCAGGAGGCGCCCCAGCGGGGTGACGAGCCGCGTGCGGATCGCGACGATCCCCGGGTTGATCGGCAGCTTCGGGTGGAGGACGCGGAAGGCGACGTCGAGGTTCGACATGACGAGCGCCTTCATGAAGACCGCGGCGTACGCGATCATGCCGAAGAGGGCCTTCGGCGAGAGCTTGAGGTCGCCCAGGACCGGACGCGGAAAAAGCGGCAGGACGGCGGCCAGCAGGGCGACGACGATGCCCGCGATCCATTCGTCCGGTTTCCGCGCGTCCGTGAGGACGAGCCAGGCCCCCAGAAGGAGGACGAAGCGCGCCGCCCTTCCCTTGAGGTCTTTCATGGTTCTCTCCTTTTCATCGCGGACCCGTTTCCGGTTTCGCCGGCCCCCGATCCGTCCGTGATGGTCATATGCCAATAATACCTGAGCTATTTAGTCCGAATTGAGTATATGGCATTTCTCCAATATTGCAAGAGCATTATGTTTCGAGGTTGCGTTTCGCTCCGAAAGGGTGTATTTCTTAGTCACCCTGTCGTGAACGGAGCGTCCCATGCACCGGATACTGGAAAAGCGCCAGCTGTCGGAAGAAGTATTCCGCATGAAATTCGAGGCGCGCAATATCGCCCGCGAAAGAAAAGCGGGACAGTTCATCATCGTCCAGCTCGACTCCGACTTCGGCGAGCGAATTCCGCTCACCATCGCCGACGCGGACCCGGTCGCCGGCACCGTGGACATCGTGTTCCAGGCCGTCGGCGCCACCACGCACCGCCTAGCCGATATGGCGGTCGGCGATTCCATAGCCAACGTGCTCGGCCCCCTCGGCCGCCCCACCCATATCGAGAAGGTGGGCACGGTGGTCTGCGTGGGCGGCGGCATCGGCGTCGCGCCCCTGCACCCCATCGTCCAGGCCCTCAAGGCCGCGGGCAACACGGTGAAGGTGATCATCGGCGCGCGCACGAAGGAGCTCATCGTCATGGAGGACGAGATGCGAGCCCTCGCCGACGAGCTCGTCATCGTCACCGACGACGGCAGCTACGGCCGCAAGGCCCTGGTCACCGAGCCCCTCAAGGAAGCCTGCGAGGGCCCGAACCCGCCCCAGCTGGCGGTGGCCATCGGCCCTCCGATCATGATGAAGTTCTGCGCCGAGACCACGCGGCCCTTCAAGGTTCCGACCGTCGTATCCCTCAACACCATCATGATAGACGGCACCGGCATGTGCGGCGGCTGCCGCGTCACGGTCGGGAACGAGACCAAGTTCGTCTGCGTGGACGGCCCGGAGTTCGACGGCCACCTCGTGGACTGGGACAACATGCTCTCGCGCCTCGGCGCCTACAAGACGCAGGAGAAGGAAGCCCACCACGTCTGCCACCTGGACCTCGGCATCGCCGGAGAGGTGAAGTGAAGATGAGCCACCACGCCACCAAGGAAGAACTCCGCGCCGCGGCCGCCGCAACGCTCGCTTCGATTGAAGGCAAGACCCTCGGCCCCCGCGAGCGCATGGCCCTCCCGCTCCAGGAGATGCCGAGCCAGGACCCGTCCGTCCGCGTATGCAACATGAACGAGGTGGCCATCGGGTATTCGGCCGAGCAGGCCATGGTCGAAGCTAGCCGCTGCCTCCAGTGCAAGACCGCGCCCTGCGTAGCGGGTTGCCCCGTCGGCATCGACATTCCCCGCTTCCTGGCCAAGGCCGCCGCGGGCGACTTCGAGGGCTCGCTCGCGGTAATCAAGGAATCGAGCCTCCTGCCCGCCGTCTGCGGCCGGGTCTGTCCCCAGGAAAGCCAGTGCCAGGCGCCCTGCACCCTGGGCAAAAGCCTCAAGAGCGTCGACAAGGCCGTCTCCATCGGCCGCGTCGAACGCTTCGTCGCCGACCTCGAGCGCGAGAAGGGAACGCGGAAAACGCACGCACCCGCGACCGCAACCGGCAAGAAGGTGGCCGTGGTCGGTTCCGGCCCCGCCGGCGTCAGCGCAGCCGCGGACCTGCGCAAGGCCGGCCACGAGGTGACCATCTTCGAAGCCTTCCACAAGCCCGGCGGCGTCCTCATGTACGGCATCCCGGAATTCCGCCTGCCCAAGGCCATCGTGCAGGACGAGATCGAGGCGCTCCGCGAGATGGGCGTCACGGTAGAGACCAATTTCCTCGTGGGCCGCACCCGCAAGCTCGCAGACCTGCTGGCCGAGGACGGCTTCGACGCCGCCTTCGTCGGCTCGGGCGCGGGGCTGCCGAACTTCATGGACATACCCGGCGAGAACCTGGTGGGCGTGTTCAGCGCCAACGAGTACCTGACCCGCGCCAACCTCATGAAGGCCTACGCGAAGGGCAAGGCCGCGACCCCCATCTTCGAGGCCCGGACCGTGGCCGTGCTCGGCGGCGGCAACGTCGCCATGGACGCCGCGCGCATGGCCAAGCGCCTCGGCGCCGAGACCGTCTACATCGTCTACCGACGCACCGAGGTCGAGATGCCCGCGCGCGTCGAGGAAGTGGCGCACGCCAAGGAAGAGGGCATCATCTTCAAGCTGCTGACCAATCCGACGCGCATCATCCCGGACGAGAAGGGCCGCGTGAAGGAAATGGAAGTGCTCCACTACGAGCTCGGCGAGCCGGACGACTCCGGCAGGCGCCGGCCTGTGCCCGTCGCGGGCAGCGAGGAGACGATGGCGGTGGACGCGGTGATCGTGGCGATCGGCAATTCGTCGAGCCCGCTGATTCCCGCCACCACGCCCGAGATCCACGTCAACAGGCGGGGCAACATCACGGTGGACGAAACGGGCAAGACCTCGATGGAAAAGGTCTACGCCGGCGGCGACATCGTGCTGGGAGCGGCGACCGTGATCCTGGCCATGGGCGAAGGCCGCCGCGCCGCCGCGAGCATCAACGAATTGCTGAAAGAATAATCAGACCACGGAGACACGGAGTTCGGGAGGAAAGCGGGAAAAGCACGGAGGGGGTCGAAAACAAATCCCTTCCTGTTTCTTCCTCCCTCTTCCCTCCGTGCCTCCGTGGTGAACCTTCGCTAATACAGAAGCGGGACGGGGTTGATGGCGACGCCGTATTTGAAGACGGCGAAGTGGACGTGGGGGCCGGTGGAGTAGCCGGTGTTGCCGAGCTTGCCGATGCCCTGCCCTACCGCCACCCACTGGCCGACCTTGACGGTGGCGGCGTCGAGGTGGCCGTAGAGGGTCGAATAGCCGCCAACGGGGTGGCGTATGGTCACATAGTTCCCGAGGATGCTCGAGAAGCCGACCTGCGCGACGGTGCCGGCCATGGCGGCGCGCACCGTGGAGCCGCGCGCGCCGGCGATGTCGAGAGCGCCGTGGAAGACGCGGCGCCCGTTGAAGGGGTCGCGTCGCCAGCCGTACCAGCTGGTGATGCGGCCGCCGTAGGGCCAGCGGAAGAGGTCGCCCGTGCGCTCGCCCATCTCGGAGCGCGGCAGCGAGGCGTCGGGAAGGAAGATGGAGCGGCCTTTTTCCAGCGCGACTTCGACGCCCTCGAGTCGGTTGGCCGCGACGATGCGCTCGGGCGAGACGCCGAAGGCCTCGGCGAGCGAGAGCGGGGTGTCGCCGGCCTTGGCCGCGCGGAGTATGCCGTTGACGCTGGGAATCTTGAGGCGCATGCCGACTCGGAGCGCGCGCGCGCGCGGGATGTCGTTCATGCTGAAGATGGCGTCCATGGACACGCCGTATTCGATGGAAATGTCCCAGACCGTGTCGCCGGGGACGACGGTGCGCACGCGGTAGTGCAGGTCCTCGTCGGCGGCCAGGTCGGCGGGAGCCTCGCCGAGGAGCTCGAGGTCGGCCAAGGACGGATCGGAAGCGCCCGGGACGTATCCCTCCGCGAAGGAGTAGCCGCCCTGCGACGGCGGGACGGGCACTACCGCGCTCTCGGACTTTCGTCCCGCGCCGGCCACGAGGCCGGAAAGCAGGGCCGCTCCGAGCGCCAGGGCGGCGAAAGCGCCGAAGGCGACGGGAATGGCGACTCGCTCGTCGACCCGGTCCAGGAAATCCTTCAAGCCGTCCATCCGCATCGTCCAGCCGCTCCTCTCAAGGTGTATGCGCTGTCCGGATACTAGCCGGAAAACCGGAAATCGCGCAATCGAGAATCGTCCGTTTCGCCCGACGATCTCCGGAATCGACGCGGCGCCGCGCCTGCCCGGTCCTCAATGCGGCAGGATTATGACGTCGATGACGACGTCGCGCATGGCCGCCTCGGCTTCGACCTTTTCCTTGGTGACCGTGCCGCGCGGCAGCGGGTGCGGAGGCGCGTCGCCCACGAGGACGACGAGCCGGTCGTCGGCGTCCCACGCGAAGCCCGTGACGGCCTCGGAGAGCGCCTCGTAGACTGCCTCGGGGATGTCCCGGCCTCCGGCGACCTTGACCGCGTCGACGCGCGTCTGGAAGACGCCCAGGTCCGAGGTGAAGTCCCACTTTTTCGCCACGTATTCCTCGTAATAGTCCTTGTAGAACACGAGGCCCAGGCGGAAGCGCTCGAAGCGGCCGACGCGCTCGGCGAGCAGGCCCGGCAACGAGGTCTTGACCGCGTCGATGTCGTCGCTCATGGAGTCGGTGGTGTCGATGCAGACCACGAGGTCGACGCGCGGGCCCTCGAGCCCGTCGAGGATGCGCGCCAGTTCGCCGGGCAGGTCCTCGGCGGCCTCGACGAAGCGCACCGTGCCCTTGCCGCGCTCCGCGATGTCGGTAAAGGCCTTGACCGTGTCGTCCAGGTAGATGGACAGGTCCCGCCCGGCCTCCGGGCTGGCCGGCGGACGCTCGAAGGGTTTCTGCGCGACGCGTATCAGGTAGGGGTTGTCGGCCCAGGCGCCCCGGTAATCGGCGTACGGCAGGGCGAAGGCTCGAACGCTTACGAAGGTGCCGTCGGCGACGAAGAGCTCGCCGTTCCGGGTCCAGGCGTAGCCGTACTGGAGCACGTAGGGGATGAACAGCTCGAAGGCGCTGCCGAAGGCGGCGTCGGGCTCGGGCGTCGAGTCGATGATGAACCAGCCCGAGGATTCGGGAAGGAACTCGCCGTCGAGCAGGCGCTTCTCGCCGCCGTTGACGGCGTTGCGTTCCTTCGCGCGATAGGCGTAGTTGGCGAGCTCGAGGGCGGGATCCTTGGTGGATTCCGTGAGCAGCACGCTGCCGAGGCCCGGCTTCGCCTTTACGAAGAGGTGATAGCCCCCGTCGCCTCGCTCCTCGATGCGAAGCTCGCCGGGAGCGATGGCGAGGTCCTGTGCCGGGAGCGCCGCGGCGAGGCAGAGGAGGCAGGCGCACGCGAGGAAGGCGCGGGCGCGTGACATCGCCACGCGACGGAGCGGGGAGCGCGGAGTCGCGTCGAGCTTCGGGCGCTCGTTCGGGCGGACGTTTCCCATGCCTCGATTTTCGGCGCGCGGCGCCGCCTGTATTAGGAAAGAGCGGTCAATCGAGCAATCCCGCGTGGGATGCGACGAGAGCGGGGAAGGCGTCGAGGCGCGCCTCTCGCGTCGCGGCGTCGCGTTCCGTCTCGAGCTCAAGCGCGAACTTCCAGGCCAGCACGTTCGCGCAGGCCTCGAGGGCCCGCCCCCGCGGCAGGCGGCCGTCGGCGAGGGCGGCGCGCAGGGTCGCGACCACCTCGGCCGTGTAGGGGCCCCCGGAGACCATCACGAGGTCGGCGCCGGCCGAGAGCGCCGCCAGGGCGGCCTCGCCCGCGGGGAGGAGCTCGAGCGAAGCCTTCATCGCCACGTCGTCGGTCATGACGAGGCCGCGGAAACCGGCGGCGCGGAGCCGCTCGATGGCGGCCTGCGACCAGGTCACGGGATTGCGCGCGTCGAGGGCGGGCAGCATGACGTGCGAGAGCATGACGGCGGCGGGCCCCGCGGCGAAGGCATCCGCGAAGGGCCGCTCGTAGCGGGCGGCGAGGACCTCGACGGAGGCTTCGAGGGTGGGCAGGCCCAGGTGCGGATCCAGCTCCGCCGATCCGGGCCAATGCTTGAGGACGGCTCCGACGCCCGCGGACGCGAGGCCCGCGGCGAAGGCGCCTGCCAGCTTCCCGGATTCCGCCGGGTCTGACGAAAAGGCGCGCCGTCCGACAAAGGAAGCCTGGTACGCGAGCGAGGACTCGACTACGGGCGCGAGGTTCAGGGCGACGCCGAGGGAGCGGAGCTCCGCTCCGGCGACGGCGCCGGCGAGCCCGGCCGCCGCGGGCCCTTTCGCGCCGAGCTCGGCCGCCCAGGGAAGGCGCGTGAGTCCCGACCGGAAACGCTGCACCGCTCCGCCCTCGTGGTCGATGGCGGCAAGGATCGGCGCGGGCAGGAAGGCGGCCGCGTCCTGGAGTTCGCCGAGGAAGCGGCCGAGCGAGCGCGGGTCGTCGGGCACGTTGAAGCCGAAGAGCACGACCGCGCCCGGACGCGCGGTTTCGAGGAGGGCGCGGGCGGAACGCGGCAGGGCCCCGGAGCCGTCGACGCCCACCATGAGGAGCTGGCCGACAAGGTCCGCGTCGCCCAGGATGCCGGCGAGCGCCCGGGCACGCGCGCGGTGCGGCTCCGCTCGGTCGGGATACGCGCTCGCCGTCGAGGCGGGCGCCGCGGGGTCGACTCCGGCGCCAGGACGCGGGACGCCCGATCCGCAGGCGTACAGCGCGAGCGGCAGGGCCAGCGCGAGGAAGGTCGCGGCGAGCTTCGCCGGCGACGGGCCGCTTCGCGGTCCGCCCGCTCCGGAGCTTGGCGCGTCCGGGAACGCCCGGCGCTCGATGAGGGTTCGTTTCATGCGTTCTCCGTGGATCGTTCCGTCAGGACCCTTCCGCGGGATCCGCGCCCGCGGCGAGCGCGGCGGCGGCCAGCGAGGCGAGGTCCTCGTCATCCAGCGCCAGGCGCGGCGGCGAGTCGGGCCCTTCCGCGGCCATGCGCGCGGCCAGGTCGGCGACGGCGAGGGAATAGGGCGCCTCCGGTCGCGTCAGGACCAGCGGCTCGCGCTCCGCGATCGAATGCGGCACAGACGCATCTTCAGGAAGGAAAGCCGCGTATTCCACGCCGATGCCGAGGTTGCGGCCGGCGATGGCCCGTATCCGGGAACCGAGCTCCACGTCGGCGCGCGATCGCCCCTGGTTGAGGACGACGCGCGGAACGAAGGATCGGAGCTCGCCGAGCGCGGCGGCCGCGCTGTCGGAAAACTCGCGGGCGAGGAGGTCGGCGAGATCGAGGAAACTCGAGCCCGAACCTTCAAGGCGGCGGGCGGCGAATTCGGCCAGTCGCGCGCGTTCCTGCCCTCCCCTCGGGAAAGCGCGGAAGAGCAGGCGCCAGACCGTGGTCTTGAGGAAGGAATAGGCGTTGAGGACGCTCGTCGTCTCAGGACGCGCCACGAGCAGGCCTCGCGACGAGGCGAGGAAGAAGTCCACGACATTGTGGGAGGACCCCGCGCCGAGGTCCAGGATCGCGAAATCCGCCGGCAGCGAGGCGATCCCCTTGAGGATCTTGCGCTTGATCGAATGGTCGAGGTTGGCGGTGCCCGGAAGGAGTCCGTCGCCGGGGACGAAATGGAGCCGGGGAACCGGGGTTTCCATGACGAGCGCGTCGAAGCTCCGCTCCTGCCTCCAGGCCAGGGCTCCAAGACCTGTCGAGGAGGATTTGATGCCGAGGCAGGTGTGGAGGTTCGAGGCTCCGAGGTCGAGGTCGACGAGCACCGTAACGCGTCCGAGTCGCGCGAGCGCGACCGCGAGGTTCGCCGCCAGCACCGTCTTCCCGACCCCGCCCTTGCCGGAAGCCACCGGCACTATCCTGACCATCGTCGCGCCCTCCACCGCGAAGACTGTACACGCTGGGGACCTCCCGGGCAAGCGCCCGGGCAAGCGCGGACACCCTCGCGGCCGGGGCCCGCTTCCGCGCGCCTGTTTGCCGCCTGTACCTCCCGAGCCGGCCGCGCTAGAATCGTCGCCATGAGCCGAGCGAAGCGATCGTCCGTCCGCGCCGTCCCCTTCGCAGCGCCCCGCGCCGGCGCCCTCCTTTTGGCCTTGGCCACCCTCCTCCTGGCCCCGTCCGCGCTCCGCGGGGACGAGCCGCCCGAGCTGAGGGTCGCGCCGGGCGGCGCGCAGGGCCATGCCAGGCTCATCGTCGCCACCGAGCCCCGCGGCGCGGGGGTGCGCATCGACGGAGTCGAAGCCGGCAGGACGCCGCTCGTGGTCGAAAGGCTGGCGCCGGGCCCCCACGCGTTGTCCGTCTCGCTCGAGGGCTACCGCGCCCGGGAAATCGTCCTGGTGGCGGAGGAACTGACGGAGATTTCCGTCAGCCTGCGGCTCGAGGCGCTACGCGGCTGGCTGCTCGTCGTTGCGGATCCGCCGGACGCCCTCGTCGAGGTGGACAAGGACGGCGAGCCGCGCGAAGCGGGCCTCATGGAGCTCAGGCCGGGCCTTCACCACGTGGAGGTTTCGCGCTTCGCCCGCGAAAGCCGTTCCTTCCGGGTAGAGATCGCCGAAGATCTCGTGACGCGCCTGGAAGCGGCGCTTCCCGCGGCGAGCTTCCGTCTCTCGGAGCTGCGCTCGAGGCGCGAGGCATTCGATCCGCGCAACGCGGGACCGCTTGGTTCGGCCGAGTTCTCGTTCGAGGTCAGCTCCTTCGGCGTGGCGACCCTCGAGATCCTCGACGCCGACGGCAAGTCCGTGCTCGCCGCGGAGCTCGGCCCGTTCTCGCGCAGCGCCCAGGGCTACCGCTGGGACGGCCGCGACGAGACCGGGCCGCTGCCGGACGGCGAGTACCGGGCCATCCTCGCAGTCCGCCCCGACCCTTCGGTGGAACTTGCCGATCCCGGGGACGGCCTCACCAGGGAAACCATGGTGCGCGTCGATTCCAGCCTTGCCTGGACGCCAGGGGGCACGGGAGCCGCGGGACCGGGCCTCGCCCTGATGGCGGAACCCTTCGCGGACCCTCCGGGCCTCGTCCGGATGGCGCTGGGCGCCGCGCTCCACCCGGACGGCGCGGCGGGGCCGGACCTGCTGGCCTCGCTCTCCTTCGCGGCCGATGCCTTCGCCGTGACGGCCTCGGCGTCGCTGGCCGCCGAGGCGGGAGCGGCCTGGCAGCTCGGACTCGCTTCGGTCTGGCCGCTGACGGGGCGAAGCTCGCCCTGGAGCCTCATGGCGAGCGCCCGGGCGGGCGGCGGCGAAGGATCGGAGTCCGGGCTCGCGTGGTCCGGAGACGCGAAGGCGAGCGCCTCGGGCGGCTTCGGCGCGGGACTCGCCGGAGCCTACGGACGCAAGGGCGCCTGGCTGGGCGCCCAGGGCGAGCTCGCGCTCGCCCTGGGCGACGGAGTACCGTCCTGGTTCCTGGCGCTGCGCGGCGGAGCCAGCGTCGGCGGCGCGGCCTGGCGTCTCGGTCTCTCGGCGGAGCAGGTCTTCGACGCCCGCTTCGGCGATGGCCGACCCGAGGCGCGGGAACCCCGCGCGGCCGTGGAGGCGCATCTCATGCCGGGAAGCTCGCCGCTCGTCCTGTCCGTCGCGTGCGAAGCCGTCCTCGGGGCGGATCCTGCCGCAGGCCCGTTCCGCGTCGTGGCGTCGCTCGGCATCGCCTTCTGACCCTTCCCCTTCCCCTTCCCCCGCGTCCCGGATCCCCGGCTCAGGACACGATGCCGAAGTTCATCAGGATGAACGGAAGGCGGCGACGGAGGACGTCATAGGAGAAGTACTTCCGGCCGAGCTCGAAGTTCCGGGCCGTCATGGCCTCGACGCGCTTCGGATCGGCCAGCAGGTCGAGCACCTCGCGCGCGGCCTCGTCGTGAAGGTAGCCGTCGATGGCCACGACTGAGAAGCCTGCCGGCTCGATGTCCTGGCGGAAGATGGCGTAACGGTTGACCATCACCGGCTTCCGGTGGAAGACGGCTTCCAGGAAGGCGTTGCCGAAGCCCTCGTAGGTCGAGGGATAGGTGACGAAGTCGGCGCACGCGTAGGCGTCCCAGAGGGAATAGCGCTTTCCGCCGTCGTCGCGAGCCCCGCGCTCCGTGCCGAAGAGATCGGGCCTCAGGAGCAGCTCGACATCGAGCAGCTTCGCGTAGGCCTTGATCCGCTCGAAGTACTCGCCGCCCTCGTCGCGCTCCGGATGGGCGATCAGGATCTTGACCCGCAGGCCGCCTATCTGCTCCATGCGCGAGGCCAGCTCGATCGAGCTCTCGATGCCCTTGCGCGCGATGACGCGGGTAGGCTGGAGCATCAGCACCTCGCCGGACTCGACGCCGAGCTCGGCGCGGAGCGTTGCGTTGTACGCGTCGCGGCCCTGGGGCTCGGCATCGAAGTCGTGCACGTTGGGAATCATGACCGAGGCGATGCCCTTGCGCCAGGCGAGCTCGCGGCGAGCCTCGGAATTGATGACCACGTGGTAGATTGATCGCAGGCTCGGCGGAAACGCCGCGTCGAGCCAATCATCGACACAGGATCGGCGGAAGCGCTCGCGTTCCCAGACGAAATCGTGGTTGTGGGCGATGGTCGGCATCTCGGTCTCGGCGACGAACTCGGCGATGGCCAGGCCGAGCGGGATGTGCACCGGTATGGCCAGGGCGTTCTCGACGACAAGCAGGTCGATCGAGAAACGGTCGACGAAGGCGCGGAGCTGGCGCTTCAGGTCGTCCTTCATCCGTTCAACCAGGTCCGAGAGTTCAGGCGGCCTCGCGGCGAAGTTGAAGAACTTGGCGTGGAGCGCGCGCATTTCCGGAGTTCCGAAGAAGGCGGGCGGGTAGACGACGCTGGTGGCGGGATCCCGGTCCGAGAGCCCCGAGAACCAGAAGGTGCTGTAGCCGAGCTCGCGGAGCACGATGTCCCACTTGTCAGCCTCGAGGCTGACACCGTCGGTACCGGCGAAGCGCGTGCCGACGAAGCCGATGCGCTTGATGTCCCGGAAGGTGGTCAAGTACACGGAGAACCTCCTCGCGTCCTCAGTTTTCGTCGAGCCCCAGGAGCGCCCGCCGCGCGACGGGACCGAAATCGGGGAGCACGGTGTCCGGCAAGGAGGGCGGCGGCGCGCCGGAGCCCGCGTCCGTGCCGGATCCGCCAGCCTCCGCCCTGAGCCTGGAGCGCCCGAGCCGGAGCGAACGGCCGTCGCCCGCGAACAGCGCGGTCATGAAACCGAGTTCGCGCGCGGGCTCGACGTCGTTCGCAAGGTCGTTGCCGACCATCACCGCGTCCTCGGGGCGCACGCCCTTCTCCGCGAGCAGGGCTGCGGCCAGGGCGTAGGGAGCGCGGTCCGGCTTCGCCGCGCCCAATTCGTGCGACAGCACGCGGACGGCCGGATCGAAACCGAGCTCGTCGAGCGTGGCCCCGAAAGCCGCCTCGAGGGCCAGCGGGGTGTAGAATTGGGCGTTGGATACCAGGCCAAGCAGCAGGCCCGCCGCTTTCGCGCGCGCGAGCAGTTCGGCGGCGCCGGGCATGGCGGCGGCCGGGTTGACCGCGCATTCGCGCTCGACGCAGAACTCGCGGGCGCGGCGCGCATCGAAGCCCGTGATCTCGGCCACGACGGCCGGAGCGTCCACCTCGGGCTGCACGAGTCCGCGAGAACGGCCCTCCGCGTGGATCCGCCTGACGACGCGCGCGAACTCCGATTCGAATTCCTCGGGACCGAGCGTCACGCCGAACGCGGCGAGCGCGGCATCGAGCCGGTGGCGGCGGGAAGACCGGGCGTCGCGCGGGGCGACCGCTTCGACGGAAGCGCGATGCACGCCGACCTCGCCCGCGTCGCTCGAGAGCAAGGTGCCGTAGACGTCGAACAGGATGGCGCGGGGACGGCGCGGCAGGGCGCGGCCGAGGAGGGACGCGAAGGATCCGGGCAGGGCCGGTGGCGGTAGCGGCTCGACGGGCAGCGCGCGAGCGCGGAAGATGGCGCTCAACACGGAAAGCTCGGCGGCGTCGGGCGGAACCGGTGCGACGCGCTGCTGATCGCGCTCCGCGTGCTTCATGCGGGACTCCTTGCGTTGCCCGCGCCAGCGAAGGGGCGGAAGCCGCGCGGCGAGAAATTGTCGGGTCTGGAAAGCGAACGAAAAAGCGAAACGGGATCGGGCGACCTGCCCGAGGCCGCGTGCGCGGCGGCCGCCGCCCCGCGCCAGGCAGCGAGCAGCACCGCGCCCGCCTTCTCCGGCGAGTAGGCTGCCCCGAGGGCCGCCCGGTCGGCCTCGGTCGGCGGGATCGCGTCCGCGAGCGCGGACAGGAAAGGCGCGGCTTCGAGCACGTCGGCGCGGGCTCCCGGGTCGGACGCCGCGAGCGCGATGAGCTCAGACTGCGCTTCGGCGTCAAGGGCGGCGAAGTCGATCATGGAATTGCCGTACATGGCGCGGGTGCGCTCGATGGCTTCGTCGACAGCGGCGAGCCCCGGGCGGCCGCGGGAGCCGAGGGCATCCCGATAGGCGGCGGAGACCCGGTCCAGCAGGACCTCGAGCCGTCGCTCGAAGGCCGCCCTGTCGTAAAGCCCTTCGGGCGTCGCGATGCCCGTGTACAGGGAAGGGAAACGCAATCCGGATTCCTCGAAATCGGGGATGACCGATTCGAGGCGCCGGCCGGCAACGGGCAGTCCCCTGGCGATCGGCTCGAGGAAGGAGAAGCCGAAGCCCTCCTTGACCGAGGTGCTGAGCGCGCAGCGCGAACGTGCGTAGAGCTCGTCGAGCTGCGCGGACAGTCCGGCGCCGAAGCGCGCGCGCAGGCCCAGGCGGGCCGAGAAGGCGACCCAGTGTTCATAGTCAGGCAGGTCGAGCGGATTGGAGGGCGGAAGCGTGACCGCGAGCTCGACTCCCGCGGGAAGGAAGAGCGAGGCGAGCAAGGCTTCGCCGAGATTCTTGCGGGGGATGCCGCGCACCGGGTAGAGGACCAGATCGCGGTCCCGGGCGGAAGCGCCGGCGGGGAGCTCGCGATGGTCGGGTATCCGCACCGCGTTCGGGATCAGGGCGACGGACTCCGGGGGCAGGCCGGCGGCGACGAGGGCGGCGCGGTCGCGGCCGTTGAGCGCGGCCCAGGCGCAGCCCTCGGGATAACCCGCGGAGTCGTGGACCGAATCCGGCCGCCACTCCTCGCCGAAATCGTGGCAATGGACGAGCACCGGCAACTCGCGCGCGACGAAGGCCAGGGCGCCGGGATAGACGCGCGTCTTGCGCAACGCCAGGTTGTGGGCGTGGACGAGCAGTCCCTCGTCGGACGCGCGTCCCCTTCCCCCGAGGCTCCGGGCCGCGGCGACCAGCTTCTCGCCGAGCGCGCGCCCCCGCGCGTCCAGTACCTTTTCGTCGGGCGGCCCGCCGCCGGGCATTTCGTAGGCCAGCTCGGGGATCTCGAAGCGCTCGAAATCGCCGACCGGCCCGTCGAAACTGCCCGCTGCGATGCCGACGGCGAACCCGGCCTTCCGCGCCAGTTCGGCCTGGGCTCGCAGCACCGAGCCGACGCCCCCGGCTCCCAGGTGGAAATGGACGAGGAGTATCCTCACCGCGCGGCCTTCTGCCCCGCCAGGTATTCCGGGATCTCGATGATGGGCGGGCGCTCGACAAGCTCGATGCGCCGGGTGTCGCGGCGATACTTCATCCCTTCGAGCTGGAACTGGATCATGTCGTCCGCAGACTCCGCGGGCCAGGAGGCCTTTCCCGAGGACTCGAGCTTGCGGAAGAAGGTCTTCATGATGCCGAAGGCCATGCGGCCGAGGGCGAGGGTGTCCTGGTTCCGGTGCACGCGGCGGTCGAGGTCGACCTGTGCGATCACGTCCATGCCCCAGCGTTCGAGGATGTCGATCAGCATGCTGGTCTCGATGCCGTAACCGATGGGAAAGGGGATGGCCTCGAGGACGTCGCGCGTGCCCGCGTACTCGCCGGAAAGCGGCTGGACGATCTCGGCGAGCTCGGGGTAGTAGAGCGAGAAGAGCGGCCGTATGACCAGCTCGGTGACCCTGCCGCCGCCCGAAGGTTTCAGGTTCTTCTGGTCGACGGCGATGGGCCTGTCGTAGAAGGCCTTGGAGTATTTCACGCCCCCGCGCGCGAGTATGGGGCCGAGCAGTCCGTAGACGAAGCGCGGGTGGATGTTCTTTATGTCGGCGTCGACGTAGACGATGACGTCGCCGGATAGCACGTGGAGCGCCTTCCAGAGGTTCTCGCCCTTGCCCTTGAGCGGCGGCAGGCCGGGCAGGATGTCCTGGGCAAGCCAGACCGATGCTCCGCACTCAGCCGCCAACTCGCGGGTGCGGTCGGAGGAGCCGGAATCGATAACGGCGATCTCGTCGATGAGGGGAAAGCGCGTGGCGAGCTCGGCCTTGACCACCACGATCTCCTTGGCGATGGTCGCCGCCTCGTTGAGCGTGGGGAAGCAGAGCGACACCTTGAAGCCGAGTTCCCGCTTCAGGTCCACGAGGCGGCCGAGATCGGAGAAATCCGAGTGGTGGAAGGTGTTGCGCTCGAACCAGGGCGTGGTGTCAGGCATCGCAGGCGCCTCCGTCGATGGCCAGCGCCAGCGAGACCATCTGCGCGAGCCCCTTCCGGATGCTCGCGACCCTCGCCCGCGCGTGGTCGGTGTGGTAATCCTCGCCTTCGGCGATTCCGATGGTCACGGCGGGAATGCCGAGCGAGTGGTAGTGGTGGAGCTCCGATACGCTCGGGTAGACGCTGGGAACGGCGCCGAGCGCCTTGATGGTGCGCAAGGCCTCCCGGACCAGAGGGTGGCGGAAGCCGATGCCCGAGGCGCCGAGCTTGGTGCCGGTTCGTATTTCCGTGTCTACCTTGCGGGCGTAGCGGAGCTCCTCGACGATCGAGGCGATCCGCGACATCACCGAGACGAGCAGGGCGTTCGACTCGGAGCGGACCTCGAAGCCGACCGTCGCGTCCGGCGCGTTCTCGCCGTGCTTGTAGCCGCCCTCGATGGTGCCGATGGTGATGACCGTCTCGGGACGGGACGGGACACGAAGGCGGAGCACGCGGTCGACGAACTCGGCGGCCACGGCGATCGCGTTCGCCCGTCCCGTCCTCGCCGGATCCATCTGGATGTGCAGATCCGCGCGCACGACCGCCTCGCATTCGTAGTTGAGCCGTCCGAACTCGATGCCCTTGACGGCGAGGGCCCCGCGCGGCTTGCGCTCGAGACGCGAGAGAAAGCGCTCGACCAGGCCGAGCATCGGTCCTTCGCGCATGGTGCCTGAGTAGGCCACGATGATCAGGTCGCTCTGCATCCGCGTCCCGAGGGCGCGGAACAAGTCCGGCACGCACAGGAGGGCGGAAGCTCCGAGGGCGTTGTCGAGCAGTCCGGGACCGGATATCCACCCTTCATCGATGGCGTAATGGACTTCCCACGAATCGACATAGGCGGAGTCGAGCTCCGCGCCGAGCAGGACGGGCGGCGCAGATCGGTCGAGTCCCTCGATGAGGCCAACGGCATGCCCGTCCTCGTCGAGCCAGGCTTCGTCCGCGCCGAGCGCGGAAAGCCGTTCGGCGAAGAAGCGCGGCCGGATGCCGACGCGCGACGCTGCCTCGTCGCTCGCCACGGTGTCCTGGTCCGAGGGCAATTCCCCCAGCATGACCGTATTGCCGAGCACGAGGTCCTCTATGGCTCCGATGCGATCCGCCATGGCCGCGATCTCGCCGTCGTCGGGTCCATAACTCAGGATGGGCTCCTCCATGATCCTCCCCGCTCGGCTCTCCGGCGGAAGGGAGCGGCCATCGGCTTGCGCGCCAACCTGCCGCGCGACGCCCCCCCACCGGCGCTCATGAGCGCATTTCGTTCAATGAATAGGAATTAACAATCCGCGAACCAGTATAGTACCGATCGCCGCGAGGGGCAAGGCGAAGAAGGCTGCGTACTTGGCCCCGGCGCCGAAGCCCTGCTACAATCGGGAACATGCCAGCGGGAACCGGATTCTCGGGGGAGCTCGCGCGCACCCTCCTCGCGCCCAGGGACGACGGGTCTCCCGTCGCCTTCCGCCGCCTCGACCTTCCCGCCCCGCGTGTCGTCCCGCTCGACGGCCGCGCGTATCTCGTCCCGGCGGAAGGCGCGCTCCGCGCCCTCGCGCGCGAGGCCTTCCTCGAACTCGGCCGCTTCCTTCCCCGAGGCCGCCTCGAGGCACTGCTCGCGGCAAGGGCGGCAGCCTCGACCGAGGGCGAGCGTCTCGTCCTCGACGCGCTCGCGGCAAACGCGGTCACCGCCGCCGAGACGGGCCTGCCGCTCTGCCAGGATACCGGCATAGCCTCCGTCCACGCGGCGCGGGGCGAGCGCGTACTGGCCGCTTCGGAACGCGGCGACGAGGCCGAGCTCGAGCTCGGCGTCGCCGACGCGTGGAAGGCCGGCGGCTACCGCTCGAGCGTCGTCGCTCCCCGGAACCTTTTCGACGAAACCGACACGGGAGACAACCTGCCGGCCGCCGTCTCCGTCCGACCGGTCACGGGCGAAGCGTACGCCTTCCTCTTCGCCGCCAAGGGCGGCGGATCCTCCAACAAGTCGAGCCTGCGGCAGGAGACGCGCGCCCTCCTCGAGCCCGAGGCTTTCGACGCGTTCCTCCGCGGCTTCGTCGAGGGTCTCGGCGTCGCGGCCTGCCCGCCCTACCGACTCGCGATCGCCATCGGCGGCGTTTCGCCGGAGGAGACGCTCGAAGCCATGAAGCTGGCAGCCGCCGGAGCGCTCGACGCCCTGCCCGCCCCGGACGAGGGCGAAAGCCCGGTCGGAGCGCTCCGCCTCCGCGACGCCGAGGCGCGCATCCTCGAACTGGCGGCGGCGTCCGCCTGGGGCGCCCAGTTCGGCGGCTCGCGCCTGGCACTCGACGCCCGCGTCGTCCGGCTCCCCCGCCACGCGGCCAGCCTGCACGTCGCCACGGGCGTTTCCTGCGCGGCGCACCGTCGGGCCTTCGCGCGGATCGACCGGGAAGGCGTATTCCTCGAGGAGCTCGAACGCGACCCGGGCGCCGTCCTCGCGCGCGCGGAAACGGACGGCTCCTTCAATGCCGCCCGCGCCCTTCCCCGCCTCGAGCTCTCCTGCCCGGCCGCGGAACTGTCCGCGCGCGTCCGCGCCCTTCGCTCCGGGCAGCTCGTCTCGGTCTCGGGTCCCCTCGTGCTGGCGCGCGACGCGGCCCACGCGCGGCTCGCGGCCCTTCTCTCGCGTGGCGTCGCGCTCCCCCCGTGGGCCCTCGGGACCGCCATCCTCTATGCCGGCCCCTCGGAGCCGACGCCGCTCGCCCCCGCGGGCGCCCTCGGACCCACCACCGCGAAGCGCATGGACGGCTACCTCGAGACCCTCATGGCCGCGGGCGCCTCGCTCCTCACGCTCGGCAAGGGCGAGCGCACGGAGGCCTGCCGCAGCGCCTGCTCGCGCCACGGCGGCGCTTACCTCGCGGTGCCCGGCGGGGCGGCGGCCCTCTTCGGCGCGCGCTGCGTCGAATCGGTGGAGACCCTTGCCTGGCCGGAACTGGGCATGGAAGCGGTGCGGCGCGTCGTCGTGCGGGACCTTCCCGCCCTGGTGGCGGTCGATGCGCGCGGAGTCGACGCCTACGCGCGGCCGCGGTAGCGCAGATACAGGAAGGCCGCGGACAGCATGAGGGCGTGGTCGCCCTCGCCCGTCCCGAGTGCGGCCAGCGCCGCGTCCTCGTCCATGGCCTCGACCTCGACGAACTCGTGCTCGTCGAGCTCCTGGGCGCCGTCGGCCTCGAGTCCCTCGGCTACGAAAACCCGGAAGCGGTTCTCCATGATGGCGGGGTTGGGCGAAAGATCGCCGAGCGCGCGCACCGAGCGCGCGCGCCAGCCTGTCTCCTCACGGAGCTCGCGGAGGGCGGCCGCGGCCGGATCCTCGCCCGGCTCGACCACCCCGCCGGGAAACTCGAGGCTGTGGCGGCCGGAGCCGTGGCGCCACTGGCGCACCATGACCAGGCGCCGCTTCCCGGCCTCCTCGAGCACGGGCACCACCACGGCCCAATCGGGCGCCTCGATGGTCGTGAAGGCGGCCTCACGACCGTGGGGGCCCGTCATGAGCCGCTCCGCCACGCTGAAGATGCGCGCGTCGCAGAGCGCGCGCCGCGCGCCTTCCCTCCAGGGGGCGGAGCGGTCCGGCATCAGGACTTCTTCCCGAGCAGGCGCGAAGCGTTGGCGGTGATGGCCTCGGGGTCGGCCAGGTCGAGCGGCAGCACGATGCGCGTCCCCCCCTCGGAGAGCTTGCGCAGCGACTCCATGTACGACTCGGCCACGCGGAGCCCGGCCGCCTCGGCGCCGTTGGGCAGGGTAAGGGCGGTCGCGAGCCCTCGTATCGAGGCCGCGGTGGCCTTGGCGACGGCGAGGATCTCAGCCGACTGGCCCTGGGCCTCGTTGATCATGCGCTCCTTTTCGCCCTCGCTCTTGTTTACCGCCTCCTCCATAGCCGCCTGCGAGTA
This sequence comes from Spirochaetales bacterium, assembly GCA_016926955.1. Classification (GTDB taxonomy): domain Bacteria; phylum Spirochaetota; class Spirochaetia; order Treponematales; family UBA12059; genus JAFGNN01. The sequence goes on along the minus strand of JAFGNN010000062.1, from coordinate 31,580 downwards.
GTTGATCTTGGACTCCATCTCGCCGAGCGAGCGGGCGATCTCCGCCCGCTTGTCGCGCTCGGCCTTCATCTGGAGCTCCATGGCCTTGAGGATGGAGTCGGGCACCTTGATGTTCTGGATCTCGTAGCGGGTCACCTTGACGCCCCAGGGGCCGGCGGCCTCGTCGACCGCGCGCACCACGGACGCGTTGACCGTGCCGCGCTCCTCGAAGGTCTTGTCGAGCACCAGCTTGCCGATCAGGGCCCGGATGGTGGTCTGCGCCAGGCACACGCTCGCGAAGCGGTAGTCCGTGATGCCGTAGCAGGCGCGCTTGGGGTCCACCACCTTGAGGTAGAGCACACCGTCGACGTGCACCTTGACGTTGTCGGCCGTGAAGCACTCCTGGCTCGGCACGTCGATGGCCTGCTCCTTGAGGTTGAGCTTGTAGGCCACGCGGTCGACGAAGGGCATGAGCAGGTGGAAGCCCGCGTCGAGCGTTCCCTTGAACTTGCCGAGGCGCTCGACGATGTAGGCCGACTGCGCCGGAATCACGCGGATGGACCTGAGGACCTGGATGGCGAACACGAGGCCGAAAAGCCCCACGATGACGAACAGGGGAATCAACGCGCTCACGCCAGGCCTCCTTCGGATTTCCGCAGGGCCGCGCGCGCCTTGTCGCGGCCGAAATCGGGGACGCTGTCGAGCGGCACCCGCTCGGCGCCGCCGAGCCCGAGCAACTCTGCCACGCCCTTGAGCTCGGCGAGCCTGCCGGGCAGCACCGTGGTCGTCGACGAGCCGAGTATCTCGCCGAGGCGCTCGACATACTGCTCCGCGAGGCGCAGCGTCATGGCGTCCTTGCCGCCCGGGGCGGCCAGGGCGTCGGCAACCAGCTTGAGGCCCTCGGCGGTCGCCTCGCTCACCGTGGTGATGGCCGAGGCCCGGCCGTCGGCGGAATTGATGCGCCTCGTCCGTTCGCCCATCGAGAGGTTTATGGCCTCCTGCCGCTCGCCCTTGGAGACGTTGATGCGGCTTTCCTTGACGCCTTCCGACGCCAGGATCTCGGCGCGCTTCTCGCGCTCCGCGCGCATCTGTCGTTCCATGGCCTCGGTGATGACCGGACTCGGCGTGATCGAGCGGACCTCGTAGCGGGTCACCTTGATGCCCCAGGGATCGGTCGCCTCGTCCACCGCCTTGACGATGTTGTCGTTGATTGTCTCGCGCTCCTGGAAGCTCCGGTCGAGCTCGAGCTTGCCGATCTCGGAGCGCATCGTTGTCTTCGCGAGCTGGATGGTGGCGAAGCGGTAATCGTCGATGCCGTAACTCGCGAGTGCCGGGTCGAAGATCTTGTAGTAGAGGATGCCGTCGACCGCCACCTGCACGTTGTCCGCGGTGATGCATACCTGCGGCTCCACGTCGATGACGTCCTCCTTGAGCGAGTGCCTGTACGCCACTTTCTCGAGGAAGGGCAGGAGCACGTGGAAGCCCGATCCGAGCGTCCTGCGGTACTTGCCGAGGAACTGCACGACGTAGGCCTTCTGCTCCGGCACCACGACGATCAGCCTGAAGAACGTGAGGATCGCGACGAGCGCGACCGCATAGGCTCCGATGATCCCGAACATGCTTCCTCCTTGTGTTACGGAAATCCGCTAACGATCACGATCCGGCCCGCTTCCGTCGGCGCCGGGATCGGGGAGCGACTCGAGGCCCTCGGGCGGGGCCAGAAAATCGTGGGTGACCACGAGGGCGAGGCCTTCGCGGCCCGCTACGCGCACCTTCGCGCCGGGCTGGAAGGCCTCGTCGTAGGCGACGGCCTTCCAGCTCGTGCCGCGGAAATGGACGCGGCCCGGCGCGCCGTCGGCGATCCGCTCGATCACCTCCGCCTCCTCGCCCGCGAGCGCGTCGACGGGGCCTTCGTCCGGATTCCGGTAGAAGGCCGTGCCCGCCAGCAGCGCCTTGAACTTCTTCCGGAGCAGCACGAGCGAGCCGACCGAGGCGACGGTCCAGAACAGGGCCTGGAGCCCGTAGGCGCCCGAAAGCCCCGGCACCAGCGACACGAGCGCCGTGGCGAGCGCCCCGAGGCCGAAGAAGATGATGGCGAGCCCCGGGATGAAAGCCTCGGCGCCGATCAGGAGCACGCCGAGCAGGGACCACCAGAACCAGGCTCCGAACATTCGAACCTATCCTTCCCCGGCGGCCCGCTGCCGGGCGCCGGACAGCACGATGCTAGCCCCGGCCGGGCCCTCCGCGCAAGCGCCTCCGCACATTTCGCCACGCCCCCGGAATTCCACCACGGAGTCACGGAGGGAGATCAGGAATCAGGGAGAGAATGAGAAGGCAAGTCGGGGTACGGGAGCATACAGGTCAAGAGCATATCTCCTGCGCGAAGACTGTGATCCCGATTCCAATTCCAGGGTTCCTCCCTCCGATCTCCGTGCCTCCGTGCCTCCGTGGTCTTCTTGGTATTGTAGCCTCGGGTTATACTCCCGGGAACGGAGGTTTCCATGGACATGCCCGATTGGGTCACGCGCTTTCCCGGCGCCGTGACGGTGAGCGACACGAACCAGGTGTTGGTCTGGATGAACGACAAGGCCGCGAAAACGCTCGAGAAGGACGGCGGCAGGGCCTTGCTCGGCACGAGCATGGGAGGCTGCCACAACGAAAACTCGCGGCGCATCATCGCGCGCATGCTCGAGACCGGCGCTCCGAACGCCTACACCATCGAGAAAGCCGGGGTGAAGAAGTTCATCTACCAGACGCCCTGGCGGGGGCCGGATGGCGCGATCGCCGGCCTCGTCGAGCTTTCCATGGAAATCCCCTTCGAGCTGCCCCATTACGTCCGTTCCGTCCCGGCTTCCTGAGGGGCGGATCGGGAGTCCGGGGACGACAACGGGGGAAAGGGCAACTCGGCCGCCGGGTCAGGCGGGCGGGCCGACCCTCCCCTTCGCGGCTGCCCGCCCGGGGGCACCCGGCAGCTCGCTTCGCCCTTCCGCCGCACCGACGTGGCAAGCTATATAGTTGTTTTTAGATATAAAACGATTTTTATAGATTTCTTTTTACCCTATCTTGACCAAAACGCTTTTCTGGCCAATCATGATTTACCGGAACGGACGGCGCCCCCGCGCCTCCGGACCGGCGCGGCGCGCCAAGGTCGCCGCGCGAACACCATTCGGAGGCATATGATGAAGAAGATCGTTATCTTCGCGCTCGCGCTCGTCGCGTTCGCCGGTTTCGCCGGCGCCATGGGCTCCAAGGAAGGCGGCGCCGCCCTCGGTCCCGCCACCGCGGTCAAGTACTTCGTCGCCCACCAGGGCGGCTACATCGGCGAGGCCGTCGTCACGGTCAATCCCGACGGTTCCGTCAAGTCCGCGGAGCTCCACGAATGGCAGGGTCCCGGCGGCTGGGCCGAGAACAACTCCGCCGACGGCAAGTCGATCGTCGACGGCGCCGTCGTCCGCGTCCCGGATCCGCTCGCGAACCCGACCCACGCCGACCCCGAGATCAAGGGCTACATGTTCTACATCTACAACGTGAAGGACGGCCTCGGCATCTGGTCGCAGTACACTCCCGGCAAGGATGCCTTCGGCCGTCCGACCCGCCAGTACGAGCGCGACTTCGAGGGCCTCATGGGCAACCCCATCCGCGCCGCCGCCTACGTCGCCGCCGCCAAGGCCGACAAGCTGGTCAACGTCACCATCGACGGCCTCAAGGTCACCGTGGGCAAGAAGGCTTCCGAGACCGTGCACTACGGCCACATGGACAAGTCCAACCCGAAGGCCACCTACATGCCCATCGGCGCCGCCACCATTGGCTACCGCTACAACATGAAGGCCACCGTCGACTTCTTCATGGCCAACCCGCTCGCCCCCTTCGCGGACGCGGTTGCCAAGGCCAAGACCCCGCTCAGGATCGTCGCCGACAAGGCCGTCGACCTCGCCGACGCCGCCGCATTCACCGCGGCCGACGACTCGGTCTTCTTCCTCGCTGACGCCGTCACCGGCGCCACCTTCTCCGACTTCCCGCACTACGCCCTCGAGCTCCAGGCCGCCTACAAGCTGGCGCTTGCCCAGCAGCTCATCAACTCGCGCAAGTAAGGCGCGAAGCCCGCGAGGGCGGAAACCGGGTCCCGCACGGGGCCCGGTTTTTTTTCGCCTCCGGGACAGTCGTTCCGCCCCCTTTTTGAGACTGGCATGCCTCCCCGCCTTCGACGACACTTGCCGGGTAAGCGAGGGAGGCGTCATGGGCGCTCAGGCCTTGTCGCAGGCATTCTCGGCGTTTGCTTTCGGCGCGCTTTCCGCCGCAAGCCTGCTCCTCGGCGCGTGGACCGGGGCCTTCCTGAAACCGCCGCCGCGGCTCGCGGCCGGCATCATGGCCTTCGGCGCGGGAGCCCTGTTCGCGGCGCTCTCGCTCGAGCTGGTCGGCGAGGCGGTCGAGCGTCTTCAGGGCGGGTTCTGGCCCGTCGGGCTCGGGCTTGTCGCTGGAGGCTTGCTCTTCGTCGCGCTCAACCGCCTCGTGAACGACGCGGGCGGCTTCCTCCGCAAGCGCTCGACCCTCCAGCGCAGGCTCCGCGCGGAGCGCCGCCGCGACGTCCGCCTGCTCCTCGAGAGCCTCGCTCGCGTACCCATCTTCGCCAGCCTTCCCCCCGAGGCTATGCGCGGCCTGGCCGTCCAGGTGCGCCGCCTGCGCTGCCCGGCCGGCACCCGCGTGATCGCCGCGGGCGAGGCGGGGACGGAGCTCTACCTGGTGGAATCCGGCCGCCTCGCGGTCACGCGCTCGGGCTTGCCGCTCGCCACCCTCGGCTCCGGCGAAATGGTCGGCGAGATGGCCCTGCTCAGCGGGGAGACCCGGACGGCCGACGTGACCGCTCTCGACGAGGCCGCGCTCCTTTCCCTTCGCAAGGCCGACTTCGACCGCCTGCTCGACGCCAATCCCGAGCTCAGGGCGGCTGTGGAAGCGCTGTCAGGTGAACGCCGTGAAGCCCTGGAGAAGGCGGCCGCTTCCGTCGACCCGGAAGCCTGGGCCCGCAAGGCGGGCGGCGGCGACTGGCGCCCGAGCTCGCTCGAGCTCGACGAAGCGCTCGCGGAAGCCGGCGGGAGGAAGGCCGGCGGCGCTCCGATGGCCATCTGGCTCGGCATCCTGCTCGACGGCATCCCGGAGTCGGCGGTCATCGGCGCCTCCATGATAGGCGCGGAAAAGGCCAGCCTCGCGCTCGTGCTCGGGCTTTTCATCGCCAACTACCCGGAAGCGCTCTCGAGCGCGGTCGGCATGCGGAAGCTGGGAATGTCCATCCGGCGCGTCAGCCTGCTCTGGGGCTCGATCGTGCTGCTCACCGCCGTCGGGGCGGCGCTCGGCAACCTGGCCTTCCGCTCCGCGCCGCCCGAGCTCGTGGCGCTGTTCGAAAGCCTGGCCGCCGGTTCCATGCTGGCCATGCTCGCCGAGACGATGATGCCCGAAGCTTTCGAGCAGGGCGGTTCCATCACCGGAATGGCCACCATACTCGGTTTCGTGTCGGCGGTCTTCCTGCGCGTCGTCGGCTGAGCGCAACGCGCAAATACTGCCGCGCCGTCCCGCGATGCGGGAATTAGCTTCCCCATGATTGAGGGAGCGCCGCGAGGACTGGTTCGTCATTCGGGCTTGGAATCTCCCGATAACATAGTTATTTTACTATATTACATTATTATCTGGCTCCCGCGAAGTTTTGGCATGAAGCCTGCATTGCAATACGTGAGGTGTTTATGAAACGACGCATTCCCGCCTTGGTCCTCCTGGCCGCGCTCTCAGCGCCGGCCCTGTCCCTCGATCTCGCGACAACGCTCGGCAGGTCCGTCGAAACGGCGGAGGCCAGGGCCGCCCTCGCGCTCGCCGAATACGCCGAAGCCCAGTACCGCGAGGCCGCCTACCCGGGCGACCTGCGCCTCTCCCTCGATCCTGCCTTGAAGCGCAGCGCGGACGACATTCTCGGCGAGGCGAAAAGCTCCACCCTCGATCTCGGCCTCTCCCTCTCGACGCCCCTCGGGCTCGTCCAATCGGCCGCCTTAAAGGCCGAGGCGGCTCGAGTCCAGGCGGAATGGGCGGCGGCGATCCTCGAGTGGCAGCTCGCCGCAATCCGGCTCAAGGCTTTCTCGCTTTACGCGGACGCTTGGGAAGCGCAGGAGGAAGCGGCCCTGCTGATCCGGGAACTCGACGCGGCCGAACGGGAATTCGCCGCGTCCAAGGCTCGCTTCGAGGCGGGCAGCCTCTCCTACTCGGAGTACCGCAAGGCGGAGGAAGCCTTGCTCGCGACCATCGACGACCAGCTCCATTCATCCATGCGAGCTCGGGTCAGCCGCCTCGAGCTGTTCGCCTGGCTCGGCCTCGCCGATGACGACGGAGTTCTCGCCGCGCCGAGCGTGGCGCCCGGCACCCTGCCGCGAGCCGCGGACCTGGCCGCGAGCGCCCAGGCGCGCGATCCCGACGCTCGGAAGGCCCTCGCCGAGCTCGAGCTGCTCGAGCGGGAGCTGGCTGATGCCTATGCCTTCGCTCCATCCCTCAGCGCGCGCGTCTCCGGCGCCAAGGACGGGTTTTCGGCCTCGCTTGCGTGGGCCTCCGATACGGCGCGCCTTTCCGCCGGCGGCGCCTACGAGCTGCCGCTCGAAGGCACGAGCCTCGCGCCCGAGCCCTGGACCCTGACGGCCTCCGCTACCCTGACGTTCGATTCGGGCGGAGCGGACCGCCGGAGCGTCGCGAGCATCGAGCTCGAAGTCCTCGCCGCCCGCGCGCGGCTCGAAGAACGGCTCGCGTCGTACGGCGTCGAGATCCGGCTCGCCTACCAGTCCTGGGTGCGGGCGGCCGACGCGGCCGAACAGGCGCTGCGGGCCGAGGACATCGCGCGGGAGGCCCTCCGGACCATGGAGGCTCGCGGCGCGACCGGCGGCGCCACCGAAACGGAACTCCTGCGCGCCGCCATCGACGCGGACCGGGCCGCCTACCGGGCGCTCGCCGGCGCCGTCGACGCCGAGCGCGCCCGACTCGCCGCGGCCATCGCCGCGCGCCATCCCGCTGAAATCAACGAGGTACAGCCATGAGCGGCCAAAACGGAAACACGAAGAACATGAAGAAGAGGAATACGGCCATCATCGTCGGGGCCGCGGTCCTCGTCGCCCTGGGACTCGGAGCCTGGCTCCTGCTCCGGGGTGATGCCGGAACCGATGAGGCCGGCTCCGCCGGACCGCTCACGGTAGAAGCCGCGAACGGCACCGTCGGAATCTCGGTCCAGGCCATCTCGGTGGCGGAACCCTTCCAGACCGTGACCATCCGCAACCGCTCGGCCGGCTACGTCCGCTGGACCGCCGCCGAGGGCGCCTCCGTCGCGGCCGGCGATCCGGTCGTGGTGATGGACGACGGAGAACTCCGCGACGAGCTCTCCGCCGACGAGCTCGCCCTCCAGCAGGCGCGCATCAACCTGGAAAAGGCCCGGTCAGCCGAAACGCGGGCACGGGCCGAGCTCGACGCGAAGCGTTCGCTCTTCGCCGCCAAGGCCGCCACCCAGGAGCAGGTCGACGCCGCCGTCGAGACACTCGCCTCGGCCGAGTACGCGCGCCGGGCCGCCGAGGTATCCGTCGAGCAGGCGGGGCTGTCCCTCGAGCGCTCGCGCGCCGAGTTCGCCGCCGCGACGCTCCGCGCCCCCTTCGCCGGCCTCGTCACGCGCTCGAGCTTCCAGTCGGGCGACTACGCGCCCGCGAATTCCCAGATCGTGTCGGTGGTGGATTCCTCGCGCATCCTCTTCCGGGCCGAGGTGGACGAGTACGACATCGGCAAGGTCAGGACCGGCCTGCCCGCCACTGTCACGGTGCCCGCGCTCGAGGAACGCTCGTTCCGGGCCCGGGTTGAGCTGATCAGCCCTTCCGCGGAGGTGGTCAATTCGATCGCCGTCTTCCGGGTCGGCGTGGTCGTCGACAACGCGGAGCTCGAGCTCCGGCCCGGTATGGGCGCCGACGTCGTCATCCAGATCAGCTCCGAAAAAGGCATCGTAATCCCGCTCAAGGCGGTGACCACAGTCCGCGACCGTTCCTACGTCGACCTGGTCGGGGCGGACGGGACGGTCGAGACCGTCCGCGTCGAAATCGGCACGGACGACGGGCGCAACGTCGTCGTCACCGAGGGGCTCGAAGCCGGCGCCCTCGTGGTACTGCCGGGCTCCGCCCCGGTCGCCGCGCCCGCCGAGGCGGACAAGTCCACGACCGGCACCTCGATCATCCCGATCAGCGTGCCCGGCTCGGGCGGAGGCACGCGATGAGCGCGCTCGAGCATCCGGTCATGGCGCTCGAGAACATCAAGCGCCACTACATCATGGGACCGACGACGGTGCGCGCGCTGGACGGCGTCTCGTTCCAGGTCTCCAAGGGCGAGTTCGTCTCGATCATCGGGCCGAGCGGCTCCGGCAAGTCGTCCCTCATGAACATCATCGGCTGCCTGGACACGCCCACCGACGGCTCCTACCGCATCAACGGAGAGCCGGTCGAGGGCCTTTCGCGGGGCCGCCTCGCGGAGATCCGGAACCGCGAGATCGGCTTCATCTTCCAGAGCTTCAACCTGCTGCCCCGCCTCGACGCCCTCGGCAACGTTGAGCTGCCCCTCGTCTACGCCGGCATGCCGAAGGCCGAACGCCGGGAACGGGCACGCGAGATGCTTTCGCGGGTGGGACTCTCCGGCCGCGAGCACCACCTGCCGGCCGAGCTGTCCGGCGGCCAGCGGCAGCGCGTGGCCATAGCGCGGGCCCTGGCCGGCAAGCCCTCGGTCCTGCTGGCCGACGAGCCCACCGGCGCCCTCGACCAGAAGACCGGCGCCGAGATCATGGAGATGTTCGCCGCCCTGCACGCCGACGGTTCCACCATCATCCTCGTGACCCACGACCTCGGCATCGCGCGCCAGGCCCCGAGAGTCGTGCGGATCATCGACGGCCTCATCGTGTCGGACGGTCCCGCCGGGGAGGCTGCATGAAAACGCGCGTTTTGGGGGAGAGCGTCGGCATGGCGCTCAAGAGCATACGCGGCAGCATGGGGCGCTCCTTCCTGACCACGCTCGGCGTCCTTATCGGCGCCGGTAGCCTGATCGCCCTGACCGCGCTCGGCAACGGCGCCTCGCTGGCGGTCGAGGAGAGCCTCAAGAGCCTCGGCTCGAACCTGCTCATCGTCTACTCGGGCCAGCCCCGGGGCACCGCCCTGGTCCGCCGCAACACCACCAACATCGTACCCACCCTGAGCGCCGACGACCTCGAGGCCATCGCTGCGCTCGACCTGGTGACCGTCACCTCGCCCGAGTCCTCGGCGAGCGTCCAGGCCAAGTTCGAGAACCGAAATTCGTCGGTCACCGTCATCGGCACCGACTCGAACTACCCGGCGGTGCGCAACCACTATCCGGCAGCGGGCGAATTCTTCGGTGAAGCCGACGTCGATTCGCGCCGCATGGTCGCGGCGCTCGGCAGCAAGGCGGCCCTCGACCTTCTCGGCCCCGAGGTCGACCCGATCGGCGCGAAGGTCCGCCTGAACGGCCTGCCCTTCACCGTGGTCGCGGTCATGGAGTCGAAGGGCAACGACACGACCGACGGCCAGATCTGGGTGCCGGTCAGCGCCTTCCTCCGGAGCATCGCGGGAGGGACGAAGTACGCGGCAATCAACGTCCAGGCCGTCGACATGGGCCTGATGCGCGAAGCCCAGGCCGCCATCGAGGCGGAACTGCTGCGCCTGCACGGCCTGCCTTCGATGGAGGTCGCGGACTTCTACATCGCCAACCAGCTGGACGTGCTCGGCGCCGCCCAGGGCACCGCGGGCACCTTCACCCTGCTGCTCGGCGGCATCGCGGCCATCAGCCTCGTGGTGGGCGGCATCGGCATCATGAACATCATGCTGGTCTCGGTCACCGAGCGCACCCGCGAGATCGGGGTACGCATGGCACTCGGCGCGAAGCCGGGCAACGTCCTTACGCAGTTCCTGGTCGAAGCCGTCCTGCTCTCCGTTTCGGGCGGAGTGCTCGGCATCGCGGCGGGCGTGGCGGCGGCCTGGGCCTTCTCGCGCTTCGGCGGCATGGCCGCCCAGGTCAGCGCGGGGTCGATAGTCCTCGCCTTCGCCTTCAGCCTCGTCACCGGTCTCTTCTTCGGCGGCTACCCGGCTTTCCGGGCGTCGCGTCTCGATCCGATAGAAGCCCTGCGCTACGAATAGCGCGGGAAAAGGAGCATCGCATGAAGCGCATCGTCATCCTGTCCGTCGCGGCCCTGGTCCTCGGGAGCCTCGCCTTCGCCCAGACCACCCCGGACCCGGCCATCCAGAAAGCCCGCGAGGACACGGTCGTGGTCTTCGACTTGGGCAGGACCTTCGGCTACCTCATGGGCATCGAAAAGGACGCCAAGGTGGCCGCCCTCTCGACGACCCAGCTTAAAAGGCTGTACGACATCATGGTCGCCATCAAGGCCACCAAGCGCGTCGAGCCGAAACAGGCCGAGACCTGGCTGGAGACCATCGAGGACGGGATACTCACCCCCGCGCAGCTCATGGCTGTCGACAAGCTCGCCGCGGCGGCCGCCGCGACGCGGACCGGCACGCCCGGCGCGGGGACGGGCACCGGGACAGGGAAGGCCACTACCGACACGGGCACGAGCTCGCTGCAGGCTTACGTCGCGGGCGGCGAATTCAACCCGATCACCGATGCCACCAAGACCATGGGAACCGATTTCAAGGCGTTCTTCGACTACGTGGCCAAGAAGCTCGGCAAGTAAGACTCCTGAGCGGAATGCCGGAATGCCTCAGGCAGTCCGGCATCCTGCCGGGGACGCGGGCCGGAACCGGGAAGCTCCGGCCCGCGGCACCTCAGGCGCCGCCGCCCGGCAGGGCCGAGGCGATGATGTCGCGCACCTTCTCCGGCAGGGCCTTGCGCTCGTCGGGCGTAAGGCCCGCGGTCGGAATGGCGGGATGCATGGTCACGCGGACGTCAGCGGGGCAGATCCGCCGCTTCTCCTCCCAGACGTGCCACGAGCCGTCCACCGTCACCGGCACGACGGGCACGCCGGCCTTCGTGGCCAGCTTGAAGCTGCCGTGCTTGAATTCGCCGATGCGGTCGCCGCGGCTCCGCGTGCCCTCCGGGTAGACGAGCACGATGCCGCCGGCCTTGAGCCTGGCCACGCCCGCGTCGATGGCCTTCATGGCCTTCCTGGCGTTCCCGCGGTGGATGAAGACCCCGCCGAGCGCGATGATCCAGAGGTTGAGGAAGGGCGTGAAGAGGGCCTCGCGCTTGGCGACGAAGCCAGGCGCGCGCGGCAGGGTCGCCAGCACGATGGGCACCTCGAGGCTGCCCTGGTGGTTTCCGACCATGCAGACACCGCCCTCCGCCGGCACGTTCTCCGCGCCCTCCACGGTGACGCGCGAGCCGGTGGCCCACAGCACTGAGCGCGCCCAGGCGCGCGCGCCGGCGTGCAGGGCGCGCGTAAAGGGCCGGTGCAGCCCGAACGCCATCAGCAGCAGGTAGGGCACGACGATCGGGATCGTCAACGCGAGCGAAACCCAGAACCACAGGTAGAACAGTATGGTGCGGATCATGCCGGGCATTGTGGGCCATCCGCGCCGATTTTTCCAGCGCCGTCCGGGATGGGCCACTGAAGAAATCGAAACACGGAGGCACGGAGAAGGACAAGGGACGAGAAATTCAACCGGCGTACCGTCTCGCTCCGCGGATGGGAGGCTCGGTGTCACGAAGCTTCCGGGCAGGGGAATGGCGTGACGGCGCTTCGCGCCGTCACGGCGACGAAGGGCCATGCCCTTCGTCGAAATACTGATAGCGCTTCGCGCCGTCACGGCGACGAAGGGTTATGCCCTTCGTCGAAATACTGGTAGCGCTTCGCGCCGTCACGGGCGGACTGCCTTTCCCCCCGGACAAAAAAAGGGCGGGAATCGCTTCCCGCCCTTGATCATCGATAGTGCTTGTGATGAATCGTCCCGACAGCTACACCGCGTCCATGCCGGCCTTGACGGCGGCCAGGTTCGAGGGGATGTACTTGTGCTTCGTCTCGGGGAAGAAGGTCTTGAGCACGGGCTCGAGCTTGTCCATCTTGATGGCCCCGGTGACCTTCGCGAGGGCGCCCATCATCACCATGTTGGCGATCTTTCCGTCGCCGATCTGCTCTGCCAGCTCGTTGCAGGGCACCTTGATGACCTTGAGGTCCTTGCGCTTCGGCTCCTCCTTGACGAGCGAGGAGTTGACGAGCAGGAACCCGCCCGGCTTGACGATGTCCTCGCAGATCGGGAGCGAGTCTATGTTCATCACCACAGCGCTGTCGGGCTTGGTGACGAGCGGGCTCGCGATCTCCTCGGTGGAGACGATGACCGAGGCGCGGGCGACGCCGCCGCGCTTCTCAGCGCCGTAGAAGGGGAAGAAGGTGACCTTGAGGCCTTCCTTCATCCCGAGGTAGACCCAGAGCTGGCCGAGCGAGATGACGCCCTGGCCGCCGAATCCGGCGATAAAGGTCTTCTCGGTCATTTCGCGGCCTCCTCGAGGGTGTTCTTGACCTCGCCGAGCGCGTAGAAGGGAATCATGTTCTTCTCGAGCCACTCGACGCTCTCGCCCGCGTCCATGGACCAGTTGGTAGGGCACTGCGAGAGGATCTCGACCATGGTGAAGCCCTCGCCGCGCATCTGCGCCTCGAAGGCCTTCTTGATGTACTGCTTGGTCTTGCGGATGTTGGCCGCGTTGTTGACCGAGCCGCGCGCCAGGTACTTGGTGCCGCCGAGGGTGGCGAGCATCTCGAGCACGCGGATGGGATAGCCCATGCCGGCTTCGATGGGGTCGCGGCCGAAGGGCGCGGTGGTGGCGTGCTGGCCGACCAGGGTGGTCGGGGCCATCTGGCCGCCGGTCATGCCGTAGATGGCGTTGTTCACGAAGATGGTGGTGAACTTCTCGCCGCGGTTGGCCGCGTGGATGATCTCCGCCGTGCCGATGGCCGCGAGGTCGCCGTCGCCCTGGTAGCAGATCACGAGGTGGTCCGGCAGGACGCGCTTGACGCCGGTGGCGGCGGCCGGGGTGCGGCCGTGCGCGGGCTGGACGGAGTCGAAGTCGAAGTAAAGGTCGGCCCAGATGGAGCAGCCGACCGGGTTGGTGATGATCGAGCGGCCCTGGAGGCCGAGCTCGTCGATCACCTCCGCGATGACGCGGTGGATGACGCCGTGGCCGCAGCCGGGGCAGTACTTGGTCTGGATGGGCTTGAGGCTTTTCGGGTGCCCGTACGCGAGTTCCATGCTTCCCTCCGTCCTTACTTGCCCAGGATCTTGCGGGCGGCTTCGAGGACCTCGTCCTCGGTGGGGATGACGCCGCCGGTGCGGCCGAAGAAGTCGACCGGCGCCTTGCCGTTCACGGCGAGGCGGACGTCCTCGACCATCTGGCCCATGCTCATCTCGACGGCCAGGAAGCGCTTTCCCTTGCCGGCAAGCTCGGCGATCCGCTTTTCGGGGAAGGGCCAGAGCGTTATGGGCCTGAAAAGCCCCACCTTGAGGCCGGCCTTGCGGGCTTCCTGCAGGGCGCCCAGCGACACGCGGGCCGAGGTGCCGTAGGCGACCAGGACCAGGTCGGCGTCCTCCACCTGGACTTCCTCGAAGCGTACGAGGGTCTCCTTCATCTTCGCGTAGCGCTCGAAGCGCGCGCGCACGGAGGCCTCGAGCTCAAGCGGCACCAGGTTGATCGAGCTGACATGGTTGATCTCGCGCCCCGTCTCGCCCTGGTGGCCGACTGCGTAGGGACGCTTCGGCAGCTTGGCAAGGTCGCGATCGGCCGGAAGGACCACGCCCTCCATCATCTGGCCGATGAGGCCGTCCGCGAGGATCATGGCGGGCATGCGCCACTCGTCGGCGAGGTCGAAGGCCTCGTAGGTGAGGTCCGCGGCCTCCTGGACGCTCTTGGGCGCCAGGACAAGGTGGTAGTAGTCGCCGTGGCCGCCGCCGCGGGTCGACTGGAAGTAGTCGGCCTGCCCGGGGCTGATGCCGCCAAGGCCGGGGCCCGAGCGCGCAACGTTGACGATGACGGCCGGGAGGTCGGCGCCGCAGATGTACGAAATGCCTTCCTGCTTGAGGCTGACGCCCGGGCTGGAGCTCGAGGTCATGGAGCGCGCGCCGGCGGCGGAAGCGCCGTACACCATGTTGATGGCGGACACTTCGCTCTCGGCCTGGATGAAGGTGCGCTTGCGCGTCAGCATGTGCCGGGCCATGTAGGCCGTAAGCTCGTTCTGCGGGGTGATGGGGTAACCGAAATAGGCGCTGCAGCCGGCGCGTATCGCCGCCTCGGCGATCGCCTCGTTGCCCTTCATGAGGCGGATGTCTTCAGCCATGCTTGCCTCCCTTACAGCTTGTAGACCGTGACGGCGACGTCCGGGCAGACCAGGTAGCAGTTGCCGCAGGCGATGCACTTGTCGGGGTTCGCCACCTTCGCGGGGTAGTAGCCCCACGAGTTGGCCGTCTCGTCGACGTCGAGGACCTTGGTCGGGCAGGCCCGCACGCAGAGGAGGCAGCCCTTGCAGCGCTCCCGGTCGATCTCCGTCTTTCCTTTCACTGCCATTCGTTCGCTCCTTCGGAACGGTTTGTAGAAAACCTGTCGAAGCCCGGACGGTCCCGTTCTAGGGCGCGGTCCGGACGGAAGTGTCGTCAGCCTGAACAGGCGGAAAGCTCGCGGGCGGCGCAGAGCGAGGCCAGCGCGATGCTCGCGAGCTTGGTGGCCGCGCTGTCGGCGCGGCTCGTGAGGACTATGGGCTTTGCTGCGCCGACCACGAGGCCGGAGCCCCTGGCGCCGCCCAGGTCCAGCAGGCACTTGTAGAGGATGTTGCCCGCCTCGATGTCCGGCGCCACGAGGATGTCGGCGTCGCCGGCTACCTCGGACTCGATCTTCTTGATCTTCGCGCTCTCGGCGCTGATGGCGTTGTCGAGGGCGAGCGGGCCGTCAACCACGCAGCCCTTGACCTGCCCGCGGCGGTTCATCTGGGTGATGATGGCGGCGTCGGCCGTGCAGGGCATCCTCTCGGCGTTCACCTTCTCGACAGCCGCCAGCATGGCCACCTTGGGCCGCTCGATGCCGAGCGCCTGGGCCACCGAGACCGCGTTGGCCACGAGGTCGAGCTTGGCGCCCAGATCGGGCGCGATGTTGATGGCGGCGTCCGTGACCAGGAGGAGCTTGTGGTAGTGGGGCGACTCGATGACGCCCACGTGGCTCGTGAGGCGGCCGGCGTTGAGGCCGCTCTCCTTGTTGAGCGCTGCCTTGAGCAGCACTGAGGTATCGATGATGCCCTTCATGAGCATGTCGGCCTCGCCGGAACGCACGAGCTCCACGGCGAGGGCGGCGGCCTTCGCGTTGTCCTTCTCCTCCACGATCCGGAAGGCCGACACGTCGAGCTTCGCCCTGGCCGCGACGGCCTTGATGGCCGCTCCGTCGCCCACCAGGATGGGCTCCGCGAGTCCCGCCTTGAAGGCGTCGCATGCGGCCTCGAGCGCGCTCTCCTCCTGGGCCGCGGCCACCGCGATCCGCTTGCGTCCGGCCGCGCGCGCGGCCTCAATGACCTGTTCGATGCTCGTCATCATGCCGTGTACTCCATCACGCACGAAGGATCCGAGAGCGCGCGCATGCCCGCGGCCGCCAGTGCCTCGAGCTCGCCCTCGCCCGGGTAGACCGTGATCGGCGCGATCCAGCCGCAGCGGGCGACGAGGCCGTCCACCACATCCTTGCCGTAGGCGATGCCTCCGGTCAGGATGATGGCGTCCAGCTTGCCCGAGTTGGCGGCGGCCATGGCGCCCACGTACTTGGCGATGTTGTAGATGAAGGCTTCGTAATAGAGCGTCGCCTCGGCGTCGCCGTCCCTGTGGCGGCGCTCGACCTCGCGCATGTCGTTGGTGCCGAGCAGGGATACGAAGCCGCCCTGGCCGGTGATCATCTTCAGCACTTCCTTCTCGGTCTTCCTGCCGGAGAAGCAGAGCTTGACGAGCTCGCCGGCCGGCAGGGTGCCCGAGCGCTCGGGGCTGAAGGGACCTTCGCCGTTCAAGGCCTGGTTGACGTCGACCACGCGCCCCTTCCGGTGGAGGCCGACTGAGACGCCGCCGCCCATGTGCACAACGACGAGGTCGGCTTCCTCGTAGGCCTTGCCGTTCTCCCGGGCCCAGCGGCGCGCGCAGGCCTTCTGGTTGAGCGCGTGGAATATGGACAGGCGGCGGAAGTCCTTGTGGCCGGCCACGCGGGCGACCGGCTCGAGTTCGTCCACCACCACCGGATCGGCGATGAAGGACGGCACGCCGTACTCCTTGCCGAGCGCCTCGGCGATCAGGGCGCCGAGATTGGACGCGTGCTCGCCGAAGCGGGCTTCCCGCATGGTGGCGGTCATGGCCTCGTTGACACGGTAGACGCCGCCGGGAATCGGCTTCAAGAGTCCGCCGCGGCCCACGACGGCGGCGAGCCGCTTCGGGTCGAAACCCCGCGCGGCGAGGGCGTCGCGGATGTGCCGCTCGCGGAACTCGAACTGCGAGGCGATTGTATGGAAGGGAGCCAGATCGGCGGCCGAGTGGGCCACGCTCTCCGTGAACAGTTCCTTCCCGTCCTCGAAGGCGCCGATCTTGGTCGATGTCGAGCCTGGATTGATGACAAGCACCGTAAAGGGCATGGGAACTCCTTGCGTCGTGTCCGAGACGGGTGTCGTTTGGCGTTCGAAGGTCGGCCGGATCGGGGCGATGATCCGGGACTGCAGTCCGGCAGCGGCCGGCGAGCCCAGTATAGCACCTATTGGAGATCCGGCAACTAAAAGCGCTTTAGCGGCGCAGGGCGAAAAGCATGTAGAGGGTGATGTATTCCTCGAGGGCCGCGTGGTTGCGGATCTTGAGGAGGTTGGGCGTGTCCGAGAGGGTGGATGCCAGGGCCTCCACGCGCTCGCGGGTCAGCTCGGCGGGCTTGAGCGTGCGCATCAGGCCGCGCAGGTAGTCGCGCACCAGGACGTTCACGTCCTCGGTCAGGTTGTTCTTGGCCTCGAGGTTGATCATGGTGTTCCAGCGGCCGATCAGCACGCCGAGATATTCCTCGAGCTCGGTTCCCTTCGGGAGTATCTGGGCGGCCACGCGCTCGGCCTGCATGGCGAACTCGACGCGGCGGTCGGTCGAGGGTTTCCCCGCCAGCTTGGTCGCCGCCTTTTCCTCCGTCTGCCTGACGGCGCGTCGCTCCTTGCGCATTCGGGCCTTGCGCCGGACGAAGAGCGCCACGATGGCGGAGACTATCGGTATCGAGTACCAGATGGGCAGAAGGTTGCGCGCGTCGACCAGCACCTGTTTCCGGTGAAGATCGAGCAGACCTTCGAGCGAAACGAGGTCGCCGCGGTAGAACAGCCGTTCGAGCTCGGCGGGCGAATCGCCGGAGCCCGAGAGCTCGTCGTGCACCAGGGGCAGGATGCGCTCGGACACCAGGGCCGCCAGGATGGGCGAGGTCTTCGTGAGGCGAGCGGCGAGCTCGTCGCGGAAGCGATCGTCGCTCTCCATGGCCGGCAGGGTGGCGAACTCCTCGAGCGCGGCCCTCCAATCCTCGAGCAGCCGGGCACGGATCGAGCTGCGCGCGTCGCCCACGAGCTTCAAGGCCAGCATGAGGGCGCGATCCTTGGGCACGAACCAGCGCTGCCCCTGCGCGGTGACGACGACGAGGAGGCGCGGGAGCCTTCCCGGCTCGGCCTCGGTGGTCTGGACCCGATACCACTCCTCGAACTCCTCCTTGGAGTACTTGCCGAGGAGGGGTTGGCCCTTCGAATCCCGGAAGGCCAGCACGTCGTCGAGGGCCCAATGGTAGGGAGTCTTCCGTATGGACTGCTCGAGCGCCTTGAAGGCGCTCTCGCGGTCGGCCTCGCGCTGGGCCTTGCCCTTGTAATGGTTGTTGTAGACGTCGACGAGCCAGGCCGCCTGGACGCTCGACCATTCCTCGGCGGTCTTGTCGTTCTTCTTCATGACGTCCTGCTTGACGTAGCTCGTCAGGTAGGCCCAGCAGGGGAAGGAGAAGTCGGAACCGCCCGAGCGGAGCTCGCGCGCGATGTCGTACGGCTTGATCAGGATGGCCTGCAGGTAGTCCTTGAGCTGGGACTCCTTGGCGGGAAAGGCGTAGGCCAGCTTGTGCTGCACGAACTCCTTGTTGGACCCGCGGCGCAGGTACTGGCGGATCTTGAGCACCGCCAGCTCGAGCAGCTTCTCGCCGACCATCTCCGACATGATTATGAACGGCTTGACCCCGTCCGGAAATACCAGCCGGTAGAAGGGCGTCCGCCTGTTCCCTTCGACCTCGATGAGGGACGGCAGGTCGGTGTCGATCGAGACCGACTGGATCCACTCGGCCGGAATTCCGAGCTTGAGCGCCTCCTCGTCGGGGAAAGGCACGTCGGGACTCTCGTCCATGCGCTTGTACTCGGCGCGCAGGGCGTCGACGTAGTAGTCGGGAAGGATGACGCGATCGATCTGGTTCCCGGAGTTCTCGAGGGAGAGCTTGCCGTCGCGGGAAAGCTGGTAGAGGCGGGGGACGAGAACCACGTCGGGATTCACCGAGAGGTCGCGGTACACGGGTACGGTCTGGTCGCTCGCCTGGGCCTGTCTCTGGACGGCCTGGGCGAAGGCCCGGTAAGGAATCGAGGCGCTCTTCGCCCGCTGCGCGTAGACAGCGAGCAGTTTCTGGACGTCGACATCCCGCGTCATCGTATTTTGTATAACCCCAAATCCTGCCGACAGCAAGAAAAAACGGCCGCCCCCCGAGGGACGACCGTTCCTTGTGGCTCACGCCCGCGCGACGCGCTTAGCGGGTCTTGTGCCTGTTCTTTCTCTTCTTCTTCTTGCGCTTGTGCGTCGCTATCTTCTTCAGCTTGCGCTTTCTGCCGCAGGGCACGGTAGCGTCTCCTCTTCCGGCGCGGCAGGCCGGGTCCCGGGGGACCAGACGACGCCTACGCCGACTGCGTGTGGCGGCCAGTATGCACGCGCGGAGCGGGCTCGTCAAGCGGTCCCGGGCCCCTCGAGGCGCGCGGCTTGCGCCCCGGACGGCCCCCCCGGCGGATTCCCGGAACGCGCGTTCGCTGAACGAGCTTGCAAAGGCCGCGGCCATGGATTATAACCGAAGGCGATCCTCCCGCTCAGGCGGAACCCGATCCGCCCGGACGGAACGGGGACACCGGACAAGGAGCCGCGCACCGTATGATCGCCAAGAGTGACATGCCGAATATCAACGACAAGCGCCCGGACGGCACGAAGAGCGACGGCTCCCCCTACCGGGTGCTCATCGTGGACGACTCGATGTTCATCGCCAAGCAGCTCGGCCAGATCCTGAGCTCGGAAGGCTTCGAGATCGCCGGAACGGCCGCCGACGGCCTCGCGGGCATCGACAAGTACAAGGAACTCTACCCGAACGTCGATCTCGTGACCATGGACATAACCATGCCCAAGATGGACGGCGTCACCTCGCTCGAGAAGATCCTCGAGTTCGACAAATCCGCCTGCATCGTCATGGTCAGCGCCCTCGGAAAGGAAGACGTGGTCAAGAAGAGCCTCCTGCTGGGCGCCAAGAGCTACATCGTGAAGCCGCTCGACCGCAAGAAGGTCCTCGAGCGCATTCTCTCCATCCTCAAGCACTGAGCGCGCGCCCGCGGATTCCCGGCGCGACTTCAGGGGGGCGGTCCGGCAGGACCGTCCCCCCGCCATATCCGGAGCCCGGCCCGCACTGAAAGGTTGAAGATTCCATGAGCGTCTTCGAGATCATCATGCTGCTCTGCTTCGGGGCCGCCTGGCCGTTCTCCATCGTCCGCAGCCTGAAAAGCCGATCCACGGGCGGCAAGAGCCTCGTGTTCCTGCTGATCGTGATCGCGGGTTACGCGGCGGGCATCGTCCACAAGCTCCTGTACGCGAAGGACTTCGTGCTGTGGATGTATGCCTTCAACATGCTGATGGTCGCGACGGACGCCGCCATCTGGCTCCGCAACCGCCGATGGGAGCGCTCGAAAAGGAACTGAACCGCGAGACGCGGATGAGGTCGCGCGCGACGAGCGCGCACGACGATCCCTTCCACTCCGAAAGCGGCGCGAAGCGACGCAGGCACGGAGGAAGGGAGATAAGAGGGAGGAATCGGGAATTCGAGGCGAAGAGCCAAGACAGACCATGTTCCTGACCCTTCCCTTTCTTCTCCCTCCTCCCTCTGCGTCTCAGTGCCTCTGTGGTTACTCTTCTTTCTTGCCGGCGGGCTTCTTGCGGACGACGGGGCGCTTTTTGGGGGCGGCGGCGGGGGTCTTGGTGGCGCGGAGCACCCTGCGCTTGCGCTCGCCGTCGGGGGCGGCGGCCGCGGGGGCGCGGCGGGGCTTCGGGGTGAAGCCCTCCGAGCGCTCGGCCATGGACTCGGGGCGCGGGGGCCGCGGGGCGAAAGGCTTGCGGCTCTCGACGCGACCGGGGCCGCGGGAGCGGGCGTAGCGTCGATCGGCCTCGGGGTCGCGCGTCTTCTGCCACTCGTCGCGGCCGTCGCGATAGTCGCGCTCGGAGCGCCAGTCGTCGCGCCCGTCGTCCGACTTGTCGCGGGAGGCGCGCGCGGAGCGCGGGCCCTTGGCGCCGGGCTTGGAATCGGAGCCGCCGGAACCGGTTTCGATGTACTTGAGGGCCTTCTGGAAGGCCTCGACGAAGGTCCGCATGTCGTCCTTGAAGACCACCACGCTGTGGCGGTCGAATCCTGCGCCGTCGACGGGCTTGGACTCGACGATGTTGAGGAAGAGGTCCCCCATCCGGTTCTCCTTCACGTTGAAGAAGTACGAACGGCCCTCGCAGACCACCTTGGTGGAGTAAAGCTCTCCCCTGATACCCATGCGGATCTCCTTCCCTATTGCTGTCGCCGCAATCTTACCATTTTCTCCAATCCCGCGCAAGCCATGGAGCAGCCTACCCAAAGAGGACCACGGAGACACGGAGGCACGGATGAGGAAGCGCGCGACGAGCGCGCGCTACAATCCATTCCTTGCCGAAAGCGGCGCGAAGCGACGCAGGGAGGGAGGAAGAGCTATTAAGGATCGAACTCTGAATTCATACTCCGGCATTCGCCTTTTCCTCCACTTCCCTCTCCTTCTTCACTCCCTATCTCCGTGCCTCCGTGGTCGAGTTCTCAGGAGGGGGTGTCGGCGGCTCGGAGGGCTTCGACGTGGAGGGCAAGGAGGCGTTCCTCGAGGGCCGGGTCGGAGCCTTCGGCATCGGCCATGACGCGGAAGACCGGCTCGGTGCCGGAGCCGCGCATCCACAGGAAGGCGCGCGGAGAGCCGGCCCCGTCGAGGAGCTGGACACGCAGCCCGCCCCTGCCCGATTCGCCCCAGTCCTCGCCGAGTTCACGCTCGACGATGCCGTTCGTGGCCAGGGCGCGGAACGCGTCGATCTCGAAACAGGCGGAGCAGGCCTCGCGGACTCGGGGCAGTCGCTCGAGGAAGGCTTCGCGGTAGCGACGCTTGAGCGAGGCGTGGTCCGCCTCGCGTACCGTGAGCGCCGCCCGGGGCTCGAAGACGCTCGTAGTCACGAAGGCGGGCAGCGACGCGACGATATCGTCGAGGTCGAAGTCCGGCCTGTAGGCCTCGCCGCGGCCTGTGGCCTCCAGCCAGAGCCGGAAGAGCCCGGGCCCCTCGGCGTCGCCGCGGACGCAGAGCAGCTTGAGCACGGAGACCAGCGTGGAAAGCGGGTCGCGGACCGCAGCCGGATGGGTGATGTTGCCGCCGTTGGAGCCCTCGCCGAGGATGCGCACGATGTTGCCCTCTTCGCGGAGCTTCCGCGCGAGCCCCACCACGTTGGCCTCGCCGGTCTCCGCCCGCGCCACCTCCGCGCCGAAGGCCCGGGCGATGGCCTCGACGCGCATGCTGGTGGCGTCGTTCGCCACGACAATAACGCGGCGGCCCGAGCCGCCATCGCGGAAGGCGCCTTCGCGCGCGAGGCCCGCCAGCTCCGAGAGCACGCTGAGCGCGAAAACCTCCTGGGCCTCGAGCGCGACGGCCGCGCCGGACCGCTCCAGGCGCACCAGGTTGCCGCGGTCGCCGTCGCAATCGGGGACATAGCCCAGCACGAAGCCGGGATCGGAGCGCGCCGCAATCTCCAGCTCGACGCGGCAGTCGTCGAGGCTCGCGCCCTCGGGAACGATACGGTGGGCGAACTCGCGCGGCGCCGCGTTCACCGCCTTGACCTTGAGGCCGAGCGCCTCGAGGAAGTCGATGTCGATGGACAGCGAGCGGGCCGAGCCGTTCATTTCCGCCACGACGCCGTAAGCGCGCGAAGAGGCCCCCGCGGCGAGCGCGTCGAGGACGCGCTCCTGGTCCTCGAGCTCCTCCCGGTCCGAGGCGACGCGGCGCGCGAACAGGAGGTAGGCCGAGCGAGCGCGGCGCTTCCGGGCGGCGCAGGCGCTCAGCTCCCGGCCGATGTCGGCCGGTTCAGGCATGGCCATGAGGGCGGCGACGCGGGCGGGGGTCGCCGGATCGGCCAGGGCCGTCCGGAGGGCGTCGGCGAGCGGCCCGGCTTCCGCGCCGTCAAGGACGCCGCCCGAGCCGAGGCCGAATTTGACGCCGTTGTGCCCGGGAGGGTTGTGGCTGGCGGAGACGTAGCAGAAGCCGTCGAGCCGGCCCTCGTCGCCGGCGGGCAGGAGGGCCGCTTCGCGGGTCCAGGCCATGAGCTCGGGCGCCGCGACCATGAAGGCGTAACGAACCTCGACGCCGCGCGCGAGGAAGACGCGGAGCATGGCGTCGGCGATCCGGGGTCCCGTGGGCCGGGAGTCGATGCCGAGCGCCACCCGGGGAGCCGAGAAGCGCGCGATCATGAAGTCCGCGAACACCTCCGCCATGGCGCCCGCCACGACGAGGTCGGCCGGGGAAACATCCTCCGCCAGAGCATCCTCGTCGCCGGAGGCCGCGAAGACCTTGCGCCAGCCCGAGGCGGAAAGGATCAGCGGCTTAGCGGCGGCCGCCATTTCGGACGATGAAGGAAGCGCGTCGGGATCGAGGAGAAGCTTCTCGGGATCGCCCACGGCGAAACCGGTGCCGGGATGCGTGATGAGTGCCATGCGTCGATTCTAGCGGCCGCCGCGGCCTTGGGCAATCGACTCAAACGATCAAGAAACCACGGAGACACTGAGGCACGGAGATGGGAGAAAAAAAAGGAAATGACCGAGTGGACTGCTGAAACGAACCGCTTGCGGGGACTGGAGGCTTCGCTAACGGAAGGGCGGGCAATTCAGGACAGTCGAAGCGAGCTGGAGACGAAGCCCGCGCCATTCGCCCCCTGGTCCATGAGCCGCTACCGTGAAAAAACCGCAGAGGCGCGGAGACGCTGAGGGAAGGCGGAAGAATGGCGCTTATGGAAGGGAACAGGAATTTCCCCTGTTCCCACTCCTCCAATTTCTCCGCGCCTGCGTCGCTTCGCGCCGCTTTCGGCAAGGAATGGATTGTAGCGCGCGCTCGTCGCGCGCTTCCTCATCCGTGACTCCGTGTCTCCGTGGTTACTCTTTGGTGTTCGGCAAACCGAGGTCGGGCAGGGTCGCGGGTGCTTCGGCGGCGCGGCGGTTCTCGTCCTGGATGGCGTCGAAGACTTCCTGCCGGTAGACCTTGACGTGGCGGGGCGCCTCGATGCCGAGCTTTACCTGGTCGCCGCGGACCTCGACCACGCTGATGACGATGTCGTCGCCTACGATGATGCGCTCGTTGAGCTTGCGCGAGAGAACCAGCATGGCACCTAGCCCTTTTTCGCCGCGAGCTCGGCGACGATGTCGTGCTTGACCTGCCAGCGCGGGTCGGTGAGCACGGCCTGCATGCCCTTGCGGTTGGCGCGGTTGACGATGACCGGTCCCATCAGGTTCGCGGTAACCGCGCCGCCCTCCGGGGGTACGGTCACGATGGCGAAGACGAGGGCATCCTCGGGGCGCGCGAGGCCGATCGAGGCGAGTTCGCGGTCACCCACGTCGATGGTGTAGTCGGGGCGGAAAAGGAAGGGATCGATCAGCACGAAGGCCAGGTCCGGCGCCTCGAGCGACTGGAGGATGAGGAAGGGCTTCTGCGGCGCGTCGATCAGGACGAAGCCTGAATAGCGCTCGAAGCCGAGGAGTCCCTTGGGAAAGTCCAGCCGTTGCCGCTCGTCGACGTCGAGGGGACCGTAGGCTTTCGTCTGCACGCGCATTAATGCCTCCATAAAATGCGCCCCGCCGCCCCGCCCTTTCGAGGGATGCGGCGCGGGCGGCGTCGTCAACGCAGGAAATCGAGCAGGGTCTGCGGAAGCACGCGGCCCGAGACGCCGAGGGCGGCTTCGCGGGCGAATTCCATCATCTTGAGGTCGGAGATGGCGGAGGCCATGTCCACGTCGCGCTCGGCGGCGAGGAGCCTGGTGACGTCCGGGATCTCCTTGTTGAGGCGGAGCGAGGTCTGTTCGAGACGCTCCGCGCGGGCGCCGAGCTCGGCCAGGCGCTCGTTCAAGTTGTCCATGGCCGCGTCGACCGAGGCGAGGACGCGGCCGCCGGTCTCGATGAGGTCGCCCTTGCGGAGCGAGTCGCGCAGGGAGATGACCGCGTCGAAGAGGGAGCCGCCCGAGACGCGCGCGCTCGGGGCCCAGTTGTACGGAGGCGTGCCGCCTTCCTTGACGACGCCGAGCTCGGCGAAAACCGCCTGTCCGGAGAGGTCCTGGACGCGGAGCGCACGGGCGTCGGTGGTCTCGAGGGCCAGCGAGCCGCGCTCCGGATCGAGCGAAGCCTTGACCGCGGCGCCGGAGCCGTTGATCTTGGCCACGAGGGCGTGCACCGTGTCGCCGGGGGCGAGCTCGATGTCGATGCCGTCGACGCGGACGACCGAGGGCTCGAGCACCCGGAACGCCGAGGCGTCGAAGGTCGCGAAAACCTGGGTCCGCTCAGCCCAGAAGACTTCGGACCCGGCCTGGTTCGTGACCGCGTAGGCGCCCTGCGAGATCTCGGCGAGGCGCTCGCCTGAGTCGCCCAGGTACTCGACGGAGACGGTGGCGGGAGAAGCGGAGCCGACCGCGTACCCGGTGACGGCGCGGAAGGGCTCGGTGTTCACCTTCTTGCCGGCGAAGACGAATTCGCCGTCGGGGCCGCGCGCGTTGCCGAGCGATACGAGTTCCGCGAGGAGCTCGTCCACCTCGGCGGCCATGTACGACATGTCCTCGGGGGCGAAGGTGCCGTGCGCGCCCTGGACCGCGAGTTCGCGGATGCGCTGCATGACGTCGACCGTCGAGCGCACGTGGCCCTCGGCGACGCGCATGGAGTCCGCCGTCCAGCGGGCGTTCTCCTCGAAGCGCTCGAGCCTCGCGACGAAGGAGTCGTACTTTACCGCGCGCGCGGCGGCGAGCGGATCGGTCCGGAGCTCGTCGAGGCGGTTCTGGCTCGAGATGCGCTTCTCGGCGCGGAGCAGCTCGCTTTCCCGGCGCCCCAGCCAGTAGCGCATGTCGTCGTTCATCGCATCGGTGGATACCCTGGTCATGGCTTGTTACACTCCCATCCGGTTGATGATGGTGTCGAGCATCTCGTCGACCTGGGAAATGAACTTGGCCGCCGCCGCGTACCCGTGCTGGTACTTGATCATGGCGGACAGCTCCTCGTCGATGTTGACGCCCGAGATCGAGGCGCGCAGGTCCTGCAGGTTCTTGACGATGCGGCTCGCGGTCTCGCGCGAGATCTCGGCCCGCTCGCCCTTGAGGCCCACGCGGGCGGCCGTGTCGGCGAACCAGTCGTCGAAGGAGGGCGAGCGCCCCACCATGACGGCGTTGTCGCGGAGGCTGGCGATGGCCAGGGCCGCGGAACCGTCGCCGGCCTCGGCCGGTCCCGTGCCGTCGCCGAAGCCCGCGGCCACGCGGCCCGGATCGAAGAGGACGGCGTCCGAAACCTCGAGCCAGCCGGAGGGCCGCGAGAGGGGCGCCACGGCGAAGTCCGTGCCGCCGCCCCGGAGCGCCAGGACGGCGTCGGGCGCGGCCCAGTCGTAGGCCGCCCCGGGACCGGAGCCCGCGAGGAGGCCAGAATACCCGGCGAGGAACTCGCCTGAGTCCTCCACGTGGCGGATGACGAAGTCGGGGTTGGCGCGGTCGACGGATCCGGAGGCGCGGAGCTGGAGGCGGCCGTCGCGGTCGAGGCGGGCCGTCACTTCGGCGCCGGCCATGTTGATCCGCGACACGAGGTCGGCGACGGTGTCGGTCGGGTAGTAGTCGAGGGTCTGCTCGCCGCGGGGCCCGGAGAGCGTGATGGTGCCGGCTAGCCCGATCTGCGCCTGCGCCTCGAGGCGGTTGGCGCCGGTCATGCGGTAGATATATGAGGAGTCGAAGGCGCCGTCGCCGTCGCGGTCGTAGTTGCCCGCGATGTTGAGCACCGAGGGGCGCTCCTCGAAGAAGTCGACGCCCGTGGAGCCGTCGAGACCGTAGCCCGCGCGGTGGGTCTCGTTGACGAGGTCCGCGAAGGTCAGCGTCATCTCGTCGAGGGCGCGGAGCTCCTCGCGGGCGTCCCCGTCGCGCGCGTCGAGGAGGGCGCCGAGGCTGCCACCGTCGAGCTCGGCCCGGTCGAGCGTGTCGGCCCAGACCACCTCGCCGAAGCCGTCGTTCGTGGCGTCGGAGGCAACGAAGAAGGCGCGTGCGATGGAGCCCTGCACGAGGACGCGGCCGCCTACGTGGACCATGTACTCGTCGGGGTCGCGGTCGTCGGTGACGACCGGCACCAGGGCGGCGAGCTTCTCCACGAGGAGGTCGCGGCGGTCGAGCAGGTCGTTCGGGTTGTCCCCGAGGGCGCGCACCTTGACGATCTCCTCGTTGAGCTTCGCGACCTGCATGGCGAGGTCGTTTACCTGAAGCACCGTGCCCTGGATGTCGCGGTCGGCCATGGAGCGGATGTCGGAGAGCCGGCGGTGGCGCTCGTGGATCGCGTCCATGAGGCCGGAGCCGCGCTCGACCACGGCGATGCGCTGGGCCATGCCGTCGGGATGCAGCGACAGCTCCTGCCAGGCGTCCCAGAAGCGGTCGAGCCGCGAGCGCACCGAGACCTCGGTGGGCTCGTCGTAGACCTGCTCGAGCATGGCCAGGTACTTGTCGCGGGTGTCCCAATAGCCCAGGTCGCCGGTCTGGGCGACGATGCGGCCCTCGAGCAGCATGTCGCGAACGCGCTCGACGCGGTTGACCATGACACCCTGGCCGATCTGGCCGGGGGTCTCCTCGCGGTTCAGGTGTGGGGCGTAGATCGGCTCGAACGAGCCGAGCTCGACCCGCTGGCGCGAATAGCCCTCGGTCGAGGCGTTGGTCAGGTTGTGGCCCACCGTGGTGAGGCCGACGTTGTGGGCGACCATGCCCCGCTTGCCTATCTCGATGCCGGTGAAGGTTGACTGCATTGACTGCTCCTAGAAGGCCGCGTCGACGACGACGGGACGGTCTCCCGAGGCGACGGTCCGGCCGTGGCGGCCGTAGATCCGGCCGCGGCGCTCGGGCATGAGTTCCTCGAGGGCGGCGCCGAGCATGCCGCGGGCGGCGTCGGTCCAGGCAGAGAGTCCCACGTTCTCGACGCGCGAGCGCATGGCGGAGACCCGGAGGCGGCGCCGGCCGTCGAGCAGGGCGCTGCGCCAGGGTTCCGGCGCCTTGAGGGCCAGCACGGCGGCGGGCTCGGACGGATCGTCGCCGAGTTCGCGGGCGAGCGCGGACCAGGCGGCGCGGCGGGCGGACTCGGCCTCGTGGACGAGGCGCGACGCGGCCTCGAGCTCGCGGAGGGCGCGCTCGGTCCCGGGCCAGTCCCGGTCGCGCACGGCGGCTCCCAGGCGCTTCTGCTCTTCGACGAAGGCGTCGAGGCGTTCCGCCTCGGCGTCCATGGCTGCGAGCACGTCGTTCAAGGTGTTCTCGATCATGGGCGGACTCCGCTCCTTCTTCGTTGATGATCGGCGCATGGCGGCGGGGGTTTACCACAATCGGCTCCGCCAAACAGTCCAAAAAACCACGGAGGCACGGAGTTCGGGAGGGAAGAGGGAGAAGAAGGATTGAAGAACGGGGAGCGGGAATGTGGGGAGGACCGCCGGGCGCAGCCCGGCGGAACAGGCGCCGAAGTATCCAGCTCATCAAACCGCCCCGAGGCGGCGGGCTGCCCATTCCGGCTCCCGCGACAAGCAAACCGTGCGCGATGCCTGAGGGCCCCCGCCGGAGCCTTGTTTCCCTCCATCGCCATTTTACCCCTCCATTCTTCCCTCCCTCTTCCCTCCGTGGTCTTCTTCAACAGGGGGGCTTTCCTTGCGGAGGGAGGCGGTTCCGGTTTAGATTCAAAGGCTCGGAGGCGCCGTGTTCCGTTTCATCGGGGACCTGTACTGGAAACTCAAGGGAGTCCGCATCTTCGCGCTGGTCGGCGAGAGCGGCACGGGCAAGAGCTTCCGCGCCAAGCTGGTGGCGCAGAAGTACGGCATCGACTTCATCATCGACGACGGCCTGCTGATCCGCGGCGACGCGATCGTGGCGGGGCGCAGCGCCAAAAAGGAACAGCACTACATGGCCGCCGTGAAGACGGCCCTGTTCCACGACAAGAAGCACCGCGACGAGGTGGCGCGTCTGCTCTCGAAGTCGAGCTTCAAGAAGGTGCTGGTGCTCGGAACGTCCGAGAAGATGGTCCGGAAGATCACCGAGCGCCTGCAGATCCCCCATCCGCACAAGATCATCAAGATCGAGGACATCGCGAGCCAGGCGGAGATCGAGAAGGCCATACGCTCGCGCAAGGTCGAGGGCAAGCACGTCATTCCAGTGCCGGCCATCGAGATCAGGCGCTCGTACCCGCACATTTTCTACGACTCCGTCCGGGTGTTCCTGCAGCGGAACCTGGGCATGAGCGCGGTGCAGGCGCCGAAAGTCTACGAGAAGGCGGTGGTCCGGCCGGAGTTCTCGAAGCGCGGCCGCGTGGCCATCACGGAGTCGGCCCTGGCCCAGATGGTCATCCACTGCGTGGACGAGTTCAACCCCGCCATACGCATCCAGAAGATATCGGTGCGCTCGGACAGCCAGGGCTACCGCCTGACCATAGGCGTGGAGATTCCCTACGGCACCCAGCTTTCGGGAAACATCCACAACCTGCAGCAGTACATCATCGACGCGATAGAGCGCTTCACGGGCATCCTGATCGAGGAAGTGAACATCGTTGTGGACCGCTTCGCTCCGCAGTAGAATTCGCGTACGGAAAGAGGCGCGCGGCGCGTTTTTAGGGCCTCGGCGCGCCCCGGATTTCGGTAAGCTGCCGATAATCGTAGGGATACAACGTACCCCAGGGGGGAGCCATGAAGAAGATAGCATTGCTCGCGATCCTCGCGGTCCTCGTCGGGGCCGCCTTCGGGCAGGACGCCGCCCCGGCCGGACAGGTCGCGCCCGCGGCGCCGGCTCCCGAGACGACCGCCGCCGACACGGTCGAGACGACGGACGAAACGAGCGCGGCCGAAACGGTCACGACGGAGATAGCCACACCCGCGAGCGAAGAGACCGAGGCGGCGGTTCCGGCTGCCGGTCTCGCCCAGGCCCGCGGCGAACGCTACTCGGTGACATCCGAGCTCGGACAGGCCAGCGCGACCGAACTGGCGGCGAAACTCGACGCCCTGTTCGGCGTGTACAACGAGTACCTGCGCTTCGACGCCGACGCGCTGGCGGTGCCGCTGAAGGTAAGGATATTCGCGACCAAGGCCTCGTTCGACGCGTACCTCGAGAAAGTGGTCGGACAGACCCGCGAGGACTTCGTCTACCTGCACTACTCCACCGTCGAGCGATCCGAGCTCGTGCTGTTCGACAAGGCGGACCCCGAGGACTTCGCCGCGAGCCTGGCGCACCAGGCCTTCGTGCAGTTCCTCAAGGCCTTCGTGCCGAACCCGCCGCTCTGGATCCAGGAAGGCTTCGCCGTCTTCTTCGAGACCGCGCGCCCCGACGCCGCGACCGGAGAAGTCGATTTCCCGGACAACACGGCCTGGCTCGAGACCGTCAAGTCGCTTGAAGCCCGCGGCGCGCTCCTCAAGCCCGCCGAGCTGCTGGCGGTCGGGCTCGACGCGTCGCGCGAGAACCGGGATGTCTTCTACCCGCAGTCCTGGGCCTTCGTCGCCTTCCTGTCCGACAGCGAGGACCGGAGCTACAACCGCTTCCTCTGGGACGCGATCTCCTCGCTCGACCCGAAGGCCGGATTCGAGGCGAACCAGGCCGCGACCCTGGGGCTCTTCGACTCCTGGTACGACGCCGCCGAGGCCGAGGCGGACTTCCTGGCCTGGCTCGACGGGCAGAAGACCTTCGCCGACCTGGTCACGGACGGCGTGGCGGCCTACGGCGCGGGCGACATCGACCTGGCTGGGAAGACCTTCTCGCTCGCGCTCGAGAAGAACGAGTCGAACTACATCCCCTACTACTACCTGGGCCTCGTCGCGTACGCGAAGAGCGACTTCGCCCTGGCGGACTTCTACTACAAGTCGGCGCTCGAGCTCGGCTGCGATCCGGCCGTGACCAACTATGCGCTCGGCATCAACGCCTTCGCCTCGAACCGCTTCGAGGACGCGAGAAGCTATCTCGAGTTCGCAAAGTCGAGCGCGCCCGAGCGCTACACCGCGAAGGTAGACGAGCTGGTGGCCCGCATCGAGGAATAGCGCCCGAAAAAGAAGACCACGGAGGCACGGAGGCACGGAGTCGGGAGGGAGGAATACGGGATCCTGGATTTTAATCCTCGACCCTGTTTCTTCTCCCTCTTCCCTCCCCTACTCCGTGCCTCCGTGGTTTATTTGTAGGTGAAGGATAGGCGCTGGAGGGGGGAGGGGCCGAGGCGGCGGCAGGCTTCGCGGTGGGCGGCCGTCGGGTAGCCCTTGTGGCGGGCGTAGCCGTAACCCGGATACAGGCAGTCCCAACGCTCCATGGCCCGGTCGCGCGCGACCTTGGCAAGGATCGAGGCCGCCATGACGGCCGGAACCTTCGCGTCCGCCTTGACGAGCGCGATGGTCGGGACGGGCAGGCCAGGCAGCCGGTTTCCGTCCACCACCGCCTGGAGGCCGGCGGGAAGCGCGGCCGGGTCGAGGCCGGCGAAAGCCCGGCGCATGGCCAGCATCGAGGCTTCGAGTATGTTGAGCGCGTCGATCTCCGAGGGCCAGGCCCAGGCGATCGACCAGGCGAGCGCGCCGGAGACTATGAGGTCGAACGCCTCCTCGCGCCGCCGGGCGGAAAGCGCCTTCGAGTCGGCCAGGACGCCCTCGGGAAAGCCCGCGCCCAGCATGACGGCCGCGGCCGTAACAGGTCCCGCGAGCGGGCCCCTGCCCGCTTCGTCGAGCCCGCAGAGCGGCGCGCCCTCCGGCAGTCCCCAGTTCCCGAACAGCTCGTCCACGGGGCGCATGATAGCCGGGCGCGGGCCGCGAGGCAAGGACGGCGGCGTTTCTGCGCCGCGGGTTCCGGCGCTTGCGGCAAGCCGCGCTCCGGTTGTAGGCTCGGTCGCATGGACATCCGCTTCTACAAGCTGCACGTCGCCGGGAATCCGTGGATCCTGGTGGACCGCACGGGCCGCGACTCCGGCGTCGAACCGGACCTGGCCTCGCTGGCGCGCGAGCTCTCGAAGGTCCGGCGGGGCGCGGGGGCGCGTGGACTGGTCGTGCT